>NZ_CADDZT010000065.1:0-3743 GCF_902812655.1 Candidatus Frankia meridionalis | reverse complement strand
CGGGGGCAGTATCGTCACCCTGTCGTCGGTCGCAGGCTCTCGCGGGATCTCCCCCTCGGTCGACTACGCCGCCACCAAGGGCGCGATCGACGCCATGACCCGGACTCTCGCCCTCCGCTACGGGCCACGCGGAGTCAGGGTGAACGCCGTTGCCCCCGGTTACGTCGACACCGAGTTTTCGGGCCCGGCCGCGCAGTTACCCGGCTTCGAGGCCGCGGTGGCCGGTGAGACCGCGCTCGGCAGAGTCGGCCACGCCGATGACGTCGCAGACGTCATCGTGTTCCTCGCCTCCGATGCGGCCCGCTATGTCACCGGCCAGGTGATCGATGTCGACGGCGGGTTCACCACCACCAAGACCCTGGTGCGGATGGGTTCGTGACGAACGTCCGCCGCGTCGTCTGGCCGTCCCTCGGTCCGGATTCTTTCCTTCCCTTCCCGCTCAGTCCTTCTGGACCACCCGACGACACGTCATTCATGGTCAACGTCACAAGATCCTGATCCGCATCTCGCCCTACTCGCTACACCCGACGGACTGATCGTTCTGTCTCAACCCAGCTTGGCAGAGGGGGTACACCGTCAGCGACATGGGTGGGTGGTAGTGGATGCCGTTCGGCGCGGGCAGCCAGTGCCCGCTTGTGAGTGTGCTCGGCAGGCCATCTCCGTCAGCGACCGCGGCTCCCCGTCGTCGGCACCCGCAAGTACCACATCAAGCAGCTCCCGGAGCTGATCGCGGCCTGCTCGCGACATGCGTCCAGTGTGTCGATGCTCCGTAGGCCCGCGCCCTACCGATCTTGCTCGGCTGATGCCGGATATCCGTCCGGTTCTGGGTTCGGCTGGCCGTGCCCGACGTCAGCGGGCGAGGCCCTGGTATCCCCATCGGGGGGTGGGGCCGGGCTCGCCCAGGTCGGTCCCGACGGGGTCATGCGAGACGTCTTGAGCGATGGCGGTGCCCCACTCGAAATACTCCATGAGTGCCGCGGCTAGCTCGGGCCTGTCGGGTAGTACCTCGTGGATCGCGTCGGTCATCAGGTCCAGCCAGCGCTGTCGATGTTCGTCGGTGATGTCGAGCCCGAGGTGGCTGTGCAGCAGCGTCTGGTGGCCGCCAAGGTGTGCGGAGAAGTCCGCTGGCCCACCGAAGACCTCGGCTAGCCAGACGGCCACGTGGTCGAGGTGGGTCGGCGTGAAGCGCGCGAACACGGGTGCGAGCAGCTCGTCTGCGAGTACGCGGTCGTAGAACGCCGCGGACAGGCGCCGCAGGCCGTCCAGGCCGCCCACATCGTTGTAGAGCGAGGAACTCACGATGACCTCCTGAGGCTGTGGCGATGCGGCCCACGGCCTCCACCATCCCAGACCTCGCTTTCGCGACGTCAGCCTTCCCCGCCCGCGCCGAGCCGGGGTCGGCCGCGGGTGTGGCCTGCGGCCGGCGGGCAGGATCTCGCCGAGCAGCATTTCGACGTGGGCCTCTCTCGGATACCTCCGGCATCGGTCCACGCTTGTGTGTGGTGCGTGGTCTTGCCTCGCCTACTGAACCGACCGCAGGGGGCAGGGGGTTAGCGCAGCCGGCGTGCGCGTAGCACCAGGTCGTCAGCATGGTGCGCGCCGGCGCCGCCCTCGGGTGCGATGCGCGGTCGCTGCTCGTTGAGTTCGACCTTCCAGTCGTCGTCGAGGAGCGCGGCGACCATGGGGGGCCAGAGACATAGTCGGACGGGTCGAAGCCGTCGTCGTGCGCCGGCTGGGTGTCCATCCCGGCGTGGTGGACGAGCAGCAGCATGCCGCCGGGCGCAACCGCGGCGAGCAGCGCATGCTCGGCCGCGGCGTCGGGGGTGCGCAGCAGAGCGGGATACTGCGCGGAGACGAGGTCGAACGACCCCAGCGCGTGCCCCGCCTGCGCCAGCTCGGCATGCACCCAGCGAACGGTCACGCCGGCGTCGCGCGCGTGCCGGACGGCCCGCCGCAGCGCCACGCCCGAGACCTCGAGCGCGGTGACATCCCAGCCGCGGCTCGCGAGCCAGACGGCGTCCGCGCCCTCGCCACAGCCGACGTCGAGCACCCGTCCGGGCGTGAGCCCGGCGACCTCGGCAACCAGCGCACTGTTGGGCTGACCGCTCCACAGCAGCTCTCGCTCGGTGTACCGCCCGTCCCATTTCGCCGCCACCGCGGGGTCTCCGACGTATCCGTCGGCAGGCGGGAGGGCGAAGGACGCGGACGATCCCGCCGCGATGTCGTCGGTCACCGGGCCATCGTTGCCTATCGCACTCCTGTCTTACCAGCCCTGTTTGCGATGCGGCACAACGCGACGCTGGGTTCGGAGTACCTCTCCGAACCCAGGCGTGGCGCGGGACCACCTCGCAGGCTGTCGTGGCGTCAGTTCTGACCAACGGGTGACCGGGAGAAGCGCCCTCGGGGCGCCGGTCGGCCGCCGAAGCGCCTGCCCGGATACGGAAGGTCGTCCTGACCCTCGGCGACCGGCGGGACCTGAGCGGGAAGAGCGGCCAGTCCGGGCGGTACCGGTCGCGCTGGCATGGCGCCAACGACTGGCTCGCACGGCCCCTCCGATCCGCGGCCAGGGGAGGCCGGCCAGGATCGGGGGTGTGAGAGGGACGGCGCGCGGGTGACCACGGTCCTGCTCGGATTCGTTGCCGGGTTGCTGATCGCGGCAGTCACCGCTCCCGTCGGGGTCTCCGGCGCGGTGTTCCTGCTCCCCGTCCAACTCGACGTGCTCCGAGTCCCGAACCCTGCCGTCACGCCAACGAACCTGCTGTTCAACGTGGTCGCGACCCCGGGACCACTCATCCCAGCCGCGCCGTACCGATGCCCGATCCCTGGGCCTGTGGGTGGACCATCAGTTCGGAGATCTCCACGACGCCGAGTAGGTGCCGCGCGACGAGATGCGGGTCGAGCTGGGCGAGGAGCACCTCATAGGACAGATCGCCTGGTGGGAATGCGTCGTCGAAGCGGTAGGCGTAGCACGCGCCGACCAGGTCGCCGTCATCCTGGAAGCGTTCGACGTCGTCTTCGGTCTCCGACCACAGGGGCTCTCCGTACGCGGCTCGGTAGACCGCGCGGAGGCGACCCACGAGGCCGGCCAGCTCATGGGCCTCGTCCCGCGTCACGCCGGCCACAGCCAACTCAAATACGGGACGGGACCCGGACCGCCCCAGGCAGGCCGACCTGGGACGACCGGCGGTCAGTGACCCGCGGTGAAGATTTCGCGAGCCTCACGCAGCGCGTAGTAGACGAGTACGTAGCCCGCCAGCGGATCGGCCCACCACCAGCCGAACCCGGCATTGAGCGCCAGACCGGCGAGCACCGCCGTCGCCAACACGCCATCGACGAAGGTGACACGGCCCTCCGCGACCAGCACCGGATTATCCAACGCAGCGCCGGTCCGCGCTTTGCCCCGCGCCAGCAGGAACATCACCGCTGCAGTGATCCCGGTCCAGGCGATACCCGCCGGGCTGTGATGAGGATGGAACCTAACCGCCAGGACCACCGTGGACTGGATCATCATATACACCGCGAGGCAGACGAACGCGGCCCCGATCAGCCGCGAGGCCCGACGCTGGCGTTCCAACCCGGTACCGGTCAACTCCCATACCACGGCGACTGAGGCACCGATTTCGGTCAGCGAATCCAATCCGAACCCGGCAAGCGCCACCGACCGCGCCGTGACCGCGGCGACCGTCAGGACAACGATCCCGACCACGTTCCAGCCCAGCGTGACGAATTCCAACACCAGACCC
>NZ_CADDZT010000064.1:3932-12405 GCF_902812655.1 Candidatus Frankia meridionalis | reverse complement strand
CCCGCCCGGATCCATACCGGGGAGGTTGTCCACGATCGCAGACAACAGGTATTGGCTACGAGCGAAGACAATGCCGGCTGACTATGAACGTGGACAGGATCCAGTGATGGTCAACATCATGAACGCCCGCCAGTTCGGCGCGGCGGTGCGCGCGGCCCGCAAGCAGCGCGGCCTGTCACAGGAGGCCCTCGTCGCCCAGGCCGGCGTCTCCCGCGCCTGGCTGGCCCGCTTCGAGACCGGCCACCCCGCGGCCAGCATCGAACCGATCTTCCGAGTGCTCGGCGCCCTCGGCCTCAGTCTGAACCTGGTGGAACACAAGACCAGCGACGCCGAGAGCGCGGTGCTTGCCGCCCTCGCCGCGCGGGACAAACGCTGATGCCCGCACGGAACCTGCTCGTCGTCATGTACGGCGGCGTGGTCGGCCGCGTCACCCAGACCTCCGCCACAGCCGAGCCGGAGTTCACCTACGAACCCACCTACCTCGCCACCGGTTCCACCCCCCTTGGCGTGCGCATGCCCCTCGCGGACACGACCTACCGGGGCACGAGCGTGCGCGCCTTCCTCGAAGGCGTGCTGCCCGAGGACCCACGGACCCGACAACGCTGGGGGGCCCTGTTGGGCGTCGAGCCGGACGACACCCTGGCGATCCTGTCCCAGATGGGCTGGGACTGCCCCGGGGCAGTGCAGTTCTGCCTGGCGGACGCACTCGACGAGATGCAGTCGCGCGGCCGGCAGACCCAGCCCGTCAGCGATCAGGACATCGCCGGCCGCATCCGGGCGCTGCGCACCGGGGACTCCGCGTCATGGACTCTGCCCGACGAACACTGGTCCCTACCCGGCCAGCAGTCGAAGTTCGCGCTCGCGAAACTCCCAACCGGATGGCACGAGGCCCACGGCTCCGCGGCGACGACCCACGTCATCAAGCCCGGGATCGGGCGCCTCCACCACCAGGCACTCGTCGAACACGCCACCATGCGCGCAGCACAGACGCTTGGCCTCGACGTTGCCCGTACGGAATTCACCTACTTCGGAGAAGGTGAGCCTGCGATTGTCATCGAGCGTTACGACCGCGTGGTTCTCGATGACGGGACTGTCCTGCGCCTTCACCAGGAGGACTTCTGTTCAGCCAGCGGGCGGCTCCCGCCGAAGAAGTACGAGGCTCACGGCGGCCCCGGGCTGAGGGACCTCGCCCGGATCATCGTGCAGAACACAGACGACCGGGTCGCCGGCCTGGCGGCGCTCGGCGACTTCGCCGCGTTCAACTACGTCGCCGGGGCGCCCGACGGCCACGCGAAGAACCTGTCCCTCCTGCTGCTCCCCGGAGAGATCAAGGTCGCGCCGCTCTACGACCTCGCCACCAGCCTCCCCCACGGCGGCGACGCGGCACTACGGGAAGTCGCCGTCGGCATCGGCGGCCGGCGGAAGTTCGGCCAGGTGCTCGGTAGGCACTGGGACCGGGCGGCGGCCACTTTCGGCATCCAGACCGAGGAGTACCGCCAGACCGCCAGGGAGATGACCGAAGCCTTCCCGGACGCGTTCTCCGATGCCCTGCACGAGGTGGGCACCGCCGAGGCCGATGACGTGCGGCGGCGCTCGCTCGACCCGATCGCACGACACACGAAGCAGGTAACCGAACGCCTCGACGACCCGATCGAGCACATGGCCCCCCGAAACCCTGCGCGACGGTATCGAGACGCCCTATGACCTGGTCCAACGCAGGCGGGATCGACCAGCTTGCGCCGGCCTCCTCTGACGATCAGCGGGGAGAGCCTGAAGCAGGCACGATCACGATGACCAGACGCGCCGGAGCCCCCGGAACTACCAGACCTGCGGAACATATGTTCGATTGCATGGATGATGCTACCGACCCGGTACTCACTGGGCATCACCCCTGGCCAGCAGCCGCGTGGCGACCGGGCGGATGGTGATTTCGGGACCCTGAACAAAGATCAAGTGGTTCTTATTCTGGTGCGTTAGCTCCACCAACCGCTCGATGGGTAGGTGTCACATGCCGCCCGAGCTGGTCGTTCGGCGGTTCGCACACACCAAGCTATCGATCTTGGTGACAAGCGTTTTACGTTTGCGACGCTCTGACCAGCATCGTTACAAGATCGGCATGCGGCGGTCATCGATCCCGACGCGGGTTGGCCTCACTTGATCCGGCAGGACGCCTTGGGGTGGCAGCTCGAGCTCCCCGAGCGAATGCCCATGCGGAACGGTTCGTGCGTACGGTCCGGGCCGAGGTTACCGACCGCATGCTGATCTTCAGTAGAAGACACCCGCGGACCGTCCAAGCCGAATATGTGGGCCACCACAACGGACGACGACTCCACCGTGGCCGTGATCTTCGGCCGCCTCGGCTCGACCACCCGATCGCCGACGTCACCACGGAACGGATCGGGCGCCGACCTGTCCTCGGGGGCCTGGTCAACGAATACGAACGAGCCGCTTGAAAGCCCAGCTCAACGCCGGTGGCCGAGTTCTTGAACCCCACAAGGTCACCTACCTGAAGCCGGACCACCCTGATTTGACGTGATGACTGCGTCAATCTATCGTCGATGCATGCTCTACCCCACTCCTGCCCTCAGACCTGCCGACGATCAGGTGCTCAGCGAGATTGACGGCATGCGGGATGCACTGCGGCACCAAATCCAGACCACGCCGTCGAAATGGACTGAGGGGCTCCGTAAGTTCCTGACCGCCGATGCCGTCGCAGCCTCGAACTTCATCGAGGGCTTCAAGGTATCCACGATCGACGTCGAGGATCTGATGGATGGCGAGCGAGATGTCGAGGTCTCGGACGAGAACCGCGAGGAGACCCTCGCCTATCAGCGGATGATGACGTATATCCAGACGCTCCACGATGCCGAGGACTTCAGCTACAGCAAAGGCCTACTCAACGCTCTGCACTGGATGTTGCAAGGCCACCGTCACACCGTGCGCAAGCCGGCCGGGCAGTGGCGCCGGGGCCCCGTCTACGTCACCGACGCCCGCGACCCCAGCATCGCGGCCTATACGGCCCCGGACGCCGATGTCGTCCCCGCGCTGATGAAGGAACTCATCGACTGGCTCAACGCCAACAACGGCACCCATCTGCTGGTGCGAGCAGCTATGGCACATCTGCATCTTGTGTCCATCCACCCCTGGGCCGACGGGAACGGCCGTATGTCCCGTTCGCTGCAGACGCTCATGATCGCCCGCGAAGGCGTCCTGGCCCCGGAGCTCTCGTCCATCGAGGCGTGGCTCGGCCGCCCCGGCAACACCTGGGAGTACTACCGCGAACTCACCGATCGGGGCCCGAAGTACCTTCCCGACCAGGACGTCTCCAGCTGGATCCGCTTCAACCTGACCGCCTACCACCAGCAGGCCCAGACCGTTCAAGGCCGACTCGACCGCTCCGGGCGGGTATGGGGCGCACTCTCCGAATTCGCCGAGAACACCGGTCTGGACGAGCGAGTGGCGACCGCCCTACACGACGTGGCCATGGCTGGACGCGTCCGCCGCTCACGTTACGAGCACGCCGAGGGCCTGAGCCTGCAGCAGGCGCAACGCGACCTCCGCGACCTCACCGCCGCCCAAGTCCTAGAACCGGTCGGCCGAACCCGGGCCCGCTACTACACGGCAGGCCCCCGCTTCCCTCAGTCGGCACTTGACATCGCGCGCACACCCATGACCTTGAGGAATCCATACACCAGCTGACAAGCAACTCGCGGGCCGGCCGTGGCCCGATCGGTGGTTATCTCGACCGGACGACGGGGCATGTCCAGAATCGCCGTCCACGCTGTGCGAGCCGGGCAGCAGCGACGCGCAACAATGGCGACCGTATCGAGTGATCGAGGATGGGCGTGACGCCGCGAAGGCGGCGGAAAGGGGGGTGTCGGTCCGCACGGTCCTGTCCCGGCGGGCACGCTACACCCAGCAGGGGCTGCGGGGTGCGGATCCTGCACTGCCTTGCGTGCTGCAAGACGACCGAGAAGCCGAGTATTGACGGCGAGTACACACTCGGTGTAGACACTCGGTGTGTCCGTTTCCCTGACGCTCCTTGGCCTGCTTGACCGTCAGCCCAGCCATGGCTATGACCTCAAACGTGATTACGACACGTATTTCGGGCGGGGGAAGCCGCTGCCGTTCGGGCAGGTGTATTCGACGCTTGGACGGCTGGCCCGCGACGGCAAGGTGGTGATAGGCGAGGCCGAACCGGGAGCCGGTCCTGACCGCAAGCGCTACGTCATCACCGAGCAGGGCGCGACCGAGGTCCAGGAGTGGCTGAGCGAGCCGGTCGAGCCCGAGCCGCACCTGCAGACGGTGCTGTTCGCCAAGGTCGTGCTCGCCTTGATGCTGGGACGCTCGGCCGAGCAGTACCTCGACACTCAGCGGGCCGCCCACTTGCGGCGGATGCGGGAGCTGACAGAGACGCGGCGGTCCGGTGGCGTCGTGGATGCGCTGCTGGCCGATCACGGCCTGTTCCATCTGGAAGCCGATCTGCGTTGGATCGACCTGACCGCGGCCCGGCTCAACGCCTTGGCGGAAATGGTGAAGAGCTGATGAGCGCTGTCAATGTCCCCGACACTCTCGCTTCGCGCGGCCGCTTGGTCGAGGCGCGTGACGTGTCGTTGTCGTTCGGCCAGACGCCGGCCCTTCGTGGCGCCAGCCTGTCGGTGAACGCCGGCGAGATCCTGGCCGTGATGGGCCCCAGTGGGTCGGGCAAGTCGACGCTGCTGCATTGCTTGGCCGGCATCTTGGCGCCTGACTCCGGAGAGATCCGCTTCGCTGGTCGTCGGATCGACATGCTGCGCGAGCAGGAGCGCAGCGCGCTGCGGCGCGACCGGTTCGGGTTCGTGTTCCAGTTCGGCCAGCTCGTCCCCGAGCTGTCCGCCGAGGAGAACGTCGCGTTGCCGCGGCTGCTGGGTGGCGTCCGCCGGGCCGAGGCGCTGCGCGACGCCCGCGCCTGGTTCGAACGGCTCGAACTGGACGGGCTGGAGCAGCGCAGGTCCGGGGAACTGTCGGGTGGGCAGGCCCAGCGGGTCGCGTTGGCCCGCGGCCTGGTCGCGCGGCCCGAGGTGCTGTTCGCTGACGAGCCAACCGGGTCGCTGGACTCCCTCACCGGTGAACGCGTCATGGATCTACTGACCGCGGCCGCCCGCGAGCAAGGCACCACCGTCGTGCTGGTGACCCACGAGCCGCGAGTGGCCGCCTACGCCGACCGCGAAGTCATCGTCCGCGACGGCAAGGTCACCACCCTGTCCGCCGATCCGGTCCTGGCATGATCCGCCTTGGGCTGCGGCTGACCCTGGGCGGCGGCAGAGAAGCTGCCGTTCGCCTGGCCATGATCGCGGTCGCCGTGGCGATCGGGGTGGGCCTGCTGTTGACGATGCTGGCCAGCATCAACGCGGTCAACTACCAGAACGCCCGCTACGCCTGGCTCGAAACCGGCTACACCGGATCGAACGCGCCGGCCATCTCGACGAGTACCACCAAGACCGACCCGCTGTTGTGGAAGCTGCGCGCCGACTACTACCAGGGCAAGCAGATCGGACGGGTCGACCTTGCGGCGACCGGCCCGGCCGCCCCTATCCCGCCCGGCATCCCGGCTCTGCCCGGGCCGGGCCAGTACTACGCCTCACCTGCCCTGTCGAAGTTGCTGCACCACACCCCGGTCGCCCAGCTAGGCGACCGGTTCCCTGGCACCCAGATCGGCACCATCGGCGACGCTGCGCTGCCCGCACCGAACACCCTGATCATCATCGTCGGGCACAGCGTCGCCGACCTGTCCCACCAACACGACGTCAAGCAGGTCACCAGCATCAGCACCACCGTGCCCAGCAGTTGCAATGCCGACTGCGCGCTCGGGGTCGGCATCGACGGCAACGGCATCACGCTGATCCTGTCGGTGGTCGTGGCCGCGTTGCTGTTCCCGGTGCTGATCTTCATCGGCGGCGCGACCCGGCTGTCCGCTGCCCGCCGGGAACAGCGTTTCGCCGCGATGCGTCTGGTCGGCGCGACCCCACGGCAGATCTCAGTGATCTCCACCGTCGAATCCAGCGTCGCGGCTGTCGTCGGGGTAGCCGCCGGCTTCGTTCTCTTCGTCGCCCTGCGCCCCGTTCCGGCGGCGATCCCTTTCACCGGCGACCCGCTCTTCACCAGCGATCTGTCCCTCAGCCTGGCCAACGTGCTGCTCATCGCGCTCGGCATCCCGATCGCGGCAGCAGTGGCAGCACGGCTCGCCCTGCGCCGGGTGACCATCTCCCCGCTCGGCGTGACCCGCCGGGTGACCCCCCGCCCACCCCGCGCCTGGCGGATCATCCCGCTGCTGGCGGGCCTCGCCGAACTCGGTTACCTCGCCTACTTCAGCCACATCGGCGGAGCCGGCAAGAGCGTCAGCACCCAGGTTGTGGCCTACATGTCCGGCATCCTGCTGACCATGACCGGGCTGGTCATCGCCGGGCCATGGCTGACCATGCTCGGCTCCCGACTCATGGCCCGGCGTGCGAACCGGCCGGCCACCCTCATCGCCGGACGCCGACTCGCCGACAACCCACAGGCCGGCTTCCGCGCGGTCAGCGGGCTGGTGCTCGCCGTGTTCGTCGGCACCTGCGCGCTCGGGATCATCACCACCATCGTCGCCGACAACGGCGGCGTCGCCGGCAACACGGCCAACTCCA
This sequence comes from Candidatus Frankia meridionalis, assembly GCF_902812655.1. Lineage (GTDB taxonomy): Bacteria > Actinomycetota > Actinomycetes > Frankiales > Frankiaceae > Protofrankia > Protofrankia meridionalis. The sequence goes on along the minus strand of NZ_CADDZT010000064.1, from coordinate 5,743 downwards.
CCGGCACCGTCGTCGACGAGTTCGGGGAGTGGGACTCGCAACCCACCATCACCTCGATCCCGGCCGCCACGACCACCGAACTGACCTCGATCGCCGGTGTCACGGGGGTAGCGGCGATTCGCTCCAACCCCGGCGGCACGGGGGCGCCGGCGGCGTACTCCAAACCCGGCTCCGGCCCCATCTTCGGGCCGCCGCCGCAGGTGGCCTCCTGCGCCGAACTCGCGCACACCCCGACATTCGGTCGCTGCCCCGCCAGCGCGGACACCGTAACGATCAGGCCCGACTTCCAGACCGGGGTCATCGGCAAGTCGTCGATGTCCGACACCACGTGGCCGGCTGCCGACCTGTCCACCGCGCGGCTACAGAACCTGCCAGTCAGCATGATCGTCATCAGTACCGACGGATCGACGGCGGCAGTCGAGCAGGCTCGCACCATTCTCCAAGCCGCTTATCCCTCGGTGTATCCACCGATGACGCTTGCCGAATACACGGTGCAGAACAACGCCAGGACGTCTGCCTACCGGCAACTAGCCAACGTCGTGATCCTCGCCAGCCTGCCGATCGCCGGCTGCGGTTTGGCCGTCAGCGTCGCCGGTGGCCTGACCGAGCGCAAACGCCCGTTCAGCCTGCTGCGTCTTACCGGCGCCCCGCTGGCCATGCTGCGCCGCGTCGTCACCCTGGAAGCCGCAGCCCCACTACTCATCTCCGCCGTCGTCGCCGCCGGAACCGGGCTGCTCGCCGCCCAGCTGTTCCTCCACGCGCAACTGGGCGACACGATCCAACCGCCAAGCGTCCAGTACTACCTGCTCGTCCTCGCCGGGCTCGTCGCTTCCCTCGCAATCATCGCCTCCACCCTTCCGCTACTCAAACGCATCACTGGACCGGAAACCGCCCGCAACGAATGAAGGCCGGGCTTGACCTCATGCTGAGGACTGCGTGGATGATCGTGCGGTGTGCTGGCCCGCCGTGGTCATTCGGACGTGTCCTGGGGCTCGAGCCGGGACAGGCCGGCGCGTATCGCGGCGGCGGTCTCGTCGAGGTTGTCGCAGCCGCGGGTGTCCGCGCCCGGAACTCGCGGCGTCACCGCCGTCAACCGGGTCGGCATCCGCATGTACCTGACGGTCGGCGGCCGGCAAGAACGCGCACACCACCGTCTACCTGGCCGTCGGCGCCGCCACGGCCGTCACCGTCACCGCCCTGGCCCTCTGGACGGCTCGTCGTCGTCGACGGAGCGCGCCGGACCTGCACTGAGTTCACGCGCGGCAGTGGCGGGCGGTCTCGAGTTCCTGCGGGGCGAGCTGCGGACCAGCGGTGTACTCGTGGTCACGCGCGGGTGGTGTCTCGCTGGTACCGCCCACCGTCCCTGTCCGCCCAGGCGGCACAGCACCGACACGTCTCCGCAGGTAGAAAGCAAGATCAGAGTTCACGTTCCATCCCCTCAGCTCCACCTATGATTCCGCAGGTCAAGCACCTGCTGGTGATCTTCTTCGCGGCGTGGGCCTTCGGTGATAGGCGCACTCTTGCGACACACGTGAGGGTCGCTTCGACCCCGATCATGGCGGTCCTGCTCTCGTGAGGCTGTCACTGATCTGTTCGTCGCCGAGCGCAGAATGTGTACTCGACGCCGCAAACCTTGTACTGATGGCTCAGCAAGACCTGTACTAGCAGGAGCGCAAACCTTGTACTGCTAGACTCGCAGATTGTGTACTGTGGCCGTATGGCCATGTCAAGGTATGTTCCGCGGATCGCCGACGGGCGCTTGGCGAGTCTGCTCGCGGGGCTGCCCGCTGTCATGGTCACCGGCCCGCGCG
>NZ_CADDZT010000064.1:0-3330 GCF_902812655.1 Candidatus Frankia meridionalis | reverse complement strand
GTCCCGGCCGGTTTCTCCTCACCGGCAGCATCGAAGCCGACTTCACGACGCGCCAGTGGCCCGGGACGGGTCGGGTCGTCCGGTTGGTCCTGCACGGTCTTACCGAACGGGAGATCGCTCACGCCGTCGATCAGCCAAGCCTGCTAGATCTGCTTCTGGACTCGGACATCTCGCAACTGAGCATCTCGGGCCCGTCCCCGGGCCTGGATGACTACGTCGACCTGGCATTGAGGAGCGGCTTCCCCGAGGCCGCCTTGAACCTGAGCGCACCAGGGCAACTCGCGTGGCTGGATGCCTACATCGATCACGTCGTCAATCGAGACGTGTTGGCCGCGGGGGAGCAACGGGACCCGATTCGACTACGCCGCTACCTCGAGGTTCTCGGGCTCTCGACGGCCGGCCTCCCCGCCGAAAGCACGGTTTACCAGGCCGCCGGAATCAACCAGCGGACCGCGGACGCGTATGACCGGATCTTGGCTGCCCTCTACCTGATCGAACTGGTTCCTGCCTGGGCGACGAACCGCCTGAACAGGCTGACCAAGCGGGCGAAGCGATACCTGACCGATCCCGCGCTCGCGCTTGCCGCCGCCCGGGTGGACGAGCGGAGCGTCCTGCGGGACGGAGACCTGCTCGGCAGGTTGATTGACACCTTCGTCGTCGCCCAGCTACGGCCGGAAGTGACCCTTCTCCACCCTCGTGCCCGGTTGCACCATATCCGCTCTCGGGATGGCCAAGAGGTCGACGTCGTCATAGACCTCGGAGGAGGCGAAGTGATCGGAATCGAGATCAAGGCTTCCTCGGCGCCGACCGCTCGGGACGCCCGCCACCTCATATGGCTGCGCGATCAGCTCGGCCCGGACTTCCGCGCGGGAATCGTGTTCCATACCGGCCCGATCCCCTTCGATCTCGACGACCGGATCTGGGCACTGCCCATCTGTGCGCTGTGGGCAGCCCGGACGGGATAGCCAGCCTGCGAGCAGCCGAACGAGTAGCCATGGGGCCGGCAGACCTCGCCCAGCGATGGCAAGCGCTGGGCGAGGTCTGTGCAGGTCAGCAAGGGCCTGTAGAAATAACGGCTCTGCCAAGATTCCGGTGGTGACAGACCCCTCGTTGCACTCGATCGGACGGCAAGACCGGCTCCGTAGCGACGTGGCCCGGGCTCAGCTCATGTCTGGTCGTTCGCCCGCACGACAATCCCCGCAGTGACGGTCACCAGACGGGCGGAAGTGCCAGGAACTACCAGGTTTCGCGTTTCATCTAGGATGACTCTGACGCGATGAAGGGGCGGGGCCTCCGCTCCTGGCGACGCCCGGGGTGCGGGGTAGGTCCTCGGGGGTTACTCACGTCGACGAAGGAGGCCCCTATGGATCCATCGTATGAGGGACCGTCAGATTGTGCGCCTGGATAGCTTTCCGCGGCGAAGAACTCACCCATGGATCGGTGATAGAGCCGGTAGCAGTCATGGTTCCTGCCTGTCACGAAGGCCGATGGCGCCGATGGTGCGACCGCGCGAGGACAGCGCACCGAGACCACTCGGGTGAGGTGCGACCATGACGTTGCTGTTCAAGATCGACGGCGCTAACGCGACAGCGCTCCAGGCCGTCTCGCTTGCCGAGGCGGGGCTCGCTGAACGCGCCCACCTGCAGGAATGGGTACTCACCAACCCGGCGGTCCTCGGCGAAGACGTTCTCATCATCACTAGCGAGTACGACCAGTGGGCCGGCAACGACGGCGTCCGCGCCCGCGACCGTCTCGACATCCTCGGACTCGACACCGCCGGCCGACTCGTCGTCGTCGAACTCAAACGCGACACGGCGCCGGGCGACACGCACCTGCAGGCGATCACCTACGCCGCGATGGTCTCCGGCTTCACCGCGGACTCACTCGCCGACGCCCTCGCCACCTGGCGGACCAGACGCGGCGAGCCCATCGACGCCGTGACAGCCCGGGCAGCGATCGACGAGTTCGCTGGCGAGCTCGACCCGGAGCTGCTCCGCAAGCCACGGATCATGCTCATCGCCGGAGGTTTTCCCAAACAGGTCACCAATACCGCCGTCTGGCTCTCTCAGTACGACCTTGTGATCGAGCTGGTCGAGGTCTCCGCCTGGCGTTCCGGCGAGGAGATCCTTGTCGGCTTCAACCGGCTCTGGCCTACCCCGGGTGCCGAGGAGTTCACGCTAAGCCCTGCGGCGCGGGGCGAGGCCGAACGGGTCAGTCGCAAGGTCGAGCAACGCTCGCGCGCAGCCTCAGCGGTCCGCCGGCTGATCGACGCTCAGACCCTCGCCGACGGCACGCCGCTGCGGCTCACGCTCACTCCCGCGAGCGCCGCGCAGCGTACCCAGCTTGAGCAGTGGGTGCAGGAGGATCCCGCCCGCAGCCGGGCCACCTGGCACAACGACCCAGCCGGCCCTCTGCGTTGGGAGGGCGACGGCGTGCACTGGCTCCCCAGCGCGCTGGTACGCGACCTGATCGGCAGGGCGACCGGAGCCACCCCAACCGCGGTTCGGGGAACGATCTGGTGGGAGACCGACAATGGTCAAAGCCTCGCCGATCTCGCCGAAAGCGTGCCTGGTAAGACCAAACGCGACTGGTCTGACCTGCACGCCTACCTCGACGTCCTGCCCGCAGGCCGCTGGACGACCTACCGTGACCTCGCTCAGGTCATCGGCACCGCCGCCCAGCCACTCGGCAACCACGTCACCAGCTGCAACTCCTGCCAACACGCCTGGCGCATTCTCAACGCCGCAGGCAAGATCGCCGACGGCTTCAAATGGTCCGACCCCACCAGGACCGAAACCCCACAGCAGGTGCTCGAAGCCGAGGGGATCACCTTCACCAACGGAGTCGCTGACCAGACCAAACAGCTCGGCCCGACCGACCTCAAGAACCTCCTCCGCGACCACGACTGACGGCGTGCAGGTCAAGGCGCGGCACTTGCCAACGGCCCTGATGCTCCCCACCTGGTCAAAGTTCAGCGGCAAGGGCACGGGCAGCGCGGTGCCGACCCATGAGACGCCCGCTGGGACCGTGGTGCCACCGTCGCCGGACGGGCTCGAATCGCCCTGGGTGTGGACGTACCGGCCGCCAGCCCCTCCCTCGGCGCGACCGCGGCCTGAGCACAAGCATATTCCGAGGCGGATTAGGAAGGTCGACGCGACCACGATGCCCAACGATCACGGTGACCAGGCGGCCCGGAAGTGCCCGGAACCGCCAGGTGTTCGGAACGCTTGTTCTACTCGATAGACGATGTTCCGATCGGCGCGGTCACCGGGCATCGTCCCTGATCAGAGCCCGGGTAGCGACCGGTCGGACAACGATCTCAGGGCCAGC
>NZ_CADDZT010000063.1:36183-52817 GCF_902812655.1 Candidatus Frankia meridionalis | reverse complement strand
AACGGCCCACGAAACCTCGCGATTCTCCGCAACCTTGCCCTCGGACTTCTTCGTCTCCACGGTGCCACAAAGATCAAGGCGACTCTCGAATATATCGCCGGTGACCGCAACAGAGCACTCCAGTTCCTTGCAACCCAGAGTAGTTGACCGCTACGCTAGGCGACCTTCGCGCAGCCCTGGGGTGAAGCGGGTCGGCCGGGGAGATCACTTCTTCGAGCTCGGCGGGCATTCGCTGTTGGCGGTGTCCCTCGTCGAGCGGATGCGACAGGTGGGTCTGCATGCGGATGTGCGCGCGTTGTTCATCACACCGACGCTGGCCGCCTTCGCAGCGACGACAGGGGAGCTGTCCCAGGCGAACGACCTTGACGACGACATCGCAGAGATCAGACTGTGACGCCTGTCGAGGTAGGGGCGCGCCAGCCGCTCCAATCGCCTCCCACTGGCCCTTCGAGCAGTGGGAGCACGTCCTGCCCGAGCACACCACCGCCGTCAGCATCCTCGACCGGCTCCTGCAGCATGCCGCCGTCGTCGCGGTCCGCTTCCGCGTCATCATGAAGATCGAACAGAAACCGGAGGAGACGAAGTCCACTTCACCGGTGAACAATTGACAGTTCGTAGCACAGGCAATACCGTGATGCTCGACAAAGTGAGAGTCGACGATGAGCGGGGCACGGGTGCCTGAGGTGACAGTACGACCGACCTGCTGCCGGCCGTACCTACGACGCCACATCGACCTGCTTCGTGTCAGCAGCGCACTCTGTACGGTCTGACTAATACGATTGACATACCTGGCGGTCGGGTGCCGAACATTTCAGCACGTCGACATCGCTTGTCGTAGGTCCGGCGTCTTCTCCGGGATCTCGAAGGCTCCACCCCCCGGCCCGCTTCCGTCCTGTTCGCCATGATTCTCCGCGCACCTCACCCCACGGCGCACGACGGAACATCGAGCAGCGATAGATCATGGAAGAAACCTCTGGTCATCGCTTTTCGCCCTGCTTGAAATGCTGGCCCCCGCCTGGGCATGGTCACGGCACTCGAAGGGACCCAGGGGGTGTCAGTCATCAGTAGTTCCGCCGTTCCCGACCGATCGGCGGATGGATGTCAACCGGCAGGGAGGCAGTATGGTCACTCCGGTGGTGGTTGTTACCGGTGCCGCATCCGGGATCGGACGGGCGTGTGTGGAACTGTTCGCCGAGCGGGGATTCAAGGTCGTCGCCGTCGACCTGGCCGAGGATGGGCTGGCCGGACTGTCCGCCACAGCAGGAGTTGTGACGCTTACCGGCGACGTGGCCGACGAAACAACCAGCACGGCGATGGTACGACTGGCCGTCGACCACTTCGGCCGGCTGGACGCGGCCGTACTCAACGCCGGGATCGGCGGGACACCTCCGCTGGAGGCGGACGGCGCCATTGAACGATTCGACCGGATACTCGCCGTCAACGTTCGTGGAGTGGCACTGGGAATACGCGCCGCGGTACCGGCCCTGCGTGCCGCCGGCGGCGGTGCGATCGTCGTGACCACCTCCATCGCCGGCCTGCAGGGGGAACCGGGTAACTGGGCCTACAACGCGTCCAAGGCAGCGGCGATCAACCTGGTGCGCGCCACCGCGCTCGATTACGCCGTCGAGGGAATCAGAATCAATGCCCTCGCGCCCGGCGGCACGGTGACCGGGATGACCGCCGGCGCCCTCGCGAACCCGGGATTCGCCGCGAACGTGACCAGACGAATCCCGATGCAACGCTGGGCCAGCCCGCGGGAGCAGGCAGAGGTCGTCTGGTTCCTGGCCTCCCCGGCCGCCTCGTACATCACCGGTACGACAGTTCCCTGCGACGGCGGCCTCAACGCGAACACCGGGGTGTTGCTCCCGCCCTCCTACCCCGGCGAACCACCACGATGACGTTCTCTGCACCCAAGGAGTCGTTGATGAGCACAGGCACGATCAAGACGGAGACAAACAAGGCTGTGGCACGGCGTCTGTATGAGGAAGTCGTCAACAACGGGCGGCTGGAACTCCTGGACGACCTCATTGCCTCGGATGCCGACGACGAAACCCGGGCCCGCTCAGGCTGGTCAACGGGCCGCGACGGCTTCCAGCAACACGTTGTCTGGCTGCGAGAGGCCGTAGGAGATCTTAAGACGACTGTCACGGACCTGGTTGCGGAAGATGACCGGGTGGTTGTTTTCTGGCGGATCGAGGGTATCCACAAGGGCGAGGTCTTCGGTGTTCCGGCGACCGGCAGGCCGATTGACAGTACCAGCATCAGCTGGATCACTTTTCACGACGGCCGGATCATCAGCTACAACGTTCTTCCGGACCGCCTCACCATTCTGCGGCAAATCGGCGGTGTCCCGGACTGACCCGACCGCATCCATCCGTTTTCACTCCGGAGAAGCATCGTGGCCCTGGAACTGTCCGCTTCTGACATCGCTGAGATCCGCCAGGCACTGGCCTTGTTCGCCCATGTCGTCGACAACAAGGAGGTGGATGCTCTCGGCCTGGTGTTCACCGACGATGTCGTGATCGAGATCGGAACGGGAAAGGGCACATCCCTCCGCGGCATCGACACGTTCCGCGACTATGTACTGCAACTGCCGGTGGACGCCGCGGACCACCAGACCGTCGACACGGCAATTCTAGTGGACGCCGACGGTGCCGTCCGTGCGCGCAGTCGCTACATCGCCATTCGGGCCGACGGATCGATCACCAACGGCGATTACCTCGACATTCTCACCCGTACCCCGCAGGGATGGCGGATCAGCTACCGCCGGACCGTTCCCCGATATCCCCGAGAAGATGGTAGTCCAGCACCGACGGCGCTCGTCGAGAAGTGGCGCCCGAGGCCTGACTCACTTCTCGTGACAGCACCCTGATTCAAAGCTCTCGCGCCCGGGGGTCGCCGGCCGGCCCGTTGTTGAGAGTCGCTGAGGCTCCCAGCGCCCTGGTCAGGTCGAGCAACTCGGCATGGTAGAGCTTGGCGGGGTTCAGTACCTGAGGTCGCAGGTGACCGTAGACCTCCAGAGCGATCAGGCCATGCAGACGGCCCCAGATGCGCAACGAGAGGGCAACCGCGGACGGTGGCAACTCGGGGAACCGCTCGCGGACCATGGAGAGGAAGCCGGGCTCGAAGTCGGACCACTGATAGTCATCGGCAGCCCAGCCGAGATCGGCTCGTGGCCAGGCTACGGCGACGATTTTGAGCAGCACCCCACAGGCCTGGCGCTCCGCGAACGATGCCGCTCCGCCCTGTGGGACCTGATAACCGGGGATCGGGTCGCCGTAGACGAGCTGGAACTCCCCGGGATTGTTGATCGCCCACTGCCGGTAGGCCAGACCGACAGCCAGCAACTGGCCCCCGGGGTCCTCCGCGGGCCGGGTGGTACGCGCCGCATCCAGCACTTCCGCGAGGATGCTGTAGACATCAGCGATCAACGCGGTGATCAGATCGTCTCGGGTGTCGTAGTAGCTGTAGAGGGCACCCGCGGTCATCCCCATCTCGCGGGCGATCGCACGCAGCGAGAGAGTAGCCGCCCCGCCCGCGGCCATGTGCTTGAGCGCGATTGTCTTGATCTCCTGAACGGTCTCCGCCCGGAGGCGGTCTCGCCGGCGCGGCGTCGGGTCCTCCACAGCCGACACTCTACAGCGCTGATCTACTGTACTGTGTGCTAACTTTGAACGGCGTGTAGGATACGAACACTGCGTAGATGAGGCGTCTCGGCCTTGCCTCAACCAACGCACGTCCCACCGGCCACGCCCGTGGCCGGTGACAACTCCGCGAAGGAAGAGCCGAATCCCGTGGACGCTTCCGTGACCCGACCGCAGGAGCGGTCCGGGCTCAAACTCGCGCTGCTGGCGTTCGCCCAGTTCGTCGTCGCCATCGACTACAACATCGTCTACGTTGCTCTGCCCGACATCGGCCGTGAGCTCGGGTTCACCGCCCAGTCGCTGCAATGGGTGGTCAGCGCCTATGCCGTGACCTTCGGCGGGTTCCTGCTGCTCGGCGGCCGGGCCGCCGACAGGCTCGGGCAGCGGCGCATGTTCATGCTCGCGCTCGGGCTCTACGCCGTCTCGTCCCTGGGAGGAGGCCTCGCGGACGAACCGTGGATGCTGCTGACCGCCCGTGCGGTTCAGGGCCTGGGTGGCGCACTCCTCTTCCCCACGATCCTGTCATTGATCAACACAAGCTATGCGGAAGGGCCGGAACGCAATCGGGCGCTGACGGTCTGGGGTGTTGCCGCAAGCGGTGGTCTGGCTGCTGGAGCGCTCCTCGGCGGCCTGCTCACCAACGGCTTCGGGTGGAAAGCGGTGTTCCTGGTCAACGTCCCACTCGCGCTGGGCGCGGCGATCGTCGCGCCACGCCTGCTCGCCGCGGACGCACCACGCGAGCGCGGGCAGGGTGGCTTCGACCTGCCGGGCGCGGTGGTCGCCACCGCGGGCATCTGTCTGGTGGTGTTCGGTCTGGCCAGCGGACCGGAGGCCGGCTGGTCCTCCGGCCGGGTCATCGGGTCCCTGCTCGGCGGCCTGGCGTTCGTGGGCGCCTTCATCCTCCTCGAGCGGAACACCCCCGACCCGCTCGCGCCGCCGCGGCTTCTCGGCAACCGCAGTCTGGCCGTCGCCATGATTGTGATCCTGCTTCTGGTGGGGACGCTCGGCGGAGAGTACTACCTCTACACCACCTATCTACAGGGCGTCCTCGGTTACAGCCCACTGGCCGCCGGCCTGGCCTTCCTGCCCCTGACCCTGATCTCCATGGTCGGCGGGAAGATCTCTCTGACTCTGCTCAACCGACAGGGCATCCGCCCCACGGTCAGCATCGGAATGCTCGGCACGGGGATCGGGCTGGGCGCGCTCGCCACGGGCATGTCCCCGCACGGCTCGTTTATCGCGGTGCTACCAGGCCTCATCATCTGGGGCCTCGGTGCCGGTATCGCCTTCAGCGCGCTCTTTGTGGCCGCAGCGTCCGGCGTCTCCCCAGATGAGCAGGGAGTCGCCTCCGCCCTAGCCTCTACATCCCAGCAGCTCGGCAGCGCCGTAGGCCTGGCCGTGATCGTCGCGGTTGCCCGCGCCGGCCTGAACGGGCATACGGATGCGCCGTCCACGGTCGTCGACGGACTGCGTACAGGCGGGTGGGCCGCGGCAGCGGCAGCGGCAGCGGGTGCCATTGTCGCGCTCGCGCTCAAGCACCAACCTGTTGCGGCACCTGCGGAAACCGCCGCATCCCCGGAGGGAACCGACAGCGTCGCCGCCTACTCCTGAGCTGTTTCCAGAAGCCCGGTTCTGTTCTGCCGGAACACGATCGCCGGGAGCTGTGCGAGTCGTTGAGTGGTGGCCAGCCAAAGAGCTCAGTGTTCCCCCCGGATAGTCACGAAGCGACTATCCGGGGGGAACAGCCATCGATGAACGGCGAGACCACGTCAGGAGCATTCTTGACCAGACCCCTATCGGTCGAACCTCTGTCGGCCGCCCACAATGCATGATCCATCGGACCCGCTGGCGATGACGCAGGCACGATAGACCTCGACGTGAAGCAGATCACATCTGGATAAGTTCCCCCAGGCATTACAAATAGCTAATATGACCACATGGGATCCGATCAGAGCCGCCCGAAGCGACCGGGGTCGGGTCGGGTGCCGTGGCTCGAAGCGGACTTTGCCGAATTCGACCGTGTCCACAACATGCGAGCAGCCGGGATCATCAAGTCGGTGATCGATCGGATTCTCACCTCGCGGCGACACATCGATCTTCTTCGGGTATCAAGCGCGGCCTGTTAGTCCTGGACGCCCGATAGATTTCCGGGCAGCGCGACAGGGTCGCCGCCCGTCCAACTCTCCGCGACACCAGCGGAGCCATGACCCATTCACCCTATCTGTTGAACTGCCAGACGATAAGGGTGGGTAGGGGCCCGCCGCAGTGGGGATCTGTTTCAGATGTTCTCTACCCGTGCCGATGAAACCGACACGGGTATTTTCGCGCGACCCCCAGATGTTTCCTTCCTCCCGGCTCCTCCCAAAGCATTCGGAGTATTCGCATGCGCTTTGTCAGACCCGCACAGGTGGTGACCGGAGCGGCAGTCGCCGCGACGCTCTTTATCGCCGCCTGCGGCTCAGCCGGTGAATCAACCACAGAAAGCTCCGGCAAACCGGTACCGGGAGGATCGCTGACCTATTCGATCGACACTGAACCGACCTGCTTCGACATCCATGTCAGCCAACAAGATATCACCGCGGCGATCCAGCGCAACGTCTTCGACTCACTCATCGCGGAGGACGACTCCGGCAAGTTCCACCCGTGGCTGGCCACATCCTGGGAAACCGCCCCGGACCTGAAGAGCTACACCTTCCACCTGCAGCAGGGGGTCACGTTCACCGACGGCAGCGCCTTCAACGCCGAAGCGGTCAAGGTCAACTTTGACCATATCGTCGCAAAGACGACCAAATCGCAGTACGCGGCGAGTCTCCTCGGCCCCTACACCGGCACCGAGGTCGTGGACGAGTACACCGTAAAGGTCGGCTTCTCCCGGCCGTTCGCCCCGTTCCTACAGGCGGCCAGCACCGCCTATCTCGGCTTCTACTCTCCCAGGACGCTGACAGCCAATGCTGACAAGCTGTGCGGGGGCGGCCCGGTCGCCGTCGGCACCGGGCCGTTCACCTTTACCAGCTACACGAAGGGCCAGAGCATCGTCCTGACGAAGAACACCGCCTACAACTGGGCCCCGGCCACCAGCAGGCATTCCGGCCCCGCCTACCTCGACACGCTCACCATCCGCATCCTCAAGGAAAATACAGCCCGCGTCGGCTCGCTGACCAGCGGGCAGATCGACCTGGCCGGCGGGATTCCACCAGCGAACGTGAAGACCGTCGAGGCAGACCCGAATCTGCAGATAGTGCGCGAGGACGCCGCGGGCGCACCCTACAGCGTCTATCTGAACACGTCCCTGGAACCGTTCACCGACGAGCGTGTACGCATCGCATTCCAGCGCGGGGTGAACATCGACCAGGACGTCAAAACCGTCTACTTCGGTCAGTACAAGCGCTCCTGGAGCCCCCTCACAGCGGTGACGCCGTCCTATGACGCCACGCTGGAAAACAGCTGGCCCTATGACCCGACCAGGTCCAATCAGCTGCTCGACGAGGCCGGCTGGACCGGCCGTGACGCCGAAGGATATCGCACCCGGGACGGCAAGCGGCTCACCGTCGTCTGGCCGACGGTGCCGGCGTTCGTGCGGGAACAGCGCGACATCCTGGGCCAGGCGATCCAGGACGATCTCAAGAAGATTGGCATCGAACTCACCCGTCCGGCCGTTGACATCGGTACCTACATCGAACAGGCCTATGGCGGAAAGTTCCAGGTTTTGGACTTCAGCTGGGGTCGATTCGAGCCGGACGTGCTGCGGCTGTTCTTCAACTCCAGCAGCACCCTGGCGACCGGAGGCCAGAACGCGTCGCTCCTGAACGACCCCGAGGTGGACAGGTGGACCAGCACCGGGGCGGCCACCCTGGACCAGGCGACCCGCAACGACGTCTACGCGAAGACGCAGCATGCGGTAATCAACAAGGCTGTCGTGATCCCGCTTTACACGCCGAGCTCCATCATCGGGGCCGCGAAATACGTCAAGGACGTCACCTTCGACGCGAACGCCTGGCCGCTGTTCTATGACGCCTGGCGTGACAAGAAGTGACGCTGTCCCGGGATCCTGGAAACCATCTGCGTCCACCACTGTTCGGCGGGAGGACCCTGACACGGAGACGTACTCCGGTACGGGGGCGGGCCCTGCTCCGAAGTGCCGCCAAGCGGTTCGCCGCCGGGGCAACGGTGATGCTCGGTTCCGCCACGCTGGCGTTCACCGCACTCCAGCTCGTCCCCGGCGATCCGGTGGCGGTTCTGCTGGGGCCGACGACGTCGGCATCACCGCAGGTCCGGGCGCAGATCAGGACCGAATACGGGTTCGACCGACCCGTCCCGGTACGGTTTGCGCATTATCTCGGCGACCTCGTACGCGGTGACCTGGGTACCTCCTACCAGCTTCAGCAACCGGTCACGAAACTGATCAACGACCAGCTCTGGCCCACGGTCCAGCTCGTGGCGGCGGCGGTCGCTCTCGCCGTCGTCATCGCGGTGGTGTCCGCGATGACGACGGCTGGACGCCGGCCGTCGCTACGGGCCGCAGCCACGGTGTGGGAGTTGGTGGCGCTGTCCACCCCGCCGTTCTGGCTGGGGATCATGCTGCTGACCGTGTTCTCGTTCCGACTGCGGATCTTCCCGGTGGCCGGCGCGCAGAGCGTGTCCTCGCTCGTGTTACCCGCGGTCACACTCGCGCTGTCGGTGGCCGGAGTGCTGGCGCAGGTGCTGCGCGAAGGGCTCGAGGCCGCCCTGGCCCAGCCGTTCGTCGTCACCGCCCGCGCCCGCGGCCTGAGCCGGACCGCGGTCAGGGTGCGCCACGCCTTCCGGCATGCGGCAGCGCCCGTGCTCACGCTGACCGGTTGGCTGACCGGAACACTGCTCGGCGGCGCGGTGCTGATCGAGACGGTCTTCGCCCGCCCCGGTATCGGGTCGCTGACCCTGCAGGCGGTAACCAGCCGGGATCTGCCTGTCGTGATGGGGGTCGTTCTGCTGTCGGCCTTCGCCGTCGTCCTCATCTTCACCGTGGTGGACCTGCTGCACCTGGCCATCGACCCGAGACTGCGAACGGCGGCGGCAGCCATATGACGACCGTCGACGCGGTATTCCCGGCAGGAGTCGGCGGACCATCCCGTACCCGGCTGCGCCGGATCGGCCGTCCGACCGTTGTGGTCGCGGCCGCGGTGCTCGTACTGGTCGCCTTCATGGTGGTCGCCCCGGGGCTGTTCACCGACGCCTCACCAACCGACACCGATCCGGTGAACGCGCTCGCGGGCCCGGGTGCTTCGCACTGGTTCGGTACCGATCAGCTCGGCCGTGACGTGTTCACCCGGGTCCTCTACGGTGCACGCTCCTCGCTGCTGCTCGGCCTCGGGGCGATCGCACTGGCTGTGTGCGGGGGCACGGTGCTGGGCCTCGCGTGCGCCCTCGGCGGGCGGGTCACCGATCAGGTCCTCATAAGGCTGACGGATGTGCTGATCGCGCTGCCCCCGGTACTCCTTGCTCTGCTGGTGATCGCCGTGCTCGGCTCGGGCACGACCAACACCGTGATCGCGATCGCAACAGCACTCATCCCTCTGTACGGACGGCTTGTCCGTACAGAGGCGATGGTGGTACGGCGCTCGGGATACGTCGAGGCCGCCGTGGGCCTCGGCCTGCGGCGGGGAGTGCTGGTAGCACGCCATGTCCTTCCGAACGCGCTCGGTCCGGTGCTGGTACTGGCCACGGTCGGCTTCGGCACGGCGCTCATCTACGCGTCCGCGTTGAGCTTTCTCGGCCTCGGCACGAGGCCACCGACCCCGGAGTGGGGCCTGATGCTGTCGGAAGGTCGCGACTTCCTCCAGACTTCCTGGTGGATCAGTGTGTTTCCCGGAGCCGCGATCACCGTCACCGTCATCGCCGTCAATGTCGTTGGCCGGTACGCTCAGTCGCAGCTCGCCGGGAGGACTGCCCGATGAGCGCCCCCGACGCCCCCGACACTCCGATGCTCGTCGTCGACGGCCTCGATGTGACGTTCCAGGTGGGCTCGGAACGCATCCGAGCGGTTCGTGGCGTGTCGTTCACCCTCGCCCGGGGCGAATGCCTCGCGATCGTGGGCGAGTCCGGATCCGGTAAGAGCGTCACCGCCCGGACCCTGATCGGTCTGACCGGCGGCCGGTCGACGGTCAGTGCACGCCAACTGTCATTCGACGGCGAGGATCTGACCGCGCTGACCGGGCCGCAGTGGCAGGCGATACGAGGCCGTCGGATCGGACTGGTGCTCCAGGACGCGCTGGTCTCGCTCGACCCGCTGCGGACAGTGGGTGCGGAGGTCGCCGAGCCGCTGCGCATCCACCGGATCGTCAATCGGGCTGAGGTGGGCGAACGGGTCATGTCAAAGCTGGCGGACGTGGGCGTTCCCGACCCGCAGTGGCGCGCGCGCCAGTATCCGCATCAGCTTTCCGGTGGCCTGCGCCAGCGGGCGCTGATCGCGTCCGCGATCGCCGCAGGCCCGGAGCTGCTGCTGGCCGACGAACCCACGACCGCCCTGGATGTCACCGTCGCGGCGCAGGTCCTCAACCTCCTGCGGCAACTCAAGCACGGTGGCATGTCACTCCTGCTCATCAGCCACGACCTCGCCGTCATGGCCGGTCTCGCCGACCGGATCGCGGTCATGTACAGCGGATTGATCGTCGAGCAGGGGCCGGCAGAGCGTGTGCTAGGCAACCCGCGGCACCCGTACACCCGCGCGCTGCTTGCCGCCGTGCCCGCGATGCACGCCAAGGGAACCTGGCTGTCGGTATCCGTACCCGACCAGCCCCCCGCCGGCCCGGGCGGTTGCCCGTACGCGGCGCGCTGCCGGCTCGCCGACCAGCGGTGCCGTGATGAACTGCCGACACCCGCGAAGATCGAAGCAACCCATGACGCGCTGTGCTGGCACCCCGTGGCGGAGCCGGCGGAAACCCCGGAACGCCTGTCGATCGCGCAGGCGCCGGAGCCGGCCGCGCCTGGCGACATCCTCATTGAGGTCGAGGGCGTCTCCAAACGGTTCCGCTCCCCTGACGGAACCTGGCATGAAGCTGTCCGGGACGTGTCGTTCCAGCTCCGGGTAGGGGAGGCCCTCGGCGTGGTCGGCGAGTCCGGCTCGGGCAAGACCACGGTGGCCCGCATCGTGCTGGGCCTGCTCGAACCGGACGAAGGCACGGTCCGCTTCGCCGGTCAGCCGTGGAATGCGGCGAAGGACCGGAAGGCGATGGCGGACGGAACCAGGGCGGCGAACAGGTCGGGCCGCAGGATCCGCGAGCGTGACCGCAGGCGGCACCGCCGGCGGATCCAGGCCATCTACCAGGATCCACTGGGCTCGTTCGACCCGCGTTACACCGTCGAACGTATCGTCGGCGAAGCAGTGATCGACATACGTCGCGGGCGGGACCGGCGGGCACGGGTCGTCGAGCTCCTTGACCAGGTGGGGCTGCCCGCGAACCTCCTCCGTCGGCGGCCCTTGGAGTTGTCGGGGGGACAACGTCAGCGGGTGGCGATCGCACGGGCACTCGCACCGTCACCTGATGTGATCGTCTGCGACGAACCGGTGTCCGCGCTCGACGTCTCGATCCAGGCCCAGATACTCGATCTACTCACCGTCCTGCAACGCGACCTCGGTGTGGCGCTGCTGTTCATCTCCCATGACCTCGGAGTGATCCACCATGTCAGCGACCGGCTCCTCGTGATGAAGGACGGCCGCGTCGTCGAGACTGGAGACCTCAGCCAGGTGTTTTCACAGCCGGTCCATGCATACACGCAGAAACTACTCGCCGCGATCCCCCGACCCGACAAGACCGACGAACCCGTCCACCGGGCGTCCGTGCGGTGGGAAAGAGCAGGCAATCTATGCGCAACGCCGAGCGGTCCGCAGGTGCCGACGTCGCCACCGGGAAGCGATATCGGAAATTTGATCACACGCTCATCGAACGTGATGAGGAATTAGCACGACTTGAGCAGCTCTTCGATGACAGCCTGCGATCGGAAGGATCGATCGCTGTCGTCAGCGGAGCCGTCGCAAGCGGGAAGACCGAACTGTTGAACGCGTTCACCGGAAAGGTGAACGCGGCCGGTGCCACGGTGCTGGACGCGGCCGGGTCGCACGCCGAGCACGATCAGCCGTTGGGGGTCCTGAGCCAGCTTTTCCGAAGCCCGCCGTTGCCCCCCACGGACCACGAGCACATGGCGCGGCTGTTTCCCGGAGGCATGCTCATCCGAGGCCCGGATGCGGTGCTCACCGCGTCCGGGCAGCTGCCGACCAGGATGATCCAGGATCTGTGGGCCGTGCTCGACGCGCTGTCGCAGCGGGTCCCGGTTGTCATCAGTATCGACGATATCCAGTTCGGGGACGGGGCCTCATTACGGTGCCTGCTGTACTTCGGCAGCCAATTGAGATCGTCACGCGTGCTCATGGTCGTCACCGAGTCCACCAGTCACGCAGGTATGGACGCGTCGCAGGCCGCCTGGCACACCGATCTTCTACGCCAGCCGCACTGTCACCGGATCCGGCTGGCGCCGCTGTCGCGTGAGGGTGTCGCCGAACTGCTCAGCGCACAGTTCGGTCGCCCCGCCAGCACGCTTCCGGCCGCGCGGTGGCACGAAATCAGCGGTGGGAATCCGCTCCTGCTCCAAGCCCTGATCGAGGATTACCATGACTCGACGGACGGCTCCCCCGCACGGCTCGTGGAATCTCTCGCCGGTACGGCGTTCGGTAGGGCGGTCCTCACCTGCCTCCACCGTGGCGACCCCGGGCTGCTCCGGATCGCCCGTGGCCTCGCGATCCTCGACGGATCCGGTTCACGGTCCCTGTTGCGCCGTCTCATCGACGCGGACGAGCCCTCGACCGACCGGTTTCTCGAGGTGTTGAACAACACCGGTCTGCTGGATGCCGGTCGTTTCCGCCATCCTGCAGCCCGTTCAGCGGTTCTCGCTGAAATCTCCCCGGATGACCGTTCGCGGATGCACCGGCGCGCCGCCCGCCTTCTGCACGGTGACGGAGGATCGTCCGAAAAGGTCGCGTTGCACCTCGTAGCCGCACGCCATGCGGGGGAAGCATGTGCCCGCCAGGTACTGCGGGAGGCGGCCGAGCAGGCACTCCAGCAGGACAGGCTGCCATTCGCCGCCGAGTGCCTCAGACTGGCGTCCCCGGCCTGCACCGATGACGAGGAACGCGCCGCGGTCGCGCTCCTGCGAGCACGGGTCGAATCAGCCTCCGGCGACCGCAGCACACTCACCGCGGCCGAACGACAGGCCGCGGCACTGGCTGCGTCGGGACACACCAACCGTCAGATCGCACAAAAGCTCCACATCACGGTAAGCACCGTCGAACAGCATCTCACCCGCGCCTACCGTAAACTCCATGTCAACGGTCGCGCCGACCTCCAGCGCTCTTTCAGCCAGACCATTCGCCAAGATTACGGATAACAGGTCGATCAGCCATCCTGTTCGCCTGGGGATCATGTCCAGTAGGTGATGACATCATGACCATGAATGGCGACGAGGCCAGCCGGCCATGTGAGCGACATCACTTCAAGACCGCCGGACAACGCTTGTCCAATATTTCTCCGCTCTACCTTCCATGTACATAAGCCTATCCTGAAGATCGCCTTATATCGGCAGCAGAAAACAGTGACACATAGGGGTCGGATAGGGGTCGGATAGGGGTTTTCACAGGGATTCCCCGCAGTAATTATTAGGGCAGCACAGGTGAAGTTCACTCCCGTGGCGCCGTGCACGATGGCCCTCGCCGGGCCACTCGGGAAACTCGCGGACTCCCCCAGCCACATCGGCGACGAGCTCGGGACATTTTTCGCTTTTTCGTCAGGCAGGAAAGGGCCATAATATGAGCGACGAACCGACCGTCCCCGGATCGGAAACCGGGTGGGCCGACGGGGTCGCCGTCATCGGGCTGTCATGCCGCTTGCCGGGGGCACCGACGCCGGAAAGCTTCTGGAAACTCCTTGCGGACGGCCGGTGCGCCGTCACTGAAACACCCACCGATCGCCGGTCGTCCGACACCGACGCCCACCGGGGAGGCTTCCTCGATCACATCGACCGGTTCGACCCGGCCTTCTTCGGGATTTCACCCCGCGAAGCGGTGGACATGGATCCGCAGCAGCGGCTGGTCCTGGAACTCGGGTGGGAGGCCGTCGAAGACGCGGGAATCATTCCCGCGAGCCTCGCCGGAGTTCGTGCCGGTGTCTTTATCGGTGCCATCGCGAGCGACTACGCGACGCTGTTCTACCAGCGGGGTGACCAGGCGATCACACGTCATACCCTGACAGGGCTCAACCGGGGCATCATCGCGAACCGGGTGTCCTACACGTTCGGTCTGCGCGGACCCAGCCTGACGGTGGACACGGCGCAGTCGTCCGCACTGGTAGCCGTTCACCTGGCCTACGAGAGCGTGCGGAAGGGAGAGTCCGTTCTCGCGCTGGCCGGTGGCGTGAACCTGAACATAATTCCCGAAAGCACCGTCACGGCCGCACGGTTCGGTGGGCTGTCGCCGGACGGCCGCTCCTACACGTTCGACGCCCGTGCCAACGGCTACGTGCGCGGTGAGGGTGGCGGCGTAGTCGTACTCAAGCCGCTGGTGCGGGCTCTCGCCGACGGCGACAATATCTACTGCGTAATCCGCGGCGGCGCCGTCAACAACGACGGTGCCACCGACAGCCTCACCATCCCGAACCCGAAGGCTCAGGAAGAGGTCCTGCGGCTGGCCGTCGAGCAGGCCGGCGTGGACGTCCGTGACATCCAGTACGTGGAACTTCACGGCACCGGGACGAAGATCGGCGACCCTGTCGAGGCCACCGCGCTCGGCACGGCGCTCGGCACGGCCAGACCCCCCGGACACCCCCTGCTGGTGGGTTCGGCCAAGACGAACGTGGGCCATCTGGAGGGAGCTTCCGGAATCGTCGGCCTTCTCAAGGCGGCGCTTAGCATCAGACATCGGGAGATTCCACCGAGCCTGAACTTCGAGACACCGAATCCCGAGATCCGCTTCGACGAGATCAACCTTCGGGTCCAGCGAAATCTGACTCACTGGCCGCGACCGGACAGACCGCTCATCGCCGGAGTCAGTTCCTTCGGGGTGGGGGGAACCAACTGCCATCTCGTCGTCTCGGAGCCGCCCGTTTCCGATCAAGTGACCGGGAACTCCGAAATCCCCGGAAACACGATCGCGGTTGACACGCCGGTGGTCCCATGGGTGATATCGGCGAAAAACGAAGGCGGGCTGCACGCCCAGGCCGATGCACTGCACGAGGTCGTCGCCACCCGGACGGATCTCGACCCGACGGACGTGGGATTTTCGCTGGCAACGACCCGGACATCGTTCACCCACCGGGCAACGTTCATCGGTGGTGACCGCCAGGAATTCCTGGACGGGCTGGCGGCGCTGGGCCGTGGGGACCCGGCGCCGGGCCTGGTGACAGGAGTCGCGCGAGGTACGGGAAAAACGGTTTTCATCTTTCCCGGCCAGGGCTCGCAATGGAACGGGATGGCCCTGGCCCTCCTCGGCGAATCCCCCGTTTTCGCTGAAAACATCCGTGCCTGCGCCGAAGCCCTGGCGCCGCATGTCGAATGGTCGCTGGATGACGTGCTTCACGGCCGACCGGACGCACCGTCCCTGGAGCGCGTCGACGTCATCCAACCCGTGCTGTTCGCGGTGATGGTTTCCCTCGCCCGACTGTGGAATTCCTTCGGCGTTCACCCGGACGCGGTCATCGGCCATTCCCAGGGCGAAATCGCCGCCGCTCACATCGCGGGTGCCTTCTCCCTGGACACCGCCGCCGCGATCGTGGCGCTACGGAGCCGGGCCCTGGCCGAACTCGCCGATTCCGGTGGGATGGCTTCCATTCCCCTGCCCGCGGCCGACGTGCGCTCCCGCCTCATCCGCTGGGCGGGCCGGCTGAGCATCGCCGCGGTCAACGGACCCGCATCCACCGTTGTATCCGGTGACCCGGGCGCACTGGACGAACTGCTCACCGGATACCGGGCCGACGGCATCGACGTCCGCACCATCCCCGTCAACTACGCCTCCCACTGCGCGCAGGTTGAAACCATCCGGGAACAGCTGCTGCACGTATTGTCCGGTATCACGCCCCGTACCTCGGACATCGCGTTCTACTCCACCGTCACCGGCGGCCTGGTGGACACAGCCACGCTCACCGCCAACTACTGGTACCGCAACCTCCGGCAGACGGTCCAACTCGACCGGGCGGTCCGCGGCGCGCTCGCGGACGGGCACCGATCATTCATCGAGACCAGCCCCCACCCGGTCCTGACCGTGGGAATCCGCCAGACCGTCGATGACGCGGACCTTGACGGCATCGGCGACACAGGTGGCACCGGCGGCCGGAGTGACGTCGTCGCCGTCGGTACCCTGCGCCGCGACGACGGTGGAACGCGGCGGTTCCTCACCTCGCTCGCGGAGATCCACACCCACGGGGTCGCCGTGCGCTGGTCGGCCGCGTTCAGACCGGATGCCCGACGGACACCGCTTCCCACCTATCCCTTCCAACGTGAGCGGTTCTGGATCGGCACCTCGGCCGCCGACAGCCCACCGGGGGCGGGCAGGATCCCGCAGCCTCGCCCGGAATCGACGGCCCACGCCGGCCCACGGTCGGCGGAGGAGGCCCGTGCGGAGCACCGCGGCGGCACTCTGGACAACGCATCGCCAGCCCAGCGCTCCCTGGCCCAGCGCCTGGCCGGGCTCCCCGCGGACGAACGGGAAGCCACCCTGCTCGACATCGTGCGCACCCACGTGGCCATCGTCCTGGGACATACCGCACCAACCGCGGTCCGCGCGGAATGGACGTTCAAGGACCTCGGGCTCGATTCACTCGGCGCGGTGGAATTCCGTGATCGGCTGTCCGCCGCCACCGGGCTGCGGCTGCCTGCGACTCTCACCTTCGACCACCCCACGCCCTCCGCCGTCGCGCATCACCTGAAGGCCGCCCTGTCGGGTACTGCGGACACCTCCGCCGTCGAGACGGTGAT
>NZ_CADDZT010000063.1:33030-35915 GCF_902812655.1 Candidatus Frankia meridionalis | reverse complement strand
TCGCGGTCGTGGCGATGAGCGGCCGGTGGCCGGGAGATGCGGACTCACCTGACCAGCTGTGGCAACTGGTGCTCTCCGGCACCGATGCCATCGGGGGGCTCCCCACGAACCGCGGCTGGGACCTCGACGGGATCTACGATCCCGAACCGGGCCGGCCGGGCAGGTCATACGCACGTGAAGGCGGGTTCCTCCACGACGCCGACCAGTTCGACGCGGCCTTCTTCGGCATCAACCCCCGCGAGGCGACGGCGATGGATCCCCAGCAACGATTGCTGCTCGAGACGTCATGGGAGGCCGTCGAGCGGGCCGGTATCGACCCGGCATCCCTGAAGGGCAGCCGAACCGGGGTGTTCGTCGGCGCGATGCAGCAGGAGTATGGTCCCCGCCTGCACGAGGCGTCCGACGGCGTCGAAGGCTATCTCCTGACCGGCAGTACCAACAGTGTCGCCTCGGGCCGGATCGCCTACAGTCTGGGACTGGAAGGACCAGCGATCACCGTCGACACCGCATGCTCCTCGTCCCTGGTGGCCATCCATCTGGCCGGCCAGGCGTTGCGACGGGGGGAATGCACGCTGGCCCTGGCCGGCGGAGCCACGGTGATGGCCACCCCGGGCATGTTCACCGAGTTCAGCCGGCAACGCGGGCTGGCCCCCGACGGCCGGTGCAAGCCGTTCGCCGCCGCGGCCGACGGCACCGCCTGGTCCGAGGGCGTGGGAATCGTCCTGCTGGAACGGCTCTCGGACGCCCGGCGCCTCGGCCACCCGGTACTCGCCGTGATCCGCGGCAGCGCCGTCAACCAGGACGGCGCCAGCAACGGTCTCACCGCGCCGAGCGGCCCGTCCCAG
Source organism: Candidatus Frankia meridionalis (assembly GCF_902812655.1). GTDB lineage: Bacteria > Actinomycetota > Actinomycetes > Frankiales > Frankiaceae > Protofrankia > Protofrankia meridionalis. The sequence goes on along the minus strand of NZ_CADDZT010000063.1, from coordinate 35,070 downwards.
CAGCGGGTCATCCAGCAGGCCCTCGCGAACGCCGGCCTCACCCCCGCCGACGTCGACGCGGTCGAAGCCCACGGCACCGGCACCGCCCTCGGTGACCCCATCGAAGCCCAGGCTCTGCTGGCCGCCTACGGCCGCGACCGGCCCGATGACCGGCCGCTGTGGCTCGGCTCGATCAAATCGAACATCGGCCATGCCCAGGCCGCCGCGGGCGTCACCGGCGTCATCAAGATGATCCAGGCGGTCCGGCACGGCCTGCTACCGCGGACCCTGCACGTCGACCGGCCCACCCCCCACGTCGACTGGACACCCGACACCGTCCGTCTGCTCACCGAGACGACCCCCTGGCCCGAAACCGACCACCCCCGCCGCGCGGCCGTCTCCGCCTTCGGCATCAGCGGCACCAACGCCCATCTCATCCTCGAACAGGCATCACCGGGCGACCCCGACGATGATGTCCCCGACAACTCGGATGGTGTCGACCGTGCGGCGGTGGCCGGAACATCCGCGTCCGCACCGGTGCCCTGGGTTCTGTCCGCGAGGAGCGACAAGGCGCTGCGGGCCCAGGCCGCACGGTTGCACGACTTCGTCGCCGCCCGGTCCGGCACTGCTCCGGTGGATGTCGGATTCTCCCTGGCCACCACCCGGTCCGCCCTCGACCACCGGGCGGTGCTGGTCGGCGGCGACCGGGCGCAGTTCCTGACCGCTCTGGCGGCACTGAGCCATGGCGAACAGGCCCCCAACCTCGTGCAGGGTGTCGCCGGTGATCCCGGGAGGACCGTGTTCGTCTTCCCCGGCCAGGGCTCACAGTGGGCCGGGATGGCCGCGGAGCTGCTGGATTCCTCCCCGGTTTTCGCCGAGCAGATGACCGCGTGCGCGGCCGCGTTGACACCGTTCGTGGACTGGTCCCTGATGGACGTGCTGCGCGCTCACCCCGACGCTCCCACGCTGGAGCGTGTCGATGTCGTGCAACCCGTCCTGTTCGCGGTCATGGTCTCGCTCGCCCGGCTCTGGCAGTCCCTGGGCGTCCATCCTGACGCCGTCATAGGCCATTCCCAGGGTGAAATCGCCGCCGCCCACATCGCCGGCGCTCTCACCCTAAACGACGCCGCCAAGATCGCCGCGCTGCGCAGCCAGGCGATCACGGCACTGGCCGGCCGGGGTGGCATGGTGTCCGTTCCCCTTCCCGCAACCAATGTGGAAAGTGACCTCGCGCGATGGGTTGACCGCGTCAGCATCGCCGCGGTCAACGGACCCCACTCCACCGTCATCTCCGGCGACCCGGACGCTCTCGACGAAATCCTGGCCGACTACGAAACCCGGAACGTCACTGCCCGGAAGATACCGGTCGACTACGCTTCCCACTCCGCCCAGGTCGAAAGCATCCGGGACAAGGTGCTCGACGTGCTGTCGGATATCGTTCCCCGTCCCGCCGGCATCACCTTCTACTCCACGGTCACCGGCGCGCCGCTGGACACCAGCAAACTCACCGCCGACTACTGGTACCGCAATCTACGACAGACCGTCCGCCTCGACCCTGCCGTCCGCGCCGCCGTCGGCGACGGACACCGGGCATTCGTCGAAACCAGCCCCCATCCGGTTCTCACCGTCGGCATCCAGCAGACTCTCGACGACGCTCCGGCCGGGGACAGCGCCGCGACAGCCGTCACCGGCACCCTGCGCCGCGGTGAAGGCGGATGGCAGCGCCTGTTGCTGTCCCTGGCCCACCTGCACGTCCACGACGTCAGGCCCGACTGGACCGCCGTGTTCGGCCCCGCCGCCCGCCGCACGGACCTGCCCACCTATGCCTTCCAGCGCCGCCGCCACTGGCTGACCGCCCCCGCCACGGGCGACGTCACCACCGCCGGTCTTGACCCCGCCAGCCATCCGCTGCTTGCCGCGGCCATCCCCCTGGCCGACGGCGACGCCGTTCTGTTCACCGGGCAGCTGTCCCTGTCGACCCACCCCTGGCTTGCCGACCACGCCGTCTCGGGCACCGTCGTGCTCCCCGGCACCGCGTTCGTCGATCTCGCGCTGCACGCC
>NZ_CADDZT010000063.1:28078-32734 GCF_902812655.1 Candidatus Frankia meridionalis | reverse complement strand
ACGGCGGCATCCGGCTTCAGCTGATCATCGGAGCCGTGGATGACTCCGGCCGGCGGACGGTGAGCATCCATTCGCGCCCCGCCGACGCATTCACCGGTCCGGACCAATCCGGACCGCTGGCGGAGGGCCGGTGGACGCGGCATGTGAGCGGCGTCCTGACCAGCGCGGCGGGGAGCACGTCGGTGTTCATGCCGGCACCCGATGAGCTGGCCGGGGCCTGGCCGCCGGTAGGCGCGGCCGCGGTGGACGTGGCAGACCTGTACCAACGTCTGGCCGCCCGGGGCTACGACTACGGGCCGGTCTTCCAGGGGCTTCAGGCCGCCTGGCGACGCGGGGACGAGGTGTTCGCCGAGGTGCGTCTGCCGTCCGAGCAGCAGGCCGACGCCGGCCGGTTCGGGGTGCATCCGGCGCTGCTGGACGCCGCGCTGCACGCGGCGCTGGATCTCCTGCCTGCCGGCGGGGCCGACGAGGAGCACCTCGCCGCAGACCGCGCGGCCCCGGGTGTCCGTCTCCCCTTCGTCTTCAGCGGCGTATCCCTGTCCGCGATGGGCGCCGGCGCGCTGCGGGTCCATGCCCGGCCGACCAGCCGGGACCGGGTGAGCCTGCGGGTCGCCGACCTCACCGGGGCGCCCGTGGCCGCCGTCGACTCCCTGGTGTTGCGGGCGGCCTCGCCGGATCACCTCACCGCGATCTCCGGCGAGTCGTTGTTCGAGCTGACCTGGCCGGCGCTGCCCGTGCCCCGCGAGATCCCACCGCCAGGTCGGTGGACCGTGCTGGGCGTCGACGACCTGGCTCTCGCCGCGCTCCCGGTGCCGATGCGTCCCGCGGTCGAGGTCCGCCCGGACCTGGAGTCACTCTCCGCGGCCATGGCCGCGGGAGGTCCGGCACCGGACCTCGTGCTCCTCCCGTACCCGCCTCCCGGAGCCTCCGGACACGCAGAAGACCACGATCGCATACCCCTTGGCCCGGTCCCGGTCGGCGGCTGCGGCGCCGGTGTGGAAGATGTCCACGCGACCACCGGGCATGCGTTGGCTGTCCTGCAGACCTGGGTGGCCGACGATCGGTACGCCACCTCACGGCTGGTCGTGATCACCCGCGAGGCGGTCGCCACCCGCCCCGGAGAGGATGTCGGTGACCTGGCCGCATCCGGTATCTGGGGCCTCGTCCGCGCGGCGCAGTCCGAACATCCCGACCGCGTCGTCCTGCTCGACGTCGACCACCACCCGGACTCCCTGAACGCGCTCCCGGCTGCGCTGGCCACCGGCGAAGGGCAGATCGCCCTGCGGGACGGGGAGATCCGTGTCCCCCGGCTCGCCCGGCACGGCGGCCGGAACAGCACGGCCCTCCACGACACACTGGTCCCGCCCCCGCACGCCCCGGCCTGGCGGTTGGACGTCACCGCCCCCGGCACCCTGGACAATCTCGCTCTGGTGTCCCACCCCGAAGCCGGACAGCCGCTGGCTCCCGGCCAGGTCCGTATCGCAACACGCGCGGCCGGGGTGAACTTTCGCGACGTGCTCATCGCTCTGGGCGTCTACCCGGGGGAGGCCCGCATCGGCGCCGAAGGCGCCGGGGTGATCGTGGAAGTCAGCCCGGGCGTCACCGGTTTCGCCCCCGGCGACCAGGTCATGGGCCTGCTTCCCGGCACGCTGGGCTCAGCGGCGGTCGTCGACCACCGTCTGCTGGTCCACATCCCCACCGGATGGTCCTTCACCCAGGCCGCCACCACTCCGGTCGCCTTCCTCACCGCCTACCACGCCCTCGCCGACCTCGCCCGGCTCCGGCCCGGCGAAACGGTCCTCATCCACGCCGCCACCGGCGGGGTCGGTATGGCCGCGGTCCAGCTCGCCCGGCACTGGGGTGTCGAGGTCTACGGCACCGCAAGTCCCGGCAAGTGGAACGTCGCGCGGGCCCAGGGACTCGACGAGGAGCACATCGCCTCCTCACGCACCCTCGACTTCGCCGGGAAGTTCCACGCCGCCACCGGCGGGGTCGACGTCGTCCTCAACGCCCTCGCGCATGAGTTCACCGACGCCTCCCTGCGGTTGCTGCGTCCCGGTGGCCGTTTCATCGAGATGGGGAAGACCGACATCCGCCGTCCGGACGACGTGGCGGCCGACCATCCCACCGTCACCTACCGGGCATTCGACCTGCTGCGCGACGTGGCGCCCGAACGCATCGGGCAGATCCTCGCCGAGCTGGTGGCGTTGTTCGACCAGGGTGCGCTGCGCCCGCTACCCGTGACCGCGTGGGACATCCGGTCCGCACCGCACGCCCTGCGCCACCTCAGCCAGGCCCGGCACACCGGCAAGCTCGCCCTCACCCTGCCCACCCCGCTCAACCCCGATGGCACGGTGTTGATCACCGGTGGGACCGGCACACTGGGACGACTCGCCGCCCGTCGACTGGTCACCCACCACGGAGCGCGGCATCTGCTGGTGGTCAGCCGGCGGGGCGGTACCGCCGACGGTGCCGCGGAGCTCGCGGCCGAGCTCACCGCCCTCGGCTCCCAAGTCACCATCACGGACTGTGATGTCGCCGACCGCGACGCGGTGGCCGCGCTGCTCGCCGCCATCCCCGACCGGCATCCGCTGACCGCTGTCGTCCACACCGCGGGTGCGCTGGATGACGCCACCCTGACCGCCCTGACCCCGCACCAACTCGACGCCGTGCTACGCCCCAAAGTTGACGCCGCCTGGAACCTGCACGATCTGACCCGCCATCTCGATGTGGCCGCTTTCGTCCTGTATTCCTCCGTCGCGGGTATCCTCGGTAACGCCGGCCAGGCGAACTACGCCGCCGCCAACACCTTTCTCGACGCTCTGGCCCACCGTCGGCGTGCGCACGGCCTGCCCGCGACATCACTGGCGTGGGGTTACTGGGCCCAGGCCAGCGGCATGACCAGCCATCTCCGGGACGCCGACGTGACCCGGATGGGCCGTGCGGGCCTCCTCCCCCTGGCGGCCGAAGATGCCCTGGCGCTTTTCGACACCGCGCTGACCAGCCCGTACCCGGCCCTCATACCGGCCCGGATCGACACGACGGGAATCGGGCGCCAAGGCGGTACGGAGAACATTCCGCAGATCCTACGCGGCCTCGTCCGCATCCCCGTCCAACGTGTCACGGAAACCGCCGAACCTGAGAAACGCCCCCTTGCAGTGCGGCTGTCCGGGCAACCGGAAAGGGAGCAGAACCGTCAGATCCTCGACCTCATCCGGACCACCGCCACAACGGTCCTCGGACATTCCGATTCGGACACTTTCGAGGTCGACCGCGGGTTCCTCTCCTCCGGCTTCGATTCCCTCACCGCGGTGGAGTTCCGTAATCGGCTGGGCACGGTGACCGGCCTGCGCCTACCCACCACTCTCCTTTTCGACCATCCCACTCCGGCCGTGCTCACCACTTACCTGCGCGCCCAGCTCGTCCCCGATCCCGTGGCTTCCGCGACACCGCTGTCCACGGAAATAGACAGGCTGCGGACGGCCATGTCGACGGCTGCGGTGGACGACAACGAGCACACCGAGATCGCGACCCGCGTCCAGGAACTCCTGCGTACGTGGAACAGCATTCGTACCACCTCGCACACACGCGGTCCCACAAGCTCCGTCCCCGGTGAGGAACTCCGGGACGACCTCGGTTCGGCAACGGACGAGGAGCTTTTCGCCGCACTCGACGACGAGTTGGGAATCCGCAGGGAGAGCGAGACCTCATGACGAACGAGCAGAAACTGCGCGACTACCTCCGGCGGGCGACAGCTGATCTGCGTGCCATCAGGCAACGTCTGCACGACGTGGAATCAGCCGCGCGGGAACCCATCGCGATAATCGGTATGGGCGGCCGGTTCCCGGGCGGCGCGCGGTCCGGTGAGGATCTGTGGCAACTGGTGATCGAAGGACGTGACGTCGTCAGCGGCCTGCCCGCCGACCGCGGCTGGGATGTCGATCGCCTCTATCACCCCGACCCCGAGCGGATCGGCGCTTTCTATGTGCGTGGGGGTGGTTTCCTCCACGACGCGGCCGAATTCGACGCCGCCTTCTTCGGGATGTCCCCGCGCGAAGCGCTCGCCACCGATCCACAGCAACGGCTGCTGCTGGAAACGGCATGGGAGGCGTTCGAACATGCCGGCATCAACCCGGCGGAGCTGCGCGGCAGCAACACCGGTGTTTTCGCCGGAGTCATCGCCCAGGAATACGCCCCCGCCCTCGAGCGGAAGGTGACCCGGGACGTTGAAGGTTATGTCCTGACCGGCAGCACCACAAGTGTCGCCTCCGGCCGCGTCGCCTACACTCTCGGTCTGGAAGGACCGGCGATAACCGTCGACACCGCGTGTTCCTCGTCCCTGGTAGCCGTCCATCTGGCCGCCCAGGCACTCCGCGCCGACGAATGCAGCCTGGCGCTGGCCGGTGGGGTGACCGTCATGGCCACCCCCAGATCGCTCGTCGAGTTCAGCCGGCAGCGGGCCCTGGCCCCCGACGGCCGGTGCAAGCCGTTCGCCGCCGCGGCCGACGGTTTCAGCCTCGCCGAAGGCGTCGGTCTCCTGGTACTCGAACGGCTGTCGGACGCCCGGCGCCGCAGCCACCCGGTACTCGCTGTGATCCGCGGCAGCGCCGTCAATCAGGACGGCACGAGCAGCCAGCTGACGGCGCCGAGCGGCCC
>NZ_CADDZT010000063.1:23010-27692 GCF_902812655.1 Candidatus Frankia meridionalis | reverse complement strand
ATCAGCGGCACCAACGCCCACATCATCCTCGAACAGGCCCCGGACACCGAAGAACCTGGACCGACGCGATCCCCCGGAGCGGCCTACGATGACGCGCGGAAAACCACCGTCGCCCCGTCGCCGGCCACGACCGGACCCGGCACGCCCGTCCCGATGGCTCTGCCGTGGGTCGTGTCCGCCCGATCGCCTGAAGCCCTTCGCGCCCAGGCCGGGCAGCTGGCAACGTTCATCGACGGTGACGCCGGGCCTGACCCGGTCGACGTCGCCTACTCCCTGGCCACCACACGCGCACTGTTCGAGCACCGCGCGGTGGTGGTGGCCGACAGCCGGGAGAGCTTCGCCGCCGGTCTCGACGCCCTGGCCCGTGGCGAGACCCCACCGAATGTGATCGCGGGCTCGTCCGCAGGGACGGGCAGGTTGGCCTTCCTGTTCACCGGACAGGGCAGCCAGCGGGTCGGCATGGGACGACAGCTGCACGGAAGGTACCCGGTATACGCCGAGGCGTTCGACACGGTGTGCGCTGAACTGGACCGGCACCTGGCCGGTTATGTTGATCATAAAATTCGCGATGTCGTGTTCGCAACCGGGGACACCGGAATTCTGCACCGGACGGTGTTCACCCAGACGGCGCTGTTCGCGGTCGAGGTCGCGCTGTTCCGACTGCTCGAATCCTGGGGGATCCGACCCGATTTCCTCGCCGGGCACTCCATCGGCGAACTCACCGCCGCACACGTCGCGGGCGTCCTGACCCTTCCCGACGCGGCCACGCTCGTCGCCGCACGCGCCCGGCTCATGCAGGCCCTTCCCAGCGGCGGCGCGATGATCGCCATCCAGGCGGGCGAGGAGGAGATGCTCGCCGCGCTGGCCGATCATGAAAACCGCGTGGGAATCGCCGCCGTCAACGGACCCGGATCGATCGTCATATCCGGCGATGAGGAACACGCCCTGCGGATCGCCGACACCTTCGAGGGCCGAGGACGCAAGACCAGGAGGTTGCGGGTCAGCCACGCCTTCCACTCCTCCCGGATGGACGGGATGCTCGACGAGTTCCGCCGGATAGCCGATGGTCTGTCCTACGCCCCGCCGGTGATTCCGATCATCTCCAACCTCACCGGCGAAATCGCCACCGCCGAAGAACTGGGCGACACCGGATACTGGACACGGCACGTCCGGCACACGGTCCGCTTCTCCGACGGCGTCCGCCGGTTGGAAGCCCTCGGCGTCACCACCTACCTCGAGCTCGGCCCGGACGGCGTGCTCACCGCCATGGCGCAGGAATCGCTCACCGAACAGGACGGGCGGAAGGCACCGACGCTCGTCCCGGTACTACGCCGCGACCGCCCCGAACCCGTCACCGTGATCACCGCTCTCGGCCACGCCCGCATCCACGGCGTCGCGGTCGAGTGGGAGGCGGTGTTCGCCGGCCTGAACCCGCAGCGGGTGGAACTGCCGACGTACGCCTTCCAACACCGGCGGTACTGGCTGGACTCCTCGCAGGACACTGCCGGGTCGGCCGACCGCGTCGATCGACGCGACCTGGTGGACGCCCGTTTCTGGGAAACCGTCGAACGTCAGGACCTCGACGGGCTGGCCGCCACGTTGAGCATCCCCGACCCCGAACGCCGGACCTCGCTGGGTGCCGTGCTGCCCGCCCTGGCGTCGTGGTGGGACGAGCGCCGTGTCCACGCCACCGTTGACTCCTGGCGGTACCGCGTTGTCTGGCGGGCCGTACGCGGGGTGTCCACCGATGGCCGGGTCCCCGGAGCGCTCTCGGGAACCTGGCTGCTGGTGATTCCCGACAGCCATACCGGAACCGAACGGGTGCGGTCCGTCAGCCGGGCTCTGGCCGACCGGGGTGCGTACATCCACCAGATCGTGGTGAGCGCGGCGGACTCCGATCGACAACGCCTGGCGGCACATCTGGGCGAGACCCGCGACGGTGCCGGGACCTCAGCCGACCGGCCGGTAGTCGGTGTGCTCTCGCTGCTGGCACTGGCCGAGGAGCCTCATCCGGTCCATGCGGCTGTTCCGTGGGGGGCTGCCGCCAACGTCGCGCTCATCCAGGCGCTCGACGACTCGGGCGTCAGCGCGCCGCTGTGGTTCGCGACCAGCGGAGCCGTGTCGACCGGGCCGTCCGATCCGGTGACCAATCCGCTTCAGGCGCTTCTGTGGGGTCTGGGTGGGATCCTCGCCGCCGAGAGCCCGGGGCGCTGGGGCGGTGTGATCGACCTGCCGGCGACCGCGGACGAACAGGTCCTGGCGCAGGTGACCACCGCGCTCGGCGGGCTGTGCGACGAGACCGAGGTTGCCGTCCGCCCATCCGGTCTTCTCGCGCGGCGGCTGGTGCGCGCGCCACTGGACGATGCGCCCCGGGCAGGCGGCTGGGAACCGCGGGGCACAGTTGCGATCACGGGTGGAACCGGTGCGCTCGGCGGTCACGTCGCGCGCTGGCTCGCGGGCAACGGTGCAGAACACCTGTTGCTGATCAGCCGCCGAGGCCGCGAGGCCCCCGGTTCGGTCGGGCTGGAGGCTGAGCTGAACGCTCTCGGCGCGAAGGTCACGATCGCCGCGTGCGACGTGGCCGACCGCGGCGCGCTCGCGGACGTGCTGGCCTCGGTGCCCGCGGCGTATCCGCTGACCGCGGTGGTGCACACGGCGGCCGTCCTCGACGACGCCCTGCTTTCATCCCTGACCACCCAGCAGATGGACCGGGTACTGCGGGTGAAGGCTCAAGGTGCCCTGAACCTGCACGAACTGACCAGGGAAATGGAGCTGTCGGCGTTCGTGCTCTTCTCCTCACTCGCGGGTGTCTGCGGTATCGTCGGGCAGGGAAACTATGCGCCGGGTAACGCATTCCTGGATGCCCTCGCCGACCACCGGCGGGCACACGGGCTGGTCGCCACATCGATAGCGTGGGGGCACTGGGGCGGCGACGGCATCGCCGATCCCGACATCTCCGAACAGTTCCGCCGCCACGGACTTTCCCCGATGGCACCGGAACTTGCTGTCACCGCTCTCGGGCAGGCACTCGACCACGAGGAAACCAATCTGGTCATCTGCGAGGCCACCTGGGAAACATTCTTCCGGACGCGGAGGAACCCGCTGCTGAGCGAACTCACCGAGATCGCGCGGACGCTCCGCGAGGCGGACGGCGACGATGCGGCCGAACCGGCCGATGCAACATCGGAGAGCCTGATCCGGCAGCTGACCGGGGTACCCGATTCACAGCAGCGGCAAATACTCCTCACACTCGTCCGGACCCAGGTCGCCGCAGTACAGGGGCACGCATCCGGGGACGCTGTCGACATTGCCCGGACATTCCGCGACCAGGGATTCGACTCACTCACGGCGGTGGAATTCCGCAACCGCCTGAGCGCCGCGACCGGGTTGCGGCTGCCGACCACCGTGGTGTTCGACCACCCCTCGCCCGCAACGCTGGTCGACCACCTGCGCTCGGAGCTGCTGTCCCGGGCGAACACGACGGTGCCGGCGGTCCTGAGCTCGATCAACACGCTGGAATCCTCTCTTTCCTCTCTTTCCGCGGATGAGCCGGCACGGGCGGCGATAGCCGCCCGCCTCCAGGAACTGGCTGCGGTATGGAGTGGTGGTGCCCGCGCTTCCGGTGCGGCAGAGATCGCCGACGCGCTCTCCGGCGCGACCGACGACGAGCTCATCAGCTTCATCGGTAACGAACTCGGAATCTCCTGACCGCCGTCCCACAGAAGAAAGAAAGTAGAAACATGAGCGACGATCAGATCCGATACCTCCTGCGGCGGGTGACCGCCGAGCTACACGAGACTCGTGAACAGCTGCGGGAGACACAGGCCGGGCAGCGGGAGCCGATCGCGATCGTGGGAATGGCCTGCCGGCTACCGGGTGGGGTGGAGTCACCGGAGGATCTGTGGCAGCTGGTCGCGGCCGGAAGGGACGCGGTCTCGGACTTCCCGACCGACCGCGGTTGGGATGTCGAGGAACTGTTCGACCCGGATCCGGACCGGGTCGGTAGATCCTACACACGGCACGGCGGATTCCTGCACAATGTGGCCGATTTCGATGCCGAATTCTTCGGAATCTCACCGCGGGAGGCGTTGGCGACCGATCCGCAGCACCGGTTGTTGCTGGAGACGGCATGGGAGGTGTTCGAGCGGGCTGGTATCGACCCGTCGTCGCTGCGCGGAACGAATACCGGGGTCTTCGCCGGTATGAACGGGCAGGACTACGCCGCCCGCCTGAACCGGATACCCGAGACATTGGAAGGCTACCTGAATATCGGTAACGCAAGTAGTGTCGCGTCGGGCCGGATCTCCTACACATTCGGTTTCGAGGGTCCGGCTGTCACCGTCGACACGGCCTGCTCGTCGTCCCTGGTGGCCCTGCACCTGGCCGCGCGGTCACTGCGCGCGGGCGAGTGCGACCTGGCACTCGCCGGTGGAGTGACGGTGATGACCTCGCCGCAGGGATTCGTGGAGTTCTCCCGGCAGCGGGGCCTGTCGGCCGACGGCCGCTGCAAGGCCTTCGCGGCGGCAGCGGACGGGACCGGATGGGCCGAGGGCGTCGGGCTGCTACTGCTGGAACGGCTCTCCGAAGCGCAACGTCGCGGCCACCCGGTGCTCGCGGTGGTGCGCGGCTCCGCGGTGAATCAGGACGGCGAGTCGAACGGACTGACCGCGCCGAACGGTCCT
>NZ_CADDZT010000063.1:13070-22666 GCF_902812655.1 Candidatus Frankia meridionalis | reverse complement strand
TGAGCGGCACCAACGCCCACATCATCCTCGAACAGGCCCCGGACACCGAAGAACCGGCGGAACAGGACGATGATCCGCTGCCTGCGACGTCGGTGGCGCTGCCGTGGGTGCTGTCCGGGCGAACCCCGGACGCGCTGCGCGACCAGGCCGCACGTCTGGCTTCCGTCCTCACGGACGAGAGCAGCCCGGTGGACGTGGCCTACTCGCTGGCAACCACACGCGCACTGTTCGAGCACCGCGCGGTGGTGGTGGCCGGGGATCAGAACGGATTCCTCGCTGGGCTGCAGGCTCTGGCCCACGGCGGATCGACGCCGGGCGTGGTCGTGGGCAACGCGGCCGGTGCCCGAGCGCAGCTGGCCTTCCTGTTCACCGGACAGGGCAGCCAGCGTCCCGGCATGGGCCGTGAGCTGTATGAGACCTATCCGGTGTTCGCGGCCGCGTTCGACGCCGCGACCACCGAACTGGACCGGCACCTGGCCGGGTGGGTGGACCGCCCGGTCCGTGACGTCGTGTTCGACACGCAGGACACCGGCCTGCTGCACCAGACGGTGTTCACCCAGACGGCGCTGTTCGCGGTCGAGGTCGCGCTGTTCCGGCTGTTCGAGTCCTGGGGGGTGCGGCCGGACTTCGTCGCCGGGCACTCCATCGGCGAACTCACCGCCGCACACGTCGCCGGGGTGCTGTCGCTCACCGACGCGACCGCGCTCGTCGCCGCACGCGCCCGGCTCATGCAGGCCCTTCCCACCGGCGGCGCGATGATCGCCATCCAGGCGGGCGAGGAAGAAGTTCTCACCGCAATCTCCGGGCGGAACGCGGGCGACGCCATCGGCATCGCGGCGGTCAACGGACCCACCTCGGTCGTCATCTCCGGTGACGAGAACCTGGCGGTCGACATCGCCCGCGAGTTCGACAGATCCGGCCGCAAAACCAAACGGCTGCAGGTCAGCCACGCCTTCCACTCCTCCCGGATGGACGGCATGCTGGACGGGTTCCGGCATGTGGCCGAAGGGCTTTCCTACCATCCACCGCAGATTCCGGTCGTCTCCAACCTGACCGGGGGCATCGCCGGCGCCGAGGAGCTCGGCAGCGCCGAATACTGGGTACGCCACGTCCGCCGCACGGTCCGGTTCGCCGACGTCGTCCGCCACCTGGAAACCGCCGGCGTCACCACCTACCTCGAGCTCGGCCCGGACGGTGTGCTGACCGCCATGGCACAGGAAACACTCGCCGAACACTCCGGCGGCGCGGAGACCACAACGCCGGTGTTCGCGCCTGTACTGCGTCGTGACCGCCCTGAACCCGTCACGCTCCTGCACTCGCTGGCCCACGCCTTCGCCCATGGCACCACCGTGGACTGGAACGCGGTGTTCGCCGGCCTGAACCCGCGGCGGGTGGAACTGCCGACGTATGCCTTCCAACGCCAGCGGTACTGGATCGAGCTGTCACCGGCGAGCGGGGACCTCTCCGCCTTCGGTCTGGGATCGGCCGGGCATCCGCTGCTCAGTGCGACGGTCGGTCTGGCCGGCGTGGACGGGTTCCTGTTCACGGGGCGCCTGTCCGTACGGACGCATCCGTGGCTGGCCGATCACGTTGTGCACGGGGCACTCGTCGTTCCAGGTACGGCATTCGTGGAACTGGCGATCCGCGCCGGCGACGAGGTCGGCTGCGACGTTCTGGAAGAACTGATCATCGAATCGCCGCTGATCCTGCAGGAACACGGCGGAGTGCAGGTACAGGTGGCAGTTGGAGCACCGGAGCGGCAGGCGAGCCGGCGCCCGGTCACCGTGTACTCACGCTCCCGGGAGGCCGCCGCGGACACCGAATGGACCCGGCACGCCAGTGGGTTTCTCGGTACCGGCGTAGCAGAGACCTCGTCCACTCCAGAGGGCCGGATAGGACGCGATCATGATGTCTCCGCGCCGCCGGAGGCCCAGGTCCCCGGGTCGCTGAGCGAATGGCCCCCGCAGGGTGCGGCCCCGGTCGACGTCGGGGAGATCTACCGGGATCTGGCAACGGCCGGCCTGCCGTACGGACCGCTGTTCCAGGGGCTGCGCGCCGCATGGCGACGCAACCGGGAGATCTTCGCCGAGGTCGTTCTCCCCGACGAACTGCAGGCTGACGCCGCGTCCTTCGGCGTACACCCGGCGCTGCTCGACGCCGCGCTGCATGCCGCCGGCAGCGGATCGCGTGACAATCCCGAGGGACACAGCCGGCTGCCGTTCGCATGGACGGATGTACGCCTGCATTCCTCCGGCGCATCGGCGTTGCGGGTACGGCTATCCGATGCCGGTTCGCAGGCCTTCTCCGTCCAGGCTGCCGATGTGACCGGCGCGCCTGTGATCTCCATCGGCTCGCTGGTGGCACGGCCGGTCTCGGCTGAACAGCTGGACGCCGCGCGCCCGGTACACCGGGACGCCCTGTTCCGTCTCGACTGGACCACGATCATCCCGCCGGACCCGCCATCCGGGGGGACAGGACCGGTAGGAATCCTTGCGGCCGACGAGCAGACGCTGGGTTGCGTGCTGCGGCCGGCCGGCATCGAGACCCTGCTGGTCGCCGACCTCACCACGCCGACCAGCGGGGCCGCATCCGACCTGTTCCTCGTCTCCGGCATCCCGGAAGTGGACGGTCGGGATGTCGTCCATGCGGCGCACGCCACAGCCCACCGGGTACTCACCCGGATACAGGCATGGCTCGCTCACCCGGGGCCCCCGACGTCACGGCTCGCGGTGATCACCCGCCGTGCGGTAGCCGTCGGGAACGAAGCGCCGGACCTGGCGACCGCTCCCGTCTGGGGCCTGGTCCGTTCGGCCCAGTCCGAACATCCCGGCCGGATCATCCTGCTCGACGTCGACGACAGCGAGGAGTCCGTCGCCGCGCTGCCGGCGGCGTTGGCCGCTGGCAGCGCTGACGAACCACAGCTCGCCATCCGGGTCGGTGCCGTGCATGTGCCGCGCCTCGCCCGGGTCCCGGCCACCGGCACCGGCACCGGCACCGGCACCGGCACCGGCACCGGCACCGGCACCGGCCATCATGTCCCCAACCGCCGGACCGACCCGTGGGACCCGCACGGCACGGTACTGATCACCGGCGGTGTCGGGGCACTCGGCGCCGCGCTCGCGCGGCATCTGGTCGCCGAACACGGCGTCAGACAGCTACTCCTGACCAGCAGGCGGGGTATCGACACTCCCGGTGCCGGCGAGCTTCACGCCGAACTCACCGGACTCGGCGCGCAGGTCGCCATCCACGCCGGCGACGCAGCCGACCGCGAATCCCTCGCCGCGATCCTCACCACGGTCCCGACCGATCATCCCCTCACCGCGGTCATCCACACCGCCGGCGTCATCGACGACGGTGTCATCGGATCGCTGACCCCACAGCGGGTCGACACGGTGCTTCGTCCCAAGGTCGACGCCGCCTGGAACCTCCACGAGCTCACACGGGACAGCGATCTCGCCATATTCGTGCTGTTCTCCTCGGTCGCCGGGGTCCTCGGCAGCCCGGGCCAGGGGAACTACGCGGCGGCCAACACGTTCCTGGACGCCCTCGCCGCGCACCGCCGCGCGGCCGGCCTGCCCGCCACCTCGCTCGCGTGGGGCCTGTGGTCGGATCCAAGCGGGATAACCGGCAATCTCGACGAGACCGACCGAAATCGGATCACCCGCACCGGAATCAGAGCGTTGTCCACGGCCGAGGGCCTGGCACTGTTCGACGTCGCCCAGCGGGCCGCCCGGGCAGCCGATCACGCGGTCCTGGCGCCGGCACCGCTCGACATCGCGGGCCTGCGCGCCCGGGCGGCGACACACGGAGTAGCTCCACTCCTGCGCGGGTTGATCCGGCCCACGCGGGGAACCGCCCAGGCCGGGATGGCCGTCACCGGATCGTCGTCGGTCGTGCAACATCTCGCCGGCCTTACCGGGACCAAACAGGACGTCTTCCTTCTCAACCTCGTACGCACCGAGGTGGCGGGCGTCCTCGGTCACGTCGGGACACACACGCTCGGTGCGGAACGCGCCTTCTCCGAACTCGGGCTCGACTCCCTCACCGCCGTCGAACTGCGTAACCGCCTGAACGCAGCCACCGGGCTCCGGCTGCCGTCCACCCTCACCTTCGACTATCCGACTCCGGCGGCGGTCACCGCCTACCTGCGATCGAAACTTCTGAATGATCACTTGAACGACCGTGTCACTCCGGCCGCCGCGGCCGCGGTCGCCCCGGTGTCGGACGAACAGATCGCGATCGTGGGGATGGCCTGCCGCTTTCCCGGCGGGGTGGACTCGCCGGAGGCGTTGTGGCGACTGGTCGCGGATGGGCGGGACGCGGTCTCGGATTTCCCGAGCGACCGGGGCTGGGACATCGGGGAACTGTTCGATCCGGACCCGGACCGGACCGGTAAGTCGTACACACGCCATGGCGGCTTCCTGCACGACGCGGGAGATTTCGACGCCGGATTCTTCGAGATCTCCCCGCGTGAGGCCCTGGCGATGGATCCGCAGCAACGCCTCCTGTTGGAAACCACCTGGGAGGTTTTCGAGCGGGCGGGTATCGACCCGTCCCCGCTGCGGGGAAGCCGGACCGGAGTTTTCACCGGCGTCATGTACCACGACTACGCTCCGCGGCTCGACGAGGCTCCGCCGGCGCTTGAGGGATTCCTCGGTAACGGTGTTTCGGGCAGTGTCGCCTCCGGCCGGATCTCCTACACGTTCGGTTTCGAAGGCCCGGCGGTCACGGTCGACACGGCCTGCTCATCGTCCCTGGTGGCCCTGCACCTGGCGGCACAGTCACTGCGTACCGGCGAGTCCGACCTGGCGCTGGCCGGTGGCGTGACGGTGATGGCCTCGCCGGCCGCCTGGGTTGAGCTCTCGCGGCAGCGCGCTCTGTCGCCGGACGGCCGGAGCAAGGCGTTCGCCGCCGCGGCGGACGGCGTGGGCTGGGGTGAGGGGGTGGGCCTTCTGCTCCTGGAACGGCTCTCCGACGCCCGCCGTCTGGGCCACCGGGTACTGGCGGTGGTCCGGGGCTCCGCAGTGAACCAGGACGGCGCGTCCAACGGGCTCACCGCCCCCAACGGCCCGTCCCAGCAGCGGGTCATCCACCAGGCCCTCACGAACGCGGGCCTTACCCCCACCGACGTCGACGCCGTCGAAGCCCACGGCACCGGTACCCGCCTCGGCGACCCGATCGAGGCGCAGGCCCTGCTGGCCGCCTACGGCCAGGACCGGCCGGACGACCAGCCCCTCTATCTGGGATCGCTGAAGTCGAACATCGCCCACGCACAGGCCGCCGCCGGTGTGGGCGGTGTGATCAAAATGGTGGAGGCGATGCGGCACGGTGTGCTCCCGAAGACCCTGCACGTCGACGGACCCTCCCCGTTCGTCGACTGGTCGACCGGCGCCGTGCACCTGCTGACCGACCCGCGCCCATGGCCGGAAACCGACCACCCCCGCCGCGCCGGGGTCTCGTCCTTCGGGGTGAGCGGCACCAACGCCCACGTGATCCTCGAACAGGCCCCGATCGTCGACGAACCGGAACGGGACGCCGCCGCGACCACGCCCGTGCCGACGGCACTGCCGTGGGTGATCTCCGGTAAGACCCCCGAGGCGCTCCGTGCCCAGGCGGCACGGCTGGCCGCACATGTCGAGGGCGACGGCGAGCTCGCCCCGGCGGACGTCGCCTATTCACTGACCACCACCCGGGCCACTCATCCGGAACGCGCCGTCGTCGTCACCGACGAACGGGCGGGCTTCCTGGCGGCTCTGCACGCGCTGGCGCGCGGCGAGTCCGCGGCGAACGCGGCGCGCGGCTCCGCCGACACCGCCGGGAAGATCGTGTTCGTCTTCCCCGGTCAAGGTTCCCAGTGGGCCGGGATGGCGGTCGAACTACTGGACTCCTCCCCGAGGTTCGCCGAGCAGATCACGGCGTGCGCCGACGCGCTGGCACCGTTCATCGACTGGTCCCTGGTCGACGTCCTGCGCGAGACGCCGGGGGCGCCGTCCCTGGACCGGGTCGACGTCCTCCAGCCGGCGCTATGGGCGGTGACGATCTCACTCGCGGAGTTGTGGCGTTCCTTCGGTGTCCAACCGGCCGCGGTGGTGGGTCAGAGTCAGGGTGAGATCGCCGCCGCGTACATCGCCGGTGCGCTGTCCCTGAGCGACGCCGCCCGGATCGTCGCACTACGCAGCCAGGTGGCACTCCCCCTGCTCAGCGAGGGAGGCATGGCGGCTGTCGCGCTACCCGCGGACGAGGTGGCCAATCGGATCGCCCGGTGGAACGGCCGGATCTCGATATCGGGGGTGATCAGCCCGTCGTCGGTCTCGGTCTCCGGCGAACCCGACGCACTCGACGAACTGGTCGCCGAATGCAAAGCCGCCGGTGCCCGGGCCCGGCGGATTCCCGTGGCCTTCGCCTCCCATTCCGTACAGATGGAGAAGATCCGTGACAAGATACTGGAATCCCTGGCGCCGCTGACCCCCCGGGCTGGGACCATTCCGCTGGTCTCCACGGTCACGGCGGCACCGGTCGACGGCGTCGCACTGGACGCCGACTACTGGTACACCAACCTCCGGGAAACAGTCCGCTTCGAGGCCGCCATCCGCACGCTGGTCGAGCAGGGCCACGACGTGTTCGTCGAAGTGAGCCCGCACCCGGTCCTCAACCTCGCCATTCAGGAGATACTCGACACGACCGACCGCCCGAACGCCGCCGTCACCGGGTCACTGCGCCGTGACGAGGGTGGCCTCGCACGGTTCCTCATCTCGGTGGCCGAGGTGCACGCGCGGGGTGTCCCCGTCGACTGGACAACAGTGTTCACCGGCTTGGACCCGCGTCGGGTGGCACTACCCACCTATGCCTTCCAACGCCGTCGGTACTGGCTGGACGTCGGACGGTCCTGGGCGGGAGAGATACCCGCTCCCCGGTCGGGCGACGTCGACGGGGTTCTCGCCGCGGAGTCGCCGCAGTCAGGATCATTGCTGATCCAGCGCCTGGCCGGTCTGGCAGGCCCTGAACGCGACGAGGCCCTGGTGGAGTTCATCCGGGCCGAGACCGCCGCCGTCCTCGGCCATGACGACACCGGTGAGATCCACCCGACCCGCGCGTTCCGGGAACTCGGGCTGACCTCGCTGACCGCGGTTGACCTGCGGAACCGGCTGAACGCGGCGACGGGGCTGCAACTACCGGCCACCCTGGTCTTCGACTACCCGACACCAGCCGCGATCGCCGACTACGTGCGGGTCAAGCTGGCTGGAGACGGAATGACTGCCCTTCCATCCGCGTCGGCTGCGCTGGACCAGCTGGAGGCGTCGCTGGAGTCCGTGACCGCGGATGATTCCGAACGTGCCAGGGCCGTCGCGCGCCTACGGGAACTGATCGACCGCTGGGAAAAGAATTCCCTCGCCTCCCGCGATGACGACGAGATCAACATCGAGACGGCGAGCGACGACGAACTCTTCGCGCTCATGGACACCGAAAGCACGATTACCTGAGGTCGCCCGGAACGCGAGAAAGAATTTCATGAGGGAGCTTTTCCGCAATGGCGAATGAAGAGAAACTCCGCGAATATCTGAAGCGTGCGCTCGCTGATTCCCGGCAGGCCCAGAAGCGCCTTCGCGAGGTCGAGTCGAGCAGGCGGGAGCCGATCGCGATCGTGGGGATGAGCTGCCACTATCCGGGAGGGGTGGAATCTCCGGAGGATCTGTGGCGACTGGTGGAGAGCGGCGGCGACGCTGTTTCGGAGTTCCCGACCGACCGCGGATGGGATGTTGAGGAGCTGTTCGATCCGGACCCCGATCGGACGGGTAAGACCTACACACGCCACGGCGGCTTCCTCCCCCGTGCGCCGGAGTTCGACGCGGCCTTCTTCGGAATATCGCCGCGGGAGGCGCTGGCGACCGATCCGCAGCAACGACTGCTGCTGGAAACGGCATGGGAACTGTTCGAACGGGCCGGGATCGACCCGACCTCGTTGCGGGG
Organism: Candidatus Frankia meridionalis; assembly: GCF_902812655.1. Taxonomy (GTDB): domain Bacteria; phylum Actinomycetota; class Actinomycetes; order Frankiales; family Frankiaceae; genus Protofrankia; species Protofrankia meridionalis. The sequence goes on along the minus strand of NZ_CADDZT010000063.1, from coordinate 14,698 downwards.
CAGCAGGACGGGCGTCTTCGCAGGAATCGCCGGCCGCGACTATGCGGCGGGTTTTCACGACGTGCCCGATGACCTGGAAGGCTATCTGATCACAGGTGGGCTGAGCAGCGTCGCCTCGGGCCGGATCTCCTACACGTTCGGTTTCGAGGGCCCGGCGGTCACGGTCGACACGGCCTGCTCGTCGTCCCTGGTGGCCCTGCACCTGGCGGCACAGTCACTGCGTACCGGCGAATCCGACCTGGCGCTGGCCGGCGGTGTCACGGTGATGACCTCGCCACTGGGGTTCGTGGACTTCTCCCGGCAGCGCGGCCTGGCTCCGGACGGCCGGTGCAAGGCGTTCGCCGCCGCGGCGGACGGGACCGGGTGGTCCGAAGGGGTGGGCCTGCTGCTACTGGAACGGCTCTCCGACGCACAGCGCCACGGCCACCGGGTACTGGCGGTGGTCCGGGGTTCGGCAGTGAACTCCGACGGCGCGTCCAACGGGCTCACCGCCCCCAACGGCCCGTCGCAGGAACGGGTCATCCGCCAAGCGCTTGCAGGCGCGCGTCTGGCGGGCAGCGAGGTCGACGCCGTCGAAGGGCACGGGACCGGCACCCGCCTCGGCGACCCGATCGAAGCTCAGGCACTGCTGGCCGCCTACGGCCAGGACCGGCCGGACGACCTGCCCCTGTACCTGGGATCGCTGAAGTCGAACATCGCCCACGCACAGGCCGCCGCCGGTGTGGGCGGTGTGATCAAAATGGTGGAGGCGATGCGGCACGGTGTGCTCCCGAAGACCCTGCACGTCGACGAGCCCTCCCCGTTCGTCGACTGGTCGACCGGTGCCGTGCACCTGCTGACCGACGCGCGCCCATGGCCGGAAACCGACCACCCCCGCCGCGCCGCGGTCTCAGCCTTCGGGGTGAGCGGCACCAACGCCCACGTGATCATTGAACAGGCCCCGGTCGCCGACGAACAGGAGACCGCCACAGACGACAACCCGGCACAGGCACAGACTCAGTCCGTGACCGAAACGGAGCGGACCGTCATCAGACCGGTGCCGTGGGTGCTGTCCGCGAGGTCCCCCGAGGTGCTGCGCGCCCAGGCGGCACGGCTGGCCTCGTTCGTCGAAGCAGCGGAAACAGACGGACCCACGCCCATCGACGTCGGGTTCTCGCTTGCCACCACCCGGGCCGTGCTCGAGCACCGCGCGGTCGTGGTCGCCGAGGACCGGGACGGATTCCTGACCGGCCTCGGCACACTGGCCCGCGGCGGGACGGCGCTGGACGTGGTCGCGGGCTCCACTGCCGCGGCGGGCAAACTGGCATTCCTGTTCACCGGCCAGGGCAGCCAGCGACTCGGCATGGGCCGGGAGTTGCACGAGTCCCATCCGGTATTCGCGGACGCCTTCGACGCCGCAGCCCGCGAACTCGACAAGAATCTCGCCGGGCACGTCACCCACGCCGTCCGCGACGTCATCCTCGCCGCCCGGGACACCGACACGGGTGAGGACGCCGACCTGCTCCACCAGACCGTGTTCGCCCAGGCCGCGTTGTTCGCGGTCGAGGTCGCGCTGTTCCGGCTTCTGGAGTCCTGGGGTGTCCGGCCCGACTATCTCGCCGGTCATTCCATCGGCGAGCTCGCCGCCG
>NZ_CADDZT010000063.1:10613-12809 GCF_902812655.1 Candidatus Frankia meridionalis | reverse complement strand
CCGGCGGCGCGATGATCGCCATCGAGGGCACGGAAGACGAAGTACGCACGGCGCTCGCCTCGTGGGACGGCACCGACGGTGTCGGTGTCGGTGTCGCGGCGGTCAACGGACCGCGCTCCGTCGTCATCTCCGGCGACGAGAATCCGGCCACCGCCATCGCCGAGAATTTCCGGGCCCGGGGCCGCAGGACCAGGCGGCTTGCGGTCAGCCACGCCTTCCACTCCCCCCACATGGACGGCATGCTGGAGGAGTTCCGTCGTGTCGCGGAAACGCTCGACCACGCTCCACCCCGGATACCGGTCGTCTCCACCCTGACCGGCCGGGTGGCCTCCGCGGACGAGCTCGGCACCGCCGACTACTGGGTGCGTCATGTCCGCCACGAGGTCCGCTTCTCCGACGCGGTCGTCCACCTCGAACAGGCCGGTGTCACGACCTACCTCGAAATCGGCCCGGACGGCGTCCTGACCGCCCTCGCCCGCGAAACGCTCGACCGACCAGGCGGTGAGACCACCGAAGGTCCAGCGGCGGCACTCCTACCCACGCTCCGCCGGGACCGCCCCGAAAACGTCACGCTGCTGACCGCGCTCGGTCAGGCCCACCTGCACGACTCCCCGATCGACTGGAACGCCGTGTTCGCCGGTCTCCACGCCCAGCGGGTCGACCTGCCCACCTACGCCTTCCAGCGTCAGCGGTACTGGCTGGAACCGTCGGCGTCGAACGGCGACCCGTCCGCACTCGGACTGGGGTCGGTCGAGCATCCGCTGCTGGGTGCGGCAGTGGGCCTGGCCGACGCCGGCGGGATCCTGTTCACCGGACGGCTGTCGCTGCGGGATCACCCCTGGCTGGCGGGTCACACCGTGATGGGCTCCGTCCTGGTTCCCGGTACGGCGTTCGTGGAACTGATCCTCCGGGCCGGCGATGAGGTCGGCTACGACACCCTCGACGAGCTGATCGCCCAGTCGCCGCTGGTACTACCCGAACGCGGCGCCGTGGCGCTGCAGGTGGCCGTCGGGCCGGCGGACGGGGAACGACGCCCGGTCACGGTGTACTCGCGACCCGCCGACGCCCCGGCCGATTCCGAATGGACGTCACACGCCGGCGGTGTTCTCAGCGCCGCCGCCCGGGAGCCGGCCGCCATCGGGGAGCAGCCGTCCCCGCTCGCCGAATGGCCCCCGGCGGACGCCGTGGCCGTGGATGTCGAGGGCGTCTACAGCGTGCTCGCCGCGGCGGGCCTGGAGTACGGGGGGATCTTCCAGGGTCTGCGCGCGGCCTGGCGACGAGGTGACGAGCTCTTCGCCGAGGTCGCGCTGCCCGACGACCAGCGGGCCGACGCCGGGCTGTACGGCGTTCATCCCGCGCTGCTCGACGCCGCCGTACACATTTCCGCCTACCAGGGGTTGCAGGACTCGCCGGAGGGTCGGATCCATCTGCCGTTCGCCTGGACAGGCGTGCGGCTGCACTCGTCAGGCGCGTCGGCCCTACGGGTACGGCTGGTTCTGACCGGCCCGGACAGGTTGTCCATGCAGACGGCCGACGGGACCGGAGCTCCCGTCCTGTCGATCGGGTCGCTGGTCGGGCGCCCGATCTCCGTCGACCAGCTGAATGCCACCCGCCCGGCGCACGCCGGCTCGCTGTTCCAGGTCGACTGGAGCACCATCGCCCTGCCGCCCGAACCATTGCACAAGGCATGGGCCGTCCTCGGGGACGACGAGCAGGTGTTGCGTCCCGTCCTGCGGGACGCCGGTGCCGGAACCAGGGTCTTCGCCGACGTCGCCGATCTCGGCACGGCTGTGGAGCTGGGTGAACCCACACCCACGTTTGTCTTCGTGCCGGGCATTGCGGTATCGCTCCCGGACACCGGCGAAAGCCATGCGGACAGCGGCACGGAAGACCCGGATGCCGTACGCACGGCGCATTCGAACACACTGCGGGTGCTCGAATGGATACAGGCGTGGATCGCCGAGCGGCGGGTCGAATCATCACGGCTCGTGGTGCTCACCCGTGGTGCCATCGCTGCGACGGATGGCGAAGCACCTGATCTCGGGTCCGCCCCCGTCTGGGGACTTGTCCGTTCCGCCCAGGCCGAACATCCCGATCGGATCATCCTGCTCGACATCGACGACCACGACGAGTCCATCCGCACGCTGCCGGCGGCTCTGGCCGCGGCCGTCACCGGCGACGAAGCGCAACTGGCGA
>NZ_CADDZT010000063.1:5385-10299 GCF_902812655.1 Candidatus Frankia meridionalis | reverse complement strand
GCCTCGTACCGGTCACGGCGTCCGGGAAACAAACGGCCACCAACATCCCTCAGGGCCTGCCGGCACACGGAGAAAATTCCGATCTCGTACCCTTCGGCCCGGTCAGGCCCCTGGACCCGAACGGCACGGTACTGATCACCGGCGGCGTCGGAGTACTCGGTGGTCTGCTCGCCCGACATCTCGTCGCCGCGCACGGGGTGCGTCACCTGATTCTCACCAGCCGGCGGGGACCCGACACCCCCGGTGTCGCCGAGCTCGTACGTGAACTGACCGGGCACGGCGCACAGGTCACCCTCGTGGCCGGCGATGTGGCCGACCGCGAATCCCTGGCCGCCGTCCTCGCCGCCATACCCGGCGAACACCCCCTGACCGGGGTCATCCACACCGCAGGCGTGATCGACGACAGCCTGATCGGGTCGCTGACCCCGCAGCGGCTCGACGCCGTGCTGACGCCGAAGGTCGACGGCGCATGGAACCTTCATGAACTCACCCGTCACGACGATCTGGCCGTCTTCGTGCTGTTCTCCTCCCTCTCCGGACTCACCGGCGGTCCGGGGCAGGGTAACTACACCGCAGCCAACACCTTCCTCGACGCTCTGGCCGCGTACCGCCGCTCCCATGGCCTACCCGCCTTTTCACTTGCATGGGGCCAGTGGGAGCAGGCCAGCGGCATCACCGGCCAACTGACCGACGCCGACTGGAGCCGGATCCGTCGCGCCGGTCTGAGGTTCCTGTCCGCAGCCGAGGGCCTGGAGCTTTTCGATACGGCACTGACACTCGACCGCGCCGTCCTGGCGCCGTCCCCCCTCGACTTCGCGGCCCTGCGCGCGCGGGCAACAGTCCATGGGGTACCGCCGGTTCTGCGCAGCCTGGTGCGGCCCACCCGGCGTACCGCGCAGTCCGCCACGGCGGGCGAGGGATCGTCCATCGGGCAACGCCTCGCCGGACTCACCGGAGCCGAACGCGGTCAGGTCCTCCTCGATCTCGTTCGCACGGAGGTTGCCGCCGTGCTGGGCCACACCGGCACGGACGTGGTCGGTGAAGGACGCGCGTTCGTCGAACTCGGACTCGATTCACTCACCGCCGTCGAGTTGCGCAACCGGCTCAACACGGCGAGCGGCCTGCGGCTGCCGGCCACCCTCACCTTCGACCACCCCACCCCCGTGGCGCTCGCCGAGTTCATCGGCTCCGAACTCGGCGACACCGCTGACGCGGCGACCCGACGGCCTGCGTCCGGCGCAACCGGCGGACAGCCCGGCGGGGGCGGCGGTGGCCTCGCGTCGCTCTACCAGCAACTGATCAGGACGGGCAGGGTCGACGCCGCCGCACAGCTGATCGTCATCGCGTCACATCTGCGATCGACCTTCGACGCGTCCGTCAGGGACGAGCACGCCTCCGCCCCACTGGCGCTGGCCCGTGGCAGAACACGGCCGAACCTGGTGTGCTTTCCGGCGCTCAGCGCGCTGTCCGGTCCACACGAATACTCGCGGTTCGGTACTGCTTTCCAGGGCGAACGGGACGTGTTCGTGGTGCCGGCGCCCGGGCTGCCGGAGGGGGAAATTCTTCCGGACTCCGGCCGTACGTTGATAAAGATGCACGTGGAAGCGGTGGAACAGGTCGTCGGTGACGAACCCTTCGTGATTCTTGGCCGTTCGATGGGTGGGTGTGTCGCGCACTCCGTGGTGGCCGGTCTGGAAGCGAAGGGAATATTCCCCGCCGGGCTTGTCCTGGTCGACTCCTATCCGATCGACGCTCCGTTCCTGCCAGGTATGGAATGGTGGAACACCGCGCTGTTGACGGCTCTGCTGGATCGCCTCGACCGGTTCGACATGGCCACCCACGACACGCGGCTGTCCACGATGGGCACCTACAACCGGATCTTCGCCGACTGGCAGCCGGAGCCGATCTCGACGCGTACCCTGCTCGTCCGGGCGGAGAAACCCCTGGTCGGAATGCCCGACGACGCCGAGGGCGCGCGGGACTGGCGGGCGTACTGGCCCCTGCCACACGAGATCGCCGACATCCCCGGCGACCACTTCACAATTCTGGAAGATCACAGCGACACGACGGCCGCGACGGTCAGGAAGTGGATCGAAGCACTCATCTGAGCGGTGTGACAGAAACCGGACATCGACTCGCGGATCTTCCTGGATTTCGCCGGCTTCCGCTGCTGGTTTCCACTGATTCTCAAGGAAGGGACAGAACGTGACGGAGTTGGCGCTTCATCCTGACGCCGCTGTCAACGACACGGCATTCGGCACAGACCTCGGTGACGGACGACTCGACCCGCGGGCGCCCGTGGCACGGCTGTCGCGGTTGTTGGACGCCGGCTCCATCATCTGGCTGCACCGTGGCGACGGCACCGGGGTACTCGCCGTGCGCGGCCGGATCAACGGTACACCGGTGATCGCCTACTGCACCGACGCGACCGTGATGGGTGGCGCGCTCGGCCTGGGGGGCGCCCGACACATAGTCGACGCCATCGACACCGCGGTACGCGAGGATCACCCGGTGATCGGCCTGTGGCATTCCGGCGGTGCCAGGCTCGCCGACGGGGTCGAGTCCCTCGACGGCGCCGGCCGGATGTTCGCAGCCATGACCCGGGCATCGGGCCGGGTGCCGCAGATCTCCGTGGTGCTGGGCCCGGCAGCCGGCGCCGCCGCCTACGGGCCCGCCCTCACCGACATTGTGATCATGTCGGCATCCGGCCGGGTGTTCGTGACCGGCCCCGACGTCGTACGCACCGTCACCGGCGAGCAGATCGACATGGAGGGTCTCGGCGGAGCCGACGCCCACGGCCGCAGATCCGGCGTCGCCCATGTGACCACCGCTACCGACGACGAAGCCTTCACCCGGGCACGCCAGATCACCAGCCTTCTAGCCCGGCCCGGACGCTTCACCCCGGACGCGGTACGCGACGACACCGACCTACGCGCTTTCCTGCCTGCCCGCCCCCGGCGCGCCTACGATGTCCGTCCGCTACTTCTGGGGATCCTCGACACCGAGCCACAGCAGAGCTCATTCGAGGAACTGCAGCCCCGGTGGGCACCGAACATCGTGGTAGGTCTCGGCCGGCTCGGCGGACGCACGATCGGGGTGGTCGCCAACAACCCGATCCGCAAGGGCGGCTGCCTGGATTCGCGGAGCGCGGAGAAGGCGTCCCGTTTCGTGCGCATGTGCGACGCGCTCGGCGTACCGCTGCTGGTGGTCGTCGACGTACCCGGCTACCTTCCCGGCGTCGGCCAGGAATGGGGAGGTGTGGTCCGCCGCGGCGCCAAACTGCTACACGCCTTCGCCGAGGCGGTCGTGCCCCGGGTAACTCTGATCACCCGGAAGTCCTACGGCGGGGCGTACATCGCCATGAACGCGCAGTCACTCGGCGCCACCGCAGTGTACGCGTGGCCGCAGGCCGAGGTCGCCGTCATGGGCGCGCAGGCGGCCGTCGGGATCCTCCACCGCAGAAAACTGGCCGCCGTGGCCGAGGAGGAACGCGAGAATCTACAAGCACGGCTCGTGGAGGAGCATGAGCGGGTCGCCGGCGGCGTCGGCCGGGCGGTCACCCTGGGGGTCGTCGATGAGGTGATCGACCCCGCACACACCCGTCAGACCCTCGCCCGCGCCTTCGCCGCCGCGCCCGAGCGTCGCGGCCGTCACGGCAACATCCCACTGTGAACAGCCTGTGGCTCCGGCGCTTCCACCCGGCGCCGTCGGGCGCACCGCGCCTGGTCTGCTTCCCTCATGCGGGCGGTTCGGCGAGTTTCTTCTTCCCCCTGTCCAAGGCGCTGTCCCCGTCAGTCGAGGTACTGGCGGTGCAGTACCCCGGCCGGCAGGACCGCCGCGCCGAGGAGTGCATCGACACCATCGCGGATCTGGCCGACCAGATCTCCGGCGCCCTGCGGGAATGGACCGATCATCCGATTTTCCTGTTCGGACACAGCATGGGCGCAATCCTCGCCTTCGAGGCGGCCCGGCGACTGGAACAGGCGGGCGGTCCCGCCCCGACCGGCCTGTTCGCGTCGGGCCGCAGGGCACCGTCCCGGTACCGGGTGGAGAACGTCCATCAGCACGATGACGATGGCATCGTCCGGGAGCTTCAGCTGCTCAGCGGCACCAATTCCCGGCTGCTGGGTGACGGGGAACTGCTACGCATGATCCTGCCGGCCGTCCGCGGCGACTACAAGGCGATCGAGACGTACCGATGCGACGACAGAGCAACCGTGAGCTGCCCGGTCGACGTCCTCACGGGGGACGTCGACCCCAGGACGACGATCGAGGAGGCATGTGCCTGGCGCGAGCACACCACCGGCACGTTCGACCTGCGCGTTTTCTCCGGCGGGCATTTCTTCCTCACCGCACACCAGGTGGAGATCATTAAAATGATCTCCACCAAGCTCACGTCAACGTCACGGGAGTAACCGGATCGAGTTGTCCTCAGCCATCCGACATCCGCCTCGGCCCGAGTGGGACCGGCAGGGTTCGCATCCCGTTTTCATATTCGATCCCGAAACACCGTGCCGCACCCATCCACGGAGGCCGCAAGGAGAGAGATGGAGTTCTTCTCGTTCCGCCTCATGCCATGGCCGTACCTCCCGGACGACTATACGGGTTCGGCGTGGATCACCGTCCCCTGCCCGGCTCTACAATCCGGCTCTTCGCATTTGATTAGAGGCTGTGATCAGGCGGTTGCGGGATGTGGCTGGTTTGGTGTCGCGGTGCGTAGCCAGATTAGACGGGTGCGGCGGGAGGCGGCGTAACGGGCTCGGCGTTGCTGGTTGGTCACGTTGGTCAGGCCGAAGGCCAGCCGGTAGACGACTTTGATCAACCTGTTGACGCCCTCCGCGGTGGCGTTGGACAGCCCGTGCAGGACGGCATTGCCGATCTCCTCCCGCCAGGTGGAGATCGTTTCGGCGAGGA
>NZ_CADDZT010000063.1:0-4982 GCF_902812655.1 Candidatus Frankia meridionalis | reverse complement strand
GCGTGCACAGCAGCCGGCCTCGGGCGGCCTCCGAGAGCGACTCGGCGTTGCGGACCAACAGGTTACGGATCTTGTATTCGGGGTCGTCGGCGCGGCCGCGGCGGCCGTGACGCTCGACGGTGACCCGGCACCGCACGTTCCCGATCATCCTGTTGGCCGCCAGGATCGCATGAAACGGATCCACCGCTAGCAGGGCGTGCGGCAGCGCGCCCCGCGCCGTCGACTTGTAGATCGTGGACATGTCGATCGTGATCGCCCAGATGTTCGCCCGCCACCAGTCTGGCCGCGTGATGATCCAGGAGGCCGTCACCGCCGCGGTCCTCCCCTCGACCTGGCCGAGCAGACTATGGCTGCCCGACGAGTCAACGAACACGCTCTGCCAGCGATCCGCGTCCTCGACCCAGCGGCGCGTCACGGGATCGAAGTGGTAGCGCGCCCGGCCACGGCGATGGTCATCAAGCCCCAGCACGCCGACCGGCGGCAACGGTCCAGACACCGACCGGCCCGCCGCCGGCGCCGCGCGCTGAAGGCCACCCGCCGCCGCGGCCCCGTCAGCCGGCCCTTCCTGCCCGGCCGGTTCGACGGGCGTGGCCGGCGTGGCTGTTTCGACTGGTGGGACGGCCTCAAGGGCCGCGGCGGGGTCGGTGACCACGATCCCGGCCGCCTCAGCGACCCCGACGAAAGCGTCGTGCGCCGTGTGCCAGGCAACCCCGGCCGCCCCCGCGACCCGGCTGACCGGAACCAGCCAGTCGCCGCACAGGCGGCCGATCGTCTCCCGGCCCGCCATCGACACCCGGCCCGAGCGCGCCGCGACCGGCCCGGCCTCGGTGAAACTCGCCCGCCCGCAGCCGTCGTTCTCACAGTAGAACCGGCTCTTGTGCCAGGTCACCGTCATCGGTGCAACCACCAGATGCGCCAGACGCTGCCCACCGAACTCCTTGACCCGTCCCGAGGACACCCCGCAGTCCGGGCAGCACGCGACCGCCCCCGGGACTGTCATGACATGCACCGACCCCGAACCATCCGCCTCACGCTCGAGCGCGACGATCTCGACGCCGTCAAGCCCGAACCAGCCCGCCACCACAGCACCGTTAACCTCGAACACACGCACCCGTCCGCTTGGAGATCATTGTCCTTCGACAAAACGTGATCTTTCCAAACGGCGGGTGCGCCCCACTTCCCAGCCCCACCGTGACTACACCGGGCTACAACGAGCCGTCACCATCCGTCAGTGTTCAGACACGGCCTCTAGCGAGATACGAAGAGCCGCATATTGTGGCATCGGTGATCGACGCTTTTCCCGGAAAGTCGTGGGCTGGGCCGTGGCCGACCACATGCGCACCGACCTCGTCCTCGATGCCCTACGCATGGCCATAACCCGCAGGCACCCACCGAAAGGTGTGATCTTCCATGCTGATCGAGGCAGCCAGTACACCAGCAAGGAATTCGTCGACTTCTGCAAGATCAACAACGTGCGGAACTCGGTCGGCCACACCGTAATCTGTTTCGACAATGCTGCCGCTGAATCGTTCTGGGCGACCCTGAAGAAAGAGTTCATCCACCTCCACCCCTTCGACACCGTCGAACGCCTCAGAACCGGGGTCTTCGAGTACATCGAGGTGTACTACAACCGGTTGCGGATCCATTCCACGATCGGCTACCTCACCCCTGTCGAGTTCGAGGATGAATTTGACAAGAAAGGTGATCGCGCAGCATAATAAGGACTGTCCACGAAAGCGGGAACCCTCCAGAACCAGCGCAGCACCGCCTGCTGGCGGCACGTCACCGCGCGGGTGCCTCGCCGGACACGCTCCGTCTGGAGAAGTCCCTCCAGAAACACGACGGTTTCCTCGCGCGACGCCAGCACGGCCGTGTATGTCACACTCACGGGAACGCGGGACCTTTCTAAAGCTGATCTTTGGTCGAACCGGCTTTCTTGGCGGAGTCCCGCGTTTTCCGTCGAACTACCAAGTCCCGGGCGCGTCAATTACACCCCGCACCGATCTCGGCGACCGGAAGATCGGCGTCGAAGACGACGACTACCGCTTGCTCCTTGTACTCCTCGGTAAATGCACGGCGTGTCGAACCCATCCTTCGCTCTCCCGACGAATCGGGCAGCTACTCCAGGTGTCCACTGAAGCGGGTACGGTCCAGACACAGCGGAGTGGTCCTTCGGCCGCCCAGCCGTACCGTAGCCCCACCATGGTCGCAGCATCCGACAGGAAAACACGTTGATGATCAATGGCTGGCGACGCTACGTACGGGACCATCCCCACAGCACCGACGGGGTGGTGGCCCTGCTGCTGTTCGCCGCCTCCGTCCCCGGCAGCCTACAGACAACTCCGGACTCGACCGGCCGGACCGGGTGGTGGCCCGGCCTGTTCTTCGGAGGCATCTCCTGCACCGCCCTGCTGTGGCGCCGCAGCCGCCCCCGCACCACTGTGACGGTGACCACCGCGTGCGCGGTGACCATGACAGCGCTGGGCTACCTGCTCACCCCCCTGCTGTTGGCACCGGTCATGGTCGCGCTCTACTGGCTGGCCGTCCGCACCGACCGGAACATCACAGTCACCTATGCCGTCACTACCGCCGCGTTGCTGGTGGGCACGGCGCTGATCGCGAGCCCCGCCAACCGCCCAATAGACCTCAAAACGATCGGCCCCACCGCCTGGGTGCTGCTGCCGGCCGCCCTCGGCAACTCGGTCCGCCTGGGGCGCGCCTACGTGGAGGCCGTGAAAGCCCGTGCCGAGCACGCCGAGCGCACCCGCGAGGAGGAGGCACGCCACCGGGTCACCGAGGAGCGTCTGCGCATAGCCCGCGAACTGCACGACGTCGTCGCCCACCACCTCGCTCTGGCCAACGCCCAGGCCGGCACCGCCGCACACATCATCCGCACCCGTCCCGACCAGGCCCGGAAGATACTCATCGATCTCACCGGCACCACCTCGTCGGCGCTGCGCGACCTCAAAGCCACCGTCGGCCTCCTGCGCCAGGCAGGCGACCCGAACGCACCCCTGGAACCGACCCCCGGACTCGCGCAGCTCTCCGATCTGACCGCCTCGTTCGGATCCGCCGGACTCACGGTCACCGTTGTCGCCGAGGGAGAACAACGACAGCTGTCACCGGGAGTAGATCTCACGGCGTTCCGAATCGTGCAGGAAGCACTCACCAATGTCGCCAAACACGCCGCCGCAAGGGCAGCTCAGGTACGGCTCGCCTACTCCCACGACCGGCTGACCATCACGGTCACCGACGATGGATGCGGCACAACCCCCTCCGCCGCGACCCCGGGCAGCGGCTTCGGGCTCATCGGCATGCGCGAACGCGCCCGCTCCGTCGGCGGCCACCTCTTGGCGGCCCACCGCCCCGCAGGCGGCTTCGAAGTCGCCACCATACTGCCGCTGCACCCTCAGAACCCGGAAGAAGACCGAAACACATGACCATCCGTGTGCTGCTCGCCGACGACCAGGCCCTGCTGCGGGCGACCTTCCGAATGCTGATCGACTCCTGCGCCGACATGAAAGTGATCGCTGAAGCCGCGGACGGCAAGGAAGCGGTCGAGCTCACCCGCGCCCACCACCCCGACGTCGTCGTCATGGACATCCGCATGCCCGGCACGGACGGTCTGACCGCCACCGCCGCCATCTGCGGCGATGCGGACCTGTCCGCCACCCGCGTCCTCATCCTCACAACCTTCGAAATCGACGAGAACGTGGCCCGGGCACTGCGCGCCGGCGCGAGCGGCTTCCTCGGCAAGGACGTCGGCGCCGACGAACTCCTCACCGCCATCCGCGTGGTGGCCTCCGGCGACGCACTCCTCTCGCCCCTGGCCACCCGCGCGCTCATCGCCCGCTTCCTCACCGCCCCCGAACCCGGCACCCACCCGGCACCCGAACGCCTCACCGCCCTCACCGCCCGCGAGCGGGAGGTGATGGCACTGGCCGCCGAGGGGCAGTCCAATCACGAGATCGCCGAGAAACTCGTCGTCAGCCCACTGACCGTGCGCACCCACATCCACCGCGCCATGGCGAAACTGGACGCCCGCGACCGCGCCCAACTGGTTGTCATCGCCTACCAGTCCGGCCTCGTACAGGCTGTACCTCCCACACCGCCTACACCGCCCACAGGCGCCGGTGGATGACAGCCCGCGGACCGCGTTGCCGGTTGCGTTTCGCCGCGGGATGCGCTCAGCAGCCCCGGATCGGGGGCATCGTCGTTGTTTTTGTCGTGTCCAGCGTGAGATGGTCCGCTTCCGCGGTCACCTCGATGCCGGCCGAGGTCGCCTTCGCCGAGGTCAACTGCAGATTCATGGGCAGCCCACTGAGCGGCACCGTCACGGTCAGGGCCTGCACCGCGCCTTGCGGGATGCTCAAGGCACGGATGCCGTTCACGCCGATACCGGTGGGCGCGATCGTGAACCGGTTGTTCTGGACGCTCGCCTGCACGTCACCGAAGACCTTGATCTGCCCGATGATCGGGACGTCCACGGGCGCCGAGACCCGCATCCCTGTTCCGGCCGGAGCCAGCTGGACCTGCCCGGGTTGTCTGGCGAGGTAGGCATTGAGGTCCGTGAAGGTGAAGCGCACCGTACCGACCACCCGGTCGATCGGCACCGTCTTTACATCGTTGCTGATCATCTTGCGAAGCGGGACGTGCACGCCCTTGACGTGCACATTGATGTCGTCGACGCACAGGTCGGGTACTGCGATCCGGTGAATACGGAAACCGATGTCCTTGTACCTGCCCATCATTATCTGGGTCAGAAACGGAATCCCGCCGACGGACGCCTCCGGCCTGCTCGGCAGCTGCTGGCTCTTCTGGACCTGGCTGACCATCTGGGATGCCGCGGCGTGGGCACCGACTCGGTCCACCACGCTGAGCACGGCGACCTGGAGGACAAGAAAAATCAGTAGTAGCCGGCGTCGGGACCGCCGACGGCGGCGGCGCGGAAGCCCCGGCTCCACCCCCTGCGGCCCCTCCAC
>NZ_CADDZT010000062.1:18125-25776 GCF_902812655.1 Candidatus Frankia meridionalis | reverse complement strand
CCACCGCACCAACCCCCACCTCGTCCGCCGGTGCCCACGCCGGCGCCAACCCATCGGCGTCGACCACGACCCGGTCGGATGTGGTCGGCAGCGGACTGTTTGCGCAGGCCGCGTTGATTTCATCTGTCGCGTCGACATCGCCGGTCGCGTCGGCATCGCCGAGGGCAGCGGTCGCGTCGGCTTCGCCCGCACCGACCGCTTCGCCCGCGCCCGCGGCGTCGTCCCCGCCGGCGGTCACACCAGCCCAGTCGACACCAGCCCAGTCGACACCAGCCCAGTCGCCGCAGGCGGCCGACGCCACCCCGCCCGACGATGTCGTGGTCCGGTTCCAAAGCCTGACCTGCGCAGCGTCGGACGTGCGCAGCCGGACGGCGAGCATGGACCGACCATCGGACTGGGTTGCTGCCTGTGACCGCAGCGGCACGACCAAGTACCTGCTGATGCCCGCACAGGTCGTGGGGACCGATGTGAAGTCGGCCACAGCCGGGCTCGCGAGTTCCGGCGGCACCACGTCGGTGAGTACCGGCGAGTGGATCGTCAACGTCAGCTTCACCGGTGGCGGGCAGACGAAGTTCACCAAGCTGACCGAGAAGACGATCGGCAAGCAGGTGGCCATCGTCCTGGACGGCGTGGTGCAGTCGGCTCCCACCACGAACGACCGTATCGCCGGAGACGCCCAGATATCGGGCTCGTTCACCCAGTCCAGTGCCCAGGATCTTGCCAACGTCCTGCGTTACGGCGCCCTGCCGCTGGCGTTCGAGCAGTCCAGCGCCGAATCGGTTTCCCCGACCCTGGGGCAGGACTCGCTGACCGCGGGCCTGATCGCGGGGGCTCTCGGTCTTGCGCTGGTGACGCTCTACTCGTTCCTGTACTACCGGGCTCTCGGGATCGTGGTGATCAGTTCTCTCGCGGTGAGTGGACTGCTCGTGTACGGCTCTGTCGCGCTGCTCGGTAAGTTGATCGGGTTCACCCTCACCCTTGCCGGTATCGCCGGCCTGATCGTGGCCATCGGCGTCACCGCGGACTCGTTCGTCGTCTACTTCGAACGCATCAAGGACGAGGTTCGCGAGAACCGCAGCGTTCGGGTGGCGGTCGACCGGGCCTGGCCGTCGGCCCGGCGGACCATGCTTTCCGCGGACACGGTCTCCTTCCTGGCCGCCGCCGTGCTCTACATCCTGTCCGTCGGCTCCGTCCGTGGATTTGCCTTCACTCTCGGGCTGTCGACCCTGGTCGACGTGCTCATCATGTTCATCTTCACCAAACCGGTGGTTTCGCTCCTCGTCCGCAGGCCGTTCTTTGCCACCAGTCGTTTCTCCGGCCTCACCAGCACCGCGGTCGGTCGGCGGCGCCCTGAGGAACCACTTTCCCGCCCGCGTCCAACCGGGCGTGAGCAGACCCCGGTCTCCCTGGGCAAGGCGGGTTCACGATCGTCCGATTCGCCGTCATCACAGGATCCGGGGTCATCACGGTCGGGTCCGCCCGGCGCGGGGCAGGGGGAGTAGAAATGTCCTGGGCCAGCAGGCTCTACCGCAGTGAGTTCCACGTCGATTTCGTCGGCCGGCGCAGGCTCTGGTACATCGCCTCCGGCGTGCTGCTGACCATCTGCATCGCCAGCATGGCGATCCGGGGCTTCTCCCTGGGGATCGACTTCAAGGGCGGTGCGCTCTTCCAGTTCCCGTCGGGTGGCAGGCCGGTGGCGGAGGCGGAGGCGACGCTGTCCTCGGTCGGGGTCAAGCCGGCCGACTCGGTGATCCAGAAACTGGACACCTCCCACCAGTTCCGGGTGCAGACCCCGACGTTGACCGAGGCGCAGACCAGTCAGCTACAGGAAGCGATCCAGCAGCGGTTCGCGGTCTCCGCCAACGACATCGACATCTCGACGGTGGGCGCGTCGTGGGGGTCGACCATCACCAGCAAGGCACTGCAGGGACTCGTGGTGTTCCTGGTGCTCGTGATGGTTTATCTGTCTGTCCGGTTCGAGTGGAAGATGGCGCTCGCCGCGATGGCTTCACTCGTCCACGACCTGATTGTCACGATGGGCATCTACTCGCTGGTGGGTTTCCAGGTCACCCCCGCGACCGTGATCGCCCTGCTCACCATCTTGGGGTTCTCCCTCTATGACACGGTCGTCGTCTTCGACCGGGTACGGGAGAACACCGTCCGGATGGCCACGAGCAGCCGACGCACCTATGCGGAGGCCACCAACGACGCGTTGAACGAGACGTTGGTGCGGTCCCTCAACACCTCGCTCATCGCGCTGATACCGGTTGGTTCGCTGCTGTTCATCGGTGCCGGCCTGCTGGGCGCAGGAACCCTGAAGGACCTCGCCCTCGCGCAGTTCGTCGGTATCGCCTCGGGCACCTACTCGTCGCTGTTCGTCGCGACGCCGCTGTTGGTGGATCTGAAGAAGAACGAACCGGCCGTGAAGGACCTGGACAAGCGGGTGGCCCGCCAGCGGGCGTCGGCCGCGCGTGAGGCCACGAAGCCGTCCCGGGTCCAGGCCGGGGTCGGCGGTCGGTCCACCCCGACCGGTACCGCGGACGTGCCGGAACGCGGCCGTGAGGAGCCCACGGGTGTCCGTGAACCGGCGGTCGCCGGGGCCCGGCCGGGCCGGCCCGCCGCGGCGCGCCGTCCACCGTCGGCACGGCGTTCCGGCAGAAAAGGTCGTCCAGGCGGTAAAAAGCGGCGGTGACGACCATCGAGCCAAACCTGACGACCAGCGCCTCCACCGGCACCGCGTCCCGTGCCGCGGATGTGCTGAGAGCCCATGTTCGAGACGTTGCGGACTTCCCCAAGCCCGGGGTGGTCTTCAAGGACATCACTCCCCTGCTGATGGCACCGGCGGCCTTCGCGGTGGTCATCGACGAGCTCGCCGCCACGACCGGCAGCCACGGGGCCACCGTGGTGGCGGCCATCGAGGCACGAGGGTTCCTGCTGGCGGCTCCGGTCGCCTACCGGACCGGCATCGGTGTCGTGCCCATCCGCAAGAAGGGCAAGCTGCCAGGCGAGACGATCAGCAGGACCTATGATCTGGAGTACGGCACGGCGACGCTGGAGGTGCAGGCCGACGCGTTCGGGCCCGGTGACCGGGTCCTGCTCGTCGATGACGTTCTGGCCACCGGTGGTACGGCCGTCGCCGCCGCCGAACTGGTGCGTCAGTCCGGCGCCGAGGTTCTTGGGCTCGCCGTCCTGATGGAACTCGCTTTCCTTTCGGGACGTGACCGGTTGGCGCCCCTCGCGATTTCTTCGATCATGGAAGTGTGAGTGGTTGTCGCCGATAGCCGTCCGGGTGGCCGGCTATCAGTGTCTCCATCCGCCTGCGCCTGACTCTGTGACCTTTATGTGATCCGCGCGTATCCGGCCGGGGTTGCGGAAGGAGGGCAACCCACTCAGCGTTAACCTCAGAGGTCTTAGATGAAGTAGGAGCGGCCCGTGCCCGAGGCAGCACCGGTGACCACCGGAGCGTCCGAGCCTGTCGCGACGACCATGCGGGAGTCGTTGACGGCAGGCGAACACGCCGCGCTCGCCTCCGGGGATTGCGGCCACCGACACGGGCCCGCCGACGAAACCCCGTCGGCCGGACTCCTGATCGATCATGGGGAGTCCGGCCCCGGCGATGCCTCCCCGGTGGTCCCACGGCTGGGCCACGAGTCACCGCCCCTTCCCCGCAGGGTGCGTGGGCGGTTCTCCCGGCTCACCGTGCACCGCGCGACCCCGCCGTCCGTGCTCGACGCGGTGTTGCGCGGTCTGCTCGCGAACCATCCCCGTGCCGATGTCGGTCCTGTGCACCACGCGTTCGAGACCGCGGCGGGGGTGCACGCCGGGCAGGTCCGCCTGTCGGGGCATCCCTATGTCACTCATCCCGTCGCGGTTGCGAGCATTCTTGCCGACCTCGGAATGGACACCCCGACGCTGTGTGCGGCCCTGCTACACGGCACCGTGGGTGAGGCGGGGATGACCCTGGACCGTATCCGCGACGAGTTCGGCGACCATGTGGCGCTGCTTCTCGACGCGGTGATGAAGCTGCACCGGGTCAAGGTCGGTGAAGGCGCCCAGGCGGAGACGATCCGCCGCATGGTGGTCGCGATGGCCCGGGACCCGAGGGCCTTGGTGATCAAACTTGCCGCGCGGCTGCATAACATGCGGACCCTGCGCTTCCTGCCCGAGCACAAGCAGGAGCGCAAGGCCCGGGAGACGCTGGAGATCTACGCGCCGCTGGCCCATCGCCTCGGAATGAACTCGCTCAAGTGGGAGCTGGAGGACCTCGCCTTCGCGACCCTCTACCCGAAGCGCTACGACGAGATCGTCCGGCTGGTGGCCGACCGCGCGCCGAGCCGCGACACCTACCTCACCGGTGTGGTCACGGACGTGCAGAAGCATCTCACCGACGCCAGGATCAAGGCCGTGGTCACGGGGCGTCCCAAGCACTACTATTCGATCTACCAGAAGATGGTGGTGCGCGGCCGCTCGTTCGACGACATCTATGATCTCGTCGGTATCCGCGTACTGGTCGACTCCGTCCGCGACTGCTATGCGTCCCTGGGCACGATCCACGCGAACTGGAAGCCGATTCCGGGCCGGTTCAAGGACTACATCGCGATGCCCAAGTTCAACATGTACCAGTCCCTGCACACGACGGTGATCGGGCCCGAGGGCAAGCCCGTGGAACTGCAGATCCGGACGCATGCGATGCACAACCGGGCCGAGTACGGGATCGCGGCGCACTGGAAGTACAAGGAGGACGGCGTCGCCGCGCAGCCGTCGGGTACGGCCAAGGCCTCGCCACTCGGGCTCGCGGACGGTGGCTCCAGGGCGGTCGGTTCGAGGGCGGTCGGCTCGAGGGCGGCGACCGGATCCAGGACGACCGGCCGGGCGGGTAAGGGCGGACGGTCCGCCAACGACCCGACGGCGTGGTTGCGCCAGATCCTCGACTGGCAGCGGGAGACCGCCGAACCCGGTGAGTTCCTCGACAGCCTGCGGTTCGACCTGCACACCGACGAGGTCTTCGTCTTCACCCCCAAGGGCGACGTGATCGCACTGCCGGAGGGCGCGACCCCGGTCGACTTCGCCTATGCCGTCCACACCGACGTGGGGAACCAGTGTGTGGGTGCCCGGGTCAACGGCAGGCTTGCGGCCCTCGACACCGCACTCGACAACGGGGACACCGTCGAGGTCTTCACGTCGCGGGCGCACTCGGCAGGCCCGAGCGAGGACTGGCTGACCTTCGTCCGCTCGTCTCGGGCCCGCACGAAGATCCGCCAGTGGCATGCTCGGGAGCGACGGGAGGACGCCATCGTCGCCGGGCGGGACGCCATCGCCCGGATGATGCGCCGCCACGGTCTCCCGCTGACCCGTCTGATGACCGGCGACGTCCTGCTGACCCTGGCCAAGGATCTTCGCTACCCGGACGTCTCCGCGCTGTATGCCGCGATCGGGGAGAACAACCTCAGCGCACAACAGGTGGTGGGCCGTCTGGTGGCGGCGCTCGGGGGGCCCGAGGGCGCGGCCGAGGACGTCGCCGAGACCGCACTGCCCACCCGTGCGCTGCAGCGGTCCGCCGGCGATCCAGGGGTGATTGTCAGTGGCTCCGAGGACGTGTGGGCGAAGCTCGCCCGCTGCTGCATGCCCATGCCCGGGGACGCGATCGCCGGATTCGTCACCCGGGGGAAGGGCGTATCGGTGCACCGTGCGGACTGCTCGAACCTCGCGACCCTGCGAGGCGGTCCCCACGACCGGACGGTGCCGGTCGAATGGGCACCGTCGTCGGGTTCGGTGTTCCTCGTCGTCATCCAGGTCGAGGCGCTGGACCGCACCCGGCTGCTGTCCGACGTCACCCGGGTGCTGACCAACCACCACGTCAACATCCTGTCGGCATCCGTGACCACCACCCGTGACCAGGTCGCGGTCAGCCGCTTCACCTTCGAGATGGGGGACGCCAAACATCTCGGACACATCCGGGATGCGGTGCGGTCCATCGACGGCGTGTATGACTGCTACCGGGTGACCTCGGGCGTACGGGGCTGAACATGATGACGTCGCGACGTGGTGCGCCGGTTCCCGGGGGTGGGTTGCGGCGGCCGACCGTCCGTCGTCGATGTCGGCACGGCGGCAGATCATCGCCTGCGGATGCGTGGCTCGCCGGCCCGTTCCGCGCTGAGATGTGTTAAGGGGGGGCGCTGTGGACGCCGAGATCGTAGGTGCGGGGATGCAGGGCGCGGCTCGGCCCGCGCGGATGGAACGCTCAACCGGGGGAGTGGAACGCCCCGGTGGGGGGGAGGCCACGCGTACGCTGGCCGTCGCCTGGCTGGCCGGCACACGCCTTGCCCATCTCGCCCGCCGCATGGCGGCGTCCCGAGCAGCCCCCCCGGTGCCGCCTCCGTTGCGAGACATCATCGACATGCACTGCGAGCACCATCCCAAGGCCGATATCGGCCTTGTCATCCACGCCTATGACGTGGCGAACAGGCTGCATGCCGGTCAGACGCGACATAGCGGCGATCCGTACATCACCCATCCGTTGGCGGTCACCCGGATCCTCGCCGAGCTCGGGGTGGACACCACCACGATCGTTGCCGCCCTGTTGCACGACACCGTCGAGGACACCGGCTATACCCTGGATGCCGCCGCCGAGGCTTTCGGCCCGGAGGTCTCCAACATCGTTGACGGCGTGACCAAGCTCGACAAGATGCGGTTCGGCAATGCAGCCGAGGCGGAGACGCTGCGCAAGCTGATCGTCGCCCTGGCCAAGGACTACCGGGTCCTGGTCATCAAGATTGCCGACCGCCTGCACAACATGCGGACCCTGGGTTTCAAGTCGCCAGTCAAACAGGCGCGTATCGCTCAGGTGACTCTGGAAATCCTCGCGCCACTGGCACACCGGCTCGGCGTCAGCGTCATCAAGAGGGAATTGGAAGACCGTTCGTTCGCTGTTCTCCATCCCGACGAACACCGGCGTACCCAGCTGATGGTCGACGAGTTCACGGCCGCGGAGCGTGAGTCCGGTCAGCTTGCGGCGATCATGGATGAGCTCCGCGACGGTCTGGCGGACGCACGGATCTCCAGCCAGGTCTCGGCCCGGACCAGCCATCTGTTCTCGATCTATAAGCGGGCGCAGGAACGTGGCTGGGAAGCGCGGGACTACAACGACATCGTCCGGGTCCTCGTCCTCGTTGATTCCGTTACTGACTGCTACGAGGTTCTTGGAATCGTGCATACGATGTGGCGGCCGGCGGCTGGGCGGCTGCGTGACTTCGTGGCCATGCCCAAGTTCAACATGTACCAGTCGCTGCACACGACCGTCATGGACCGGTCCGGGAAACCCGTTGACATCCAGATCCGCACGGAGGGGATGCATCGGCTCGCCGAAACCGGGATCATCGCGCGGCCGGTCGGACCGTCCGCGGACGGCGCCCGTCTGGAGGGTCTCGCCTGGCTGCACAGCCTCCTCGAGTGGGAGGGGGAGGCCAAGGACCCGGGCGAGTTCCTCGAGTCGTTGTCGGCTGATCTCGATTCGGACGAGGTTCTCACCTTCACTCCCAAGGGCAGGATCATCGCGTTGCCCGCCCGGGCCACGCCGGTCGACCTCGCCTACGCCGTCCACACGGAACTGGGGCACCGGGCCATCGGCGCCCGGATCAACGGCCGGCTGGTG
>NZ_CADDZT010000062.1:8694-17821 GCF_902812655.1 Candidatus Frankia meridionalis | reverse complement strand
TGAGGTCCTCGAAGGCGGGCTTCTCGAATACGCGGCCTCGCGGGACAGCGGCCATGCGTCGCGTCATCCGGTATCCATCGGGGATCCCGTTCCCCGCCGTTCCACGCGGACTCCGACGTCGGCCGCGCACCATCGGCGGGGCCGGCACCGGTCGGACGGCGGGAACGAGCCGCAGGTCTGGGCAGGGATGGCCGCGGTCGACGGCCGGACCGACCTTCCGGTCCGGCTGGCCCGCTGTTGCCTCCCCCTGCCCGGGGACGAGGTGATCGGATTCACCACCACGCACAGCCCCGCGGTCTCGATGCACCGGCAGGAATGCGCGAACGTGACGGACGGTCGTGGGGATCTGGACCGGGTCGTGGTGACCTCCTGGGTGCCGTCCACCACGGTGACGTTCCCGGCCGAGATCGCGGTCGAGGCGTTCGACCGGCATGGACTGTTGGCGGACATCACCGAAGTGCTGTCGGAGGCGTCCGCCACGGTCCGCTCCGCGTCCACCGTCACATCCCGGGACCGGGTGGCGCGTGCTCGGTTCACGGTTGAGGTCGCTGGACCGGGGCAGTTGGACGGGGTGCTCGCAGCCATCCGAACGGTCGGTGGCGTGTACGACTGTTACCGGGTGGGCGGCGCTTCGGGCTGACCCGAGCACGGTCGGTCCCCACGGTCCCGCCCGCCGGAGGCACCCGCCGGACCAGCGGTGAAACCTGCCCGGTTCGCGACGATTCATACCGTCGGGCGGTATCCGCGTCGTCTGTATCCGCGTCGTCTGTATTATTTCGGACCGTTTCGTACGGAATGATAAAAATTCGCGGATCTCGGTTGTCGTGTTCGGCGGCTATCGCCGTCGGCGGCGCGGTTCGTCAAGAATCCTGTGCTGCTGAGATGTCACCGCAAATTTGTCGGTGGACCGTGTGGTCCAAGGTAGAGTATGTTCCTTGTCCATCAAATGGCGGGGAGGGTCCGTGGGCTACCTTCAGGTCATGACCAGTATCGATTCGCCGGCCGGAGCGGACCGGATCGGGCGTTTACTGGTGGAACGTCGCCTGGTCGCGTGTTTTCAGGTTCTGGGTCCGATTCGAAGCACCTACCGGTGGCAGGGTGAGATCGAGCAGGCGGACGAATGGCTCTGTCTGGCGAAAACGACGACCGAGCGATTCGATGAGCTGTCCCAGGAGATTGTCCGGGCGCATCCTTACGAAACTCCTGAGATCATTGCGACGCCGATCGTCGACGGCCACGGTGACTACCTTGACTGGATCACGACCGAGACGGCTCCGGCCACCAGCTTCTGACGTTCATCTTCCAACCCTTTGGCCGAGTCGTTTCCAGATGGCCTCCGGTAGTGCGGAGAAACGCATTGTCGCAGTCTTTCAGCTGGGCCCCGGTATCATCCGGGTGCTGGTGTCGACCGCACGATCAGATCAGAACCCGCAGCTGTTCGTCGAGGTCGCGCACCGACTGGACGGCCTGCCATGGCCGCAATTGATCATAAATTCGTCGGATGCGTGCCAGCCCCAGGGAGAAGTCGGTCTGAGCCACGATCGCCAGCGCGTCCGCCGCGAGCTGGCATGCCTGCTCGATCTCCCGGCGATGAAGGTGCACCTCGGCGATGGTACCCAGCAGCAGCGAACGCTTCTTGGTCGATGCCAGGTTGACTGTCCGCAGGCTCTCGGCGGCGGCGTAGGCGGCCTCCGGACGGCGTAGCCGGGTGAAGGTGGTGATCCTGATCCCGTCGAGCCGGGATCGGTCGAAGAACTGCGTCCACGCGCGCTCGCACTCCGGGTCGGCCCGGTCGAAGGCGTCCGTGGCCCGGTCGAGTGCGCGCAGCGCCGCATTGCCGTCGCCCCTGGCCGCCTGTTCCTCGGCCTCCCGCGCAGCCAGCCAGGCCCGGGTCATCATGCTGCCGCCCTGCCCGGCACGGCGCTGCGCCTCGGTGAGCAGCGCACAGGCCTGGTCCGGCCGCCCGCTTATGCCGGGCTGGTAGCTCTCGTACCCCAGCACGCATGCCCACAGGGCGTTGTCATCGGCCTCCCGGGCAGCCTCGACCGCCACCCGGTAGTAGGCGAGCGCGTTCGAGTTGTTACCCATGTCGAAGGCGAGCCAGCCCGCGAGCGCGGCGGTCTCGCCCGCGGTCGTGGTCAGGCCACGGCGTATCGTCGAGCGCGGTGAAGTCTCCAGAAGCACGCTCAACGTGCCGAGGTGCGTGGTCACCCGATCCATCAGCGCGCGGGCCGGTACCCGCTCCTCCAGGCCGTACAGACCCGCGGTGTGTGCCGACAGGTCGTCGACCGTCGACGTGGTGACGACGGACTGCTGCCGCAGGGCCGCGGAAAGCCGCTCCCACGGTTCGGTGTCGAAGGTCACCGGAGTGGCCGCTACGCCCCCGGCCGCCGCGACCATGCGCAGAAAGGAACGCCTTTCCACGCTTGGCTGCGGCATGTCCAGATCGCGCTCGGGGCCGGATGTGGCCGAGACGGAGCCGCCGGCATCGTCGATGAATCCGAGTTCCCCGGCGGTCCGGTGAAAGAGAGCCCGCAGGAGCCGCTGGTAACGAAGGCTGGGCTTCTTGTCGCCCTTCTCCCACTTGCAGACCATGTTGCCGGTGACGCCTGCCTCGCGTCCTTCGTGGATGACAGCGAAGCGCCGGAGTTCCGTGGCGAGTCGCTCCTGCGACCAGCCCCGCTCCTCCCGGCAGGTTCGCAGCCGGGTATTGGGGGTGCGCCTCGGAGCGGTCGAGCCTGCAGATGACACGGCCCTGACCGTCAGAGTCATCGTCTGCCTTCCCCAACGCTGTAGGTTCGTTCGGGCCCCTGGCGGCGAACCGACTTGTTGAGGCCGTTGCCTGCTGGTCGACAAAGCTAGCTTATCGTCGCTCGGCGGACACCCGGCATGGCCCTGTTCATACAGACCCGCCCGTTCGGCCCCGCCCGTTTCGGCTCGATGTTCCGGCGATGGCCCTTTCCGAATATGCCAGGAGTGAAGCAGAGGGAACCGTGTGTCGCCTTGCGGTAATCATGCGCCGTACGGACCGGGAACGTCCTGCTCCTTCCCGCGGCACCCGCAAGCGGATTTCGACACTTTCGGTGATGTCGCATGTGCTCGGTCACGCCGGTGGTCCGTATGCCATGAAACGTCGGGTGCTCTCGGTGACCAACGCCGGGCGTCCACGGCGGTCCGGCCCCAGCCCTTAGAGTCTCCTTCTGTGAGTGCTGGCCCTCTCCGTGACATTGCGGTGTCACCAGGTCGTCGTCCGTTACGAGCGTGGCAGGAGGCTGCGCTCGCGGCCTACCGTGCCCGGGGTGGTTCCGGCGCCCGAGACTTCCTGGCCGTCGCCACCCCCGGCGCCGGCAAGACGACCTTTGCCCTGCAGGTCGCGTCCGATCTGCTGCGCGACGGTGTGGTACGGGCGGTCACCGTGGTGGCACCCACCGAACATCTGAAGCGGCAGTGGGCCGACGCCGCGGCGGAGGTGGGTATCGCTCTCGACCCGACCTTTCGCAACACCGCCGGGGCCACCTCGTCGGACTACACGGGTGTGGTGCTCACCTACGCGCAGGTCGCCGCCCATCCCGCGCTGCACCGACTGCGCAGCGAGCGGCGTCGCACGCTGGTGATCCTTGACGAGATCCACCACGGCGGCGACGCCCTGTCCTGGGGTGATGCCGTCCGGGAGGCGTTCACCCCGGCGACTCGGCGGCTCGCGCTCACCGGAACGCCGTTCCGCTCCGACGTCAACCCGATTCCGTTCGTCAGCTATGTGCCGGGCCCGGATGGCGTGACCCGCAGCGTTGCCGACTCCTCCTACGGCTATTCCGACGCGCTGCGTGACGGTGTTGTGCGTCCCGTGCTGTTCCTGGCCTACTCCGGGGAGATGTCCTGGCGGACCAGCGCCGGGCATGAACTGTCGGCCCGTCTCGGCGAGCCGCTGAACAACGAGCAGACCGCCGCCGCCTGGCGTACCGCGCTGGACCCGAGTGGCGACTGGATTCCCGCGGTTCTCGCCGCCGCGGATACCAGACTGTCCCAGGTCCGGGCCGGTATGTCGGACGCGGGCGGGCTGGTGATCGCCACCGATCATGCCAACGCCCGTGCCTACGCCGGGATCCTGCGCCGCGTGAGTGGCACCGAACCGGTGGTGGTGCTCTCCGACGATCCCACCGCCAGCTCGAAGATCGCCGCCTTCCGGGACTCGCGGGAAAGATGGATGGTCGCCGTCCGCATGGTCAGCGAGGGTGTGGACGTGCCCCGTCTGGCGGTCGGGGTCTATGCCACATCCGTGGCCACGCCGCTGTTCTTCGCACAGGCGGTCGGCCGTTTCGTGCGGGGGCGTGGCCGGGCCGAGACCGCGTCCGTGTTCGTGCCCAGCGTCCCGGCACTGCTGGCGCTCGCCGGTGAGATGGAGGTCCAGCGAGACCACGCCCTCGACAAGCCCCTGCGCGAGCCGGACGCCTTCGACGACGACGCCCTGCGCGAGGCCAACCGGCGCCGGGACATCCCGGACCTACCGGACCGGACGTTCACGGCGCTCGGTTCCTCGGCCCACCTCGACCGGGTGATCTTCGACGGTGGTGAGTTCGGGACGCAGGCCGCAGCCGGTTCCGCCGAGGAGGAGGATTTCCTGGGCTTGCCGGGCCTGCTCGAACCCGACCAGGTCGCGGTCCTGCTCAGACAGCGTGAGGCGGCTCAGCTCGCCGCGCGACGCAAGCAGGAGCGCACCGCCGGACGTTCGCAGGCCGACCCGGCGTCTCCGGTCGTGGCCGCACGGGCGGGGACGCCGGCATCGCCGGGTGCCGACCCCGCCGACCCCGCGGATGACGCATCAGCGGACAACCACCCCACCCACGAGGTGATCGCCGAGCTGCGCCGAGAGCTGAACCGGCTGGTCGCCGCCCACCACCACCGCACCGGGCGGCCGCACGGGATGATCCATGGTGAGCTGCGGCGGACCTGTGGCGGGCCGGCAACCGGCCAGGCCAGCACCGCGCAGCTACGGGCACGTATCGACACCGTCCGCCGCTGGGAGAAGCAGTAGCAGAGCACCCCGTCAGGCGGTCTGGGTGACGGTGAGGGAGGTGATCTGGGGCTTGGTGACGGGGACGCCGTCGGAACCGCCGCCGTCGACACCGGGGGAGGTGATGGCGTCGAGGACGCCGAGGCCTTCGGTGATCTTGCCGACGACGGTGTAGTTGGTGGCAAGGGCCTGCACACCGTCCGCGGCGGGGTCCTTGTAGTTGATGAAGAACTGGCTGCCGTTGGTGTTCGCGCCGGCGTTGGCCATGGCGATGACGCCGCGGGTGTACTTCGCGCCGTCGGTGTTCTCGTTGGCGTAGGCGAAGCCGGGGCCGCCGCTACCGCTGCTGGTGGGGTCGCCGCACTGGAGCACGAAGATGTTCTGGGTGGTCTCGCGGTGGCAGGGGGTGCTGTCGAAGAACTTGGCGTTCGCCATGGTGAGCAGGGCGTGGACGGTACAGGGTGCCTTCGCCGCGTCCAGCGTGGCTTTGATCGTCCCCTTGTTCGTGGTGATGACCATCGTGGCGGGGGAGCGGTCGACGGTGTCGGCCGCGGCCGGAAGACTCACCGGTTTGGACGGCTGCTGTCCGTCCGAGGTGTAGGTACAGGGGCCGACCTTCGTGGACGCCGCCGGGACGGCCGACGGTGACGCGGAGGCGGACGCTGCCGGGGCGGCGGACGCTGCCGGGGACGCGGATACGGTGGCCGTGCTGTCACTGCCGGAGAGCAGCAGCGCGCCCGCGATACCGCCGCCGAGCGCCACGACGACCCCGGCGGAGACCGCGACCGTAATCCTGCGGCGCCGTCGCAGCGCCGCAGCCCGGCGCTCCGCCTGCCGCATGGCCCTGGCCGCGGCAAGCTCGCGCTGTCGCCGGGTTTTGGACGTCACCACCTATCGGCCTCCCTGTCATCGGTCCGGGGCGTCGGTAGGTTCGTCCGCCTCCGGCGAGTATCCGGTCATGGGGAGTTTAGGTAGCCGTGGTCGTGACGGTGCTCCCGCATGGGTAGCGTGCCGGTTCAGGCTGTGAGAAAGCTGTGAAGAACCTTCAGAGAACATGAACCGAAGCGCCGGGGCCTGCCCGAGAACGCGCCGGATGCGGCAGGTTCTCGGGCAGGCCCCGGCCCATGGGCAGGCCCTGTGTCGATCGGTCCCAGGCTGGTCAGGGCTCAGGTCGATCCGGGCACTGATGCCGGCACTAGGCGTTGACGGAGGTTGGGCGGTTGCCCTCCATGTCAGCGCCTGGCGCGGCCTTCGCGACGAGGTCGGGGATGACCTCGGACAGCTCACCGGGGGCCCAGGTTCCCTGCCGGGTGACGTTCGGGCCGTTGACCCAGCCCTCGACGACGGTGATGCTGCCGCCGAACAGCGCGAACACCTGGCCGGTCACGTCCTTGGAGGCGGGGCTGCCGAGCCACACCACGGTCGGGGAGATGTTCTCCGGCGCCAGCGGGTCGAAGCTGTCCCCGGCGGCGTCCTTCATCGCCTGGACTGCTGCCAGGTCCTCGGTCATCCGGGTCAGCGCGGTCGGCGCGATGGCGTTGACGGTCACACCGTAACGACCGAGTTCCCGCGCGGCGATCACGGTGAAGGTCGCGATACCGGCCTTGGCCGCGCCGTAGTTGGTCTGCCCGACGTTGCCGAACAGACCTGACGGGGACGAGGTGTTGATGATCCGCGCGTCGTTCGGCTGGCCCGCCTTCGACCGGTCACGCCAGTAGGCGGCGGCATGGTGGGTCGGCCCGAAGGTGCCCTTGAGGTGCACCTTGATGACCGCGTCCCACTCGGCTTCGCTCATGTTCGTGAGCATCCGGTCGCGCAGGATGCCGGCGTTGTTCACCACGACGTCCAGGCCGCCGAAGGTGTCGATGGCCTGCTGGACGAGGCTCTTGCTGCCTTCCCAGTCGGAGATGTCGTCGGTGTTGGCGACAGCCTCCCCGCCGGCGGCCTTGATTTCGTCGACGACGGTCTGGGCGGGGCCGGTCGAGGCCCCCGAGCCGTCCCGGCTGCCGCCGAGGTCGTTGACGACGACCTTGGCGCCCTCCGCGGCGAACAGTTTCGCGTGCGCGCGACCGATGCCGTTACCGGCGCCGGTGACGATGACAACACGTCCTTCGCAGATCCCGGTCATACCTGGACTCCCACCTTCACGATCACATCTCCCATGTCTGATGGCGCCGCGCTGTTGCTTCCCATGGTGCTGTGGCGACGTTCGGCGTGCCGGTAATCCTTCCGCGCCGTCGGGTTCGCGGGCCACCGAAGCAGCTAATTTTTTAACATGTTTACAGGATGATCGCGGCTACGGGACGACAAAGGTCGCCACACCCTTGAGGTGGATGCCGCCGGTCTGGCGGGTGGCGGTGAGTTCCACGTCCACCAGGCGACGGTCGCCTTCCTCGCGCCGGCCGACCACCGTGCCCGCGTAGGTCAGGATGTCATCAGGCCATGCCTGCTCCCGGAACTGCACCTTGAACCGGCGGACGTTCGCCGCGCCCAGCCAGTCGGTGGCGTAGGTCGCGAGGACGCCGGCCTGCAGCATCCCGACCGCGAAGACGGTGGGGAAGCCCGCGGCTCGCGCGAACTGCTCGTCATGGTGGATCGGGTTCATGTCACCGGACGCGCCCTGGTAGCGGACGAAGTCGGTACGGGTGAGCGGCGTGTCGGTGAACGGTGCCGCGGCCGCGCCGATCTGGAGCTCCTCCCAGGTCGTGGGCCTCGTGCCGGTGGTCGTGCCGGTGGTCGTGATCGTGGTCATGACGTGGCGGACCCTTCTTCCGGTGCCTGGCCGGTGACGATGGCGGTGGATTTCGACTCTGCGACAAGCCGGCCCTCCGGCGTGCGGAACTCGGTCACGAGCTCGACGAACCGCATGCTTCCGCCGCGTTTGCCCTGCTTCTCATATGTTGCGGCGATACGGGTCTGGCCGACGAGCCGTGTGCCGGCCCGGGGCGGCTCGCCCTGGAAGGTGAACTCCTGCTCCCCGTGCAGAATCCGGGCGACATCGCCGATCTCCTCAAGCGGCGGGGAGTTCTCAGGCCCCGTCCAGAACGCCGAGGAGGCCAGGAAGGTCGCGGGTGACACCGGCGTATCGGCCTTCAGGTAGTCGGGGTTGGACGACTTCGTCGCCCGGGCGAACTCGCGGATCTTGCCGAGTTCGACCTCCATCGTGAACGGGGCTCCGGCCATGGGCCGCTCCTTTCGGCAGCTGTTCTATGCGTTCACGACGTTGTCATCTCTGCTTCCCAGATGCATCATGATCGGATTTCGGTCGGGTCCAGCGCGCCGGTTGGTCGACAGCTCGCGCGCCGCAGGTATGCATTGTGTTGCCGAACGTTAGTAACTCGTTGCTGCATTGTGACGTACGTGCTCATCTGCTGGGTGGCAAGGGTTCTGTTTGCTGGTCTGGTGTAAGAATTGTGACCGCTGTTTTGTCAAGCAAACGAGCGGAACCCCTGCACCGGCCACCTTCGTCAACCTAGGGTCGATCCGATGGCGCTATTTGTGGATCGTGGTGATGCCACGACAGGTCGGCACCGATCACCCTGGAGGCGGTCGGGCCGGATCCTTCCCATTCGCTGGGTGCGCGTTGTCGCGCTGGCGGCGGCGGCCCTGCTGCTCGGGGCGTCGGCCGGCTACCTGCGCCTGCGGTCGGGGGGGTGGGGCGTGCCGCCGGGCCGACACCCGGTCACGGCCGTCACACCCATGTCCGTGTCGGCTTCCGGGAACGAGTCCGGAGACGGCGGGCGGACCTCCGCGGCCGCGTCCTCGGCGCCCGGCACCGGCATCCATGCCGCGGGCGCACCCGCGGCCGGCGGCGTCGACGGCTCGTCCGGGCAGCCGGGAAAAACGCAACCGGGTGCGTTGCCGGTCGGAGCCGCGCGGGCCAGCGCCAGCATCGTGGGCGCGAACGTCAGCGTCGTGCTGTCGCAGAGCACCCTCGATCTGGGCTCGGTCAATTCCTCGGCGACCGTGGACCTGCATAACACCGGTACCGCTCCCGCCGACTTCCAGTTCGGCGCCACCGCGACCTGGCTCACCGTCACGCCGGCCGCCGGCACGATTGCGGGCGGTGCCCACCGGGCCGTCACCTTCTCCCTCGACCGCACGGCCGCGCCGGCC
>NZ_CADDZT010000062.1:0-8346 GCF_902812655.1 Candidatus Frankia meridionalis | reverse complement strand
GGCGCGGTCGGAGCGGTGCGGGTGATCGCCCAGGTGTCCGGCCCACCGGTCATCGACTCGGTGGCCACCGCCCCCACGGTCCTCTACACGTTGGGATGCCCTCCCACGTCCAGGCCGACCCTGTCGGTGGTGTCGGTCCGGACGACCGACTCGACCGGTGTCTTCGGCGTAGAGCTGATCGCCAAGCTCCCGGATGGGAGAACGACAACCACCGGACTCAACCTGGACGACGCGACCGGGCAGCAGTCTGTCTGGTCGGGTCCGGTCGGATCGTCCGGTGCCGCCGGCCTGCTGTCGTTCACGGTGACCGTCACCGACATCAACGGTCTGCGCGCGCAGTCCACGGGTTCCCTTGAGGTGAGGACCTGCCCGGCCCCGACCTCTTCCGCCTCTCCCACACCCTGAGGCCTGGCGAGGCCCCGGTCAGGTGGCCGGAGCGGGTACCGGCCCGGGTGCCGGCCCGGGTGCAGTGGCCGGCGAGTCCGGTGCTGTGGCGGGGGGACGGGTGAACAGGCGGGTAGCGCTCAGCACGCCCGCGGACGACCCGGCGTCCGGACCGGCGCTCGGTGGGGTGAGGCCCCGACGCAGGTGTTCCTCCACCCGCAGGTACTTGAGCCCCGCACGCAGGTCCGCGTCGTTACGCAACCGGATGACCAGCGGGAACACAGTCAGCGCCGTCGTGTCGAACAGCCCGGTCGTGTACACGAGCTGGACGCCGAGGCGTTCGGCCACGGCGAGCTGCAGCTCCAGCAGGTAACCGGCGCTTGCGCGTCCGATCGGATTGTCCAGGAACAGCACACCCGCATGCGGAGTGCGGACCTGCCCGCGGTCGTTTGCCCGCAACGCCGCCATCGTGCAGTAAAGGATGATGGCCGCGGTGAGCTGCTGCCCGCCGGAGAAAACGTCCGCCATCTGTGACACCCGGACCCGCTCGGTGCGCAGCACCGCGTCCGGTTTGAGGATCTCGACCCGGACGCCGCGGGGCAGTGCCGCGTGGACGCCGCGCAGCAACAGCCCCATCCCGTCGCGGCGGCCGGCACCGCCGATCCGACCGCGGGCGCTACCGGTGCCGCTGTTACCAGCGACACCGGTCTGTGTCGCCGCGGTGGCCACCTCGTCCACCACCTCACCCAGAGCCTCGGTGAGAGCGGTCGGCTCCGGTTCGCCGAAACGGATCCGCAGGAACTCCTGCTCCGACCAGTCACCCAGCCCCGCGGGGAGCCGCGACAGCCGCTGGGCCACCCGCAGCGTGCCGAGTGCAGCCCGGACCATCCCCTCGAACCGGGCGACGATTGCGGCCCGGTTGCGGCCGATGTGTGACAGGTCGTCGTCGAGGCTGCGCAGCCGTGGCTCGAGCGCCTGTGCCCAGGACCGGGCCTGGGTGGCCAGCGTCTCCCGACCGGCACGGGTCAGCTGGCGGCGCGCGGGCGCCTTCACAGTGTCGAAACGGTCCTGACCGGCCCACAGAGCCAGCGTGTCCGCCGCGGTCCGGACGTCGGCGTGCGTCGCCGCGACCCCCCCGGCTGCCGCCCGCCAGACGGCCCGTACCTGCGTTGCCGCGATCCGTGCGGCGTCCGCCGACCCGGTGAACGGTTCCGCGGGGTCCGCGTCGTTGCCTTCAACCGGTCCACCGGACGCCGGTCCACCGGTTTCGGCGAGGGCGTCGGCGAGCAGGTCTGCGACCGCCCGCAACGTCGAGAGGTCCGAGTCCGCCCGCCGTGCCGCCTCCACCAGCGACTCCCGGTGCGCCCGCACCCGTTCGTGTGCCTCGGCGGCCCGTGCGACCTCGGCGCGTGCCGTCCGCAGCAGGTCCTCGGCGTGCGGCAGATCGCGGGGGGCCCACGGGCCGGCAGGTGGGCCGACCGCGCGATGGCGGGACTCCGCCCCGACCTGGCGTAGCTCCTCCCGCAGGCCACCGAGCCGTTCCAGCACGTCGTCGAGGTCCCGGCCGAGTGCGACGAGCCCGCGGCGGGCCTCGGCCTCGCCCGCGGCCCGGGCCACCGCGTCCCCACCACTGACCCCCGCGAGCAGCTCGCGGGCCTGCGCCCGGATGCCGGCGGGAAGGACGTCGTTCGCCGCCCGTGCCGCGGCCTGCGTGCGGCGGCACCGCTCGAGGCCGGCCCGCAGGTCCGTTTCCACCTCGACCTGAGCGTACGTGCGGTTCGCCGCCTCATAGACCGTCCGGAGCACCGCCACCGGCAGGTCGGCATCGTTCGCCCGGCCCCGCTCGTCCGGTGCGTCGGGGGCCGGATTACGGCTGGTGCCGTGGGCAGGTTCGTGGGTGGGGTCCCCGGCGCCCATCACCCCGGCGGTCTCGGTCCGGGCCGCGTCGGCGTTACGGCGGGCCGCGTCCGCACGGCGATGCGCGTCACGCGCCGAACGCCGTGCCTCCTCGGCGGTGTCATGGTGCCGGGACGCCTCGCCGGCCTTCTCCTGCGCCGCCGTCTCGAACGCGGCTGCCTCCCGGGCGGTCCGGGACCGGTCACCGACCGTGCGGGCGAGTCGGTCGAGGGTGGTGGCGCGGGCGACGGAGGACTGCTCGTCCGCCCGCTGGGACCTGAGCGCGGCCAGGGCGGCATCCGCCTCGGCCGCGGATGCCGCTGCCCGGACGCGTGCCTCGGCGAGGACCCGATCGGCCGCCGCGAGCGCATCCGAGGCGTGGCCCGCGTCGGTGGCGAGCGCAGTCAGCCGGCCGGACGGGTTCTGCGCCCGCCAGGCCGTGATCGCGGCGGCGAGGCTGCGGTCACGGTTGATCCGGGCCGTGAGCTGCACCATGAGTGCGGACCGCTCGCCGTGGCGGGCCCGGATCGCGGCCCGTTCGGTCTCGGCCGCGTCCTCGTCGAACATCGCCGGGTTCGGCGGGATGAGGAACACCTGCCGCCCGTCGGAACCGCTGTCGGGATCCGCGCCGCCGAGGTCGATCAGGACGGCGGCGGTGCCGACCGCGACGATCCCGCGTGGCAGGAGCCGGGCCGCGCTCAACGCCGCCCGGGCCCGTTCCAAAGACCCGGCTACGGGCAGCACGACCCCGTCGACCAGTTCCGGGTGGGCGAGGAGCACCGCGTCACGCTGCTCCTCGCCCACGGAGCCCGCCAGGTACAACCAGCCCGCGACCGCGGTGACACCGGCGGCCTCCAGGACGTCGATGGCCGCGGTCACCTCGGGTCGGGCCGGCAGCAGGTTGCCCGCGCCGAGTGCGTCGAGCACTCGGGCGTCGGCGTCCGCGGCCATGGACAGCGCCAGTTTCCGGGTCTCGGCCGCGTCGATGGCGGTGCCGAGAGCGGCGAGGGCCCGTTCCGCGTCCGCATCCAGATCGACGGCGGGTACGTCGCCCAGGACCTCGGCGAGGCGATCGCCGGCTGCCACCGCCAGCGCATCGGATGCCGCCCGCGCCCGGTCCCGTTCGTCGCCGAGTCGGGCGAGCACAGCACGGGCAGTGTCACAGGCACGTTCCGCCTCGCGCTCGCGGTCGGCCGCGTCCTGGCGGGCACGGTGACATGCCTGAACGGCGTCCAGCCCGGCGCGGACCGTGCCGGCGGCGGCCGCTGCCGCCTCGGCGGCATCCCGGGCCAGGGCGGCCACATCGCAGGACACGTCCGGCACCAGACCGTCCGCGACCGCCCGCCGCAGCGCGTCGGTTGCGGACACGTCGTGTTCGGCCAGGGACTGCCGGTGGGCGCGGGCTGTCGCGGCCTCGTCCGCGGCGTGGCGCTCGGCCCGCGCGGCCCGGTCGGCCTGTGCCTCGTGCTCACCCGCCCGGACGTCGGCCGCGGCGGCCTGGGCATCCGATGCCGTGGCCAGGGTGAGCAGCCCGCGCACGAGGGCCCGGCCCGCGGCATCGCGTTCGGCGAGCGCGGGCGCCGCCTTGGTCTCGGCGTCGGCGACTAGCCGGGTGAGCCGCTCGGCCTCGGCCGACGCGGCGGCTAGCCGCAGCACCTCCTCGGTCGCCCGCCATGCATCCAGCGTCCGCTGACCTGCCTCGCGGGCCGCCACCAGGGTGTCCCGGTCCCTTTCCGCGACAGCCAGCCGCAGCTGCGCGATCGTCGTTCGCAGGGCCAGTACGCGGTCACCGGCACGACCGCGCGCGATCTCGGCGGCGCGTTCGGCGTCGGCCGCCACCGCGGCCTCCGCGTCCAGTTGGGTCACCCCGGCGGTGTCGCGGGCCAGGCGAGCGTCCACAGTCGCGGCCAGCCCCGCCACCTGGGAGGCGGCCACGGTCAGGGCGGTTTCGGTCTGGGCGCGTCGCGTCACCGCGTCCACCAGGGGGTGCAGCCGGTCGAGGACACCGGCGACGAAGTCCCGTTCGGCGGCGAGTACAGCCCGTTCGGCCAGCTTCCCGGCGTAGCCGTCGACGACATCCTGCAGTCCGACCGGGTCCTCCAGAGGAGTCACCGCCCGTAGCAGGAAGTCGACGAACTGTTCGTCGCTGCCGAACGCGAACGCCTCGGCGGCCTCGCCCTCGCCCGCGTTCATCGCCCGCTGGTAGCGGAACAGCTCCGGGTCCAGTCCGAGGACCCCGAGGTGCTCATTCCAGGCACCCGGGCTGGTCTCCCAGACGAGGTCCAGGTTCGTCTCGGTGGCGGCGGCGTCGAGGAGGCGCTGGCGGAATCCGGACAGGGTGACCAGCCGGCCGTCCCGGGTGAGTGGAAGCGTGTCGAGTTCGACCGCTCCGCCGGGGCGGAATCCGTACCAGGCGTCAGCGAGTCGGGTGACGTCGCCGGTGGACGCCCGGCCCTTCCACTCGCTGACCTTTCCGGTGACGATCCGTTCGCCGGTGACGGCATGCTGCCACTCGCAGATCACATGCCCGCAGTCCCGGGCCAGGACGAAGTTGTCCAGCACCCTGCCGTTGGAGGTGCCCACGACCTGACGACGACCCGGCAGCACCACCGAGAAGATCAGTTTCATCAGGACGCTCTTGCCGCCGCCGTTCTCCAGGAACAGCACCGAGGCGGGCGACGGGCGCCGCGGCCGGGTACGGCCCTCGCCGAACAGCGCGTCCTGGTGGGGTCCGGTGACCGGTGCGCCCACATCCGAGAAGTCGAGCAGGACGTCGGAGAAACGGGCGCCGCGCGGACCGATCGAGTGCAGCCGGACCCGGGACAGCTCATACATCGGCACCTCCCGCTCCCGCGACGCGGGTCAGCTCCGGCGTGTCCGACAGGACGCGCACAGCCCCCCGGCCGTCGCTGACGGTCATTACCCCGAGTGCGAGCAGCTCCTCGAGGGCGGCGTCGGCGGCAAGCTCCCGAACCTGCACCTGATAGCGCGGGGTGGTGCGATAGGTCCCACCATGCTCGTCGCTGATCGCGACCAGGCATCCGGACTCGACGAGGAAACCCATCGCGCGGGCGATGATCCCGGTCGTCGAGCCGGCCAGCCGGCGGGCGTCTCGCGTCGCGCCGGTGGCGGTCCGGCGGGCGTAGAGCCGCCACGCCCGTTCCAGCTTCGGCGCGTCCGCGGGCGGGTCCGTGTCGTTGTCGTGCATGGTCCCGGCGAGCTTCTCGTCCAGGCGGCGGCATGCCTCCCGGACAAAGGCGTCGACACCTTCCACGCTGACCCGCCCGATGTAGGAGTCGTCGGTGAGGTCCGCGGGACGCGGGAACGCCAGCGCCGCCACGGCGAGCTGTGCGACGGCGTGCAGTAACCGTTCGGGAACCCGGTGTTCCCCACTGGTCCGCCGGGCGTAGTCGCTCATCCGGACGGCGAAAGCCGAGTCCTCCGCGGCGGCCGGCACCAACCCGGCGCGGTCGCAGACATCGAGGACCACGATTCCGAGCCCGGCGGCGACCGCCCCGGTCAGTTCGGCGAACCCAGGCTCGGCCAGGTACCGACGCACCAGCTCGGCGTAGTCGGCATCCCGGGCCGGAACGAGCCTCTGCCGCAGCCCGAACGCGACCAGCCGGGCGGCGTCCGTCACCTGATCCCTCAACACGCCACCGTTACCTCGTCCGTTACCTCGTCGACATCCGCGTCGACATCCGCATCCGCGTCGGCGGGGATCAGCCGTACCCGTCCGACCAGCAGGTCCGTGCCACCGAACTCCGGGTCATCCAGGGGCACGCCGTCGTCGACGGCCACGAGCACGGTGTCCTCGCGGTGCCGGCGGGTAATCCCGATCTCGGGGCTCACCGCGTGTAACGCGATCAGTGCCACCAGGTCCGCGAGGTCCGGGCCGTCCGTGTCACGGGCCTCGGCCAGCAGTGCCGACAGTCGGCGCGGCGCATCCGGGTCGATGTCGAACAGGTCCATGGCCGCTGCCCACGCCTCCTCACCGAAACGAGGCGGTTCCGACCAGGCCACCAGGTCCGGGTCGACCAGCTCGGCGCCGAGGGCCGCGCGTTCGGCGGTCGGCTCCAGCAGCGTGTCGACGAGGTCGAGCAGGCGCATCGCCCGCGGCACCCGGACACCGACCGCGCTCGTGAAGAAGGCGAGCGCGGGTGCCTCGGCCGCGCCGACGGTCAGCCCCAGCGTCGGGGTGAGCAGCTGTGTGTACAGGTCGACGCCGGCCCGAGCCGGTTGATCGGCGAACTGCTGGCGGTCCTGCTCGGTCCGGAAGACCGAACCGGCCTCCTGTAGGCGGGCCTGTAGCTGGGTGTGGCGGCGCACGCAGTCGCCGACGATCGTCACCAGTTCGGCGGCCTGGCGCTTGTGCTCGACGTCCTCGGTGGAGTCCCGGTAACGCCGGATGTGGGTGAGGATCGCGTTCTCGTGCCGGTACCGCTGCTCGATGTGGGTGAGAGCCTCGTCGACCAGCTCGGGGACGGCGTGCAGCCAGTCGACGGCGAGGACGTTGCGGCGGGTGGCCTCCAACTGGCGGCGAAGCTGTTCGGCGTACTGGACGGTCCGGTAGCGGGCCTGCTCGGCAGCGGTCCGCGCGTCGACGAGGCGACCGCTGCGGATCAGGCTGTCCAATGTCACCTCCGCGGCGACCTGGGCGGAGGTGACATCGGTGTCGAGCGCGCCGACAAGCACGGTCACGGCCTCGTCCGTGGTGCGCAGGTAGATCTCGCCGGTCGGGTCGGTGAGCTCCACCAACAGTTTGAAGTCGAACCGGCGGCGGACGTAACGGCCGTCGTCCCGGTAGGTGCCGTACACGGACTCGAACCCTCGGTCGACGCTACCCACGTTGATCAGGTTGTCGAGCACCCATCCGGCGACACGGGCATGTTCGGCCGAAGGCCGGTCCGGCGCCTGGGCTGCGGCCAGTGGGACGAGGCGCTGGCGGACCTGGGAGTGGTCGGCGCCGCGGTCGAAATCCATGGCGACGGTGACCAGGTCGATGGCGTACAGGGCGAGCTCCGCCATGGCGTAGGCGGTGAAGTCGCCACCGTCGAGGTGGTTCTTGCGCGCGTCGAGGTCATGCAGCGGCTGGGTGAGGGCGAGAGCCTTGAGCCGGCGGGTCATCCCGGTGTCCGCCGCCGGCCGGCGTGCGCCGTGAACGGGGTCGGGGGTGCGCACCGAAGCGACCTTAGCAGCGCGTTCGGACCTCCCCGAGCAGCCGCACACGTCCGGTGGCCGCGCAATCCTGGTTCCTCTCACGGCCGGAGGCTCCAAGGGGACTAGGCTTTGCGGTATGGCATCGGTGTCGCTGTCCAAGGGCGGCAATGTGTCGCTCAGCAAGGTTGCTCCGAACCTCTCTGCCGTGACTGTCGGCCTCGGCTGGCAGGTGCGTCAGACCTCCGGCGCAGACTATGACCTTGACGCGAGCGCGATCATTGTCAATGACCGGGGCAAGGTTCTCTCCGACCAGTACTTCGTGTTCTTCAACAATCTCGTGAGCCCCGACGGCGCGGTGAAACACATGGGTGACAACCTCGTCGGTGGTGGCGGGGGAGACGACGAACAGATCACGGTCGAGTTGTTCGGGCTCACGCCGCAGGCGTCCAAGGTTGTCTTCGCGGTGTCGATCTATGATGCCGATGTGCGCAGACAGACCTTCGGGCAGGTTCGGGACGCCTTCATTCGCGTGGTCGACTCGACGGCGGGTACGGAGATCGCCCGGTACGACCTCACGGAGGATGCGTCCACCGAGACTGCGATGATCTTCGGTGAACTCTACCGGTACTCCAACGAGTGGAAGTTCCGGGCGGTCGGCCAGGGATACGCGACCGGTCTACGCGGAATCGCCATGGACTTCGGGGTCAACGTCTCCTGACCAGGTCGGGAAGCGGGCAGGACCGGCCTTGGTAGGCGGCTGCCGGTACGAGGACCCGCCGCCCGGCTCCCCGCGGGTCGCCTATAATGATCACTCGACCTTGCGCATGACACCTGGCCAGTTGATGTAACCGACGAACCACCGCCGGTGGGCCGAAATCGTGGTTCTCGGGGATGTTCTCAGAACGG
>NZ_CADDZT010000061.1:34771-38198 GCF_902812655.1 Candidatus Frankia meridionalis | reverse complement strand
CACACGCGATCCGTTGCCACTGTCCACCGGACAGGTCGTGACCGGCGTTGTACTGGCGGGCGAGCAGGGTGTCGTAGCCGTTCGGAAGCTCGCTTATCGCCGTGTCGGCCTCGGTGGCCCGTGCGGCGGGGACGACACTGTCCGGGCCGTCCTTACCGAGGCGGCGGATGCGTCCGACCACGATGTTCAACCGTGCGGACATCGGCCATTGCGTGTACTCCTGCGAAATGATCGCGATCTGCTCCCGGATGTTGTCCGGGTCGACCTCGGCGAGATCGACATCATCCCAGGTCACCCGTCCGGAGTCCGGATCGTACAACCCGGCGAGGACCTTCGACAGCGTCGACTTGCCACTGCCGTTCTCTGCGACCAGTGCCACGACCTCGCCGCGGCCGGTCCGGATTGCCGGCACCGCCGTGCCTGAGGCGACCAGTGGCATCAGCCCGGCGTCGAGTAGCAGGACCAACGCCACATACACCGCCGCGATCACTGTTCCCGCGAGCGCGTCACCGGTAAGGCGGAACATCGCCTGCCGGCGTCCGACCCGGACCTGTTCGGCTTCCTGTTCCAGCGCGATGGCCGTGTACTCGTCGAGCAGGAAGTCCCCGAGGACGAACGAAGGCACCTCGGCGGCCGCGTCCCGGCTCGTCAGAAAGGACGCGAGCAGATGGGCGCGTCGCAGCTGGCGGATGCGGGCGAGGAGAGGCGTACCCGACCCGGGCTGAACGTATCGACGCCCATCCCTGCGGGATGATCGACACGGCTAGGAGCGGTAACAGGACCGGATGCGGCACGCCCAGCACACCGCTGTTGCCGTGTCGGTGTGTGTCGTACCGGTCACGATGTCGGCGGTTCTACCGCGCTGGTCCGGGATGTTTGACCCGCTGTCATCGCTACCGGTAGCGATTTCGCGACCGTTCACAGCGTTCAGGATGAACGGCCTTCTCGATGCCGCTGGGTGGATGTCGCCAGGAGGGCGGAGGCTTCTACGAGGCGCGACGCCCCTGATCACGCCTTTTCGCGACTACCATGACACGAACGGTGAGGGTGTTGGCGTCCACCTGGTAGAGGATCCGCCACTCCGAACCGGACGCCTCCCACATGGTGGAGCGCGACTCCGGCAGTGGATTCCCGGCCTTACGTGGATCGTTGCGCAGCGGACCGGTGAGGAAGCGGCGGATCTCGCCGGCTGTCCGGTCCGGCAGCCGTTCCAGGTCGCGCTCGGCCGACGCTGAGACGATCACCTCGTGCCGGGTGCTCATGCGGCCCCGCCGGGTGTCGGTGCGCCCGGTGGGCACGGTGGGCACGGTGGGCACGGTGGGCACGGTGGCCGTGTGCGTGTCGGGTTGTCCACGACGTGATCGTAGAAGTCTTTCCCGCCGGCTGTCGGATGTTCTGGTGGCCGCGGGTTCCCGCCCGTCGGGCGGCGTGCCGCCAGGTCACCGCTAGCCACGGGATGACCGCTGGCCACGGGATGACCGCGTCGGTGCCGCCGGTTGTAACCGGATGTGCGCTATGGAGCTGACGAGACCATCCGACGGATGCTGGCGGACACGACGGTCTGGGCGGTGGTGGGACTGTCCGAGAACACCTCCCGGGTCGCCTACTCGATCGCGGGCTATCTGCGCGCGCACGGCAAACGGGCCATCCCGGTTCATCCGTCGAAGCCCGTGGTCGCGGGCGAGCAGGGTTATGCCACGTTGAGTGACATCCCGTTCCCGGTGGATGTCGTGGACCTGTTCGTCCGGTCCGAGTTGGTCGGCCCGGTCGTGGACGAAGCCATCGGCATCCGGGCCGGGGGCATCTGGATGCAGCTCGGTGTCCGAGACGTTGATGCCGCGGCGCGTGCGCAGGCCGCCGGCCTGCCGGTCGTCATGGACACATGTCCACGGATGGAGGCGCCCCGGCTGATCGGCTGGCGCGGCTGAATCCCGGAGGTCACCGCTGCGAGGGCGCCACCGCAGGTAGCAACGGGGGCGTCGGTGAGGCGTCGCGGTCGTGTGCGATCGCCCGGAGCGCGAGCGCGGCGGCTGGGGGGAACAGCACCAGCGTCGGCAGCAGGTACCGGTAGTCGAAACACACCGTGGTCGACGGGATGACCAGCAGGGCCATGCCTGCGGTCACCAGCAGCGCGCAGTCGGCCCGGATCCGCCGGTCTTCGGCATGCCGGTCTGCGTCGCACAGGCCGACAGCCGATCCCCGGGGCTTCCGGCGGCGCGAAGGCCATGGTCGTGGTTTCTTCGGCCGACGACGGGACACCGCGGCGACACCGAGCACGGCCATGGCGCCGAGCGCCGGCCCCGGGGTGAAGCCGTAGCGCTGGTAGGCCCGTAGGAACGCGGCCGGCCCGGGGGCGACGGCACGGGCGACCCG
The DNA here is from genome assembly GCF_902812655.1 of Candidatus Frankia meridionalis. GTDB lineage: Bacteria > Actinomycetota > Actinomycetes > Frankiales > Frankiaceae > Protofrankia > Protofrankia meridionalis. Next base: position 35,825 of record NZ_CADDZT010000061.1, on the reverse strand, counting down.
CCCGCCGTTGAAGGTCATCAGCGGTGCGTTGTTGTGCCAGTAGGCGGGCACCGGGTCGGCGGGGAACTGCCAGGTGCCGACGTACCAGTCGCGTGGTCCGACCCATCGGCCCGGCGTGAAGTAGTGAGCGACCTCGCCGGTCACCATCCGTGTGTAGTCCACCGGCTGGTGCCGGATGACCTGGTGGGCGAAATCGGCCAGGACAGCCTCCTTCTCCCCGTCGGGAACGCTGATGGTGAACCGGGGGCTGTTGTGGTTCCACACGTAGTAGTTCGGGCCTGGGCGTTCACGCGGCGGATGGGGTGAGCACAGCTGGCGTGCCTGCGCGGTGAGGTCGAGACGCGCACAGTCGGCGATCGGCGCGACCCGGCCGTAGAGCCAGTACGTGTCGCCACCGGTCAGCGCGTAGGTGCCGTGGGCGGAGTGGAACCAGGATGCGTACCCGATCAGTGGCACGGCCAGTACCCCGGTGAATGCGACCGACCGTGACCATCCGAACCGCCGAACGAGGATGTAGACCAGCGCGAGCATCCCCAGGGCGACGCCCACCGTACGGACGAGGGATGCCAGTGCCAGGCACCCACCGGCGAACCCGCAGGCCCACAGCGACGGTCTGGGCGCCCACAGAAGGGCGACCACCCCCGCGACCACCAACGCCTCGAACAGTGTCTCCGCCATGACGAAGTGCTCGATGTCCATCTGGTAGGCGTCGAGCAGTACCGGTGCCGCCGCGAGTGCCGCCACCGGACGGGCCACCCCCCGGTGCGCCATCAGCGCGTAGACGGCGAGTCCCAGCGCGACACCTGTGGCGTGCTGGACGGCGGGGACGACCCACAACCGGCCCGTTGCGGACAACGCGCGCAGCAGCAGCGGATAGCCCGCGGGCCGGACGGGGTCGGGTACCAGGGGTCTGGCGAGCCGCAGGTAGGCGTAGGAGTCACCGGAGAACTCAAGCGCCGGCCGGTAGGCGGCCATGGCCAGCACCCGCAGGGCGCCGGCCATGGCAACCAGGACCGCGATCAGAGCGTGCCGCCGCAGCGGGCCCGGCCCGGAC
>NZ_CADDZT010000061.1:23645-34512 GCF_902812655.1 Candidatus Frankia meridionalis | reverse complement strand
GGGCAGGTCCGGCCGCGAGACGTTCACCGGCACGCCGTCGTCGATGTCAGCCTGGAGCGGTGTCAGACCGAAGCAGCCGGCTCGGCGGTCGCCACGGCCGTGGTCGTCCGCGTATACCGGCCTGCCGGCTGGTATACGCCTGTCGGGTCGGCCGCGAGCATCCGCAGGACGAACGAGCCGAACATGGTCTGCGCGCCGACCACCATCAGTGTCATCGCCAACAGGGCCGGACGCATCTCGTTGAGCGGTCCCAACGCATTCGTGATCCAGCCGACCAGTACAACGGCGTCGATGGCGAGACCGGTGGTGAACAGTGCGGCACCGACCACGGGCCCACGCTCCAGGCTGAACCACCGGCGGAGCACCGACACGGCCCAGCGGTCACGGCTCGCCCGGACGCCTGCCCGCCCGGCCGCCAGATCGCGGACGTCGGCGAGGACGCCGAGCATGACCGCCTGCCAGCCCAGGATCGCGAGCAGGGCGAGCAGGACGCAGATACGCACGTCGAGATGGTGGAAGCCGACGCCCGGGGCACCGGGAAGCAGGACAAGCTGCCCGAGGAGTCCTAGAAGGATCATGGTGAGGCCGGGTAGGACGAAGCGGTGGCGTGGCGTGAGCCGCAGTGAGAACCGCGACCGGCGCGAGCCGCCGCGCGCCGAGTGCGAAGTGGGCGCACCGCCGCGGGAGTTGGAGGCGAGGGGAACCTCCACGGTCCGAAGCTCGGCGCGGGCTGCCGCGATGACGAGCTGTGCCGCGAGTTCCATTCCCTCACGGCGCAGATCCATCCGAAGATACGCCGCGCGCGTGAAGGCCCGCATTCCGGAATGCCCGTCCGGGGACGGCACGTCGAACACCCGGTTACGCATACCGGTGAACACCGGATTACCGCTGTGCGTACGCGGCCAGGATATGACGCGGGCCCGGCGGGAGGATCGGGGAGCCAGGACGTAGTCGGCATCGTCGGCCTGAAGCGGTGCGACAAGTCGCCCGATGTGGCGGAAGTCATCGGAGACGGTCAGGTCCGCCATCACCAGGAATTTCCCGCGGGCGACGGCGAAGCCGGTCAGGCAGGCGTGACCGAAACCACGTCGCGGCTCCCGTATCACCCGCGCGCCCGCCTTCTCGGCCACCTCCGCCGTGGTGTCGGTCGAACCGTTGTCGACGACCACCACCTCCGCGGTCAGTCCTGTGCAGGCCAACCCCGCCAGTGCCTTCGCGACGCGGATCCCGATGGATGCCTCCTCGTTCAGGCACGGCATGACAATGGATATCTCTGTTCCATGTTTGCCAAAAGATCTATCTGAATAATCTGAATATGCTGCTCTGGTGGGCTTGCGTCGACCGCCCGTCAGGTCGTGCAGGGGTAGGTCCATCGGGATGGTCGAAGTGATCGCCGCGTCACCGCGGGTCGACGTCGTGCTGCAGTCGTTCAACGTCGTGCTCTCCTGGGTAACCGTGGTGGAAGCACCGGGATGCACCGTCGCCTCACCCCTAGCAACGTGGCTGGGTGCACATCTGTAAAGGGTCCCAGGAAAACGTACCGAAGGTGTTTTCCGACCATCAGTCGGCATCGTCATATCCGGTATCTGTCACCAGACGGTTCCAAAGAGGTGGCAGGCCGAACCGGTGACTGTCGCAGCCATGATGCGACCGGTTACGAAGAGCGCCGGGCTGCGACCTTCACCTCGTTCGGCCCCTTCCCGGGTCCAGTACCACGCACACCGCCGATCAGGCCAGGTCGATGTGACGTCCGTTACCCGGGGGCGTAATCTTCTGTGACTGTGCGAGGAGTAACAGTTTCTGGAGATCCATCGACAAGGACGTCGGCGAGTCCACCAGTACCCACCGAGTCCCGCCTACCAGCCCCGGCGTGTTGCCGGCATCAGCCGACCTGCCCGTCCGCCGCCGGTCCCGACCGGGACGCCGCGCGGGTGACGATTCGGCACTGCGATCAGGGCTGGAGTCTGTTGTGTAACGGGGTGATTCTTTTTGACGACACCGGAGAGATTCTGCCAACAGGGGGCATCGTCGAACCACGGCGGGTACTCCCAAGGATCATGAGCACGACCACCGCGCCGGTCACCATTCGGCAGCCGATGGCCCTACCGGCGCCACGCATCCGAACTGCCTGACGCGAACCGTCGTCCTCGGACCGCCGTCACCGGTCGGCGGCGGGCCGTCGACGGCGCTCGTCCGATCGTCTCGGTGGTGTCCGCTGTCGACCGGGCTGTCTTCACCCGGATCACCAGCGTGCGGCCGTTGCTCGACCCGGTTCTGCCCAAACTGTCGCGAGCCGCCGACCACAGCCTGCTGTGGTGGATGATCGCGGGCGCCCTGGGCGTGAGGAGGGGACGGCACCGCCGAGCGGCACTGCGGGGCGTCATCGCCCTCGGCCTGGCGAGTGCGACCGCCAACGGACCGGCCAAGGTGGCGTTCCGCAGGCGTCGCCCCAGCCTGCACGGCGTGCCGTTGGTCCGCCGGCTCCGCAGGGAACTCGTCACCTTCTCGTTTCCCTCCGGGCACTCGGCATCGGCAGCCGCGTTCGCGATCGCGGTGGCTGTCGACGCACCCGGTGCCGCGGTTCCGGTCGGGATTCTCGCGGGCGCGGTCGCCTTCTCCCGGGTCTACGTCGGCGTCCACTACCCGAGTGACGTCGTCGCCGGCGTCGCCATCGGAGCGTCGGCCGCCGCGCTGACCACCAGGGTGCTGCCGCGGCTCAGCTCACGTCTACCACGGCCGCCGCGCTGACCACCAGGGTGCTGCCGCGGCTCAGCTCACGTCTACCACGACCGCCGCACGTCCGATGACCGACCGGTCTGCCGATCGTTGTTGTGCCGGTCCTGGAGCGGGACGAGGGTATGCAGTGGCGCGGTCAGGCTGGCCACGATGTCGGGGTTGAGGATGTCCTGGACGAGCAGGGCACATGCGAGATCCGCGCAGAGTTCCATGACCCGCTGGTCGGAGCCGGCGTCCTCCAGGTTGATCATTTTGTGGCAGGACGGGCACAGGCGCCAGAAGCCCTCGGCGGCGCTGCGCCGGACCAACGTCCACACCCGGCGGCGTCCGGTGCGGACGGCACTGTCGAACGCGACCTCCATCGCGTCCCGGTGCGCAAGCTCGTCGCGGGTGAGCACGGTGACCAGCAGCCCGTCGTAGACCCGGAGGCTGTCCGGGTCGTGGCAGCGCCGTGCCAGGACCGGCAGCGCGGCGAGGACGCGTTTGACCTCGGACCCGAACGGACCCAGATCCGGCTCGTGGCCCCGGCCGCGGGGGTAGACGGTACGCCACGGCCGGATCAACGCGGTGTACTCCGACCGGGCAAGGATCGGTCTGGCGTACGCGGCCGCAATCGCGTCCCGGACCGCCTTGAGCGCGGTCGCGGTGACACCCGGATCGACCGTCACGTAGTTGTCGATGCCCGCGAGGTCGTCGGCGTAGATGGCCGAGAGCGCGTCGAACGCGGCGAGAACCTCGACGACGAGGGGCGCGTCCGGCGAGAGCGCCTTGTCGCGCGCAACGGCAAGCTGTGGCGTGTTGCGCCAGGCCGAGGCCAGCTCGCCGAGTTCGGTGTCACTCGTGTGCACCAGCTGCGCCAGGATGGCGAGGATACCCCGCAGGTTCGGGTGGTCCTCCAGCCGGTCAATCCGACGAGAGCGCAGAATCATGTCAGTTTCCCGTTCCCGTTCCCGGGCTGGGAGCGGGCCATGTCACGGCCTCGCATCCTGGTGATGGCGTTGAGTGATGTTTGTCTTCCTGGTAACCGATGGCATCTGTCGCCCGTGGCTGTCGGCAGCCGTCACATCGCCTCCTCGCGAGGCTCTCACGTCGTGCCTGGGGCTGGTGGCCTGCCGCAGGCCTCGGGGGTCGGTAGGGCCAAAGGGGTACCGGCCTTCGTTGCGTCCGACTCGGATCTTAGCGGTTGGGACCGTCCCGGCATCGAAGCCGGGACGACCACGTTGGACCATGGTCTGGTGGCATGTAGGTCGGGCACGCCCAACGGTAACCGACATGCCGACACTAGCCGCACCGATGGTAGCGGCACAATGCAGGTGACCAACGGGAATGAGGCGAGAACGACTGTGACCGATATCTCGACGTCGCGGGGAACGGTGGCCGCCGTCCGGCGCGCGGACAGCCGGGCCGTGACGCGGAATGCCTGGCTGGACTCGCGCCACTCGTTCGCGTTCGGTCGACACTACGATCCCGCCAACACCCACTTCGGTCTGCTTCTGGTCAGCAACGACGACCACGTCGCGCCCGGTGGCGGCTTCGGCACCCATCCCCATCGGGACATGGAGATCGTGACCTGGGTCCTTGCGGGTGAGCTTCTGCACACGGACTCCACGGGAACCCGCGGTGTGCTCCGCCCAGGGCTCGCCCAGCGGATGAGCGCAGGTACCGGGATTCTGCACGCGGAGATGAACGCGGCCCCGTGCCCGTCCGGTGCGGACGCGGAGCGTTCCGGCGACGACGGGTGCGTCCCGGGAGATCCTGGCACGGTTCACTTCGTCCAGATGTGGGTGGTCCCCGACACCGCGGGGATCACGCCCGGCTACGCCCAGATGGACGTGACCGACGCGCTTGCCGGTGGCGGTCTGGTGGCGGTCGCCGGCGGCCCGGGTTCGGGGGCTGCGATCGACATCCGACAGAAGAACGCGGTGCTGTGGGCGGCTCGCCTCCCCGAGGCCGGATCGGTGTCGTTGCCGTCCGCGCCCTGGGTGCACCTGTTCGTCGCGCGCGGAGCCGTCACGCTGGAGGGTTCCGACGAACTCGCCACCGGTGACGCAGCCCGGATCAGGGGATGCGACGGGCTGGCGGTCGGCGCCGTGGGCGGGCCGGCGGAGATCCTTGTCTGGGACATGCACGCCGCTCTGGGGCGATAGTGCCGGGGGCGGCCTACTCGTCGCCACCCGGCACCATCCACGGCGCGATCATGGTTTTTCCTGCGCCGCCGGAGGCCTGGGCTTGGCTACTCGGCCTGTCCGTCACGCAGTTCGTAGCGGCGGATCGCATCCTCGACCACGGCTGCCTTGAGCGCGCCGTGGCGCGACAGTGCCTCCAGGGCCGCCACCGTGATCGACTGGGCGTCGACATGGAAGTGGCGACGCAGCGCTGCCCGTGTGTCGGAGCGGCCGTACCCGTCGGTGCCCAGCGAGGAGTAGTCCTGGGGAACCCAACGCGAGATCTGGTCCGGTACCGCCCGCATCCAGTCGCTGACGGCGATCACCGGTCCCTGCGCTCCCTGCAGGATGCGAGCCACGTACGGGAGGCGTTCATCGGAGTCGGGGTTGAGCAGGTTGTGCTCCTCGCAGTCGAGGGCCTCACGGCGCAGCTCGTTCCAGGAGGTCACCGACCACACGTCCGCTTCCACGCCGAAGTCGGTCGCAAGAAGCTCCTGGGCCTCGAGCGCCCATCTCATCCCGGTTCCGCTCGCAAGGAGCTGCACATGGCGGGGTTCGGCGTCCGGCGCGACTCCGATCGCCGGGGACTGTGAGGACACGCCGGCTTCGGAAAACGGGCGGAAACGGTACATGCCGGCGAGGATCTGCGCCGGGTCGATCCCGGCCGGTTCGGCCGGCTGCGGGAACGGCTCGTTGTAGACGGTCAGGTAGTAGAAGACGTTCTCGTCACGTTCCCCGTACATACGGTCGAGGCCGTCGCGGACGATGTGGGAGACCTCGAAGGCGAACGCGGGGTCGTAGGCCACGCAGGCCGGGTTCGTCGACGCGAGCAGCAACGAGTGGCCGTCCTGGTGCTGGAGCCCCTCACCGTTGAGGGTCGTGCGGCCGGCGGTGGCGCCGAGCAGGAAGCCCCGGCCGAGCTGGTCGCCGAACGCCCACATCTGGTCGCCGGTCCGCTGGAAGCCGAACATCGAGTAGAAGACGTATACCGGGATCATGTGCACGCCGTGGGTGGCATAGGACGTGCCCGCGGCGATGACCGAGCCCATGGAACCGGCCTCGTTGATGCCCTCGTGCAGCATCTGGCCGGATTCCGATTCCTGGTAGGAAAGCAGGAGCTCGCGGTCGACCGCTTCGTAACGCTGCCCGTGCGGCGAGTATATCTTAGCGGTCGGGAACATGGCGTCCATGCCGAAGGTGCGAGCCTCGTCCGGGATTACCGGAACGAAACGGGCACCGATTTCCTTCGTCTTCATCAGGTCCTTGAGAAGTCGGACGAAGGCCATGGTGGTCGCCACCGGTTGTTTACCCGAACCTCGCCGCAGATCGTCGAAGATCGACTTTGGTGGCTGGTTGAGGGGACGGGCCAGAACGACCCGCCTGGGCAGCGAACCGTCCAGCGCGGCACGCCGTTCCCGCATGTACTGGATTTCCTCCGAATCCGGACCGGGATGGAAGTAGGGCGGCAGGTCCGCCTCCAGCTCGGAATCGGGAATCTCCAGATAAAGGCGGTCCCGGAATTCCTTCAGCTCACGCTTGCTGAGCTTCTTCATCTGATGGGTCGCGTTACGGGCCTCGAAGTCCTTGCCCAGCGTCCAGCCCTTGATGGTGTGCGCGAGGATGACGGTAGGTTGGCCGGCGTGTTCGGTTGCCGCTTTGTAGGCCGCGTACAGTTTCCGGTAGTCGTGACCGCCGCGGGAAAGTTTGCGCAGGTCGTCGTCCGAAAGATCCTTCACCATTCGCCGCAGCCGCGCGTCCGCGCCGAAGAAGTGCTCGCGAATGTACGACCCGGACGACGTCGTGTAGGTCTGGAACTGGCCGTCCGGCGTCGTGTTCATCCGGTGGACGAGCACACCGTCGGTGTCGCGGGCGAGCAGCGGGTCCCAGTCGCGTCCCCAGACCACCTTGATGACGTTCCAGCCGGCGCCCCGGAACAGGGATTCGAGTTCCTGCATGATCTTACCGTTGCCGCGGACGGGTCCGTCGAGGCGCTGCAGGTTGCAGTTCACGACGAAGATCAGGTTGTCGAGTTCCTCCCGGGCCGCAATGCCGAGCGCGCCGATCGACTCGGGCTCGTCCATCTCGCCGTCGCCGAGGAAGGCCCATACCCGGCTGCGGGACGTGTCTTTGATCCGCCGATTCAACAGGTAGCGGTTGAAGCGGGCCTGATAGATGGCGTGGATAGGCCCGAGCCCCATCGAGACCGTCGGAAACTCCCAGAAATCGGGCATGAGGCGTGGGTGCGGGTACGACGAGAGCCCGCCCGCCTCGCCCTCCCGGCGGAACGCGTCGAGTTGCCTTGCGGTCAGGCGGCCCTCAAGAAATGCTCTGGCGTAGATTCCCGGAGAGGCATGGCCCTGGACGAAGACCTGATCGCCCGAGTCGCCGCCGGGACCGGCGGTCAGATTGTCCTTGCCGCGGAAGAAATGGTTGAATCCGACCTCATAGAGGGCCGCACTCGAGGCGTATGTAGCGATGTGGCCGCCGACACCGTATTCAGGCCGGTTCGCCCGGCTTACCATTATTGCCGCGTTCCAGCGGATGTAGGCACGGATGCGCCGCTCGATGTGCTCGTCGCCGGGGAACCACGGTTCCTGCTCCGGCGGGATGGTATTGATGTGGTCGGTGCTGGTGAGTCCGGGCACGCCGACGGCCTTCTCCCGCGCCCGTTCCAGCAGCTTCAGCATGAGGAATCTTGCCCGGCCGCGGCCCTGTTCGTCGATCACCGCGTCCAGAGACTCCAGCCATTCGCTGGTTTCGGACGGATCGATGTCCGGCAACTGGCTGGGAAGGCCGTCGGTAATGACCGAAAACCTCCTGGTGCTAGCGTTTGCCACGCGTTCTCCCTCAGTTGCCTGGTCGTTGTTCTCATGCTTCGGCGCGAGCGACTCCCCTTCCATCGTCCTCTGCCGCAGGGGTCTCGTCACGCCCCTCCCTTGTTACCTACGGGTAGGGACGCGCCGGTGGCGGCCGGAGCGGAAGCCGATACCGGCCGGGTGGTTGCCGGGCGACGCTGCGGGAGCGGCTCGTTTGTGAACCTGGTCGCGGATGGCGGACCTGGTCGGGGACAATGGCGGTTGGTGGAAGGCGGTTCATGGAGACGGCAACGGTGTCGGTGCGCACCGGCGGAGTGGAAAGTGTCCGTGATCTCACTGGTGAGGCGCGGCGATTTGTGGCGGGACGCGGGGACGGGCTTCTGTCCGTGTTCGTCCCGCACGCGACGGCGGGTGTCGCTCTGCTCGAGCTTGGTTCGGGCAGTGACGAGGATCTGCTCGCCACGCTCGCCGAGCTGCTGCCCGTCGACCGTCGCTGGCGTCACTCCCACGGGTCATGGGGGCACGGACGGTCGCATGTCCTACCGGCTTTGATCGTTCCATCTCTGACGGTGCCGGTCGGTGATGGCCGACTGTTGCTCGGGACCTGGCAGTCGATCGCGTTGGTGGATCTCAACGTGGACAATCCCGAACGCACGGTCCGGCTGTCGTTCCTGTCCGGATGAGCTGCCACGAACGGCACCGTTGTCCACAACTACCGGCGTGGCACTTGCGCTGCCCCGGGGTGCTCCGGTGGACTAGGTCCACGGCGATGTGGGCAGTAGGTGGATCGAAAGACCACCGTGCCGTCCGGCCGGTGCGCGCGGGCAGTGTGTCCGCGGGTAGCTGACACGAGCAGGAGGTTGTTGAGGGTGAGTCCGACCGCGGCGAACGCCGAGGGTCAGCGGCGTGCGGATCGTCTGGGTATTACGCCCGGGGTACTCGTTCAGTCGCTCAACGAAGATAACGACATCGCCCATGATCTTCTTGACGCCGTCATCTCCGTCAGCGGAACGGAACTCGTCCCGGAGGACTCCGATGATGTTGTCGATGTCGTACTGCTGTGGTGGCGGGACGATGACGGCGACCTCGTGGAGGCACTCATCGACGCGCGCCGTCAGCTGTCCGAGGCCGGCGTGATCTGGCTTCTGACACCCAAGGCAGGCAGGGACGGGCATGTCGAGCCGAGCGACGTCCTGGAGGCCGTGCCGGTAGTCGGCCTGGTGCAGACGAGCACGGTGAGCGTTGCTGCGGAATGGGCCGGAATGCGGCTGGCCGCACCCAAGTCCCAACGGGTCCGGCACAGATAGAGGTTGGTGGGTCCGTGCGGTCGCCGTGAGTCGCCCACCCGGCTGGCGTCCATCCCCCGGTCGCCAGCCGGGTTCGGCTGCGACCGGGGAACGTGGGTCGGCCCGGACGTGGGTCGGCCCGGACGTGGGTTGAGCCGCGTCCGGTCAGGCGAACAGCGGGACCTGCTGTCCTTCGACCGCGCCGGGGTAACGGTCCCAGATCTTGTTGATCTCGAACTGGAGATACAGCGCGCCTCCGCCGACGAGCCAGATGACGAAGGCGATTCCGGTGTTGAGTTCGGGTAGACCGGCCGCTCGTTGCGCCTGACGCGCCCGATCGCACAGTCGCCATACGGCTACGAACGGTGGCACGATCAGGATGGCGCCGAACGTCACCGCAAGGACCGACAGGATCGGGTTGACGATGATCCGTCGGTCGTATTCGGCGAGTTCCCTGTTGGTCTTGTAGATCCAGACGATGCCGTAGATACCAAAAGTGATCAATGGCAGTCCGATCCAGGACGCGAACGGGTTGCGGCGCCTGCCGCGTACACCCGCGCCCACCGGCTGGGGGTAGCCGGCGAGAACCGGCGTGCCCGGAGTCGGATAGCCGCCCGGTTGGTTGTAGTCCGGTTGGTTGTAGTCCGGTTGGCCGTACTGGCCCGCATCCCCTGGTCCGTATGGCTGCTGCCCCTGTCCGGGCTGCCCGTACCGACCGAAGTTCTGGTCGCTCACCGCGATCCCCTGTTCCGTGTACCGCCGGCCGGCTGCTCCGGCCCCGGCTGATCAGAGTAGTTGCCCCGGTATCGGCCATGGTCCTCGCGAGGTTCCCCTGACAGCGCGAAGCGGCTTGTGGGCTCCCTGGCCGGTCACAAAATGGACGGACAGGGCTCTGGCTGGGTCCGGTCGCCTCCAGCCGGATGTCTGGCGAGATGGGTAAAACCGAGGTAGCGGAGTTTTACCCGGGTCGGGAGCAACAGGGCAAATGCTGCCGGCGATCACATCCCGCCATCGATCGCCGTGCCATTGCCGGGGTGCCCGCCCACGCCCCTCGCGATGCCGGTGCCGATCAGATGGCATGCTGGGGACGGGTGCCAGTAGCCCATTCCTGACACGACACCGTTCGCCGCGGAGAGGATGGACCAGTGGCTGTTGATGTGGGCGCCGTAGCCCCCGACTTCACACTGCATGATCAGAACAACGAGGAGGTCACGCTCGCGGAGTTCCGGGGGCGCCGTAACGTGGTGCTCCTGTTCTACCCGCTCACCTTCACCGGCATCTGCCAGGGTGAGCTCTGCGCGGTTCGTGATGATCTATCGTCGTTCCAGAACGAGGACGTCCAGGTACTCGCGGTCTCCGTCGACTCGCCTTACGCCCACAAGGTGTGGGCCGATCGTGAGGGCTATGACTTCCCGTTGCTCGCCGACTTCTGGCCGCACGGTGAGGTGGCTCGCAGCTACGGCGTCTTCGAGGAGGCCAAGGGCTTCGCCGTACGTGCGACCTTCATCATCAACAAGGATGGTGTGGTCCATTGGAAGGTCGTCAACGGGCCCGGTGAAGCGCGTGACCATGCCGAGTACCTGAAGGCCCTCGCGGTGTTGTAGTCTGCTGCGGACATTCCGCCGTCTCATCGGGTAGCCGTAAGATGCCGTGTTTTCGTTGTGACAGTAGACAGACCGATCCTGCGCGGGGAGTCAGCCCTTGGAAGCGGGCGGTTGTTGCGGGTGAACAGGTTCTGTTCTGCCCGCCGTGTCAGCAGGCAGCCGGGTGGTCGCAGGCTCTTGACCGATGCGGCGGTTGCGGCTCCACGGATCTGGTCAAGGCGCTCGGTGCGGTCTCGTGCCGGGACTGTGGCCGGGAGATC
>NZ_CADDZT010000061.1:22113-23275 GCF_902812655.1 Candidatus Frankia meridionalis | reverse complement strand
CGGGAGTCGCTGCCGCGTCCCGGCTGGCGGTCCCTGGGACGGGACACCCTGCTATGGGATGCCCTGACACCCATCGGATGCATGTTTCGTCGCCGGTTCAGAAAAGGTGCAAGGTTGATGTCCGCGTCCCCAGCCACGGTGTCCCCGGTAAAAGTGTCGCTGACGGGAATCAAGCCGACCGGCGAACCGCATCTCGGTAATTACGTCGGTGCGGTCAAGCCTGCTTTGCAGCTCGTCCGGGAACATGAGGCGTTGTATTTCATCGCTGATTACCACGCGCTGACGACCGTCCGCGACCCGGACCTGCTGAGGCACTACACACGGTCGGTGGCCGCGACCTGGATCGCGGCCGGTCTCGACCCAGACCGCGTGGTTGTCTACCGGCAGTCGGACGTTCCGGAGATCTTCGAGCTGAACTGGGTCATGGCCTGCATGGCAGGCAAGGGCCTGATGAACCGGGCACATGCCTACAAGGCCGCGCGGGACCGCAACCAGGAGGCGGGAAGGGTCGACGCGGACGCGGGGATCAACATGGGGTTGTACAACTATCCCGTGCTGATGGCCGTGGATATCCTGATCATGGAAGCGGACGTCGTGCCGGTCGGGCGCGATCAGACCCAGCACGTGGAAATCGCGGCCGATATCGCGGGTTCGTTCAACCACGTCTATGGCGAGACCTACAGATTCAAGATCCCGCAGGCGGTCGTCCCGGCCGGAGAAACAGGACACACGCTACCCGGCCTGGACGGTCGGAAGATGAGCAAGTCCTACGACAACACGATTCCGCTGTTCTGCGGGGAGGCTCAGCTCAAGAAGCTGGTGCGGCGAATACCAACTGATTCCACCCCGGTGGCGGAGCCCAAGGACCCGGACGCCTCCCACGTGTTCCAGATCCTCGAGCAGTTCGCCGCGCCGGAGGTCGTGGCCGACACGCGCCTGCGGCTGCAGGCCGGTGGCATGGGCTGGGGTGAGCTGAAGAACCAGCTTTTCGAGGTGCTCAACGCCCAGTTGAGTCCGATGCGTGAACGGTATGACGCCCTGCTGGAGCCGGACAGTCCGTTGGACGGGATGCTCGCGGCGGGAGCCGAGAAGGCCCGCAAGCGGGCGATCCCGGTTCTCGCGCAGGTCCGCAGGGCGATCGGCGTGGCCTGACCTGGCGTGG
>NZ_CADDZT010000061.1:21025-21859 GCF_902812655.1 Candidatus Frankia meridionalis | reverse complement strand
CACCGAGGGAGCAGGTGGGCCGAGGGAGCCGGTGGGCAGGGCCGCGGTGGCGACGATCCGCGTGATCCGGTGGCGGGGCAGGTCCATCAGAGTGGTGGCCAGCAGGTCGTCCTCGCCCACGGCGGCCTCGACCATCGCACGGGCGTCCTTCTTCGTCAGCGGACCTGCGGCGTGGTCCGTGGCGAGCCGGATCAGGCCTTCCCGCCAGACGTTGCCGATCTTGCCGTGTGGTCGGTCGAGTAGCCATCGGGCCATTGCGGTGCCCTCGTCCAGGCCGGCGACATCGACCGGTGTGGCCTCGACCAGGGCAAGCCGCTCCCGCGGCAGCCGCCGGCGGCGCAGCCGCCATTTCGGCGCGACAAGACTGCTCAGCGCCGCGAACGAGTCTGCGCTCACCAGATCGGCATGATCCGCCGGGACGAGGATGGCGATCCGGTCGGCGTTGACCGCGAGCAGGGTCCGGGCCAGCCACGGCCCCGGATCGGCGCTCAGGTCCGCGGCGACCTGCACCCGGCCACGCCCGCAGACCGAACGCGGCAGCCCACCTCGCAGGACGGTCACGAGGCGGACATGGGTCGGCCCGGCGGGTGAGAAATCCGGGGTTCCGTCACCGACGAACACCAGGCGCCCACCGTCCAGGTCGGTGGCTGCCGCGGCCAGCAGCTCCTGCGCAGCCTCGGGGGACGGGCCGGTGGCGGCGCTTTCCACCGCCTGCCTGCCGCGGGTGTAGATCGTGGCGCGGCCCTCCTGCCCGGACGCCATGGCCGACAGCTGACGCCAGGTGGCCGCGGTCGGCCGGCATACGTATAGGTCGCTGGCGGCACCGACCGCCTC
>NZ_CADDZT010000061.1:11767-20612 GCF_902812655.1 Candidatus Frankia meridionalis | reverse complement strand
GCTGGACCTTCCAGCCGAGCGCCGGATGCAGGTCGCTGTGCCCGTAGGCGAGCAGCAGGCGTCCGCGTTCGGTGTCCCGCAGGCCGGCCAGACCTCGGCGCAGGAACAGCGACACGCCCTCCGGGGTGTAGGGCGGATCGGTGAAGACCAGGTCGGCGCGTTCCTCGGTGGCGGCGGGCAGCCCGAAGCGGAGGTCGGCGAACAGGCAGCGGACGGCGAGGCCCCGGCGGCGGGCCTGGGTGTCGATGAACTCCAGCAGCCGTTCGTCCAGGTCGACAACGGTTGCGGCAAGTCCCGGGACGAGCAGGCAGGCCGCGAGCGAGGTCAGGTCGTGGTCGCCCACGCAGAGCAGGTGCGAGCCGGTGAGGTCGTAGGTGGAGTCCATCCACAGTGCGCGCCGGGCCGCGGTCTCGCCGGTCGCGGGGACGTGGTCGAGGTCCGCCCGCGACGGCGGGGCCGCGGCCATGAGACCGGTCATCGTATCGACCAGTTCGGGGTGCGCGGCGAGGCGTCCGGTGAGCGGATCGGCCAGCTGGGTGCGCCGGAGCTGGTCATAACCGATCCGTGCGCGGTACGCGTCCACGAGGGGTGCCGGGATCGTCACCGTGTCCGCGGGTGCGGCCGGATCCCGGGCCAGGTCGCCGTCGAGGCAGCCGAGCACCTCCTCGACGGTTCGTCGGGCCACCCCCGAGGCGCGGACGAGGTTGCCGACGGTCCACGGCCCTTCGGTCAGCAGCGCGACGACCCGGCGCAGCGGTCGGGCCTGGGCTCCGTAGTCCACGACAAGTCGGTCGAGCCGGTCGGGGGCGGGTTCGGCTTCCGGCTGCGGATTCTCCGACCGTGTTGCCGGAGCCGAGTCGCTGCGGCTGGAGGCGTCATCGACTGTCACCGATCCACCTTCCCAGGTGCGCACGGGTGCCGGCAGGGGGCCGTGCCGGCGGGGGCCGCGCCGGCGGGGGCCGCGCCGGCCGCACAGCACCCGGTGCGGCCCCCGCACGCACCGCCGCGGCTGCCGCGACCACGGCCGACACCACTGAGGTCGGCGTACCGCATCCGGGTACCGATACTCTCGTCATCGTGCTCAGAAAGCTCGATCTGCGGGGAAGCCTTCCCTCGCCGGCGCAGCTGCGTCGGCTGCTGCCCCGCGCGGCCCTAGACGTCGACGCGGCCATGGACGCGGTTCGTCCTGTATGTGACGACGTGCGTGACCGTGGTGACGCCGCGGTCCTGGATGCGGGCGAGCGGTTCGACGGGGTTCGTCCGGCCACGGTGCGGGTTGCGCCCGACGCGCTCACCGACGCGCTCGCGGGCCTGGACACGGCTGTACGGGACGCGCTTGAGGAGGCGATCCGTCGCACCCGCCTGGTCCACCGCGCGCAGCGCCGCGACCCGGTGACCATAGAAGTGGCGCCGGGCACCCGGGTCACCGAACGCTGGATCGCGGTGGAACGGGTTGGACTGTACGTGCCGGGCGGGCGGGTTGCCTACCCGAGCAGCGTGGTGATGAACGTCGTGCCGGCCCAGGAGGCCGGGGTCGACTCCCTCGCGCTGGCCTCGCCGCCACAGGCGGAGTTCGGCGGGCTGCCCCATCCGACGGTCCTCGCAGCCTGCGCCCTGCTGGGGGTGGACGAGGTGTACGCCGTGGGCGGCGCGCAGGCGATCGCCATGTTCGCCCACGGGACGTCCGGCTGCCCCGCTGTGGATGTGGTGACCGGGCCGGGCAACATCTACGTGACCGCCGCCAAACGGCTGCTGCGTGGCCTGGTCGGGGTGGACGCCGAGGCCGGGCCGACCGAGGTCGCGATCCTCGCGGACGACACCGCGGACCCCGCATACGTCGCGGCCGACCTGGTCGGGCAGGCCGAGCACGACCCGATGGCCGCCTGTCTGCTCGTCACCCCGTCGGTAGAACTGCTCGACGCGGTCGAGGTCGAACTCGGCAAGCAGGTGCCGGCCACCCGCCACCGCGAGCGGGTGGAGGCGGCCCTGGCCGGTCAGGGCGCGGCGGCCGTGGTCGACGATGTGGATGCGGGCCTGACCGTGGTGAACGCCTGGGCCGCCGAACATCTGGAGATCCAGACCGCGGACCCGGCCGCGGTCGCTGCCCGGGTCCGTAACGCCGGGGCGGTGTTCGTCGGGCCGTGGGCGCCAGTGTCGCTCGGGGACTATCTCGCCGGCTCCAACCACGTCCTGCCGACGGGCGGCACCGCCCGGTACAGCGGCGGGCTCGCGGTGTCCGCTTTCCAACGGCAGGTTCACGTGGTGGAGTGCGATCGTGACGCTCTCACCGAGGTGGCTTCCCGGATCGCCGCGCTCGGTGGCGCCGAGGATCTCATCGCCCACGTCGACGCGGTGGAGGTGCGTGTCCGATGACAGAGTCCGACTTCGCGGCCTTTGGCCAGCCCGTATCCGAGGCTCGGGGGCGTGCCGCACGCCCGCTCACCCTCGACGAGCTGCCTTTGCGTGACGACCTGCGGGGCATGGTGCCCTACGGCGCGCCGCAGCTCGACGTCCCGGTGCTGCTGAACACCAACGAGAACCCCTACCCGCCGTCCAGCGGTTTAGTGGACGCGCTGGGCAAGGCGGCGACTCTTGCCGCCACCGAGGCCAACCGCTACCCGGACCGTGATGCCGAGGCGCTGCGCGCGGATCTGGCCTACTACCTGACCCCGGACGCCGGTTTCGGACTGCGCACCGACCAGGTGTGGGCGGCGAACGGATCCAACGAGGTCCTGCAGCAGCTGTGCCAGGCATTCGGCGGGCCGGGACGGGTCGCGCTCGGTTTCGAACCGTCATATTCGATGCACCGACTCATCGCGGTGGCGACCGCGACCGGCTGGGTCGGCGAGCACCGTGAGCCCGACTTCACCCTCGACCCGGCCACGGTGGCCGCGGCGATCCGCAGGCACCGGCCGTCGCTGGTTTTTCTCACGTCGCCGAACAACCCCACCGGGACCGCACTGCCGACGGAGGTGGTGGTCGCCGCGTGCCAGGCCGTCGCTGAGACCGGTACCGGCATGGTAGTGGTGGACGAGGCATACGCCGAGTTCCGGCGGGACGGGGTTGCGAGCGCTCTCACCCTGCTGCCGGCGCAACCGCGGCTGGTGGTGACCCGGACGATGAGCAAGGCGTTCGCGCTCGCCGGAGCCCGGGTCGGCTACCTTGCCGCGCATCCGGGTGTCATCGACGCGTTGCAGCTCGTGCGGCTGCCGTACCACCTGTCGACCTTCACGCAGGCGGTCGCGCGTACCGCGCTCGCGCACGCCGACGAGCTGCTCGGCACCGTCGAGGCGGTCAAGGCGCAGCGTGACCGTCTCGACGTCGAGCTGACCGCGATGGGATGCACGGTGGCGCCGAGCGACGCGAACTTCGTCCTGTTCGGGGGGTTCGCCGATCAGCGGACGGTGTGGCGGGGACTGCTCGACGCCGGTGTGCTCGTCCGGGACGTCGGCCTGGATGGTTGGCTGCGGGTCACCGCCGGCCTGCCCGGTGAGGTTGAGGTGTTCCTCGCCGCGATCCGTGAGCTGCTGGCCGGGCGGGTCGTGACACCGGTGGACGGCGCGGTGCCGCCACCTGGCGGGCTGCCATCCGCCGGGTTGCCCGGCACCGGGAAGGGATGACGCAGATGGGCCGTACAGCCCGGATCGAACGCAAGACCCTTGAGTCGCATGTCGTCGTCGAGCTGGATCTCGACGGGACGGGTGTGGCGTCGTCGCTGACCGGGGTTCCGTTCTTCGACCACATGGTCAGCCAACTCGGCAAGCACGGCGGGTTTGACCTGACCGTCCGTACCCGCGGTGACCTGCATATCGACGCCCACCACACGGTTGAGGACACCTCGATCGCGTTCGGTGAGGCACTGCACGAGGCGCTCGGCGACAAGACCGGCATCCGTCGGTTCGGTGACGCGCTCGTGCCGCTGGACGAGGCACTGGTGCAGGCGGCGGTGGACCTGTCCGGCCGGCCGTACTGCGTGGTCGTCGAACCGGAGCTGATCGAGTTCATCGGCACCTACGACACGACGTTGACCCGCCACGTCTTCGAGTCGATAGCCGCGTCGGCGCGGATCGCGTTGCACGTGCGGGTGCTCACGGGCCGCAACGCCCACCATGTGGTCGAGGCCCAGTTCAAGGCCGTTGCGCGGGCGCTGCGGGACGCGGTGGCGCTCGACGGGCGGGTGATCGGTGTGCCGTCCACCAAGGGCGCGCTGTGAGCGGGGAGTGTCGGTGAGCGGCCCGCGGGTGGTCGTCCTCGACTACGGATCGGGGAACCTGCGCAGCGCCGAGCGGGCGCTCGCCCGGGTCGGTGCGGACGTGACGGTGACGGCCGATATCGATGCCGCCCGCGGGGCGGACGGTCTGGTGGTTCCCGGGGTGGGTGCCTACGCGGCGTGCATGGGGGGGATCGCCGAGGTCGGCGGGGCGTCCGTCGTTCACGAGCGGGTCGCCCAGGGCCGGCCGGTGCTCGGGATCTGTGTGGGCATGCAGGTGCTCTACGAGCTGGGGGACGAGCACGGCGTGCGAACCCCGGGGCTCGGTGTGTTCGCGGGGGAGGTGCGACGCCTGGCCGCGCCGATCCTGCCACACATGGGCTGGAACACCGTGACCGCGCCGGCCGGCACGGTGCTGTTCGACGGTATCGCGGAGGGCACCCGCTTCTACTTCGTCCACTCGTATGCGGCCAGGCCGCAACCGGGGGACACCGTCGCCGAGCATGGTGAGCCGTTCGCCGCAGCCGTGGAACGAGGCCCGGTGTGCGCCACCCAGTTCCATCCGGAGAAGTCCGGGGACGCCGGGAGCCACCTGCTCGCCAACTGGCTGGACACCCTGCGCTAGAACCGCCTCGCAGCCATCTCGGGCAATGGTTTCAATGATCCGTCCTGACGTTACAAATGGAGCAGTTCGGACAACGTCGCGACAACCTCACGCCACAGAGTGAAGGCCGCGGCGAGTCGTGCGCCGTAGGTGCCTCAGGCGGTGGGTCAATGGGCACTGCCTGCGCAAACACCCGTCGCGGGCTCATGGGCGATGCCCGTGGTTGATCATTGTGAGCGGCGTGCGTGCGCCCAGGGGAGACAGCAATGGCGGGACGTCACCGGCGAGGGCCGGCACGAGACATCCACCAGTCCGCGGGCATCACCTTCAGGTTGGGCATGGCGCTTCTGGGTCTTGTCGTGACCTTGGTCGTTCCGACGTCGGGCTGACCGTCCGGTTCGCGACGTGATCGACCAGGCAGGCGCTCCGGTCGGGAAAGGAACGGGTCTGCCCCCGCGGCGCCGGTCCACGCTGGTTCGATGGTCCGGTGGGGGTGTTCGCCTCCGGAAGGAGCCGTCGGTGGTCCCGTCCCGTCCGGTTGATGTCGATCCAGGCTGTTTCGACCCACGCGATGCCGATCTTGTTCGTGACCCGTACCCGGTCTTCGCCGAGCTGCGGGCGGCCGGCCGCCCGTTGTGGAGCGAGCAGCTGGGAATGTGGCTCGCGGCCAGGCATCGGGACGCGGACGCCGTGGTACGCCACCGTGCGCTGGGCCGGATCTACCAGCCGAGACAGCCGGAGGATCTGTGGGCCGGATTCAACCAGTTGGAGCGGGACTCGGTACTGGGTTGTGAGCCGCCCCGACACACCCGGCTGCGCGGGCTTCTCGGTAAGGCGTTCGCCCGTGGCAACATCGAACGGCTGCGTCCGCACATCCATGAACTGTGTCAGGCCCTCCTGGACGCCATCGAGGCGAAGACGCGGGACGGCGAGCCGTTCGACCTGATCGCCGAGTTCGCCGAGCCGCTTCCGGTGATGGTCATCGCGGAGCTGCTGGGTATTCCTGACAGCGACCGGCATCTGCTGCGTCCGTGGTCGGCGGATCTGGTGAAGATGAACGAGTACGAGCGCACTCCGGCGCAGGAGGCTGCGGCACGTCGTGCGGCAGCACAGTTCGGCGCCTACGTTCATGCACTCGCGGCCGAGCGCCGCCGTCGTCCCCATGACGACCTGATCACTCATCTCGCCCAGGCGGAGCAGGAGGGTGACCGGTTGACCGAGGACGAGCTGGTCGCCACGGTCGTGGTGCTGCTCAACGCAGGGCATGAGGCCAGCGTCAACTGCCTCGGAAACGGCGTGGTGGCGTTGCTGAGCCACCCCGAACAGCAGCGGCGCCTGGCGCAACGACCGGCGGAGCTTGCCGCCACGGCGGCGGAGGAGTTCCTGCGGTTCGACTCGCCGCTGCACCTGTTCGAACGGACCGCGACGGTCGACGTCGAGATCGGCGGGATCGTCGTGCGGGCGGGGGAGCGGATCGCGGCCCTGCTCGGTTCGGCCAACCGCGACCCCGAGGTCTTCGACCGGGCTGACGAGTTCGACGTCGGCCGGGAACCGAATCCGCACATCGCCTTCGGCGGTGGTGTCCACTTCTGCGTGGGGGCGCCACTGGCCCGGGTGGAGCTGGCGATCGCGGTGCGCAGCCTGATGGAGCGTTTCCCCGGGCTTTCCCTCGCAGGCACACCCGTCCGGCGTCCCACATTCGTGCAACGTGGGTGGAGCAGCATTTCCGTCGCACTCTGACGCCGCCCCCATACTCGTCCCCTCCGCTCGGAGAATCGGCTCCAGTGAACGTCGGACCCATCCCCAGACAGTCGATCGGGCCCGTCGAACAGACCTCCGGGCATATCGGATCAGATCACGAAATCATCAGTCGAGAACTTTTTCCAGGTCGGCGCGGATTTCCTGGGGGGTGACGGTGGGTTCGTAGCGTCGGATTACCGTTCCATCGCGGTCGGCGAGGAATTTTGTGAAGTTCCACTTGATCTCGTCAGTGCCGATCGTTTCCGGTTGGGTGGCCTTGATGTGCTCGTAGAGAAAACCCGAGGAGGGGCCGAAGTCGCCGGGTGCCTGAGCACGCAGGTAGGCGAAGAGGGGGTCGGCGCCCGGGCCGTTGACCTCGATCTTCCGGAAGATCGGGAAGGTGACGTTGAACTGCGTCGAGCAGAACTCCTGGATCTCGGCGTCGGTGCCCGGTTCCTGACCGCCGAACTGGTTGCAGGGGAAACCGAGGATTTCCAGACCGCGGTCGCGGGTGTCGCGGTAGAGCTCTTCCAGTCCCTCGTACTGGGGGGTCAGGCCGCACTTGCTGGCGACGTTGACGATCAGTAGCACGCGACCGGCGTAGTCGTGGAGTGACTGACGCGTGTCGTCACTGGCCGCGACGGTGAAATCATGAATCGTCACTGCTTTCTCCCGGATTTTGTCGATGTTGATGTCGTAGGGGGAGGTTGTAGGGGGAGGTTCGAACGTTGGTCGTCGCAGGCCGCGCGGCCTGCGTGGCGGCCCCGGGTGGTCGAGTGGGGCGCTGTGGCTCGTTTCGGTCGAGGTCCGCTCCACACAATTTATGCGACTGTGGGGGTGACGTTAACCGGTGCTGGTGAATTATGCAACTGTCCCCGTGACCTATACGGTGGGGTCATGGTGCCAGCCGAGTCGCGGCCCCGCGGGCGGCCCCGTGACGACTCCGTCGACGCACGGGTGCTGTCCGCCGCCGTGGAGGAACTGGCCGACAAGGGGATCGCCGAGTTCAGCGTCACGTCGGTGGCAGCCCGCGCCAAGGCCGCCAAACGCAGCATCTACGCCCGCTGGCCACGGCGGGAAGATCTCATCCTGGCCGGGATGTCCACGCTGGCGGCAGGTCTGACCCCGCCGCGGACCGGAACGATCGTCGACGATCTGGTGATTCTCCTCGACGGGATCGCGGCGGTGTTCGTCGAGCCGCGGCGCAGCATCCTGCAACGCTGCGTCGCGGAGATCGAACAGTTTCCCCAGCTCTACCAGGCGTTCAAACGGGACTCGATCGACCGGTGCCTCGCGGCGATCGAGGATGCCTTCCGCGACGCCGCCGCCCGTGGGGAGATCCGCAACGATGTCAACTCTGCGACGGTCGCCGAGGCTCTCACCGGCGTCGCGGTACTGCGCGCGTCCTTCTCCCTCGAGCCGGTGCTCCCGGTCTCCATCCGCGAAGAGATCGTAAGTGTTCTCCTCGACGGCCTGCGTCCACGCCACAACGGGTGAGAAATGGGTGAGGAAGGCCACCACCCGTGCCAGCGACCATCCGCCGCCGGGAACATCAGGCGCGGGTACCGCCGCCGCGTATGTGGCTGGCCAGCACGTGTTCGGCGTGACGCAGGACGGGGGCGTCGACCATCCGGCCCTCGAAGGAGAACACCCCGGCCGACCGCCCGGCCACTTCGAGTACCCTCCGCGCCCAGGCCACTTCGTCCGCCGAGGGGAGGAAGGCGTGGCGCACGATGGCGACCTGGCTCGGGTGGATGCAGGCCTTTGCGGTGAACCCGCTGGCCGCGGCGTCCTGCGCCTCGCGGGCGAGTCCGTCTCCGTCCGGGATGTCGAGGTAGACGGCGTCGACGGCGACGCGGAGGTGGGCTCCGGCCGCGAGCAGGACAACGGCCCGGGCATGCACGGCGACGTCGCGGTAGCGTCCGTCGGCGTCGCGGCTCGAACGGCCGCCGAGGGCGGCGAGGAGGTCCTCGGCGCCCCACATGAGGCCGGCGGTGTTGGCGGTGGCGCCGATCTGGGGTGCGGCCAGGACACCGCGCGGGGTCTCGCACAGCGCCAGGACCCGCCGCGGCGCGAGGGCGGCCACCTGGTCGACTGTCTCGGCTTTGGCGAGCATGACGGTCGTGTACGGGGTGTCGGCGAGGGCCACGAGGTCCTCGCCATGGTCGTCGGTGCCGGTGGGGTTGACCCGCACGATTGTGCGGAGCGGGTCGAGGAGGGTTTCGCGCAGCGCCTGGCGCGCCCGCGGCCTGTCCGCGGCGGCCACCCCGTCCTCCAGGTCGAGGATGACG
>NZ_CADDZT010000061.1:8245-11422 GCF_902812655.1 Candidatus Frankia meridionalis | reverse complement strand
CCGGCTGTCCGACAGCCGCTTGTCCAGCACGGTTGTCTCGGCGTAGAGGGTGTCGCCGTGGAAGACCGGCACAGGAAAGCGGACGTCGGAAAAGCCCAGGTTGGCCACGGTGGTGCCCTGGGTCAGCTGGCTCACCGACAGGCCGACGAGGGTCGACAGCGTGAACAGGCTGTTGACCAGGCGGCGACCGAAGGGCTGGGTGGCGCTCCACGCCTCGTCGAGATGCAGCGCCTGCGTATTCATCGTCAGGGTGGTGAACAGCGTGTTGTCGGCTTCGCTTACCGTCCGTCCGGGCCGGTGCACGTACACCACGCCGATCTCCAGTTCGTCGAACCACAGGCCGCGCTGCTCGACGCGGCGGCGGTGGTCGGTCGTGTCGTCCATCCTTCACCTCCATCGGTGGGCTGGTCAGGTGTGCGTTACCGGCCCCTACAGGCCCAGGTGACGGGCGATGAGCATCTTCTGTACCTCGCTGGTGCCCTCGCCGATCTCAAGGATCTTGCTGTCCCGCCAGTGGCGTGCGACGGGATATTCGTTCATGAAGCCGTAACCGCCGTGGATCTGGGTCGCCTCGCGGGCGTTGGTCACGGCGGCCTCGCTGCTGACCAGCTTCGCGATAGCCGCCTCCTTCTTGAACGGGAGGCCGGTGGCCATGCGCGCGGCTGCGTCGTAGTAGGCGGTGCGGGCGACGTGGGTGCGCGCCTCCATTTCGGCGATCTTGAAGGAGATTGCCTGGTTGGCGCCGATCGGCCGGCCGAACGCGTGGCGCTGGCGGGCGTAGACCACCGACTCGTCGACACACGCCTGCGCGAGCCCGACGGCGAGCGCCGCGATGGCGATCCTGCCCTCGTCGAGGATGGACAGGAAGTTCGCGTAGCCGCGGCCCCGCTCGCCGAGCAGGTTGGCCTCGGGCACCCGCACGTCGACGAGAGTCAGCGGGTGGGTGTCACTGGCGTGCCAGCCGACCTTGGAGTACGCCGGCTCCGCGGTGAAGCCGGGGGTCGGGACCGGCACCAGGATGGTGCTGATCTCCTTTGTCCCGGCCGTGTTCCGGTCGTCGCTGCTGGTGGCGGTGACGGCGGTGACCGTGACCAGCCGGGTGATGTCGGTGCCGGAGTTGGTGATGAACGCCTTGGAACCGTTGATCACCCATGTGCCGTCGTCCAGGCGTGCGGTCGTGCGGGTGCCGCCGGCGTCGCTGCCCGCTTCGGGTTCGGTCAGGCCGAACGCGCCGAGCGTCTCGCCCGAGCACAGTGTCGGCAGCCACTCGCGCTTCTGTTCCTCGGTGCCGAACCGGTAGATCGGCATCGCGCCGAGCGAGCAGCCGGCCTCCAGAGTGATCGCGATCGACGAGTCGACCCGGGCGAGTTCCTCGATGGCCAGGCACAGCGTGAAGAAATCGCCGCCCATCCCGCCGTAGGACTCGGGGAAGGGCAGCCCGAACAGGCCCATCTTGGCCATGCCGGCGACGACCTCGTACGGAAAGGTCTTCTCCTCGTCGTGTTTGGCCGCCACCGGGGCGACGACCTCGCGGGCGAACTCGGCAACGGTGCGGCGCAGGGACTCCTGCTCCTCGGTCAGCCGGGTGTCAGGCATCGGGTGTCTCCCGGTTTGTCGAGGTGCTGGCAGGCTCGTCCGTGTCCACGACGGCGAGTACCTGGTCGATCCTGACCTGTTCGCCGGTGTGCACGAGCAGGTCCTTGACATGGCCGTCCCGCGGGGCGGCGAGGGTGTGTTCCATCTTCATCGCCTCGACAATGATCAGTGGCTGGCCGGCGGTGACCTGCTCGCCGGCGGTGACGTGGACCGCGATGACGGTGCCGGGCATCGGGCTGCGGACCTCGGCGACGCCGTCCGCGGTCGTCCCGTCGCGGGTGGCGGGGTCGGCCTGGGCGAGCGGCCAGGCAGCCCCGCCGGCTCCGAGCCAGCGGGTCGCCTCGTCGCGGGCGTACCACCAGCGCCGGCTCCGCCCGTCGACGGTGACCAGCAGCTCGCGTCCGTCGTCGCCGACGGCGCGCACAGCGGCGGGTCGGGGCTCGCCGCCGTCAACGCTGACGGCGGCGGCCGTCGGGGTGCCGGTTACGGCGACTTCGGTGGTGCCGCCGCCGGGCAGGACCACCCGCCAGACCAGCGGGGCCGGCGAGCCGCCAGCGCGCCAGCCGTTGGGGACGTCCCAGGGGTCGACCACCGGGCCGGGCGGTTGTGCTTCGGCCAGCCGCGCCAGGCCGTAGGCGGCGAGGGCGTCGGGGGCGTCGGGGGGGACGTCGCTGTCGACGAGCCTGTCGAGTTCGCGTTCGACCAGACCGGTGTCGAGGTGTCCTGCGACCACGTCGGGATGGGCGAGCAACGCCCGGGCGAAGGCGATGTTGGTCGGGACGCCGAGAACAGCTGTGCGGGCGAGCGCGGCGTCCAGCCGCGCGAGCGCGACCGCCCGGTCCGGCCCCCAGGCGATCACCTTGGCGAGCATGGGGTCGTAGTCGGTTCCCACCCGCTGCCCTTCGACGATGCCGGAGTCGACGCGGACGCCGTCGCCGACGGGTTCGGCCAGCAGCAGGGCGGTGCCGCCGGTCGGTAGGAAGCCGCGGGCGGGGTCCTCGGCGTAGATCCGCGCCTCGATCGCGTGCCCGGTCAGGCGCACGTCGTCCTGGACCATCGACAGTGGCCGGCCGGCGGCGATCCGGATCTGCTCGGCGACAAGGTCGATCCCGGTGACCATCTCGGTGATGGGGTGCTCGACCTGCAGCCGGGTGTTCATCTCCATGAAGAAGAAGCGTTCCGGGGCGTCGGCGCCGACGATGAACTCCACGGTGCCCGCGCCGGTGTAGTCCACGGCGCGGGCGACCTCGACCGCGGCCGCGCCGATGCGAACCCGGGTCGCGGGGTCGAGCAGCGCCGACGGCGTCTCCTCGACGATCTTCTGGTGGCGGCGTTGCAGGCTGCATTCCCGCTCGCCGAGGTGGACGACGGTGCCGTGCGTGTCGGCGAGGACCTGCACCTCGATGTGGCGTGGCCGGTTGACGAACCGTTCGAGGAACAGGGTGTCGTCGCCGAAGGACGCGGCCGCCTCACGGCGGGCGGCGGCGAGCTCGCCGGGCAACGTCGCCGGGTTGGTGACCAGCCGCATCCCCTTGCCGCCCCCACCGGCGGACGGCTTGACCAGCACGGGATAGCCGACCT
>NZ_CADDZT010000061.1:5776-8220 GCF_902812655.1 Candidatus Frankia meridionalis | reverse complement strand
GGCTCGCCGCGACCGGGCACCACCGGGACACCCACGGCGGCGACCGCCTGCTTGGCGCGGATCTTGTCGCCCATCACGTCCACGGCGTGCGCGGACGGCCCGATGAAGACCAGCCCCGCATCGGCACAGGCGCGCACGAACGCGACGTTTTCGGCCAGGAAGCCGTAACCGGGATGGACCGCCTGCGCCCCGGTCAGCCGGGCCGCGTCGAGCAGGCGCCGCGCTGACAGGTAGGACAGCCGTGCCGGCGCCGGGCCGATACACACCGCCTCGTCGGCCTCCCGTACGTGCCGGGCGTCGGCGTCGGCGTCGCTGTGGACGGCGACCGAGCGGATGCCGAGCGCCCGCAGTGTGCGGATCACGCGGACCGCGATCTCCCCGCGGTTGGCGACCAGCACGGTCTCGAACAGGGTGGCTGGCATCGCGCTCACATCCGGAAGACGCCGTAGCGGACAGGTTCCAGCGGCGCGTTCGCCGCCACCGACAGGGCCAGGCCCAGCGTGGCCCGGGTGTCGAGAGGGTCGATCACGCCGTCGTCCCACAGCCGGGCCGTCGAGTAGTAGGGGCTGCCCTGACGCTCGTACTGTTCGCGGATCGGCGCGGCGAACGCCTCCTGCGCCTCGGGGCTCCAGGACGCACCCCGGTTCTCCAACTGCTCGCGGCGTACGGTCGCGAGGACGGAGGCGGCCTGTTCGCCGCCCATCACCGAGATCCGCGCGTTCGGCCACATCCACAGGAAGCGGGGGGAGTAGGCGCGTCCGCACATCGAGTAGTTACCGGCGCCGAAGGAACCGCCGATCACGACGGTGAACTTCGGCACCCGTGCGCAGGCGACGGCGGTGACCATCTTGGCGCCGTGCTTGGCGATCCCACCGGCCTCGAATTCCCGGCCGACCATGAACCCGGTGATGTTCTGCAGGAATACCAGCGGGATCCGCCGCTGGTCGCACAGTTCGATGAAATGCGCGCCCTTGAGCGCGGACTCGCTGAACAGCACCCCGTTGTTCGCCACGATGCCGACCGGGTGGCCGTGCAGCCGGGCGGTGCCGGTGACCAGCGTCGGGCCGTACTCGCGCTTGAACTCGGTGAATCGGCTGCCGTCGACGATGCGGGCGATCACCTCGCGCACGTCGTAGGGGATGCGGCTGTCGGTGGGCACCACCGCGTACAGCTCGGACGGGTCGGCGGCCGGTTCCCGCACCGGGACGACCTCCCAGGGCCGGGGCGCCCGGGGGGCCAGACCGGCCATGATCGTACGCACCCGGCGCAGCGCGTCGGCGTCGTCGTCGGCGAGGTGGTCGGTGACCCCGGAGACCTTGCTGTGCAACAATCCGCCGCCGAGGTCCTCCGCCGAGACGACCTCCCCGGTCGCGGCACGCACCAGCGGTGGGCCGCCCAGGAAGATCGTCCCCTGGTCCCGTACGATCACGGCCTCATCGCTCATCGCCGGCACGTAGGCCCCCCCGGCCGTACACGAACCCAGCACCGCGGCGATCTGCGGGATGCCCGCCGCCGACATCGTCGCCTGATTGTAGAAGATCCGCCCGAAGTGTTCCCGGTCAGGAAACACCTCGTCCTGCAACGGCAGGAACGCCCCCCCGGAGTCGACGAGGTAGATGCAGGGCAGCCGGTTGTGCAGCGCCACCTCCTGCGCCCGCAGGTGCTTCTTGACCGTGACGGGGTAGTAGGTGCCGCCCTTGACCGTGGCGTCGTTCGCCACCACCACGCATTCGCGGCCCGACACCCGCCCGATCCCGGTGATGATCCCCGCGCCCGGCGCCTCGTCGCCATACATGCCGTACGCGGCCAGCGGCGACAGCTCCAGAAACGGGCTACCCCGGTCGAGCAGGGTGTCGATCCGCTCCCGAGGCAACAACTTCCCCCGGCCCACATGGCGTCGCCGGGCCTCCTGCGACCCACCGCGGGCGGCCACAGCCACAGCGGACCGTAGCTGGGCGACCAACGTCCGGTGCGCCGCCGCGTTACGGACAGCCTGCGCACTCGGCGTGTCAACGCGGGCCGCCAGCCGGACGTCGCCGGGGCGCGCGGTCATGTGGTCCTCCCGAGACGGGTGAAGATTCATGATCTACATCAAGAATGTTAAGGATCACTAACAACAACTGTCACGCTAGCACGGGCATATCCGTCGCGGAAGGTGTCCGTTTCGGAGTCATGGCATACTGCGAGGGGATGTGGTGAGGTCGGTACCTCGCCTCACCCTCGTCCAGGACGTTGAAAGTTAGGATCTCCTCACATCGGCAGGGACGATTCTTCCGAAGATCGCGATCCTTCGCGCGGGCAGAGAGGATCATGGGTGTCTGCGGCAACCGCTCGCCCCGGGGCGGCGCGGACCTCCTCCCGCCGGGAGGACATCCTGCGGGAGGCTGCGCGGCTGTTCGCCACCCACGGATTCCACGGGGTGAGCATCGAACAGCTCGGCGCCG
>NZ_CADDZT010000061.1:1444-5438 GCF_902812655.1 Candidatus Frankia meridionalis | reverse complement strand
TGCAACAGCGGTGCGCACGAGCCGGACCCCGCACGACGCACTCGAACGTCTGATCGCGTTACACATCGCGTTCGCCATCGACGAGCCGTACCTCATCATTGTCCAGGACCGCGACCTCGCCAGCCTCCCACGGCCGGACGGCCACCGCGTCCGCCGGCTCCAGCGCGCCTACGTCGAGATATGGGCGTCCGTCCTGCGTCAGATCGACTGCCGCCTCGGCGTCGCGGAGAGCCGCGCGCGGGCGCACGCGTTGTTCGGACTGCTGAACTCCACTCCACACAGCGCCACAGAGGTGGACCGCGAGATGATGGCGGCCATCCTGCGGGAGATGAGCCTGCGGGCAGCCCACGGTGACCATCGCTGACTTCCGGTAGTCCGGGGCGGCCGTTCGAGGTCGTCTCCGAGATGAAGCGCACAGGTGTGTTGCCTTTCGGGATGCCTACAGGCGCTCCCGCGGCCACCTACGTCAGATGAACCGCCCCGCCATGAGGGAAGACCACGACATCGACGACATCGCCCGCGTCGGGTGAACTGTCTGACCGGTCAGCGGTCGGCCCGACGGAAGTGCGCGCTCACCACGATCCGGTTGTTCATCGAGGCCACCTTCATCGGGCTCCATCCAATCCCGAACCGGGACCGGTCGACGTCCAGTTCCGCCTCGATCGCCACGGCGTCGGCGGTCGCGTTGGTAACCGTTGCGGTGAACGGCAGGGGCTGACTCTGCCCACGGACCGTCAGCACACCCAGGACCTCGACCCGGTTTCCGTCCAGCGGCGAGATCCTGTCCACCGTGTATGTGATCGTGGGGTACTGGGTGACGTCGAAGAAGTCCTTCGAACGGAGATGGGTGTCGCGTTTCTTGTGCTTGGTGTCGAGGGAGGACGCTTCGATGGTGAGTTCACCGGTGGCGGTACCGCTGGGGCCGACCGAGCCCTTGCCGCCCACGGAGGTGAAGTGGCCGTGTATCTTCGCCATCCCCCACATGCTCTTGGAGTGGAACTCCACCCGGCTGCTGGCCGGGTCCAGCGTCCAGGTGCCGGTTGCCGAACCGCCGGCCACGAAGGCGGCGACCGGCTGGCCACCGACCGCCGCGGGGGTGGGTCTGTCCACTGTAGCCACTGTTCGTCCTCCTGGCATTATGATCTTTGTGTGGGTAGGGGCTGCAACCGCGTAGGGTCAACCCTGAATACTTTGGAAACCCGAATACTTCGGATGTCCGAAGAGATTACGGCGGGATATGTGAAGCGTCAAACACGGTCGCGGTGGCAGCACGAGTGCACAGTGCCGGAGGGGATGCGCCAGCTCCTGCTCCTGCTCCCGAGGGTCATGCATGGCCTGCGTCGGCGTTCTGACGTGACGGCGACAAGCGTCGAGTGCACGCTCGGTTCCCGGCACGCCTCGGCGCTCTCGCTCCTGCAGGATGATCAGCTGACCGTCGGGTGCCTCGCCGGGCGGCTCGGTCTCACGCTGGCCACGGCCAGCGGGATCGTCGCGGAACTGGAGCGGGTTGGGTTCGTCCAGCGGCGCAGCGACCCCGCGGACCGGCGGCGGACGATCGTCACGATCGTTCCCGAGCAGCGGGCGACCGTCGAGGAATGGCTGCGCGCCGCCGCCGGCCCGATCGTCCGCGTGCTGGAGCAGCTCAGCCCTGAGGAACGGGCCAGCTTCGTCAAAGCCATGGACCTGCTTGAAACGGAGCTGGAAGCCACGCCGAAGATGTGAGGCGGCGCCCCGCCAACACCCCGCGGGTCGCCACAGGCCGCAGCCGGATCCACGGTACCTGGAGCCGGCCGCAGGGATATTGCGGGACGGAGGCAGACAGGCGGCTACCGTTTCTCGGGCGTACCGCCCCCGCCGAAGGCCGCCGCGAAGTCCGCGGCAAGGGTGGCGAACGCGTCGTCCACCAGGTCTCCCAGTTCGACCCCCGAGTCCGTGTTGCGCCAGGTGCGCAGCGCGACGTCAAAGGCGTTGACGGCGACGGAGGCGATGAGGGACGGCCGCATGTCCGTGTCCGGGTCGGTACCGAGCCGGCCGGCCAGCACCTCGGCAAGGGCCGACCGCCAGTACAGGTATTTGTGCAGCTCGCGGGCGCGTAGTGACGGGGTGTCGGCGACGAGTCGGCCGAGGGCGATCGAGCGTGCCCGGTCTTCGGCAAACGAATCGACCAGCGGTGCCAGCGCTTCGCGGGCAACCCTCAACGGCGGTTCGCAGGCCGGCCTGGCCAGCGCGGCAGCGCGCAGGGTCTCCGCGCGGGCCTCCAGCCGTGCCAGGATGACATCCTCCTTCTTCGCGAAATGACGGAAGAAGGTGCTGCGGGAGATACCGGCGGCGGCAGCGATCTCGTCGATCGTGGTTGCGTCGAACCCGCGTTCCAGGAACATCTGCATGGCGATCCTGGACAGTTCGCTCCTGACGGTCTGCCGGAGTCGTTCGCGCAGCCCGACCGCAGTGGATCCGTTCGTGCTGTCCGTCGACATCATCTGGTCACCTGTCCCGTGGGGTCTCCCCGTAAAGCGCCTCCGGCGCGACACGGGGACCCCTGCGTCGATGGCGGGTTTGTGGGTGGTTCCGGGATCACCTTTGTCGCGATCCCGAGGGGTAATGATCTCCCATACCGCCATGATGCACTCGCGCTTACGCCCGTCGATGAAGCGTAGGTCACGGTTTCTCCTGGTTGTCCTTTCGGTGATACGCGGTATTTTTGTGAAACCGAGTCCCAGGGTGGGACTCGCTTCCTCGTGGTTGCCGCGGACGTTGTGTGCCCGAAGGCGCTGACCCGGGGGGACGGCGGGGGAGAGGCCCATGACGAACCTGACGGCGACCGGTCGGCGAGCCTCCACGGCGTCGGTCTTCGGAGTTCTCAGCCTGGTCGGGCTGACGTACTCGTTACAAGCCTCGATGGTGTCACCGGCGCTGCCGGAGATCGGCCGTGAGCTGCACACCGGCCCGGTCGGCCGGACCTGGGTCATGACCGCCTTCCTGTTGAGCGCATCGGTGGCCACACCCATCCTGGGCCGGTTGGGCGACGCTTTCGGCAAGAAGCGGCTGCTCGTCTGCACGCTCGCCGCCTTCGGGAGCGGGAGCCTGATCGCCGCCATGGCGACCTCGCTGCCCATGATGATCGCCGGGCGGGTGATG
The DNA here is from genome assembly GCF_902812655.1 of Candidatus Frankia meridionalis. Lineage (GTDB taxonomy): Bacteria > Actinomycetota > Actinomycetes > Frankiales > Frankiaceae > Protofrankia > Protofrankia meridionalis. Next base: position 2,300 of record NZ_CADDZT010000061.1, on the reverse strand, counting down.
CAGGGTGTCGCGGGAGCGATCTTCCCGCTGGCGTTCGGCCTCATCCGGGACATCTTCCCGCGCGAGAAGGTCGGGAGCAGGATCGGCATTCTGTCTGCGATGCTCGGTGCCGGCGCCGGGCTTGGTATCACCGCCGCAGGCCCGATCGTGACCCACCTCAGCTATCACTGGTTGTTCTGGTTGCCGGCCGCTGTCATCGTGGTCGCGCTCGTCGCAGCAATCATGGTTATCCCGGAGTCGGGAAAGTACCCGGCGGGTGGCGTCTCCTGGCCGGGTGGTCTGCTGCTGGCCGGCTGGCTAACCGCATTGCTGTTCGGGATCAGCCAGGGACCGATCCGGGGTTGGACGTCGCCGGATGTGCTGGCTCTGTTCGTCGGCGCGGCGCTGCTCGTACTGGCCTGGATCGTGACCGAGCGGCGCGCTGCCCATCCTGTGGTCGACATGCGGATGATGCGCGTTCCCACCGTCTTCCGGACCAACGTCACGGCGCTGGTGTTCGGCTTCGCCGTGTTCTCGATGGTAATGATCAATCCGCAGTTCATGGAGACGCCGACATCGGCCGGCTACGGGTTCGGCGCGAGTATGTTCCAGGCCGGACTGTACCTGCTGCCGTCCACCATGTTCATCCTGATCGCCAGCGTCATCTCCTCGGTGTTGTGCCTCAGGTTCGGCGCGAAGGCGGTCCTGATCGGCGGAGCCCTGATCGGCGCCGGCGGTTCGGTCATCCTCGTCGTCGGTCACAACCACAGTGCGCTGATCTACGTGGCAACCGCGCTGTTCGGCACCGGTATCGGCTTCGGGTTCTCCTCCATGTCACAGCTCGTCGTGGAAGTGGTCCCGGTTCACCAGACCGGGG
>NZ_CADDZT010000061.1:0-811 GCF_902812655.1 Candidatus Frankia meridionalis | reverse complement strand
GGAGTAACAAGAACTGTTCATCAACTATGATGCGATTCATGAGGGAGACTTCCGATGTCCTGACCCGCATCCAGGAGGGCGCGCTGTCGGCGCTGGCCCGCCACGGTCTGCGGAAGCTGTCGATGACGGATGTCAGCACACAGGCCGGTGTCTCCCGCGGTACGCTCTACCGCTATTTCACGACGAAGGCAGAGCTGCTGGATTCGCTGGCCGACTACGTGCAGGAGGCCTTCGAGCGGGCGGTCGCGGAGCGCGTCGCGGCCAGTCCGGCTCTTGACGACCGGGTACGGGTGGTGATCGGGGCAGTCCTCGACTTCGGTCGGTGGGCGCCGTACGAGCGGCTTCTCGACCATGAGCCGAACCTGGTCCGGGATTTCCTCAACGACCGGTTCGACAAGTTCGTCGAACCGGTCGCGAAGGCGCTGGCCTCCGCGGCCTCGGACGACCAGTCCGACCTTCCCAGGATCGACCCGTGGTCGGTGGCGGAGATCCTGCTCCGGCTGAGCTTCTCGTATGCCCAGGTCAACCCCCAGAACGGGCTGCAGTCCCTGGACGCGTTGGACCAGGTGGTCGATCGTCTCCTCGGCCGCGGGGCGGGCAGGTGCGGCGTCGACGCGCCGGTGGGCTCCGGTGACGAGCTGTCGTGGGCGGACATCGCCGATTTTGATGCCGATGGCGGGTCTGCCCGGGCGGGTACGCGTCGTCGGCGTACGGTGGCCGACAAATAGGCCTGCTCCGGCGAGCTTTCGTGGATCTGCTGCCTGGGACGACAGCCAGTTCGTATAGGAACGTCTTGGTGCCCTTATCAGGC
>NZ_CADDZT010000060.1 GCF_902812655.1 Candidatus Frankia meridionalis | reverse complement strand
CTGTGAGGGGTCGGAGGTAGCCTCCCGAGGCGGCCACCGGGTGATCCGGGGCGGTTTGACTCGGCGGGATTCCGTTAGTAGGTTGCAACAACTGCTCCGGGTAGGCATCTGAAAAGGTGTTTCTCGGTGTGCGCTTGCTCCTTGAGAACTCAACAGCGTGCCGAAAGTCAGTGCCATAACCCCGTCTGTGTCGGGTGGTGTCGGCCATGAGGTTTGATGTCATCGGGCATGACGGTTTTTGAAATTCCTTTGGCACGGCAGGGGATCTTTTAGGGGTTTTCTGTCGATGTCAGGGTCAGCCCGGCTGAGAAGTCGGGCACTCCATGTCATCCCTCCACTGTTTTTTGGTGGTTGTGATATGAGACAGCAACGGAGAGTTTGATCCTGGCTCAGGACGAACGCTGGCGGCGTGCTTAACACATGCAAGTCGAGCGAGGAACTTCGGTTCCTAGCGGCGAACGGGTGAGTAACACGTGGGCAACCTGCCCCGAGCTCTGGAATAACTTCGGGAAACCGGGGCTAATACCGGATATGACATTGCCGGACATCTGGTGGTGTGGAAAGATTTATCGGCTCGGGATGGGCCCGCGGCCTATCAGCTTGTTGGTGGGGTAACGGCCTACCAAGGCGACGACGGGTAGCCGGCCTGAGAGGGCGACCGGCCACACTGGGACTGAGACACGGCCCAGACTCCTACGGGAGGCAGCAGTGGGGAATATTGCGCAATGGGCGAAAGCCTGACGCAGCGACGCCGCGTGGGGGACGAAGGCCTTCGGGTTGTAAACCTCTTTCAGCAGGGACGAAGCGCAAGTGACGGTACCTGCAGAAGAAGCACCGGCCAACTACGTGCCAGCAGCCGCGGTAATACGTAGGGTGCAAGCGTTGTCCGGAATTATTGGGCGTAAAGAGCTCGTAGGCGGCTTGTTGCGTCGGCTGTGAAAACCCGGGGCTCAACTCCGGGCCTGCAGTCGATACGGGCAGGCTAGAGTCCGGCAGGGGAGACTGGAATTCCTGGTGTAGCGGTGAAATGCGCAGATATCAGGAGGAACACCGGTGGCGAAGGCGGGTCTCTGGGCCGGAACTGACGCTAAGGAGCGAAAGCGTGGGGAGCGAACAGGATTAGATACCCTGGTAGTCCACGCCGTAAACGTTGGGCGCTAGGTGTGGGGGACCTTCCACGGCCTCCGTGCCGCAGCTAACGCATTAAGCGCCCCGCCTGGGGAGTACGGCCGCAAGGCTAAAACTCAAAGGAATTGACGGGGGCCCGCACAAGCGGCGGAGCATGTGGCTTAATTCGATGCAACGCGAAGAACCTTACCAAGGCTTGACATGCAGGGAAATCTCGTAGAGATACGGGGTCCGAAAGGGCTCTGCACAGGTGGTGCATGGCTGTCGTCAGCTCGTGTCGTGAGATGTTGGGTTAAGTCCCGCAACGAGCGCAACCCTCGTTCTATGTTGCCAGCGAGTAATGTCGGGGACTCATAGGAGACTGCCGGGGTCAACTCGGAGGAAGGTGGGGATGACGTCAAGTCATCATGCCCCTTACGTCTTGGGCTGCACACATGCTACAATGGCCGGTACAAAGGGCTGCGATGCCGTGAGGTGGAGCGAATCCCAAAAAGCCGGTCTCAGTTCGGATCGGGGTCTGCAACTCGACCCCGTGAAGTCGGAGTCGCTAGTAATCGCAGATCAGCAATGCTGCGGTGAATACGTTCCCGGGCCTTGTACACACCGCCCGTCACGTCACGAAAGTCGGTAACACCCGAAGCCGGTGGCCTAACCCCTTGTGGGAGGGAGCCGTCGAAGGTGGGACCGGCGATTGGGACGAAGTCGTAACAAGGTAGCCGTACCGGAAGGTGCGGCTGGATCACCTCCTTTCTAAGGAGCGTCTGGCAGCTGGTGGAAGCTGGTTGTCCAGGGCCATTGTCGGATGTTCAGGCCGGCATGGTGCTCGATGGGTGGAACGCTGACTAGTGGGATTCGGTGGCTGCTGTGGCTGTCTAGTACGTCCTGTTGGTGTGGGATGGAACGGGGTTGTGGGGTCATGGGGTCTGAGGCACGCTGTTGGGTCCTGAGGGAGTGAGAGCTTCCTTGGCGATCGGTTGAGCCCCTCGGTGTGGGTGCCGGGGGGTTCGGTCGCGGAGCGGACCATTCATGTCGTGGAACTGCCAGCTGGGTGTTGGTGGGCCGTGAGGTGGTGGGTGGGGCCGTCCGTACCTTGAGAACTGCACAGTGGACGCGAGCATCTTTGTGGCCAAGTTATTAAGGGCACACGGTGGATGCCTTGGCACCAGGAGCCGATGAAGGACGTGGGAGGCTGCGATATGCCTCGGGGAGCTGTCAACCAAGCTGTGATCCGAGGATTTCCGAATGGGGAAACCCGGCAGGACCTTAAATCCTGTCACCCTCGCCTGAACACATAGGGCGTGTGGAGGGAACGCGGGGAAGTGAAACATCTCATTACCCGCAGGAAGAGAAAACAACCGTGATTCCGCGAGTAGTGGCGAGCGAAAGCGGATCAGGCTAAACCAATCTCGTGTGATAGCCGGCAGGCGTTGCGTGGTTGGGGTTGTGGGAGCGTTCGGATGGGTTCTGCCGACCTGTCGAGGAGTGAGAAAGTACTGTGTTAGTCGAAGGCCATGCGAATGGGCCGCCGCAGAAGGTAACAGTCCTGTAGGCGAAAACATGGTACCTCCTGAGCGTTTTCCCAAGTAGCACGGAGCCCGTGAAAGTCCGTGTGAATCTGGCGGGACCACCCGCTAAGCCTAAATACTCCCTGGTGACCGATAGCGGACTAGTACCGTGAGGGAAAGGTGAAAAGTACCCCGGGAGGGGAGTGAAATAGTACCTGAAACCGTGTGCTTACAATCCGTGGGAGCGGGGGTTCGCCTCTGTGACCGCGTGCCTTTTGAAGAATGAGCCTGCGAGTTTGCGGTGTGTGGCGAGGTTAACCCGTTGAGGGGTAGCCGTAGCGAAAGCGAGTCCGAATAGGGCGTTTGAGTCGCATGTCCAAGACCCGAAGCCGAGTGATCTATCCATGGCCAGGTTGAAGCGTGGGTAAGACCGCGTGGAGGACCGAACCCACCAGGGTTGAAAACCTGGGGGATGAGCTGTGGATAGGGGTGAAAGGCCAATCAAACTCGGTGATAGCTGGTTCTCCCCGAAATGCATTTAGGTGCAGCGTCACGTGTTTCTTGCCGGAGGTAGAGCACTGGATGGCCTAGGGGGCCCACAAGCTTACTGAAGTCAGCCAAACTCCGAATGCCGGTAAGTGAAGCGTGGCAGTGAGACTGCGGGGGATAAGCTTCGTAGTCGAGAGGGAAACAGCCCAGATCGCCAGCTAAGGCCCCTAAGCGTGCGCTAAGTGGAAAAGGATGTGGAGTCGCACAGACAACCAGGAGGTTGGCTTAGAAGCAGCCACCCTTTAAAGAGTGCGTAATAGCTCACTGGTCAAGTGGTTCTGCGCCGACAATGTAGCGGGGCTCAAGCGCACCGCCGAAGCTGCGGCATATGCGTTGGTTCGGCCTTCTTTTCGGAGGGGGTCCAGACGTGCATATGGGTAGGGGAGCGTCGTGTGGCGAGTGAAGCGGCGGGGTGACCCAGCCGTGGACGCCATACGAGTGAGAATGCAGGCATGAGTAGCGAATGACGGGTGAGAAACCCGTCCGCCGGATGACCAAGGGTTCCTGGGCCAGGCTAATCCGCCCAGGGTGAGTCGGGACCTAAGGCGAGGCCGACAGGCGTAGTCGATGGACAACGGGTTGATATTCCCGTACCGGCACTGACGCGACCATGCTGAATCTGGTTCGTGCTAACCGTCCGAGCTGCATCTGGCCTTCGGGTTGGGTGTGGGGAGCGCGGGATCCCGGCTGGTAGTAGGCAAGCGATGGGGTGACGCAGGAGGGTAGTCCAACCCAGGTGGTGGTTATCCTGGGGCAAGGGTGTAGGGCGAGGTATAGGTAAATCCGTATCTCATGTGCCTGAGACCTGATGCCGAGCCGATTGTGGCGAAGTGGGTGATCCCATGCTGCCGAGAAAAGCCTCTAGCGAGTTTCAGGGCCGCTCGTACCCTAAACCGACACAGGTGGTCAGGTAGAGAATACCAAGGCGAGCGAGTGAACTGTGGTTAAGGAACTCGGCAAAATGCCCCCGTAACTTCGGGAGAAGGGGGGCCACTTTCCGTGTAGGAGTTTGCCTCCGAAGCGGGGAGGGGCCGCAGAGACCAGGGGAAAGCGACTGTTTACTAAAAACACAGCTCCGTGCGAAGTCGTAAGACGATGTATACGGAGTGACGCCTGCCCGGTGCTGGAACGTTAAGGGGACGGGTTAGTACTTCGGTGCGAAGCTCAGAACTTAAGCGCCAGTAAACGGCGGTGGTAACTATAACCATCCTAAGGTAGCGAAATTCCTTGTCGGGTAAGTTCCGACCTGCACGAATGGCGTAACGACTTTCCCACTGTCTCAACCACAGACTCGGCGAAATTGCACTACGAGTAAAGATGCTCGTTACGCGCGGCAGGACGGAAAGACCCCGGGACCTTTACTATATCTTGATATTGGTGCTCGGTTCGGCTTGTGTAGGATAGGTGGGAGACTGTGAAGCTGGAACGTCAGTTTCGGTGGAGTCAACGTTGAAATACCACTCTGGTCGAATTGGGTGTCTAACTTCGGTCCGTGATCCGGATCAGGGACAGTGTCAGGTGGGTAGTTTAACTGGGGCGGTTGCCTCCTAAAAGGTAACGGAGGCGCCCAAAGGTTCCCTCAGCCTGGTTGGCAATCAGGTGTCGAGTGCAAGTGCACAAGGGAGCTTGACTGTGAGACAGACATGTCGAGCAGGTGCGAAAGCAGGGACTAGTGATCCGGCGGTGGCTTGTGGAAGCGCCGTCGCTCAACGGATAAAAGGTACCCCGGGGATAACAGGCTGATCTTGCCCAAGAGTCCATATCGACGGCAAGGTTTGGCACCTCGATGTCGGCTCGTCGCATCCTGGGGCTGGAGTAGGTCCCAAGGGTTGGGCTGTTCGCCCATTAAAGCGGTACGCGAGCTGGGTTTAGAACGTCGTGAGACAGTTCGGTCCCTATCCGCCGCGCGCGCAGGAGACTTGAGAAGGGCTGTCCCTAGTACGAGAGGACCGGGACGGACGAACCTCTGGTGTGCCAGTTGTTCTGCCAAGAGCACGGCTGGTTGGCTACGTTCGGAAGGGATAACCGCTGAAAGCATCTAAGCGGGAAGCTCGCTTCAAGATGAGGTCTCCCACAGGGTTAACCTGGTAAGGCCCCCGACTAGACCATCGGGTTGATAGGCCGGAAGTGGAAGTGCGGTGACGCACGTAGCTGACCGGTACTAATAGGCCGAGGGCTTGACCACAAATATGCTACGCGTCCACTGTGCGGTTCCTGAGGGATGGCCGGTTTCCGGTTTGAACTCGATAGTGTTTCGGTGGCTATGGCGAAGGGGAAACGCCCGGTTCCATTCCGAACCCGGTAGCTAAGCCCTTCTGCGCCGATGGTACTGCGTGGGTGACCGCGTGGGAGAGTAGGACGCCGCCGGACTTCTTTCAGGAAGGGCCATCCGTGTCGGGTGGCCCTTCCTGCGTTGTCCG
>NZ_CADDZT010000059.1:35000-53494 GCF_902812655.1 Candidatus Frankia meridionalis | reverse complement strand
CTTCCTTCCCCTCTCACTCCCCCTTTTTCAATAAAGAAGCCCCGCTCCCTAAAGGGCCCCTCTCTGATAAGGAAGGAAACGAAATAATCTCAATTTTACGACAAATCCGGTCCGATGGCTGTTCTCCACTAACCACAAGGATATAGGGACTCTATATTTCATCTTCGGTGCCATTGCAGGAGTGATGGGCACATGCTTCTCAGTACTGATTCGTATGGAATTAGCACGACCCGGCGATCAAATTCTTGGTGGGAATCATCAACTTTATAATGTTTTAATAACTGCTCACGCTTTTTTAATGATCTTTTTTATGGTTATGCCGGCGATGATAGGTGGATCTGGTAATTGGTCTGTTCCGATTCTGATAGGTGCACCTGACATGGCATTTCCACGATTAAATAATATTTCATTCTGGTTGTTGCCACCAAGTCTCTTGCTCCTATTAAGCTCAGCCTTAGTAGAAGTGGGTAGCGGCACTGGGTGGACGGTCTATCCGCCCTTAAGTGGAATTACCAGCCATTCCGGAGGAGCAGTTGATTCAGCAATTTCTAGTCTTCATCTATCTGGTGTTTCATCCATTTTAGGTTCTATCAATTTTATAACAACTATCTCCAACATGCGTGGACCTGGAATGACTATGCATAGATCACCCCTATTTGTGTGGTCCGTTCTAGTGACTGCATTCCTACTTTTATTATCACTTCCGGTACTGGCGGGGGCAATTACCATGTTATTAACCGATCGAAACTTTAATACAACCTTTTCTGATCCCGCAGGAGGGGGAGACCCCATATTATACCAGCATCTCTTTCGGTTCTTCGGTCATCCAGAGGTGTATATTCCCATTCTGCCTGGATCCGGTATCATAAGTCATATCGTTTCTACTTTTTCGGGAAAACCGGTCTTCGGGTATCTAGGCATGGTTTATGCCATGATCAGTATAGGTGTTCTTGGATTTCTTGTTTGGGCTCATCATATGTTTACTGTGGGCTTAGACGTTGATACCCGTGCCTACTTCACCGCAGCTACCATGATCATAGCAGTCCCCACTGGAATAAAAATCTTTAGTTGGATCGCTACCATGTGGGGGGGTTCGATACAATACAAAACACCTATGTTATTTGCTGTAGGGTCCATCTTTTTGTTCACCATAGGAGGACTCACTGGAATAGTCCCGGCAAATTCTGGGCTAGACATTGCTCTACATGATACTTATTATGTGGTTGCACATTTCCATTATGTACTTTCTATGGGAGCCGTTTTTGCTTTATTTGCAGGATTTCACTATTGGGTGGGTAAAATCTTTGGTCGGACATACCCTGAAACTTTAGGTCAAATCCATTTTTGGATCACTTTTTTCGGGGTTAATCCGACCCTCTTTCCCATGCATTTCTTAGGGCTTTCGGGTATGCCACGTCGCATTCCAGATTATCCAGATGCTTACGCTGGATGGAATGCCCTTAGCAGTTTTGGCTCTTATATATCTGTAGTTGGGATTCGTCGTTTCTTCGTGGTCGTAACAATCACTTCAAGCAGTGGAAATAACAAAAGATGTGCTCCAAGTCCTTGGGCTGTTGAACAGAATTCAACCACACTGGAATGGATGGTACAAAGTCCTCCAGCTTTTCATACTTTTGGAGAACTTCCTGCTATCAAGGAGACGAAAAGCTATGTGAAGTAAAAGAATAAAAGGTCGCCGACTGCTACTAAGAACCTAACAGAACTTTTTAAAATGTGGGTTCTAAAACCACTTGTGTAGGTCGGGGTTGAGAATTGGGGGGCTTTACTTGGAAGAAGAAAATGAAGCGGCATTCTTTCTTTTAGCTATTTTTTTTTAAGAAAAAGAAAGAATGCCTCAACTGGATAAATTCACTTATTTCACACAATTCTTAAAGAATGCCGACCTATCTTCAATTGCTTCAGTTGGAGCTGCTGTCGGTATTGGAATACTCTTTTTCGCGCTCCACAAATACAAATGGAGTCTTCCTTCACCGGCCGAGGAGCCTGTAGCTCGTCGCGTTTCAGAGTATGCTCAGGAGATGGACATTAAAAATGTTCCTCTCTTGACTCCGGAACAGTATCTGGACAAGATAGCGACTCACCTGGAATTCAAGTGTTTAAATCATGGTATTGAAACACTTCCCGGGGGTCACTCCTGGACTGAACTGGCACAATCTGTCATTTCTTCAATAAATGCAGATTTTACAGATCTATCCACTCTCACCTATGTGCATGCCCTCTTATTAGAAGGCGGGTATGATTCCATTCTGTCCAAAACGCTCGAAATAATAATCATGTGGGGCGCTGTCGCTATTTGAGTTTATAAATACTTTAGGAATAGCCTTGAATCGAATTGTGACTTTCCAAAAATGCGAAAATCAAAGAAAGAAGTCCATCTTCTGCAACCGTCAGCTTCTTCTCACCCTGGAACTTCCACATCTAATGACCTGTAGCCGATTGCTTACTTTACTCCTCTTTATTGTTATAAGATTTCTAATTTCAATCTAATTGAAAGGCAATTTGTTTATTCTCTAAATGTAGAATGGGCGGATGAAAGCCTTGCCCTACTTTACCTTCACGGCCTAGGCCCCCCTTGTTCGTTACCCAGCTTGAACTACTTTCTTCCTTCGTCTTTCGACTCAGCCAGCTTCTTCCTGTGCTGACTATTACTATTAGAGCACAAGGCGAGGTCTAGTCTTTCACTTTATGCACCGAGAATCTTTCTGAATAGAATATGAGGCTCCTATTATTGGCCTCGATGTCTCCGTCCTAATGGGTCCTACCTTCCTATAAGTTCGAGGAGATTCTCAGCTGGTCATTCGGCACCTCACTGGTGAATGTGAATATAGGGTGAAAAGTGTGAAGTTAGCCTCATCCTCATACTGTGTCAAAGCAAAGGACTTGGTCGAAGGGAGGAGAGGACTAAGGATCTAATCTTACCCAAGATCAAGATGGGAGAATAGTCAAGCAAAGGCTATGGCAAGGGATCGCCTCAGGAGTCAGCTTACCTTCTTGGGACCCTTCCTCACCAACCAGAAAAGAAGGGAAGCTAGCCTCTCTTACTAAAAACTTACTAAAAAAGGGAGGACTTTTATTGTGATAGATGCCATTTATTTTTAAAGTCTTGAGTGAGGGCTTTGCACTTCGCGGTCTCACCTCTCTTTCAAACTCCTATCTCGCTCCTTTCATTCTTTCAAAGCCGTACTTGCGGGCTTCCAGGCCTCGCAGCCCTTCTTCCATGTCAACTTACTTTACAAAGAAAGCATCCTATAAGTTGATTGATTGGCCTTTGACAGTACAAGAGTACTAGGCTAGGCTAAAGCTTGATTGCAGCTAGCCCATTCACATCTATCTTCAGAAAAAGGCTAAAGAAAGAGGACGAACTCATTGATTTTGACTTTTTAGAGATACAAGAGAAAGATGTGGGATGTAGACTTTGGTATCGAAATTGAATCCCCGGCAGGACTGAGCGACTTCCTACTCTTTCAAACGGATCGAACGGGAAGATGGATAGAAGAGCCCCCTTTAAGCGAAGCGATGGAAGAAAAAGTTGACCTTAGCCTTAGCTTACATAATGGCAAAAATAGAGGGGAAAGAGAAAAGGAGCCTTTCCCCCTTAGCGCAAGCACTAAGTAAGTAAACTACCTTTCTAAATCGAAAAAAACTTTTTTCTTTAATCCAAATTTATGTTGCCTATACGTTCTCTTGTTCTTATCAGGGCGGTGAACAAAACAAGTGGTTAGACTTTGGAAGTAATACCTGTGCTCAGAAGAATCAAACAAATATGCATTTCCGGGAACGGGTGAAACCCTTTCTTTCGTGCATAAAGATATGGATAGGGATGCCGTTACCAACCAATAGGTAGTAGTAAGGAGCCCGTATATACGGGCAAGCAAGAAGCTGCAGGGTTTTGTCAAAGGAGAATGCAATTGTTGAATAATAGAAAAGCACGTAAATACAGAACGAAAGGCATTCGAAGAATGGTACAATCCCAAACAAAGCGAACCTTTTCGGAACTGGTTAGGAATGGGCGCCACTATCCCAGCCCGAATCCAGCCAGGTTCTATTGATCATCGCCCCTTCCCAACATTTGTACCTTGTCTTAAGGCGTCTTTGGCTTTACGAGAGAAAGCCCGACGGAGAAAAAATTCTCTTCCCTTGCCATCATTGATCAAAAGTGCTCGGCAAAGTAGGCGGTTTCTGGATTGGCTTAATGAAATGCCTTCGTTCTTTTCCCTTGGTTGGGAATTCAGACGAGGTGAACAACGAGCCAGTCACTTTCCTCTTGTTTGACAACGACGCCTTGAACATGATGCATGCGGGCTGGGCATTTGTCGGTGAAAGCAGAACTCTAATTTTTATTATGGTTATACAAATTAGATGCAAATGTACATCTAAGAGCTTTTCACTGTGGTTTTTGTCAATATAATAATATGTGGGATACCTGAGAAACTGGGCGGGCTTCACGAATTGATTGAAAGAAGTCACAATCATCACGCATGGGCCAACCCAAAGAGAAGCAATTAGCCGACCTGGATGACCATGCAATAGTAGGTACTTGAGAACCAAAAGAACAAACCATTACATAAAACCTTATGTTCATGGACGAAGCTCCTTACACACCTGAAATCTTCATTCAGATCATCATAGTTGCACCAATTTGAATGAGGGGCTTTTTCCGTTTTTGCTCTTCTTAGCTTCCTGTAATCACAAGTCGTGCTGCCTTATAAGGCTTTTACTAGTATTATGAGCTTTCTTAGATTTTCGCTTGGATACACCTGATACCAATCGTCGTACTGCTTCAATTCCTTTATTTGTTTTCTTTCTATTTTGATTCGTGTTCGCCTCTGCGATTTAATTTCTCTTATTTTTTCTTTGCTGAATTATCCCGGCTGGCTGTCTTGTTTAGGGACATATGAGCAAATGGCCCCAACCTTTATTAAAATTTTACGTTACACTGCATCCCTTCGAACTCTAGAAACGAAGCTCTCTTATTTTCTTGGTTGCATTTTTCTTGGAGGGATTTTCTTCTTTTATGCCGATATGCAAATGAAACCCTTCATTATGCACCGCAAAGGTCTGCCGTAAGCCTCTCAATCATTTTGTTCTGCTTTAGGTTTCTTCTCTCGGCGTGGCTTAAATAAGTAGGTACGATACTCATTTCCTGAAATCTTTTTGTTTTCAAGTAAGAAAACTAGTCCTCGAAACCGAATGGCATACGTCGTAGCTACTCTTCCTACCCGGATTGACTGACTGACTGTACCGACTGACCGACCCAAGGAGTCTTTAGGTAGTCTTTCCCTGAGGCAGGAACTATTATTGAATGAAATACGGCCTTAAACCGATACTAGAAGAGATAGAGTAAGGAATTACCAATCGGAAGCATTAGAAGAAAGGATTACTCACTCATAGGGATTCTATTAAGACAAGACCCGGAAGATATAACTCGTTATAAGGCATTCGAGATTGATATAAACATACCAGGAGGAGGATTCCTCTTAACAGGAAGAGGACAATCAGACAAAAGAGGAGAGTACTACATCTAGGGGCAAAGGCTTCACTCTCTAGGAAGCTTCCCCATCTTAGAGAAGGGATCAGGGTACAGATAGACTCTCTTTTCCTAGAACTTATACCAGGGGTGTTAGGAGGGAGAAGGAAGAGTAAGGCAGCAGCATTTCAAAGATACTCAACAGAGAGAGAAATAGGACTAGTAGACGAAACAAGAGGAGAATACAGGAGCAAGATGAACTCTCAGTTAGCTACTAAGGAGGAAAAGAAAACATACTTTCTACACTTATTAAAGGAAGTACTATCCTAATGAGGATAGAGAAAGTCGCGCTCAAAGCCTTAAGAGAGGCCTTAAAGGCTAATAGAAGATTGAAGGAGGGATAAAAACCTTGGCTTACTGCAACTACAAGACAATCTTGAGGAAGACAATGTTACGTTACAATACGCAGATTTTATTATATCTCCTATAGGTTTATATCAAGATAGGACACCCCCAACCATTAGCACATTCTAAGATTCAGATGACTAATTGGCTCGAGTTGCAGAGGGAGAAAGGAGTCCTAAAATCTTAATGAAATTATAGACAGTTCGATTTTGAGTACCCAATAAGTCCCGCCCGTGGATGTGGAAATACGAATCAGAACCGAAGACGCAGGATCATCTCTGGTTAATGATGACTCCATAACCAGCTTTTAGAGAAGAATGTCATAGATAAGTATGGAACTCTTAATAACGGCAATAGGGGGCTCCCTTCGCAGGTTAGTATTAAAATCCCGCATTAAAAAATCTGGATTGGCAAAAAGCAAGTTTTCTTCATGGACAAAAAGAAATTGGATCGAGATACTTTGTTAACGCTCGCGGATTGCCTCTTGGGTCTCTAAAAGAGCCATATGCAGGCCCACTCGACTCGAGCTGAATCGCTATCGTGACAGCATCGTTCGGCCAATCAGTTCACGTAGGCTACCTTTTCCATTCCACATTTTTTTTTTCATTTTTGCGTGGTATCCGACAAGTCAAGCTTAAAATGCTCTCATCAAGTGGAAGTCAATTAATGGACTTCATAAGGGGCAGATTGAAAACAGTTTTCAATCTTGACATGGTTCACTTCCGCCAACAACCACCCAGTCCTCCCACCTCCCGATCAATTAACGGAAACACCCAACAGCTCAAGTTTCGCCTCCTGCTAAGACCTTCTTCCCGGGAGTTAGGGGGGAGCTAGGGGCATAGCTTAGCAGCAAGATTCTCTCACTTTTGTAGTGAATTAATTGGCATTTATGCAAAGCGAGAAGGACCCCCACAACCATCCTTCACATTCAAAAAAAAAACATCAATAGCAGCTGCTGGAGGTGAATGAAAGTCAGCTTATCGCGCTAAGAGAGGATTCCTCCGTGTACCCATCGTCAGGATTAGGCAAGCCGGGCCAGATCGTATAGGGATCCTGTCTAATATACGTATATTATCATTTTATCAAGTGGTCACGAATATCGAAATTCGAGCAAAACAGCCTTAGAGGTACCGGTTGATCACAATCCTAAGTTTCAGCAAGAAAGAGCTTCTCCCCACACCCCAGACGAGCAGGATGAAGATACAGAGCAGAGAATCAACCACACCTATGGCCTTTCTTTAAAAAAATTCATATATGGGATACATAAGTACTCTTCATTACGGCGCCGGAGAGTCATGTGACTCAAGTACAGAGAACAAAAGGACTGTCAATGAGCATCCTGCTTCACCAATAAATTGGTACCATTCTCCTATATTATATAATGACGACTCCTTATTTTACGAATCAAAGTGACGAATCCAACTCTGATTATTCATAAACCCACCTCTGGACAGTACGACTCAAACAGTACTGAACCTATATCACTTAGCTCTTATTGCGACATTCCTTGATATGGCACTCATTTCCATGAAAGCAAACTGTCACTTGAGCAGCGACCCAACAGCAAACGAACAACTGTGATATCGAAAGCTGGGGATTCGAGTTCTTCTTCCTAACATCCAGGAAGAGAAGGTTTTGGACCAGAGAGAGGACCAGAAATAAGTAAAATCCAGCCAATTTCCTGTCTAAAGCTCACTACTGACTTGAGTTAGAAGAACCTGGTTCGCTACGTCGACCTCTTTAATGACATGAAACTAAAGGCTATTGTAAAGCGGATTCTTTTCATTTCTGATACCTTGAGTACCGTACCCCTTCACCTAACGCTCGGGATGCAATCCGTTGTGTTCCTGACAACGTGGCCTGACAATCAATATTGCGTGTTGAGGGCCGTGCTCGAAAAGGGAGGATTGGGGGCTGACCACCTGTTTTTCTACCGGTGCTCCCACTAAAGCAATTGTAGCAGCTGAGAGCTACTGATGCAGATCCTAATTGAAATGATTGTGCAGTGGCTCAGTGGGAAATTCTTGTTATTGTTCAAAACGCTCTCTCGAGCTCAGCGAATGGATCTATCTTTGTACTGGGTTCTCTTTGTTATGATGAAATCGTCCACTTTACAAGAGAATGACTGGATTGGGTGCTCCTAGAATAGAGAAGGATCGATGCAATCGAGTTGGCTGTAGACAAGGATCAATGATTATTATATATAATTAGTTGGAATCGGACCATAGACTTAGCAGACAACCTGCCTTCTGTGGTGAACCAGAAAAAAGCCCTTGTGCTTTGTATTTGGTGAATCTTAATGGGCCCTACTAAGCCCCCGGATACAACGCTTTGAGCTAGTATAAGCGCTCGATACAGAAGCTGATTCCTCTCCAATTGCTTGGGGAAACCTGATTGAAATGCTTTGGATAACCAAGAGGCGGTAGAAGCACCCCGGGATAGCGGAACCAAGACTCCTTTTCCAGTTAGGGCTGCACCCTTTCGTACTGACCGAGATACGGAAGAATGGAGCTCCTGGCTAGGAATTCAATGCATGATCCGAGAAAATGATAAAAGAACAAAGAGGCTTTGATCAACGGATCGTGTCACCTCTGCATTTATGCTGCTAACCACTACTGAGTAAACGGCTTTACCAGCTAAATATGTAAATATGAAAGAAAACGCTGCTATCCAATAAAATGGATTTCTCACGAACCCTATTTGGTTAAGTCCCGCCTCCTACCAATGCTCGCCGAGACAGGACTGGGGACTTCCCATCGGCCTTGTACAGCCATAGCAGGATGAGACAAAGACCGACGCATGCTATCACCCGTGCCCCCAAGACAGAGGATCTCCTATTCTAACAAATTGTGGAATGTGTGCTATTGGCTGGTGAGTTGGTTAGTCGACTTCGTCTGTTCATCAGCGGGAAGGAAAGATGCTTTCAAAGAGGGCGGTCAATCTAAACATCATAGTAGCTTTCAAAAGGCCTGGCTGGTCCACTGACGAATAGAGTCAAGTGCGGTCGGTTCCATAACAAACGTAAACGTAGCTGATCCGGTCAAGTCAAGCGAAGCCGTACCGCCAAGCCATTCAGGTGAAAGAAAGGACTGAACTGAGGCTCCGGCTCCGAGTGACTGACTACTATCGAATCTAGAAAGAAGAGCGATCTTCGACCTTTCCTATTGTTGGAGAATAGGTCTACTAGTTCCCGATTCCATGTGAATGTATCTATATGAACCTAATCTCTCTCTTCATTCTTCTTGAATTGTCCCCGCTTAGAGGAGCAGGACCCCTAGAGTTGAGAGACGCAACGAACCAGCATAAAAAAAGACTTAGAGTCCCATCTCTATGCTTTTGGGCCCTTAGTTTCCTTTTGTGTAAAGCTTAAGTTATATACTTGGGGAAGACGTCCTTCTAACTTAGAATGAATGATGCTGCTCCGCTGCCACTGCTGTCACCAGGAAGATACCTTTATTAAGAGATTGGAGGCATCTTTGGGGAAAAGCAATTCTGACTCGGCCGGAGGCCTCGAAGTTTACCCTTTTCACGTTCTCCATACTATAAAAGTGAGTGAATCACTTCCAACTGAATAAGATGGGATTGGAATCCCTTTTTGTAGAGTCCACCATGGCAAAATCATACCCAATGTGATAGGAGTACCTAGGCCCCTGGTTAGTAGTTGTTTAGCTCTATCTCCGGCCCGTAATATGGTTGAATCGCAAATTCTTTTTTGTTCATGGGCCTATTCTCTTTCTCCTTCCTCCCCGGACAATAGGCGAAGATGCTTTTCTATGCCCGAGGCAAGAACATTGGCTATGAATCAATTGGTCCTTTGACCAGGGATACAGCTCTATATCCGAACGGAATGATGAACTAAACAAGGGCTATCTCCCCTCTAGTGGCGGATTCCCCACACCAATCCTGGAGAAGAGGAAGGACTCGATGTGAGGTGAGTTGACTGTAGGGCGCTGCTTGATGCAATTGGGTCAACTACGTTTAGTGAAGCGGAAGCTGAAGTTGAATATGTCACGACAGGCTCTTTACCATATTAATGTATATGTATCTTCTCATTTCGGCAGAAGTGAATAGGTTGGTAACTGGTTCGTCGTACGTTCCAATATCGACCTGCGGCGAAAGACAGGTAGGAGCGAATCAAACTTTCTTAACGAGTTCAAAAAAACTTTGCTCCCGCTAAAGCAGCTCACCTGAATAAAGAAAATTGGAAGAGATTTCATTAAAGTATAGAAAGTCTTTCCTGTCTAAGTGTGCGGAAATAGAAACCCTTAAAACAATGAAGAGAATCGCTTTGCGAGTGTCCGCTCCTTAATATCCGGCAGGATAGGAGTCGAAGATATCAAGTCAGAAGGAACCGAAGCCCGTAATAGGAAGGGTAACAGGAAGGGTGAAATCTTGATCGAAAAACCTCGTCACTTCAGCAGCGGGTAAAAAATAGAAGAGTAAGAAGTAGTCTTCCATACTCCCCTAACACTCGTTCTATTCGCCAGGGTTTCCTTGAACACTGAACCTTTCGCGGGGATGATGCCCTGACTAGAACCTTTCTGAGCAGCTATTGAGCCTATCCTATTAGCTTCTTGCCCGCATCCCTTCGCCTTGATATTATAATAGATCAGTCTTCTTCGCCAAGTAAGAACTTCTATAATAAGGTGAGCCCATGACTTTGACTTATAAGATTCGGATTTATAATCAATATCAAAGTCAGCAACCTTTTCTAAGAGGCGGTGGCTTCCTAGCCCCAGGACTGATACCGTACTCACCGACCGAAAGAACAAGGATGGATGAAAAGCCACTAGAACACTGAAGCTTTCAAGCCCTAAGAAAGAGTCCCATTCAAGCTCCTGCTCCTAGAGAATTTTGGTAGTACTCGATTGCCTTTCCTTCTTCTTCCCACTAAACGAATCCCCGTGCTTGAGTAGAAGTGGCTTCCTATCTTCGCCCTCTAGCGTTCAATCTCCACTTGAATTTTCCCGGGATTTTAGGCTGCAAGTCCATTTCCGCTCGTAGATGGGATCTCAAATCGGCCTTTTTGCGTTTTACCGGGAAAATTTCTTGTTTTCGGATTTATCTTCCTAAGGCAGCATCTCAATGTGATAAAAATCCCCAACCCCCGTGTTTTGGGCTTGTTTTTTTTTTGATCGGATTGGCAGGTTTGGAGTGGAGGATAAAGACTTAGATTCTGATTCAGTGCCCTTCTGATTCTGTGCTGTCTGAACAAAGTATGCAAGCAACCCCCTATTCCACTACGGAGATTGAGTTACCTGTCTTCGAACCTAAACTGGCTCACTGGCCCACAAACTTAGATTGGAATGGATTGTGAATCGGATTAAATAGTTCATGAGCTTGACTAAACCGTACTCTCTATTCGTTCTACTTGAGCTATCTCGCCACTTTCGGACTGAGCCTGAGACTTCTAACAAACGGCCCGTTCGATTTTCACTTGATCATGAACTCCTCACTCCAATCGAGATGAGTTAAAATCGCTACTCCTCATTCTTCATGAGCTAATTCACTCCTCACTCCAGGAAGTGAGCTACTAGAATATGAACTCTATTATCAGTTCATTCCAGGGCGTAGAAGAAAGCTAAGAATGAACATTTCATTGACCTACAGGTAAAGCACACGGGCAGGGCTTTCAAGCCCCATTGAACGGAAAGATGAACTAATCCGTGCAAGCATAAGAGGGCTACCCTGACTAGAAAAGAAAGCCCATCTCCTTCCTAAAGAAAGAACCTTCCACTATCGATACGGAACCCATTTCTCGTTCACAAATGAGTTGATTAGCTTATCACGTGGCCTGATATGTTTCGTGGCTCGCTATCCTATAACAAGCAGTTTCTCCTGAACTTCCTATATTCGTTACATTCTAAAGGACGGTAGATACACACACTGTTTCAAGTAAATTTCATTGAACCTTATCTGGCTCAACCCACAGGTCAGATTTCAAACAAACCTCTTGACTAGAGCATTTCTTTGCCCGATAGCGCCTGCATTCCTTCTTTTCAAGATGTTTACTTAGCCCCCTTCCTGGTCCTTTCGAACCAGATATTGAAAAACCTGGCTCACAGCTAGATAGAGAGAAAAGTGGGAAGATTGAATCTTGGTATCGCACACACCGCAAAGAGGTGAGACTTAAAGAGGTGGTGCTGCATCCAACCCGGCACCAAGCATGAACAAAACCAAACAAGATAATTTATTTACAAAACTGTAAAGAAGACTCCTGACTCAATTGCATCGATCAAATCTTCAACTCACGTCTACCCTTCCGCTTTTGAAATGAAAAATGGAATGCTGATTGATCCTATCGCCCTCTTCAGATTTAGGGGGTTTCCTTTTCAGGCTGACTCGCTTCTCTGTCTCAGTGAAAGTGGGATCACCGAGGCTCCTAAAAGCAGCCGCGATCTTATAGACCATCAGGCCTTTCTAAAGCGTTGAGTCCCGTGCTCGCTTTTCGAAGAATATTCCCATCTTTGAGTAGACGCCCGCGCTCTAATCCTTACTACAACGAAAGATCTGCTTCATTGCTATGCCCTTCGACAAGGATCTTACCTAACCCGATCTTTCAATGACTGCATAACCGCCTTAACCGCTGGACTTGTGACCGGACCTGTGGACTTCTGTTATGGCATTTTCACTCTTTAGTCAAGATCGGAGAAAGAGCAACCAATCTCTTAAGAACATGTAAAAAGCCCGTCCTTTCTTGTGGGGTGATCGAGAGATGGATTTTATAGAGGAGTATGGTCATTGAACCCTTTTGATTCGCCAGTAACGGTTCCTTACATCAAGTAAAATAACGGATATTCTCCAGGACCGGTCGATTTAGCACAAGCATAATCCATTAGAACGAGACGGCTCAAATACGTGTTGTGATTGTTCGTGACTGGACACTCAAAAGGCGTTCAGAAACCCTCGTTATTGAGGGCAATGCGTTCTTTTGTTTCACTACCTGACCAGAGGAGAGGGACAACAACGGCTTTCCGGTTCACCAAAAGGCGCAAGGGGGAGTAGGAACGATGAATACATGAAGTCTTTCCTTTTCTAAACATAAGGAGATTCAAAAAGGGTCTAAGAGGCAACCCGCCTACAGAATAAGGTAAGCCCGACCGACGAACTGTTCGTCTGTTTGACACCGAGGATCCCCTTCTATACCGTTAGAATAATGAATCAAGGAAATCCTCTTTTATCAAATCGTCTGTGCTCACGAATCGATTGTGGAAGCTTAATTAAAAAAAATTCTCGTAGTATAGTAACAGTCAACACAGTAGCTGTAACGTGAGCAGCGCTTTGTCCTTTATATATATCTATATAATAATAAGGCTGCAACTGCGCTGAATGATAAAGCCTTATTCCCCTTCAATTTGTGAGGAAAAACCTCATCTACTCTCTTCCAATGAATTCTAAGCAGAAGTGCACCGGTCGCTTTCAAAGTTTCTTCGGGATACGCGAGTTGACGGTGTCTGTCTTTAATAAATAATATATTAAAGTCAAACCAAATGATCCACTCGGATATTCGTCTATTACGTAAAACATACATTCATATCCTTCGCCCCTTATCTCCTCCTCTTCGTATTTTCCGTATCGTACTACCATACCTCTTAGTGTGCGCAATCATTTTCTTTTTTTATCTTCTTTGTGTGAAAATAGGTTTTCTTTCTTTTTTCAATATCCTCCTTTCTAAGCTAGGGGTCCTCTTGTCCGTGCGGGCCTTCTCTCTTTTCTTGCCACGAAGCAGGTGGTCGGGGTTGGGACTTAATCTTTTTCTTCGGCTCATTCTCGATCTCGAGCCCTCTCTAGGAGTGTTACCTGGTGGGGTGGATTCAGAGGCATCTTCTAGCTCGTTTCCAAAACATGAGTGGCAGATGGCTCTCGATCTCCCGGACAATGAGAAGGCCCCGAAAGCGCTGTCTTCCCATGTTCGGCAGGAATTGTATGAACTCTTTAATATTGGGAAAAAACGCGCCGTTTCCGAAACCTATTTTATAATAAAAATCGAACCATTACGACTGGATGACGTCGAGAATAAAGTGGGCTACCTTAGAGCACTTCTCGAACGGGTTGATGAACTCAAAATCGAACACTATAACAGTGGCTCTCATAGGCGGTTTGAGTTCACAACCAAGACGCAACAGGACCGCTTGTATTCCGTTGTGTATAATCTTAATTTCTCTTAAGGTTTATGGTTTGATGGAAGACTCGGTCGAATCTAGGGAATGATACCGAATCTCTATATGCCGCTACTGATCGCTGTAGCTAAGAAGGTGTTTTTCCTTTGTATAGGGCATTTGGCATTTCATTCCAGTTATAACATTTGAATTTCTCTTACATTCCACGTTTCCGAAACGGATCCTATCAAATATTTCACATTTTCTATGATCATCTCTATTTTAGGTATTCGGGGAATCCTCCTTAATAGACGAAATATTCCTATTATGTCAATGCCAATTGAATCAATGTTATTAGCAGTGAATTCGAACTTTTTGGTATTTTCTGTTTCTTCGGATGATATGATGGGTCAATCATTTGCTTCATTGGTTCCAACGGTGGCAGCTGCGGAATCTGCTATTGGGTTAGCCATTTTCGTTATTACTTTCCGAGTCCGAGGGACTATTGCTGTAGAATCTATTAATAGCATTCAAGGTTAAAGATGACTCCTAGAAAATTACCAAAATACGAAATACGAAGTTCTCTTCTTTATCACTTTTTTATTTTGACTTGGTTGGCAGGGTCAGGGCCGTTCTCGCCGGGCGAGCACATCCGATTCGAAAAGTCCTTTCCTAAACCACTTTCCGGTCAGTTGCTGAAAGATAGAGATAAGCTTTCTAAATGAGATTGAGTTCCACGAATATGCAGGCTAGAAAGATGCTATTTGCTGCTATTCTATCTATTTGTGCATTAAGTTCGAAGAAGATCTCAATCTATAATGAAGAAATGATAGTAGCTCGTTGTTTTATAGGCTTTATCATATTCAGTCGGAAGAGTTTAGGTAAGACTTTCAAAGCGACTCTCGACGGGAGAATCCAAGCTATTCAGGAGGAATCGCAGCAATTTCCCAATCCTAACGAAGTAGTTCTTCCGGAATCCAATGAACAACAACGATTACTTAGGATCAGTTTGCGAATTTGTGGCACCGTAGTAGAATCATTACCAATGGCGCGCTATGCGCCTAAGTGCGAAAAGACAGTGCAAGCTTTGTTATGCCGAAACCTAAATGTTAAGTCAGCAACACTTCCAAATGCCACTTCTTCCCGTCGCATCCGTCTTCAGGACGATCTAGTCACAGGTTTTAACTTCTCAGTGACTGAAAGATTTGTCCCCGGGTCTACGTTGAAAGCTTCTATAGTCGAACTCATTCGAGAGGGCTTGGTGGTCTTAAGAATGGTTCGGGTAGGGGGTTCTCTTAAGAATAAAGAAGACGAATAGAATCAAATTCATGTTCATGCTAACAGAAGAGCGAATCCAATACCAAGACGACTTCTTTCTCAGGAAGTGCAGCAAGTACTTGAGGAATTTTGGGGTATCATGCCCCACGAGTGAGTTGCCAAGTGCCCCCTAGAAGGGCAGTCTACCACAAGATCGAGTTGGAGCCTGGAGCCAAACCCCCTTGTTTGTTGGGGAGCCCCTGTTTGTTTTATTTATTCCAGAAAAAGCGGTAGCCTTGTGCATTGATTATCGGGCGCTCAACAAGGTAACCTAACCATCAAGAAGAAGTATCCACTTTACTTTGATTGCGGACTTCTTCGCCCTAATCAATAAGCGCGAGATACTTCGAGAAGTTGGATCTACGGTCGGGCTACTACCAAGTGCGTATCGCGGAAGGAGACGAGCCAAAGACGACCTGTGTGACAAGCAAGCAACCTTACTAATAAAGAGGCATTAAATTAGGTTATGCCTTTTGGACTCACCAATGCCCCTGCCACGTTCTGCACCCTCCACAATGAGCTATTCCACCCGTACTTAGACGACTGGTGGTATACTTTGATCGTGGGCTATAGCTATTCGTTAAACGACCACGTTAGCCACCTCCGGACCGTAAGGTATTAAGGAAGAATCACCTCTATGTAAAGACGGAGAAATGCTCCTTTGGACAGACGGAGATCCTATTCCTAGGGCATTGGATGGGCATCAGAGCCATCGAGGAGTGGCAAGCACCTACCAAGGTGAGTGAGCTAAGATCGTTTTTAGGGCTCGTGAACTATTACTGAAGATTCATGGTAAGTTACTCGAAGAGGGCTGCTCAACTCAAAAATCTCCTAAAGAAGGACGTACGGACCGATCATGGCACTTCACTGATCGGAAGAGTGTCAAAGAGCTTTTGAGGACCTAAAGCAGGCAGTGATTTATGACTCCGTATTGCAGTTGCCAGATTACACTAAGCCATTTGAAGTACACACGGATGCGTCAGACTATGCCATATAGGTGTGCTAGTACAATAAGGTAACCCAGTACCATATGAGAGCCGAAAGCTCAATGAGACCGAAAGGCGTGGTCCAAGAGAAGGAGATGACAGCAATAGTGCACTACTTGAGAACGTGGAGGCGGGTCGCGATTTGTGGTCAAGACGGATAATGTGGCGACGAGTGACTTCCTTACCCAGAATAAACTCACGCCAAAACAGGGACGATGGCAAGCAAGACAAAGTTGCCAAGTTTTATTGATATGGTGTTAGAGTATAAGCTTTGACGGACCAACCCTATGATAAGCTGTGAAGAGTTTAACCATAGATAATCTCTTAACCATCCCATCAAAGAAGTAGAAGATTCATTAAACTGTGAAACGTTACCCTGCCATAATGTAATGTGCTTCCAATAAAAAGTAACCCATCCAATGGTATTTAACATCCAGAAAACTGCCAAATCAAATGCGTCCCAAGCCGAAATATCACAAGTACCACCTCGTCCCGGACCGTCGCAAGGAAAACGATAACCCCAATCCTTTTTACTTTTTATCCGGCATTAATTTGGAACCACGTGCATCTAAAGCACCTTTTACTAAGATCAATGTAGTTGTATGTAAACCTAAAGCAATAGCATGATGAACCAAGAAGTCTCCGGGCCCTATTGTTAAGAATAGTGAATTACTATTCTCATTAACAGCATTTAACCAACCGGGGAACCATATGCTTCGACCAGCAGTGAACGCCGGTCCATTCGTTGAAGATAAAAGTACATCGAAGCCATATGATGTTTTACCATGAGCAGATTGAATCCTTTGGGCAAATATGGGTTCTATTAAGATTTGTTTCTTAATTAGATTTTATTTCTCCGGAGTACCAAAAGCAAGCATGACATCATTATGAACATAAAGCCCCAAAGTATGGAACCCCAGAAAAAGGCTGGCCCAACTTCAAACTTAAATGGGATATGATAGCTTCTTTATGGTCTAACATTCTTGCTAATACATTATCCTCATTCTGTTCTGGATTGTAATTTATAATAAAAAATATAGCTCCATGAGCAAAAGCTCCTGTCATAATGAATCCTGCTATGTATTGGTGATGGGTATATAACGCTCCTTCAGTAGTTAAGTCTTGTGCTATGAATGCATAAGCAGGTAAAGAGTACATATGTTGAGCTACCAAGGAAGTAATAACCCCTAAAGAGGCTAGAGCAAGGCCTAATTGAAAATGAATCTAATTATTGATTGTGTCATAAAGACCTTTATGCCCACGCCCCAATCGTCCCCCCGGCGGAATATGTGCTTCTAAAAGATCTTTTATACTGTGTCCAATCCCGAAGTTTGTTCTATACATATGACCCGCTATTAGAAAAATAATTTCAATAGCTAAATGATGATGAGCAATATCAGTCAGCCATAAACTTTGCGTTTGCGGATGGAATCCCCCGAGAAGGGTTAGAATGGTGGTTCCTGCTCCTTGGGAAGTACCAAATAAATGATTATTTGAATCGGGGTTTTGAGCATAAAGATTCCACTGACCTGTAAAAAGTGGTCCTAATCCTTGTGGATGTGGCAATACATCTAAGAAATTATTCCATCGAACATATTCTCCCCTGGCTCCAGGAATAGCGACATGGACTAAATGTCCTGTCCAAGCCAAGGAACTTACTCCGAATAGTCCTGACAAATAATGATTTAAACGAGATTCGGCATTTTGAAACCACGAAACGCTCGGTTTCCATTTCGGTTGTAGGTGTAACCAACCCGCTATTAAGGATATGGCAGAAAGAAATAATAGAAAAAGAGCTCCAGTATAAAGGAATAAAGCATAAGAAGAAAACTTTCCATTATAATAGAAGAAGGAACTCGGACTCGGCAACTCCATTATGCTGAGGAGTGTGGGGGCAGGATGGGCTTCGGACACAAGATCAAAAGGAGAAGTAGAAAGAAAATATCTAAGCCTTGGGCTGCAGACATGTCCTAATCTACGATGCCAAAAAAGGGGAGTAGAGAGAACAACACCAGACACAGCAAAAAAGGAAAAAGACTGAGGTAAACGAAGTTTCTCCAAAAAAGAGAGCTTGCCAACTCTACGGTCCTTCCCAATCCCCTTACCCCATAGGGCCTCTCGCATGATTCTGTACAAGACAGGAAGGAGGTAGGAGAGAAGTGAATATAAGCATTTTTTTTTCAAGCAGGAAAGAAGATT
>NZ_CADDZT010000059.1:5000-30000 GCF_902812655.1 Candidatus Frankia meridionalis | reverse complement strand
CGCATACCGAAAGGGTACCAATGAAGCCGACCATTAATGACTAGTTCGAACACCAGGAGCGGTCTGACCCCTTATTTTATTTGATCGGACCGCTCTTAGAAAATGAAAGAAAAGCAAACTCTCATAGTTCCCAGCTCCAACTACTTCTTCGTAAGTGAGGTGAGGTACTTCTTTCGGTTTGAAAAGGGGTCGCCCTTTTTTTGGTTGAAGTAGCCACTACTTTGGTCGTAGTCAGTTTAAACACATAAACCCAGTCCACTTGCAGCCATGTTGATCAAAATGAAAAAGTTTCATAACTTCACCAGTAACTCGTCCTCGTATTAGAAGATCATCTCACCCTGTGGTCGACATTCCATTCCCCTTAGTCGTTGGTGCTCGTTCTATTTTGATTTGAATAGGCCGGGTCTCCCGAGGTACATATGGCCGGCCCTTCGGGTGTCTCGGTGATACAAACAAAGAAAAGACGAATTCCAATCACATCTCCTATCACTTAAAGCCAATCCTTACCAAAGGAGGAAATCGAATAATCCACCTTATTTTTTCCTTCCTGTTGATTCCGCCCGACAATCAAGCTGCACTTCCTTCTAACGAGTGGCTAATAATTTTCAAGCAACCTTGGCCTCTTGGTAGGAGGTTCGCTGCCCCCTTCCTTTCCGGCCCGGCCGCGGTACGGCACCTGAACTCGAAGCTACGATCAGATCAGATTGGATCTGATCCGTTCTGATTCCACAGATCCAGCCGATTTTGTCTGGTCCTATCCGACCCAACCCCGGAACTTAGAACGGCCGGCATGTTTTGGACGATAGAACGGGGAGAGGGGGAGTCGTGCCCATTCTCTCTCCGGGCACGAGCAGGAACACCAAAATGGAAGACCGAATACATGTACATGACGGAACGACATATTAAAAAATACGTGATCTGATTTGATAGGCTGCCCGCAAAAATCGTTTACCGACCGCATAACAATTCATTCTTGTGTGTAGCGCGTGGGGCCATGTCTCCCGAACGATCATAGTAAGGCCGCTCATCTAATATCAAATAAATCTGTAGATCTAACTTCCCTCCCCCCATACTATAGCCGGAAGGGATAGCGTATCTACAGAAGAGAGAGTACGGGCCCTTACCCTTAATTTAGTTTAGACGCGGATCGAATGCCTTTACGCTATAGGCTGTGTTAAGCATGCTTCTTTGACATAAAACAAACTCTTTTTCCATGACAACAGTCGCGACTATAAAGGGCGGGGCGGTAAGCTCTCTATCAACAACTGGGGGGGCTGTTCCCCTTTGTCAACTCCTTGCTTGTGTCGTTGACTTTGTCAACGTTTGGATGTTGTTGTGACGCTTTGGTTAAGCTCGGTTGACTTTGTCAACGCTACTAAGGACCGGGGCGAGCGGAATTCTGTAGAGGCTCGAAGAGGGGCTTAGTAAGCGAAGGGCCGCAGGCAAAGCTACAAGGGGATAGTGCGGCTTTCTTTGTTCTCATGGCAGAGTGAGGGGCCTTATCCATCCGCCAATGGAGCCGGCTTTTAGTGAAGATTCGCTCATATGCTGCATGAGGGGCGGCAAAGGGCGGCTTTTCTCATGAGTTAGCGATCAAGCGGAAAAGGACCTGCTGGCTTCTTTTCTTTCTGGAGCGGACTTTCTCGTAGCTCCCGTGAAAGAAAAATAAGAAGCAAGTCTTGAGGGAGTAAAGAGCCACCGTTAGGTGGTTCTGCGCCAAGTGCGATCGATTGTCCTCCCTTTCTAGATTTTTCTACCGTAACTCCACTCAACCAACAAAGTTAATTCCATACTCAAAGTGGAGTTACCGTACAAACGGAATATCTATAAAAACGAAGGGGGAAGAGTTTTTACTGAAGCCGAAAGGTATCCTAAAGGAATGGTAGCACCACAATCCACCTAGACGCGGCCATCATAAATGGTTCCTGCGACGGCGGCGGAGGCTGGTTCGGGATAATCCATTCAATCTTATTCTTTTTTTTTTATCTTTTTCTTAATTTTCCTCTTCCTATGGAACTCCCTCTTGAAACATTTCCTGAAACTCGAGTCTTCTTTTTCTTCTGGCAGCATTTCTCCTTTGAGCGGCATTTCCTCTTCTTCTTTCGGTGGAGCTTCCTCTCTAGGTTCTTCTTGCAGCCTTATCCCTTTTAATAAAAAATTTTTCTTGCCTTAGGATCGCCTTTGGAAGCCGGAACGTAGGGGTCATGATGATCCAGTGGGAGGGATCTTCCTCACAAAGCCGGATAGTATTAATAGCATTAATTTTAGTGATGGTAGGGGATGTTGGAAATCGGACACTTCCTCGGCCCAGCATGTTGAGACCGGAGCGTGACTAGGGAGCGAGTTCTTAAAAACTCCCATTTTATCGTTGGGGTTCGTAGGAGCTTCCTGTTCATCCGCCACGTAGATTTTTCCTTCTTCTATGAAATCTTGGATTTTTTGCTTGAAAGTCTAGCTTGCATCCGTCGCATGACCCGGTCTACCCTCATTGGGACCTAACAAAATTCTGCCAATTCCTTCCACCCCCCAGATACAAACATACCTTTCTTCCTTTCTCCCATCAAGCTTCCTTTCCAGAATCTTAGCTCTTCTCTTTCTTCTTTATTCTTACAACTATCACTTTATAAACCGGGCCGGCTGAAAAAAACAGTAACGTATCCGGGTCGTACGCCTGGAACAAAAAGGTTCGTCGTACAATTTCGGCGATTACAAAAATCAAGGAGTATATCCCTCTCTCTTAGTGTCTTTCCACTTCCGTCGTTCAGGAACAAACACTTCGCCCAACTCTTTTTAATCCCGGCCCGCTTTTTCCCCACTAACCAATTCATTACGTTACGACCACTGAACAAACTTGGTTGACGAACATGGTTTATGCGCCGCTAATGTAGCGGCTTGTCGAGCATTTGACAAACTCACACCATCCATTTCAAATGGGATTTGTCCCGTGGACACACGAGCAATCCAACCCGTAGGATTTCCTTTTCCTCTTCCCATTCTGACTTCTGTAGGTTTCCCGGTAATAGGGAGATCCGCGAGAACTCTTACCCATATCTTACCATTTCTTCGGAATTGTCCGCTCATAGCACGATGGAATTGTCCGATTGTAGCCCGACGCGCTGCTTCAATGGCTCGATATGAAAGACGACCAGCTCTACAACTTTTAGTGCCATATCTTCCA
Organism: Candidatus Frankia meridionalis; assembly: GCF_902812655.1. Classification (GTDB taxonomy): domain Bacteria; phylum Actinomycetota; class Actinomycetes; order Frankiales; family Frankiaceae; genus Protofrankia; species Protofrankia meridionalis. The sequence continues at coordinate 26,822 of NZ_CADDZT010000059.1, read as the reverse complement.
AAACCAAGTTGTGTACCGTCCGGTTTGCAACCCCTACTACATCTGCCTTTACGATATTTACTATATTTCGTACGTTTCGGATATAGCACGTCCCTTTTTTTTTTTACTATATGAAATCCACACTTTGACACCTGAGATTCCGTAACGAGTAGATACTTCCGCAGGAGCATAATCTATTTTCTGGTTAAATACATTACGAGATGTTTTTCCATACTTTCCGCATTCAGTTCTAGCTATTTCCGCGCCTTCTGATCGACCTGAACAACATATACGGATCCCCCCAACCCCTTTTTTCATTACTAATGAAAGATCCTTCACTATTTTACTAAAAATGGAACGAAATGATCTTGTTTTGTTTCTCAGTTGAAAAGAGATGTCTTGAGCAATCGGAGAAGCACTTTGATAAACAGATTTGATCTTGACCGACTCAATTAAGGTATTAGTCTTTGTTCTATTAGACAACAAAGATCGCATTTTTTTAATTTCGTTCAAATAAGAGTTGTACCCATACGGAATTCTTCTGTTTCTCAGTATGATCTCTATCATCATCTCTATTCCTTTTCTAAATCCTTTTCTCAATTCTCCTATCCCACCCAGGTCTATGAATTTCTCTATAAATTCTATTACCTTATCCTTACCCATGAGGTTCCAACATTTGATCCTTAATTGCCCTAGGAGTTGTTCCCGGGTATCCTCAACAAAAAGGTTTTTATACATCCCAACCCCATCCCTTAGAAAGAAAAAGGTAGCACCGAAGAAAGGAAAGAGCGAGATGGTGGTGTTTGGTGTGCCCGCGAAGCGAAGATCATTCGCTTGGCGAATTAAGTGGGTAAACCTCTTTTTGGCTTCGGCCAAACACTTTTTCTCGCTGGTCGAGCTTTCTACAAAAAAAGCGATGCGAGAACGTATTCTCTTATCTAAGCTTCTTCCCTGTGCATTCGCTCCCCACATCGTAGATGGTTTAGCCACGCCCGGTGCCACGAAATGATTGAGAACTACGACGGGGTCGAAATGCATTTTGTTCTTTGTATTCAATAAGTATTGCATGACCGAATAATTCAAGGAGGGGCGCACTGCAGGGAGGGTTCTTTTAAGTAGATGACTCGTCGGGCCGTCGGAGCGGGACTTCTTTGGGAAAAAAAACGTGAATAACTTCGTTTTTCTGAAGGAGTCGTCATTTTCTATCAGGAACGCTATGTCATTTCCAACTCCGGCGTATTTCGGATGCTTGAAGGCCCCGCTGACCCGAAGTGATTTAGAAAGATTCTTCTTTATCGATGGTGATCGGTCATGGTATCCATAGCGTTGCTTCTTTTTCGGCCAAATCCGTCTTTCGTTTTGCTTCCCCCGGTCGTCGAGCCTGATCGACTCGACTCTTTTCTCTGCCCCCCGGCCTCTCACTTCGTTTCCTTCTTCTTCTGTATCGTCGCTTGAATGAAGACACCCGATTGGCCCGACTTTCCCAAATGCCCACCACCGGCCCTTCTCCTTTCCGGGTTTGGATTTTGCGCGTCGTTTCTGTCGTCGTGGTCGACGAGGAAGAAAGAAATTAATGAATGTTCTTTTGGGAAAATGTAAAATAATACACCTACCGAGACGAAAGCCAAAGGTGAGTCTCGTAGGTGGACGTATCGAACCGAAATAAGATCTCAGATTGACATCTTGATACACTGATTTACCATAATAATAAATAGAGTCAATGGCGACTCCGACGTGGGAAGAGCCGCTTCTTTCTTGCTTGATAGGGGGGGGCTTCCATTCACCAACGCAGACTCAAAGTGCTCTCCGAACCGTGCTGGATAGTCACCCATCACACGGCTCTCAAACCCAACCAGTGGTGGATCCCGGGAGACTAAGTCAAAGCGCTTGATCCTTTGCCCCATACTTTGAGATGCTCCTCCCCGCCGATCAAGCAGCGACGCAGCTCGTGATAGGCTTAGTTTTAAGCCGCTATCGTTCGGTTCGAATAAGTAAAGTCCCTTCGGTCGGTTCGCTCAGGTGGTCTTCCCTTATCTTCCCTAACGTTCAGAGTTGTTCTGGTTTGAGAAAGGAGCACCGGCCGAGCGCTCTGAATGAATAAGAAATGGACAGCAGAGGGAATAAATGATTCTTATTCAACCGAGTTGAAGCTAGCAACATGTCGATTACACACCGGAGGTTGGTAAGAACTGAGGGACAATGCCCCCCTAACCTAAGTAGGCCTACCAGGAAAGCAACAGGTACTTGATCGGGCGGTTTGGTTTCGTGCAACGCCCTCGCAGCAGGAAGAGGCTGTTGTCATTTGAAAGGAAAAGCCCCTTGTATAGGGTTCCAAACCAGCGCACCCTGATTAAAGTTTCTATGTTATTAGTATTAGTAAAGCCTAAACGTCCTTATTGAAAACAAAAGCGCTAACGCGTCTTATATTATTTATTATAGATTCTAGTTATAGAATTATAAAAGCAACCTTTCGCCTTTATTGATATGATATAAAACAAGCTTACTTACTAATAAAGCGGCAACAAAGACCTTCTTTCTTTCTCAAAGTAAAGTTTCGCGCTTCGCTTGTTTCTTGCTTTAGAAAGATTGCAGGAGCGCGTTAGCGCTTTACTAATCTAATAGAAAGTAAAGGCTCTTCTCCTTTTCTACGAATCTACAACTCTCTTTACTGAGCGAGACTCCATCCATATCCCTTCCCTACTAGTGGTTATTCTGAATTTTCCATTATATCATTTGTTTGTTAAACTAGGCTCCATTTTAGATAGGTTTTCGGTCTTAATCAAGATAGGTCAGGGGCGCGTCGGAACGGTCGGTGGCTGCTTAGTCTCATCCGAGAGTCTAATCTCTTTGTACTGCTTTTTTTTTCAAAGAAAAAAAAAGAAAAAAGAAGGGGGTCGATTTAGGCTCCTTCCCTTCCACTGCATAGCTGCGCTAGCTGGTACTACGAGCCCTCTGTCCCACGCATCTAACCTGCTCGCGTGGTTCACCGGTTCCACCGAAAACTCTCATTTGTTGAAGGGGAGCATAGTGCGCTTTAGGCGCCGAGCGGGAAACGTCTCTTCTTTCGTTTCGCTTTATTCACTGATCTGAAACTTCGCACTTGTTTTCTTATTGATTCCAGGGGCGGCGGCGTTCTTGAATGAAGTCTATCCGAACGGAATTAGCACTTCTCAGATCAGGCTAGGCCTCTCCAGCTGAGCTGGGCGCCGGGGCCCAGGATGCGCTAGCGATCAGCACATAGGGGAGTGGTTGCCCGGGTTTCTCGGCCTGGTATCCTGCACCTCGCGTTCATGATATCTACATTCAACAGTGCCCCGGAGACACGGTCGAAGCACGCCCAGTGTGCTTCTTTCACGACATGCTCTGGTCCCGGGTGTCTTCCAGTGGTCTTCTAGCGTTAGAAGAAGTCGTGTCCGTCCCGGACATCTGCAACGTCCTCCCACGCTTTTTTTATTTTAAATATAGGACAAACTGAAGGAAAAGACTGACCCATTCGGTGACTTTCGCGGTCGCCCTCACTGAACCGACTTGAATCTGAACTACGATTCAGATCAAGTCTTACCTTAATCGGATTTCCTTTTCGTGCCATATGCGCTTTACTTTATCCCCCTTTTTTTCCCGGTCCAATATTTGTTCTCGAAAGTCTGCGTTTCCGTGTAGAAGCAAACTCTCCAAATTTATGACCAACCTTTCCTTCAGTGATCTTACAACGAACAGAAGTTTTTCCATTGTAAATTCGTACGGAGCAATCAACGAATTCCGGCAAAATTGAAGATCTACGTGACCAAATCTTCCTGTTCAAAAGAAGAGAGATCTTCTTCTTCATTCTCAACAGGAAGGCATCAACAAAACTTCCCTTCCATATAGATCGTCGTGGCATGAACTCTGAATTTCTTCGCTTCGATTCCGCCCCTACTTCAATTAAAGGCTAGCTCCTACTCCTCCTCCTTCTCCTCCTTCATCGTCGTTGGTCCTTTTGACATAAGATTCTCGGCTGCCTCCGGTCCGGTAGGGTCGCAATAAGTCGCTGGTCGAAGGTTTGGACCAATCGCAATTCATCACCATCTTGCCCGCTTCCAATTGATGACTGGCTATTATATAAGTGTTGACCTAAGCCCCAGTGCAGGGGCTCGGCTCCCGAACCGTACGTGAGCTGCCTCGTACGGCTCTTCCTAAGAACTTGAAGCCCCCTTTCTCTAAATAAAAAAAAAAGACTTTTTCAAAAAGCCTTCGCCCTCCCTCCTATTGGGGCTATTATTAGAGAAGCTGCTTCGTTCCTTGACTTCTTTTCTTCGCTCAGTCAAGCTTCCTTGTTCCTTAGTGTAGTCTCGGTCCATAGTTTAAGACTCCGTTCCTTATAGCCTAGTCTATATCCACAGTTGACGTGACTCCGTACCGACGCCTTTCCCTTTGTAGACGGCTAAGTGACTTCGTAACCTTAACGTACTTTCTTTCTTACTATATTATAGGCCTTCGTCGGGCTTTCGTCCCTTCGCCTATAGGCGAAGGCTTGGCTTCGCTATCGATCATGACTTGGTATAGAGTCCGTGTAATCGTCGGCCTTCCCACCGGAAGGCCTATGATATAGTGGTCGGCCTTTCGAATGCCTCCTTCCTTACTTTTCTGATACGCCCTTTACGACTATAAAGAAGAGGGGGCTGTTCACCTTTGTCAACTTAGCTAAAAAAGTACTACTCAATACTAAAGTAAAGGCGAACGGCATTCTGTTGTACAGCTACTTAATATTAATAGTACAACAACTGTCGTACTACTAAAGTACAAGGAAACCTTTGGTTCCCTTTGTTTGAATAAACGCCGCCTATTTGAGTTTACATTCATTACAAAGTAAACCAAACAACCTAACCGGTCACGACATCTTGTTTGTTGATATTTATTGAGGAGTTTTATTGAGTTTAGCTGACTTAATCCATAAACCTAGAAAGTCACCGTCACGGGTACTTTTTTGACTCTATAGGTAGGTATAAGTATTTGTGGAGCTTAATGTAGTTGTAGTTAAGGCTGCATTGAAGTAGCGCCTTTTTCTTTTTGAAGATCTACTGAAGTACCAAAGGCGAACGGGGCTCCCAGGCCGGGACGTCTGGCAGAATGCTTGGCCCCCTCAGAAGCGAGACCCGAAGGGTGAGCTTCTGGCGGTTAGCTTCTAGAAGTAGATAAGATAATAGGCATTAGGCATTCTGAGCTGGAAGGAGGCAAGCAAATGAAGGGAGGCATTACGGGCCGACTACAAGAAGCAAAGCTTCGTAGACTCGACAAGTCGCTTATAGAATGCCGACTACTATACTAAGTGAAGACTTTCCACTTCATTTCAAAAGGGAAGGGGGGAGGGAAGCTTAGCGAGCTTTATAAGGCCGACCACTACATAAGCCACTGGCGGAGAAAGCTCGAAGAGCTCCCCTTCATTCGTTGCTAAGCCAAGGTCCCAGGTCTCCGAGTCAGCCCGCGCTTTTTCGAAGAATCCTGCACCCATGGGCATACGGCCTGGCAGGCCTTCCCTTTCCGCCGGAGCTTCATGGGCGTTGCCCCGTTCCCCAATCAGATGTTTGGATGTGAGCTATACTCCGCGAGGAGCCAAACGGGCGTATGGCCTTGCCTTGCCATTTGACCTCTCTTCCCGTGTGACTAGGAATGCTCAGTGACAACCTCTCAATTGTCACCGCCTGGCCTCTCTTGCTACCACGGTAGCACCAAGTGTGGTCAGCACCAATCGTGTTCGGGTAACGAAGCTTACACTCATTCACATTGGTTCATCCTGCTATGCCCCGGGCCTTTTGCTCTTTTAACGTAAAAGGGGGCCGGCCATTCGTCAACGCCCAGGAATCCGCTGGACATCTCAGCGGCGGGATTGGATACCCGCATCCGATCGAAGTTCAATTAGAGGGCCCCCCTAACATAAAGGAGAGCTCTTTCTAGGTGGGTCGCTTCGCGCAAGACATTGCTTAGGACCAACGGGTCACACGACAGATGCACGATTTACTTTGCACGCTCCATTTTGCGGCCCTTCGCCTATCGGCTTGGCAGGCAAGCTACCTTGATCCGTCTCCGGTTTCGATTCGTTATGCTCAGCACCTCCAACAAGCCCTAAAGTATCTTTCCGCCTAAAACTCTGCCAAGAAAGCGCTGCTTTACGTTTAATCCTATGTGCCCAGAGAATGCTATGCGTTCTCCACTTTCGTACCTCGCAAAGAGAGAACGTGTTTTTTCCTCTGAGTTTATCTCTCATTCGCGGAGCGAAGAAAGCGGGCTTTGCCCCAGCTACCGCTATCCTTGGGAAACCAAAAGAGCTGCCGAAGGAAAGGGATGAAGTCTCTCCCTTAGCCTTTGGAGAGGAGAAGGCGGAGAATAAAACGTCCTTCGCGCAAGTTTTTTTTCTTCCAGCGCCCTTACTAGTAAAGGGGCTCTTCGACAAAGGAGGCATCCTGGTAGGAAGGCCGACCACTACATAAGCCGCCATCAGTCCAGGAGAGAAGCAAGCTACCTTTCTTTTCTCCACCTTCCCGGGCGGGGAAGAGAAGGAAAATAGGCCGCGGATGGTGGTCGTGGTAGGTTCGAGGATCTTACGCGGCGGAGTGAACTCCTCCATCGTCTTGAATTTTATCTGGCGGACCCCCTCGATCCATCGTACTGGAGCGATCCGAGAAGAACGATTAGGGTCATATTCTATTCTTTCTACAATGCCCATAGACGAAGTGCTTCGTTTCAGATCAATTCTTCGCTGCAATCGCTTCGATCCACCCCCTCGGTGAAAAAGCGTAATACGCCCTGAGGAATTCCTACCTGCGGACTTCCCTGTAAAAAATGTGAATTGTCTAAGTGCTCTCCCTTGTCTCATTGTCTATAACGGAAGCAAGCGATTCCGTCCGAATTTGCTCCTACTCCTACTCCTTCTTCTCCTTCATCGTCGTTGGTCCTTTTGACATAAGATTCTCGGCTGCCTCCGGTCCGGTAGGAAATCAACCTGTAGCCAGTGACTAGTTCCGCTATGGAGCTACGTGTACACCGCCACGTCGAGACTCTCTTTCGAAAGTGAGATCACCACCGGCTTTCAGAAGAGGGAAGGATCACTCCTAAATGAAGTCGCGATCTTATATATGATACCACCAGACGCACCTTGCTACTTCCATGCGCCAATCAAGGCTAGTGGAGCGAAGAGAGCCAAAAAACGTGAGCGCCCCTACGCGAGCCTTATTGAAAGGGCCCCTGACTCTAGAACAAAGCAAGGGATTGAGCTGCGCTAACGCGCATCCGTTTTCTTGCTCGTTAGCGCTTTACTAATCTAATAGAAAGGGGCAAGCCAAAACCTATTTCTAAAAAGTTGCTGAGTTCGCCTTTCGGGGTTACCCACTTTAGGGCTTATGTAATATATAAAGAGGAGCCCCCTCTTATCTGAGGTTTAGTTTTTGTTTAAGGGCTGCTCGCTTTTTTGAATAGAAGGAAGTGGGATAGCGGAGGTTATTTCGGTAAACCGATGCATGAGCTGAGGCTCCCATGTCCCGCCGACCCTTCGAAAAAGTAAGGTCGTAAAACGGCTCATAGGGAGTCAGAAGCAAGCAGAGTCAAAGGCGGGTCAAACTCACATAAGCGGAGGGGGAGACACATTCATGAAAAGCGAGAAGCCGTGCCTGCCGTGGGGGACTGGCCAACTATAAAAAAATATCTTACTTTCGGGTAAGAGTAGGAACACCTATTAGTCCGTATCGTGGGTCTACTTGTTACAAAAGGCGAACATCCCTATTCCAAAACATACACATAAGTCCTCAGGCGGGCATCGAAAAGGGGACGAAAAGAGTCTATTTCTTTACAATATTCCGGAATGTATCATGGCTCTATCTATTCACTATTCATCTTTTTATTAAAAAAAAAAAGAGTTCCGCATCTCTCCGAGGCCGGGAGAACAAATAGGCGTGGGGAAGAGGGAGAGGGGTGGCTACGAGCCCTCTCCCGTTGCTGTTCCCGGACCACCCATCCCTTCCTTCCCCTTCGCCCGGCCTGGTGAGGTCCGATGAGATCTGATCTCTCGAACGAAGTGAAGTGATAGGAAGAGAAGACTGCTGGCGGGAGATCTCTATTCATTACACCCCCTTGTATAGTAAGGGGAAAACGGAAGTGCGCTCCTGCGCACCAGCTGAAGGAAGGAGCTTTGGAAGCTTACCTTCTTATTAGAGAAAGGGAAAGGGGCAAGCCAAAACCTACTCCTAAGAAGTTGCTGGATCGAAGTTTAACATTCTCCATCCGCCCGCCAGCAGCGGAGGGGGTTCGATTCCCGTTATACGCGATGTGGCGAAAAAGACTGATTCAACGAGATATGACTATGACTGCATTAAGATTTAAAACTTGTCGTCTACTTTTAGGAAATGTTCGGAACAGAGAACTTACAATAATACAACGCCGCATTCTCCGAAAATTGAGAAACAAGAAGAGATCTATTAAGAGAAAGATTTATCCTAGATCAAATCTTAACAGTTACATCCAATCACAAACTACACGAAAGTTGCCCCTTTTTCATGGGGATTTACCCATCACAGAGATGCACAGAGGAACAGAACGAACTTCATATATCCCTTTTCCACTCAATCCAGAAACAAGATCGGACGTTATTCCGGTTCGTCTCCATTTTTGTGAAACTATTCCTCAAGCAAGGCAGCCGATAAGTCATCGAAGGGTTTGTGTGAATAAAGGAATGGTAAGCATTACTCATTTTAAAGTGTCCCACGGTGATCTAATATCTTTTCAAGAAAATGACGCGAGAATCCGCGGTGAAGAAATAAGGAGATCTTTCTATATCGAAATATCAGTTGAAAAAATCATAGGAAAATTCCTGGATCACCCGGTAAGAATGTGGAGAAGAACTAAAACAGAATGGTTCCACCTACTCAAAACTAAGAGGGGATGCCGCCTACTACTAAAATCCCGGTTTTTGCAACAGTTGCGTTCTTCTATGCAAGAAGAAGACTTAGAAAGAACAAAGAAGTTTGGATCGGAAAAGGTATGCTTAGGCAGTTCCTTCGCTGAGCACAACAGAATGAAGAGGAATTTTTATCATTTCAAATCCCTATTCTTATCGAATAGAAGGAACGAGAAAAACCGAAATCTTCCTACTCGAACAAGAAGTCCTATAGTTTACAACTCTTCTTTATATAGTAATTCGACCTATTGCTCCGCATCCCCCCATCAGTTTACTATGAAGAGAAAAATAAAAAGGATCGAACTACCAACTCATTATTCGGAGGTGAATCATAGAACACTAAAAGCTGTGGTATCTTATGGACCTAACATAGGTCACATCCCTCACGACATAAGATTGAAAGATCCAAACCTTCCTCTTCGGAGCGGAAACGGACGTGGCCAAAACATATAAAGATCGGCGTAGTCGCTCATAGGGACATATCCATCCGGATAGAGGATAGTCGTCATCGATTCATCTTTTTTTTTATATCCCTATAGATAGGTATCTCCGTGGATAGAGATAAAGATAGGGATCCATCTAGATCTTGATTCACTATTTCCATTTTTGATTCTGATTGATTGCCTTTTTTTTGACGACAAGTTTTCAATCTTAATGCAGGCAAGGAAAGAGAGTTTTTCAATTATTTCTTGCTGGGTCGGAGCGTAGACGAGCGAGCAGAGCCCAGGAAACGGGGAAGCCCGTCATAGAGCTTCTACTTCTAGTCGACTGCTGGCCTGAGAGAAGGCGGCCTCCCTCGGGAAACATGGCAAAATTTTCGGCGTCGAGAGAGATTTGAGATTCCGTAAGTAACTCCGCGAGTGCTTTCTAAGAAGGGCTTGACTTGGAAGAAGAAAATGAAATAGGAACAACCGCGCTGGTCGTAATAGATCTACTTTCATGCTAGTTCTTGCTCCAGCATGAAAGTTCCATTTCAGGGAAGGACGACGTACCATGATACTTTCTGTTTTGTCGAGCCCTGCTTTGGTCTCTGGTTTGATGGTTGCACGTGCAAAAAATCCGGTACATTCCGTTTTGTTTCCCATCCCAGTCTTTCGCAACACTTCAGGTTTACTTCTTTTGTTAGGTCTCGACTTCTCCGCTATGATCTTCCCAGTAGTTCATATAGGAGCTATAGCCGTTTCATTCCTATTCGTTGTTATGATGTTCCATATTCAAATAGCGGAGATTCACGAAGAAGTATTGCGCTATTTACCAGTGAGTGGTATTATTGGACTGATCTTTTGGTGGGAAATGTTCTTCATTTTAGATAATGAAACCATTCCATTACTACCAACCCAAAGAAATACGACCTCTCTGAGATATACGGTTTATGCCGGAAAGGTACGAAGTTGGACTAATTTGGAAACATTGGGCAATTTACTTTATACCTACTATTCCGTCTGGTTTTTGGTTTCAAGTCTGATTTTATTAGTAGCCATGATTGGGGCTATAGTACTGACTATGCATAGGACTACTAAGGTGAAAAGACAGGATGTATTCAGACGAAATGCTATAGATTTTAGGAGGACTATAATGAGGAGGACGACAGACCCCCTCACGATCTACTAAAGGGCAAGTAGCTTGATATTGGTTCGAATCCAATTCGTGAGATGGCAGTGATCTTTAGCTGGTCATGACCATAATGTGCTCTTTTCTCGTTTTCGAATGACTGTCCCATTCCATTGCTGGAAAATACAGAGTAGGATTCAGCCGCGTGGTGAATGAAACAACATTCATTGAATGAGTTGAGGCTAAACCTCCTGCTCTTTAAGAGAGTAAGGGCTGTCTGCATTACTGGATTAATTCTAATTAATAGTACTATAAACTAGGGGCCACGTAGACTATTCAGATGAAGTAAGGTAGCTGTCACATGAAGTGCGGAGCTTATTTTATTTATTGTTGGATTTTTAACCCTACCTTTATAACTGGTGTTAACAACTCGGCCTTTTCTTAACTCCCGTAGGGGAACCCGTGGCACAACCCATGCTCTATCCGGGCACTCACTAGACAGGTCAGTACAGGAAAGCGCTACAGGTCAGTAGCGAGCCAAAGCGGTAGGGGATTAGCAGATTAGCCCAACAAAGAGTCTTTCTGCCCCATATGCCCCGTTTCAGAGAGAAAGAAAGGCTTGGTATTTGTATCCTTCCTATTAAAGGAGTTCTTCCTCTTGAGGAGAAAGAGTGCTCTCCTTTTAGTGTTTGAGTCTAAGTGATTTTAGTAATGGTATAATCCTTTCCAATCCGTACCTGTAGCTGTAGCTAGGGGGGGGGGTAGTCTTTTTAATAGTCCTCCCTCCCCTCCCGTCTGTCTCGAAAGCAAAAAGAAATCCCTCTGTTGTACTTTAGAGCTTTTCCCCTAAGGCATCCATAGGCCCTGAAAACGCGATTTCATATGCGTGTAGGGGTCCTTTGCAGCCTGCCTTTTGAGGAAGAGGAATAGGCCGGCCTTCCAGCTAAACCTCCACCTCCGAAGAAGCTTCTACCGGAGAATCACATCGATCGTAGGGAGAAAAGTGGCATACCTTTTTCGGTGAATTGGAAATAGTTGGATGGTAGGCCCCTTTTTTTTCTTTGGGCTGGGCCTGTTGCCCTTACGGTCTGGGGAAGTGTTCCGCGAAAGTTTAGTGTTCGCCCGTTACTTAACCTGGGAGTTGCTGGTACGCCCATCTTTCTGTAGAAGTAGAATGCCACAAAGAGGTCCACGCTAGTCTTCCTATTCCCGGAGCCAAGGAATCTCTTTCTAGTGGAAAACTTTACCCGGAAGGTTAGGCCCTTCCAAGGCGTCTTATTATGCTCGCATGGATGGTCCTTTTCCTTTTCTTTCTTGTGCCCTCTCCGCTTAGTTAGAGGAGTAGGCTCTCCAGCGTAAACTCCGAATCTGATAAGAGGTTCTCTGTCTTGATGTCTAGTATGGCTAGTCTAGGGCGCTCTCAGTGATCGATCGGTTACGAAAAGCCAGCGCCAAATAGTGCCTCAGGAACCCGTCGGTCAGAGGCCGGTCCCTTCATTCTGATAAAGCCTGGTGAGGTTTCTCGCTATTGTGTATCAGCAGTATAAAGCCCTTTGTCCGCTCTCTCTTATATAACCTAAAAGTCTGTCGGGGAAGGCCGAGTCTTTTCCTAAACTAAGATTAGTAGAAGGAGCTGTTAGGTATATTTTTCTATCACCGAAGGCGGGAATCACAAGCAGTTATGTCTATGCGGGCGACTTCTGTTCCAGTGGTAGTTGGCTAGGGCGGTGGTAGTGAAAAAGAGATTGTTTTTAGGCGGTCTCATCTCTCTTCTTCCCTTCCTTTAGTAGGAGCTAACAGGGCTAGTTCCCTTCCTTCCTCAGGTGAATGTGCTAAGCTAAGGTAGGCCCTTTTCCCATTCGGGAGAGTCCTTTTCTCCACCTTTCTTTCTTCCTTGCTTGCCCCTCTTCGGATACTTATCCTCCTTTCCAGCAATGTCTTCCCATTTGGGCAGAGGCACCCCAATAGGCCTGGCCAAAGCACTCTCGCCTTCTTCAGAGAGCTCATCAAAGAATACTGCTTCAGCTATGTGAGCTTCATTGGGGTCTCCGGGGGTTCTGGAAGCTGGGATTTCAATGTCTTTGTTTTTCCATCTCGACTTCAAACACAGGTGGAGTGTTGAAGGTACACAACTGTGGGTGTGGAGCCAAGGTCGCCCAAGGAGGATATGGTAAGAAGTTTCAGCATCAATCACATGAAAGCGAGTTGGACTTTTGATGGGTCCTACTTCGAGATTGACATTGACATACCCTTTTTTAGTGGTTACTGAGTTAGAGCTGAATCCTGAAAGCACAACACAATAGGTTGGGGTATCAAGTATCGATCTGGTATCTTGGCGGCTTTAAAAGTTGACAGAGGCATCAGGTTGACTGAAGAACCGTTATCCACACGTGCTCTCTTGACACTTAAAGAATTCACATTGGCCTCAAGATAAAGAGGACGGTTATGGCTACCGCCCTTGAAAGAATGGTCAGGAGTTAAGATTATAGCGCCTTCATGCGCCTTGGCGGTCCTTTTAAGAGATCCCCCAGCCATGTAACAAGCTCCACCATACTGTTTAGCAATGTTGACTAGTGCTTTGGCCGCAGCCTCTTTCGCCTCAGAGCGAAATTAAAAAAGAAAGAAAGTTCTTGGCTTTGAAAAGCCCATTTGCAAGCAACTCAACATCTTCAGCTTGGCAAACTTCCATAGGTGTAATTTCATCCTGACCGAGAAGATCTTGTGGTGCTTCAGAAGTCGAACCCTTATAAATATCTTTGTCTTTGAGATCTGACACCATAGTGTGTGAACAAGTCATAACTTGGGCATTATTCTGCTGGTCCGGGAAAGGTGCTTCTTCTACATTCGGCTCGGTGGTAAGAATTTCCCCATTATTCATTTTGTCATTCAAGATCTTTCTTAGCACCGCACCTGGCAATCTTTGGTCGGGTGAGAGGCGGTTCGGTGGTACCGGCATTTTTACTCTTTCTTTCCTCCCTGGTGGGATTTCGGTCTGGGTGAGATAGGGTGATTTCTCCATCTTTAATCCACGCATCTAGCAAAGCATGAACCCTGTCCATAGCACACGGGAAAGGAAGGGGTTTTGGGCGATTGGGACCACGCGCATTTTTTGGTTTCTTTGGAGACTCTTTCTTTGTTTCGGCAGCAGCTACTTCAGAACCCCTTTTTTTGGGGGTTTTCCACCTTTAATTCTTTACCCTCTTGACAGAGTCACCAGTACGCCTTGCGGCTTATAAAATCTTTTAGAACAATCCGATACCCAAGTTTTCCAAGTGGGCACGATATTCATTTAGCATCCCGGAGATACACATTTTCACAAGAGCTTCCTCCTTAAAATCTTCCTTAACATCCAAAGCTTGTCTTTGAAGCGTTGGACATAGTCAATCAACTCTTCATCATACTTCTGCCTCCCCCCCCCAAGTCCAGAATGCTCCCCTTTTCTTCCACCACAAAGAACTTGGCACAGAAGGCGGACACCATATCCCCCAAGTTTTTATGGACTCTGGTGCAAGATTAGCATACCAAGAGTAGGCTCTCTCAGTCAAGGCCTTTGAAAATTCTCGAAACCGGAGTTCATGGTCCATCCCATTTTTCCCCAGATCATCGATAAAACGGACTATGTCTTCCTTTTCCTTGGCACTACCTTGCTTGCCATTAGACTTCCGGAACTTTGGGCAAACATAATCCTTGGGGTAGGGTTTGGAGAGAATTTAAGCGGGATAGGGTGGGCGGAAGTCCAGGTCAGAGAAAGGAGACATAGCTTTCTTTCAGTTTGGAGGAGCTTCTGTAACTACAAACGGGTTATGCAAGTTTCGGTGCTTTGGGTGAGATTTGATTGTTCAGCAACCACAGGGGCTGCGGGTGTAGTTACTGGGATCTCAAAGTTTGTTTGTGGAAGGGCTTGGGAAGTTACCCCTCCCAGAGAAGTTGCTCTCCGGAGGGTCTGTACAGCAGGTGAAATGGGTGGTGGGGCGTTTTGGTTCTGAGAGGGAGTGGCATGAGATGGTTGCTCTTGAGGCGCTGATGGGCTAGCTCCCGCTGCAGGAGTGGCAAAGGTAGAGGCGCCGGGAGTTTGCGCCCTGAGAGTCTGCTGCTGCATCCCCATAGCTGCTGAAAGATTGGCTATGAACTGGAGTATTTGGTTGTTTGTTTGGAGGAGGCTCTCCAACACTGCCGGAGGATAAAAACCTTCATCTTGCTCCAGAGATTGGCTATGCTCTTCCGAAATAACTCCTCAATCTCAATAAAACTAGAGAGAGCACCTCAAGTAAGGATACCCGCAAGGCTTATTTACGAAGGTTACCTTTGCTTTCTTGAAATTACATATGTAATTTCACATCGTTCGAGAACCGGTGACCGAGAGCGAGAGCAGGCGATCAATAAAAGTAACCTACCGAACGTGGGCCAGCTTGTGACCCGCGCCGAAGCACCGATTCACTTCGCTTTGTGGGCGTTGGCTTTACTTCAATCAACCGTAGGTCTCATCAGACTAGCTACCTTGACAGAGAGGCGTAGGATAGAGCACTTGACGTGAATATCAAGTACTCCATTTCTCTTTGATACAAATAGTACCATGCGCGCCAACCAAATGTCGATTAAAAAAGAAGGGAACGGAACCAAAAGGGGTATTCTTTCTAGATGAAACTAATACTAATATCGAAGAGAACGGAACTAGCTCTACTATTGAGGGATCGCAAACTCACTCTTCTTTCATGGATAGATAGCCGCATTTCATGAGATTGAATATGGGACTGACTCACCTGCGCTACTAGATATTGTTATATAAGCGAGCGAGAAAGCATCTATCCGGATAACGAAGACAGAAGACGGGGTGGGCTATCAATAAAATAGAATGTGAAGCCGCAAGCACTTGATGATTATATGCCTGTGAAGAGAGGGAGGCAGAGTCTGGCTCGACCAAGTGGGAGAGGGAGTGAGCTTCCACTTCTATTCAGAGTCGAGCAAGCTATAAAGCTTCCCCTCTGTTCATTACGAGATTGACACTATATGTATATGGAGATGGGGACTGGCTGGCTGTAGTAGTAGCTTCCTCTCCTGAAAACAGATAGAGATGAGAACAACATATGGACTTGATCTCTAGAAGTGTAGTTTAAGTCTCATCCAAAGCTTGTTTGGTTTAAGGGCTTAGGTGACTAAGGCGAAACTGCTCTCTAATACTAATAAAATAAATAGGGTGCTCATCCCAGCAAGCATAAAGTTTTTCTTATCCCAGAAAGAGGACTGTCTTAAAAGTCTAAAAAAGCAAGATAACTCCTCCATAGCTAACACGCAACGGCCCGCTTGATAAAGAGGAATTAAATCCCCCTGGCGTGGCGCTAAAGGAGAATCGTCAACTAGCTAGAATAGGAATTGGCTGTCTTGAGCATATCTTATTACACTTCCGCGGAACTAGTTCGAAAGGGAAGACCAGAGGCGCTCTTCTTCCTTTGAGTTTAGTTGAGCTCCCTGAGCTAGTAGTTCAATCGGAAGGTAGAGACTAGATGCTTTTAGTTCTTCCTTCGAGCTTAGGAGTGGAACCCGAACAAAAGGAGCTTACTTGCGAGTTGGATCTGAATCTCCTCTTGAGAGGAACCGAAAGTCTCTAAACACCTCCTGTAGTAGTAAGTAGAGTTAGTAGTGTCCGTAAACTCCTTACTAATAGAATAGGGCGCTAGAGGCCTCGTTACAATAGATGTGTGTTACGTGGGATAATAAACACTCGCTACACGCTCCTTCCAGTCGCTGCTTTTTACTTTCAGCTTTCTCTTGAACTGATGGAGATGGGAAAGAAGTTCCACTCCTCCGATCCGATGAGAAAGTCGGTTTAGTTCTGTAACTATCCCCGATACGATCCAACTAATAGAGATAGATAGTAGAGCCAGGGCTTCATTCATAGATAGAGGAGTGCGTTAGTGTTTCGACTGAGGGACAAGTAAGTGTACTTTAGGAAGCTGTTGAGTACCCGATGAGATAGAATGAAAATGTGTCCATTCCGGAATACACGACTAAATAGACACATTTAACAAACCTGAAGCATTAAATTTAATTGATCCGTTGCAGCTTAAGAAAAGCACTCGAACAGTAGCATTGGCTGCTATAATAGGAACTGTGATATTAGCTATGACGTTAGGTGAATCAGTCACGATAGAGGGCACTTTTTTCGAATTTATGCTATTACTTAGGCTAATACTATTCCAGTTTTTTGTCAAGACGATAAAAGAAAGAGAAAAAAGGGAGGATTGAACCAAAATGCATCTTTAATAGCTTTTTCTCTTTCTTTCTTGCTTATATAATCATAGAACGCGTAGTTCCTTGTATTATCGGATTTTCTACCTATCTTAGAAGAAGGAGCTGCTACCGAAATAGAGAGGGCCGTGGGACTCTCGGAATAGACTGTTTGAAAGAAGAACGTTAAGCTGCTAGTGATTGAATATCTACTGCAAGAGGAAGCGCTCTTGGAGGAAAAAAAGAAGGGCAGGTGCCCTAATATGTATTGGATGACAGAGTGAGGGAGGAAAGCCCTTTTCAACCATTAGCAAGAACGCAGTCTTCCCTTATTGAAAAGATTCAAAAATCTATTGCGGATATGGGGGCAAACCTTCAAGCCTTCGCTCTTAAACATTCTTCCATAACACTATATACTACTAAAATTCCTCTTATTAATCTTCGCCAGGCTCTGGGATTCCTATTCTATCTAGAACAGAGAACGAGGAAGGCCCTTAGGGGAATGAAGCGTATTACTCCTCTTCTAGCGGCTTCTTATTAGTCGTCGTCTGACTCTTTTAGATCTAGACCAGGAAAAGCCCTTTCCATTCTTGCAGCAGGGCGCAGTCCTAATTGATTGTTTCATCGTGTTTGATTGAAAAACTTTATTGATTGCTAACCCCAAGCGAAGAGCTTATTGTCTTCCTCGGCTGCCGAAGCCTCCTATAATGGTCAAATGAAAGAAATCCCCACTACTCCTATTGATAGGACGATTGCTACTTTGAAATACAAGAAAGATAGCTATTTCTTTCTCATAGTGATTACTCCGAGTAAAGACTATTGACCTTAACCTGTTAACGGGATTTTGGACATTAGTCTTTATATTATTATTATGAAGAAAGGCTTCCTCTTCCCCTGATTCGTTAAACCAGTCTGACTCTTCAAATTTGTAGAGTTGGGCAGGCGAATCCAGATAAATGACTAGGGGATTTCCTGTCAGAGTTCCCTCCCTTGGGGTGTCATCAATGTTGGCAGATCAGTTAATGCTGAAGCAGAACCATCTGCTGCCGCTGGAGTGCCTTTCCCGCAATATATGTTTTCAGGTAAGTTTCCTTAGTGTTAGTGGAAAGCTAGGGATCACAAATTCCCTCGGTCAAGTTACTTTAAAAAAAATCTTAAATAAAATGGGTACTTAGGCTTAGGTGCCCCCTTCTCCTATACCTTATAGGAGTCTGAACATCTATTTCTGAGCTTGAAAGATGCTCTTTCGGATTAGATCTTCAAGTCTTCACTGGATTCACCTGAGTAGATGTTCTCAGTCTTTTTTCCAAAAACTGATGTAATTATTGGCTCGGCAACCCTTAAAAAAATGTTTGATTTGCCCCACTAAGCCTCAGATATTATAATTGAAGCCAAACTTATACGTTACGCCCAGCGGCAAAGAGTAGGCGAGGAAGGAAGCCGGGAGGGGTTTTTTCTTTCTTTTTCCCCTAAATAGCTCAGGTTGAAAGCTTTTAAGCTGAAGTCTTGGCCAGTCCGTTCCCGGGTAATAGTAAGAACGAAGAGCTAGAAGAGGAGGCGGCTTCTAGTAGAGTAAGCGCGGACGGCACAGTTCCTTCTTTCATTTGTCAATAGGTTGAATCTGTAAATCAATAGTATGCGCAGACGAGCCGGCACCGGTCTTTATGGGTTGGGCTTTTGCCTACCCCAGCTCTATCCATAGCGTAGGAGGGGAAGAAGCCGATCAGCGACCTGAAACAGAAGATTCACCAACTTTCCTTGTGATTTCTCCTTCACAATATACAAACTGCTTGTATTAGGTATGGTATTTGAGAGCCCTTCTCCCTTAATGAGTTCTTTCCACTTATTAGTGCTTTAAATGGCATTTCAAGATCAATTTCGAGATTGATTGCCCACCGAAAGTTCCCTCTACCTCTAAAAGGCTATCGGGTTGTCATCGACGTTGACAAAACAGCCTCCGCAGTTTTAGTTTAAAGCTTAGCTCGGGCTTCTTCCTTTATCGAGGGCTGCTATAATGCCTTTGCACTGTCAGCCGATCGATGTGGAGCAAGTGTCTTGTCTTTAATATTTTGCACCGATGTGAATGGAACGGGCGGGTGCCAGTTCAAGCTCTGTCGGATCTCTTTGAAGATCCTTTGTTTGATGGATCCGGTGTCGGCTCGTTGGTAAGGCGAGAGCTTCAAGCCCGATTTCGTGAAGGCTGTTTGCTCATATACTTATAATGAATCCGAGTTGGTGGCAGAACCCGATCTTGGAATTTTTTGCGTTATACATATGATTTTCTTCTAAGGAGTCGGCGGGAACCTGGCAAGGGGTGGGTGTCTTGCCCGATTATGGGTATTCTCCAGGAACCATGGGTCTAATCTTTTTATGGAGCTTAGACTCATCTTTCATATTTAGGAAACTTAGCTCCAAAGCTTCCTTCCCCTAGTAGAACTTTCAGAAATGAGAGCAGAAAAGGAGCGTTAGTTTATCCCCCATAGTTGGGACCGAGCCTCTGAATTCAATTCTCAAGAAAGAAGAATCCATCTCTAGCGGTTCCATATTCTCTTCCATAAAAAGAACAAGAGAGTCTCAGTGAGGGGAGAGCTCCTTCTCAGAAGAAGATAAGACGAACTTGACTTCTCATCTCTTTTATCGAAGTTCTTGCAAAACAAGCCTTTTTCTCTTCTCAGTCCCGATCGAAGAAGTCTTTACCAATCGATTTGTGGGTCCTAATCTCTGTCACTAACTTTTCTTGGGCGTAGGCTAATCTAATATGATTGAACTAGAGAGAAAGGTCTTTATTCATACTCCCTAGCCTTCAGGAAGTGTGAACTGGCTGGCCAGAGGTAGAGTCAAGTATGTGACATCCTTGCTGAAGTCTGAGAGAGCACCTTTCTTTGTGTATTTTCGAATGGATAGAATACCCCCCATTATTCAAAGTCTTTTTATTAGTAAAGTGCGTAGAAGAAAAGAACTGGCAGTTGCTTTGCCAACAATTCTCAAACTAAAAGCGTACCCGTTTTGGCATAGGATCCAGAAGGATGAAGGCTTGTTGACCTAATCATAGAAAAAAGCTCATATCTTTTCCGGGTTCTAGCTAGCGTACCTCTTTTATTTGGGCATTTGTCCTTTCTGCTTGACTTTGAAGTCAAAGAGTAGCATCACTCTAGGTGCATAGGGTACCACCCCCATTTTGTCAATTTCTTGAATAAAGTGTGGAGAAGAACTCCTAGATGTCAGTCTTAATCAATTTAAATTTTATCGGCGTACGTTGAGACCTCTGCTTTTCTCTAAGTAAGTAGTCACCTCGCTGGCGCCAAGAAAGGCATCTCACCCTCTTTAGTATAGTATACTAAGTCCGGATGGATGTCTAAGTCAGTATGATTTCTTGCTTGACGAAGGCAGCTGAAAAGGATGAAAGATGGATTATCTATAGACTAAAGACGGATTTGCTATCTATGGTGAGTCGTTTATTTCTTCTCGATACCTTTTATTGAATTGAACTACAAAATACCTGTCAGAGATCGTATAGTAGATATAATCAGGAAGGTTCTTTCTAATTGGTCAGGATTTGGTACACTTGTTGGTACCTACGAACCATGGCATCTATCGATTGGAGGACCAATGCTGGGATCAAACGTAGGGCATTTTTGAATGAATTTCTTTCTCCCCGGTCAACACTAAAACACTAAAAGTCGTAATATAAGCAATCACGAGAATCTCCTCTTGGTTCAATCATCACTTCCTATTGGAGCGGAGGGGCGATAGCTATATAGAATCCTTTTCCTTCTTGTCTACGATGTCTCCCTTCGAGGTTCGATAGTAGTTGCTGTCACACTTGAGATTAATTCAGATTATCATATAGTCAAGGTAAACTTCTTCCTGTCCAAACGGACACACCTAATTAATGGTCAGCCCAAGGAAGACCTGTATGTGTGGCAGGAAAGCTACCTCTCTGACTCGCCTCTTTCAGTTATTTACTTTGCTCCTCGATGAACTCTGGAACCCATGTTCATCAAAATAAACTTCTTCCTTCCATCATAGATAGCTTCTTTTTTTTGGCCCCTCGTCTCGTATTGATTGATATCGCATGCTAGTCAGTGACCCTTTGTCATGATCGTGCGTTACGGCCCTTTACTGTTTTGTCATTTTGACATTGAGGGCTTGCTTTGAAGTAGTTTCCGGCGAGGGGTCTATGAACCCTTTCTATTTGAGGGACCGAGCCAATGAGAAGGCTTCCTTCTCGCCTTCTTTCTCTCCTATTTCCCCCCCGTCTTTTTGGTGGATCTCGCTAGTGAGACATATTGAATCGTATATGGACTAGTTGCACCCATCACCTGCCCGAATGCCTGTATCAACCGTTGTTTCGGTGCGCCTTTAGGAATCGTACATCCTTTGATGAATATTACACCTTTCGAGGAGAAGGAGGCAGAGCGAAGTCCATTCTTATGGGCAGGGCACAACAGCGAGCAAAACGGGATGCTTCACAGCAGGCAGCACAGAAAGAGGAGTAGATCCAATGGGAGCCTGCCAACGAAAGAGGGCCGGGATCCGAGCATCTTCTTGAACCACCAATCATATTAGGATGGAATACGAGTCGTAGACCTTCAGGCACCACGAGAGCAGCCCTAGTAGGACTTGAAAGTCTGAGGTCAACAGCAGGTGTAAATCGGCCTCTCACCTCTCCTTTTTAGGAGGTAAGCGAACAAAGACAAAAACATCATCACAATAAGAAGTTCAGTTTTCAAGAGCCGGAAACGGAAAATCCGGATCAACGCTTATATGATTTCCAGCTCAAATTCCCTCTACAGTCGATGTCTGCAAATCGCCTTTCAGTTGGAGTTGAAGTTAAATCTGAACCGGATTCCTCTTCTAGTTATTAGTTGTAACGTTGAGGCTCAAACTAAAACAGAGAAAAGCCTTCAATCAAAGAGCGTCGCCCGCGTGCTGACTTCCTATTGATTCCAGGAGTAGATTCAAAGAAGAAAATAGATTCAATAGATTCTATTTTAATTGAATAATAGAGGCTAGTGCCACTTCCACCGCAAAGTCGGAAGTTTTCATCTAGTTTATTCTTCTTCTGAGCACATTCACCCTAAAATCGACATTGGTTCCGTCAGATTATTGTGGCTTATTCGCCGGGTGGTATTATACCTATG
>NZ_CADDZT010000058.1:18125-18926 GCF_902812655.1 Candidatus Frankia meridionalis | reverse complement strand
CATCTATATATAAACGCTGGTTTATCAAGAATACGCAAGAAAAGCACTTCGGATTGTTGATTCATCGCCAGAGATGGCTTAGAACGAATAGTTCATTATCTAATGGATTTTTCCGTTCTAATACTCCATCCGAGAGTTATCAGTATTTATCAAATCTGTTCCTATCTAACGGAACGCTATTGGATCAAATGACAAAGACATTGTTGAGAAAAAGATGGCTTTTCCCGGATGAAATGCAAATTGGATTCATGTAACAAGAGAAAGGTTTCCCATTCCTTAGCCGGAAAAATATGTGGCCATGAAATAGGGATTAAGTGGAACAGAATTGACTGGGTGGTAGAGTCGTGAAAACACCAGTTTCTTCCATATTTTGGACCTTAGCTCCATGGAACAATATACTACTGCTGAAACATGGAAGAATTGAAATCTTAGATCAAAACATTATGTATGGATGGTATGAACTGCCTAAACAAGAATTCTTGAACAGCGAACAACCAGAGTTATTACTCACTACATAAAAAAATTTCCATTAATGAAAGATGTAAATATTAATGAAAGAAGTAAATCCATTGGAAAATCAAAAATACGCATGCCGGATGAAATGGTTGTTGCTATCTGTTACAATAACGAATCATTGGTTTAACTGAATAACTAAATAAAATAGATAGACCTTTCTCTTCGTCTCAGGTCGACGGATCTTCTCCATTGAAAGATCCCCTATATGGATAATACACATTCCAGTTGACCGAGCCTAATTCTAATTGTTTTGTTCCGAAGCAAACCACGGGGCGGTTCGTCCTA
>NZ_CADDZT010000057.1:88614-117166 GCF_902812655.1 Candidatus Frankia meridionalis | reverse complement strand
CTCCATATCTCTTTTGACTCTATATATGTGGGCACCAGATATCTATGAGGGTTCACCCACCCCGGTTACAGCATTCCTTTCTATTGCGCCTAAAATCTCTATTTTTGCTAATATTTCACGTGTTTCTATTTATGGTTCCTATGGAGCTACATTGCAACAAATCTTCTTTTTCTGCAGCATTGCTTCTATGATCTTAGGAGCACTGGCCGCCATGGCCCAAACGAAAGTCAAAAGACCTCTAGCTCATAGTTCAATTGGACATGTAGGTTATATTCGTACAGGTTTCTCATGTGGAACCATAGAAGGAATTCAATCACTACTCATTGGTCTCTTTATTTATGCATTAATGACGATAGATGCATTCGCCATAGTTTTAGCATTACGGCAAACCCGTGTCAAATATATAGCGGATTTGGGCGCTCTAGCCAAAACGAATCCTATTTCGGCTATTACCTTCTCCATTACAATGTTCTCATACGCAGGAATACCCCCGTTAGCCGGCTTTTGTAGCAAATTCTATTTGTTTTTCGCCGCTTTGGGTTGTGGGGCTTACTTCCTAGCCCCAGTGGGAATAGTGACTAGCGTTATAGGTCGTTGGGCGGCCGGAAGGTTGCCACGAGTAAGTAAATTTGGGGGACCGAAGGCAGTTCTCCGTGCACCGGACACGTAGCTTACCGAATCAGTTGCGACACGGATGGGAATGCATGCTACGAAAGATAGAGTCGAGTCTGATACATCAACCGTCTACTCAATATCCTTGTACGAGTCCACAATCACTACACGAGATGAACCTTGGTTTGGTGAATTGAAGTTGGCCTTAGGTGTAATAGGACTCCCAGTTACTGCGCGCGATCGTATACTGAGGTGCTCCCCGCCGGTTGTTGGAACGACGCGAGCCGGGCCGGGCCTCGATTCAGAAAGATGACGGGCCAAAAAGTAGAAATAGGGGGTTACAAATTCCCCATCTCATTGGGGGCGGAAAACGAATCGACATCTCGATGTGATACAGCCTTTTTTTTTCTATTTTCGTTGGGAAAGAACGGCGAAGTCCATCCGAACCGTCCAATGAAGAATAAGAGGAGAACAAAGCGCCAATGGCGCGCGAAGCGCATGCGGAACAGACACGGAAAAAAAAGTGTGGAGAAGACCGAGCTCATTCCCTTCGCTTCCTGGGCCCAAAGCAGTGCAGTCTTTCCTGGCCAAATCAAGGATTTGGGGCTTCGCTTCTTGCTACTTAATAAATCCATTTTTTTTTAGTAATATATATGAATAGAAAGATGGATCCATCCATCTATCCTATCCGATTTCTATTTTGATATCTAAAAAAGAATCTATTTCATTCAACGTTTGATTCAAAGAACTGCGCTTAGCCCCCCCGCTCATGAAACGGCTCCGCTGCAATGGATGGCAGAGGGTCCGTAGTACCCAAAGCACTGGAGTGATCCAGTAGCCGGGAAGGGGCCTAGAAGTGCCTACTACTACACCACACTACACTTGGCTCTACACATTTAGAGAGCTAACCCCTGTCCAGTCCCTGGCGGAGCTAAGGGGCTTAAATCCTTATTCCTTATCCCCGTCTTCGCCCAGGCTAACGGGGCCTTACTGGGGAGAGTGGAGCCTCAAGAAGAACTGTTGAGACGAAGATGCTTGGCCCCTCTTCATTCTCTACAGGGTTCCAAACCTTTCTTCAACATGGGTGACAACGAGCGGGGCAGAGATAGATGGAAGAGATCGAACACGGGAATAAGAAGCAAGCTCGCCTTCCTTTTTTATCATTTTGATAGAGGGGGATGGAGAAAGTGGACAAAAGAGACTCGCATTTCCCAGTCGAAGAGATGAGTTCCTTTTTCGTCTCGCATTTATCATCAAACAAATACGGGAAAAGAATCCTATTTAAAACGTTCCTAACCCACCAAGCCCTTTGTAGAGCCGTGTATTGTAAGTGATCCGAACCTGCCCGGAGCGAGCCTCCCATAGAGGCAAGTGAAGTTGGTGAGCCGTATGATGGGCAACTATCTCCTGCGGTTCGGAGAGGACTCAGCAGTTAGTTAGTACCCCCTTGGTTTCGGGGTGGACCCTTTCACTCTATTTTATTATATACGCTTAGCGAAAAGAATGTTTTTTGATACACCTAGGACATGGATTCTATATGAACCAATGGATCGTGACAAGTCGTTACTACTAGCAATGACTTCCTCTTTCATTACTTCATCCTTTCCATATCCCTCTCCCTTGTTCTCAGTTACTCATCAAATGGCACTCAGTTCATATCTTTAAGTTCGATCATTGACAAGGTTCAAAGAAAGGGTGGGCCATTGAGAAAGAATATATTCCAAACCACAATGCTAGCAGATGGCGGGCCTCCGCTTTTCTTTTCATTAATGAAACCTGCCAATTATTTATTATTAACTCAAAAGGACAAAAATTAGGATTATTTAGGCGTTTGCCTCTTTGTTCTACTTAAAATACGTGGGTGGCATTATGACTGGGGTGTCAGTTAGAAAGGTTCTTACAATGTTCGTTCAAATCAAGCAGCATTCTTTGTTTTTTTTTAACTTAAGGAGAGGGAGGAGGGCGTTCTTTCTAAGAAGGGCTTGGGACCTATGAACGGAACAAGACAACAAACATGATTAAATGAAGAAGAATGAACGGGAGGCGTCGGACGAAGGACTGACGAACTACTTACTTGTGTTTGGTTAACTACTTGACTGACTTGGGGTTCTTTCTCGTAAGTGGTATACCTACACCCTGCACGCACACTCACTATATCTATATACGTATACGTTGATAGCCTTTCGCAAAAAGCCCCTCTCTCTCTCTCTACTAAATGAGTATTCCATTCCGTTTTTCAGCTGCTGCTAACAGGAATAGCAGTAAACATCCCGTTCTTCCTGACTTTCTGAATAAATGGAATAAGAAAGAGAAGACCTATAGGTCCTTTCTTTATACGGAATTCGTCTTTTTGCCTTTATTACTGGATTTCATGCTTACCCGCTCCATTTCAAAATACAAGCTCTCCCTGTTCTTAGGCTTTAGCGAGAGATTCCCCCTAGCGCTTAGACCTAGGAGGTTCGCCTTTCTTTTCTAAAGTTGAACCCTTGAACAGGAGGCAAAGGGCGATCCCTTCTTTCGAGAGATCTGCACTGACCCATAATAAAATTTCGATAAGATCTTTGTTTATGGATCTAGTTTTTTCCCCTTAAAGCTCTTTCCCGGTGGGATCTTTAGAGTCTCTCTTACAGTCTCCTCTACAAAAAGGCAAGTAGCGGGATAGATCGGCGGGAGGAGGTTGAGCCTAGTGAATTGAGTGAAGACTTTCTTCCTTATATTCTAAAATATTAGAGCAGGTGGGCAAGCGACCCTACCAGAGATAGGGCGTGTCCGGCTTAGGAAGCAGATACTAGACTCCCCTGTAACTAGGGTTTGGAGGTTCGATTGCTGACTCAGCTATCAGGAAATCCAGAGCAGTCAAGTCAGCCTATTCAATAGCAGCTGGTAATTTCATTCTAGAGCAAAAGCCCTTATACCGGTTTATTCAGTGTGTGGGTTCCCTTTTCGAATGATTAGTAAATATGAATTACTTTACTGTTTGGAAGAAAAGAGTTGGACTCCCTTAAGGCGGATATGTCTTGGACTACAGCCTAGGAGGATTCATGTATATAAAATACAGATAACCTAAGAATAAAAGGTAAATCTAAGATGCGAAGCGAAGTTGGCTGTTGGCTCTATACAAAGAAAATCACCCGAAAAAGAAGCAAAAAGACACAATAAACAATAAAAAAGCAAGAAAGCGAAATAAATAAGAAATCAAAGCAGGCATGCTATCTGGGCCCCAAGCCCAATCATAAGATATCCAATCTATTCTTTATATATATATGTTCTGAATCCGCTTAATACATGCAAAAGTTTTAAAAGGATTTCCTTATTACAACTCAATAAAACAAATCCCCTAAACCTAATATGTAGCCAATGCTAGGATCCTTATACTATATCAGGGCAAGGCTTCTTCTTTTCATTTTAAAGCACAAAGATGTGAATAAATTACCTAATAAGAAGTTTATTTTTCGCATTTCATCTATGGCTTACTTCTTCTTGTTAGTATTACATTTATATGTTATAGTTTTAGTCGCCGATGGAGGAAAAGGAACGGGTTTTCTAAGCTGGGATTAAATCACTAAATGGTCTCGGTCATGGAGGAAGGAATTCAGAACTATCCAAGCATCGAGTATATGGAAAATTTTACGTAACGTAAGATAAGAGTTCCATAAGACAGGCATAGCATATATTATTAAGTACTTAATTTAATCTCCTTCTTTTATTCTTCATATAAATTTAACTAACTCAAACCTCGGTTAAACTTTAAAACGGAAAGGCTTACATAAATTCGTATCTGACATTTTAAATAGATTTCCCATGTCTAGCGATCCCTCTTTGGGTTTGTGGATTAGGACCAATCCCTTCTTTTTGCAAGCTATACTCGGAAGATAAAGAGTTATTGTGGCCATCCCAACTATTGAAATGTAAAGGATTTCACTTATCGAACGACTATATTCGTTACGTTCTAATAAAAGGGTTGGACGGTATCAACTTTGATTTTTTAAAATAAAGTGGCTTGTGTTCAAAAACCGGGATGGAGCGTGAAAGATTTTCATAATTAGAGGTATCCAATTCAAGCGGATATGCCTTGGGAAGGATTTGAGACCGATGACTTCACAGATTTATATAAGTATAAGGAATTTTGAAGAAAGGTAGCCTTTGGTTTGAAAGGGTAGGAAATGTCCATTTAGGAAAGGAATCATATGAAATAGAAAAGGTAAAAGACCAGCGGGAAAGATCTCAATCTTACAATAGATAAACGTTAAAAATGCCCTGAAATCCTCGTTTTAAGCCGTGTTCCGCTGATTGATAGTTTTCTCTTGGTTAATTATCGATCGATATAGCGCACGTAAACGTCCATAGAATGGATTTACCTCGCTCGTGGGTCTCTTTTTTGTCGGGTAGCTGGACATGCTGAGAGTAGAGCATTGGCTTGGGCGTATAAAGAAAGCCAAGCCAGGCCTGAGGCCATGCCTTTGTCTGGAAGCCCATATTGCTTTAAGCAAGAACAGTCAAAGTCTAGGCAGAAGACCTCTCTTTCCTCATTGCTAGATTGAGCGGAGTTTTGCTTCGCCTATTGAGAGACAAATCAAGTTTCCCCAGGGTCAGATGAAAAAGAAAGGAGCTCTCTCTACCATTCCGGGTTCTATCAAAGCAGACTAAGAATGCCGGGTGACCAAACCTTGAAGTCATACAGAGAACGGAGAAGGGCTAGATCACCTCCGACCTGTGCTATCCATTCTAATGTGCCTAGGACTGTGAAGACTGAAGCTTTCAAACTCCTAGTGAGCAGAGAAGGAAGACATAGACATGTCCTATTATGGTTACAAAAATGGTACTTAATGAAGTGTACTCCCAGCACAGGAAAGAGAGCAGCAGACTAACGTACCTGCACCTAAAAAGGGAGCGAAGTGACTCCCCGTAAGGCAAGTGTTAACTTGAGACTGATTGGAAGTAGTGCTTTCTTCTTTCAAAGAGACTCGTTTAACCCGATCTACGAATATAATAAAGTCTCTTTCCCCGGAGCGGTAACTAGCTCCGACGTCCCTACTTCGCTTGCATCACTCCTTCTCTTTCTCAGAGACTCTTCCCTAAGCATATATCTAGTGGCTCTCTCAGACAATTAATAGCTTATATAGGCCTCTTTCCTTGCTCTTCTGTAAGTCAGTTCTTTCCTTTGGCTAGATAGAGTGGAGTGAGGAGCGAAGCGGTAGAAGTTGATTCGGTGGATGAAAGTGTTGGGACTATCCAAATAGATTCTGCTAATGAAGCAGAAGTGGGCCACCATTTCACCGGCACAACCTACTTAGGCACCAGCACCACAATTTGTAATAGTTACCTAATTCCTTCAAGCTAACGGAAGCACAGGAAGAAGCAAGGGAGGAGTGAAAGAAGCCCAAAGAAGGAGTGAATACGGCGGTTGTAGTTCATAATGTTATGCCTGCTCCTGCTATGCCATAGATAGAAGACCCTATATGAAAAAAAGAGGAGATTCTTTGCCCTGAAGGCCTACTTTGGAGTATCCCATTACCTTTCTTTCGGTTTTCACATCTTCCTCTATCAATTCCTTTTGAATAACTTTCTATATCCTTACTCAATATAGTAAGCAAGTAAACTACCTTCCCTATGCCCTTATCCGAGGTAGGCTCCGTCAAGAGCTTCCTCGCCCGCTGTGCCAGCTTTTCGTGCTTTTTAAGAATTTTCTTTTTCCAAGATCCAATTAGGCTATCATCGCGCTTGGGAGTGGGCTTTCCGAGAGGGCTTCCTTCGCTAGGAAATCGGACTATTCTACCGCTACTGACTGACTGGACTTACATCCAGGGAGTTCATTCTCTAGGTTAGGTGAGCTCTTTGCTCCTGGTAGACCGGTTGGTGTTCATCAGTCAGTTTGCTTCTCTTCTTTCTTTGACTGACGTAATTGATTTGCCCTTCCTTCCGATTCGGATGGAGATGCGTAATCTTCTTCGGAGTCTTAGCCACCCTTCTTCACATCACAGAAAAAGAGAGCTCAGAAGACCTCGTCTATTACGGTACGGAAAAATCAATGGCGGAGGAAACTCAGTCCAGAGAATAGAATGTCAGTTAGGGAACAGTAGTCAGACGCGCAGACCAGCGCAGGGGTGCGCCACTGCTGTCTTCCTCCATGTAATATCACGCAAGGGGATCGATGGAATTGAGTGGATAGGGGCTCTTTCTACATCCGCAGAAGGCTCGACCAAGAGGGAAAGATCACTACTAAAAAAAACCATTATCTTATATACGATAGACCAGGGGAAAGGTAAAGAAACTTCTTGCTACAGCACGGAATACCTTTCGTTCAATAAATCTCAGTCGGCAGGAAGTACAGAGCCATCAAAGCAAAGGGCCGTGGAGCATGCTTTGTGGAAGCTTAACTTAAGTCATAGTTTTCTTAAATGAATCTTAGCACTCCCTATTTGCCTGCGATTCCTCTGTAAACAACTCTTTTGTAAGAGGCAAAGTGACCTTCTTACTGGAAGGAAGTCTAAGTATAATAAGTCATCTTTATTCGACTAAAGAAAGGATGGATGGGGACGGGACACTTCAGCGGTAAGAAAGAGTCACATATCTTCCTCACCTGCAGGTCACAGGATGGTAACCATTGGCTCTACCAACTAGACTATATACTATGGATCACGCGGGTAAAGGGAATTCCGGGCTAAGAATATCTTTCTTCTTATCTTGGGTAAGGGCCACAGTTCAAATAGACTCTTCTTGTCGTTTAGTGGCATTCGAATGGTTTAGCTCGGAAAGAAAATTCCTGAGGATTGGCCTCTTGCTAGCTCTCGGGTTCCAGCGAATCTTCCTGCTACGCCCTAAAGAATTAGGCTTTGCCAGAGGGGGTTTTTCTTGATTCCCACTACTGCCTGCTTTCCCCTTCTCTGCTAACTCACCCAAGAGCTGAAAAAAAAGCGTCACGGGCGGGCCACAGTAGAGTTTGAAGTTAGAAGTTGCAATTGTTGAATCCGCTCCTCGATCTTATGGATGATTTTCTTTTTGAGTGGAGGGGAGATTCCCGAAAAAGCCTTTGCAGCATTGCAAGAAAACAGCGTTGTCAAAGCAGCGCCTCTACTGTTCCCTCCTTCCCACCGCCCTCCCCTCAATGGATCATCTCGTTCTACTTCCAAGTAAATAGGTTGGACGGACTTATCATCATGTTCATTTTATTATGTAAAAAAACCACTCGTATATTATATCTATATCGGAAACATTTTAAAACTATCCTTATACTTCTACAGATGCTTCATTGGCATCTTATTCATCTGAAAGAGTGTGGGATGCTTTTTTCATAGAATTCCTATTTTTGGAGGATTGGATTACGCCTTTATTCTAGTCCTTTATTCTGGTTCTATACCCCATGTATTTACCTTTAACGCTGTGTCAAGGCCACAACGAGCGGAATGGAACTTCTATTTCGCTATTTCTTTTGTTGGAACTCTGTAAACCCCTTTCGAATTGAATGATTCAGTGTGAAAATCACACTCACTCTATCTAGACCCAACCAAAGCCCTTCACTCAACTCAAAAGAGCTTATATTATATAGCATATCATGAGTTGAAAGACTCGTTACAACTTGTGCTTTTGTCAAGGGCAAGGGAATCACCCGGCTCATTCACCAGAAATCCGCCTAAGAAAGACCTATCCGGAAACTAATAGGGTTTCGTAGCTGATCCGCCGAAAAGAAAAGACAAGGGGGGTGCACTCTTGGCTAATCGGTCTTTCTGGCAAACCTATATTCTAGGGTGTCCCCAGTGCTATCTTCTGTTTTCTGCGTCTGAAAAAACAGCTTCTTTGAATGCCTCTGCCCTACCTTCATTCCCGGGTAGTGGATTTGAAGAAGCCTTCTTTCTCGGACCAAGGGCTTTCTCTTCTGCTTCTTCTTTCTTACCCGGATACTAAAAGGGAAGATAACTGAAGGCGGTGGCTAGGCTAGGTCTTAATAGGATACGAGACTGTTAAGATTCTCTGACCTTTGCAGCAAGCAAAATCCAATCCTAGCATCGCGCTATGCGCTAGCACTTGTTGAGGAGGAGTGTGTGCTATAGCTTTGTTTTCTTTGCTCTTTCCTTAGATTTAGATAGAGAGAGCTTCGAAGCCAATCCGATTCTGCTAAAACAAAAAGAAGAAAGAGCATATGATGAAATAATTTTATTATAATTCTTACCTTCTAAAAAAAAGGCTTCACCGGATCCTCCGAATGAATCCTAAGGATTAAGATCCGAGACGGGAATGAATTTCCACTAAAGTCTGAAGCTGGCTGAAGGCAAGCGAGAACAACTCCTTTCGCTGAGTCCTGGCCCTCCTCTTCACCCTGCCCTGCAGTAACAGAATCCTAACTGGAAGAAAGAATCCGTTCGTGCTTCTCTTTCTATAGAGTGAAAGACTCACTTCCATACATAAGACTTCGCAGTCCTACCAGCTCAGCTTGCATTTCCAATGTACCTACCCACGTCATTAGGTTACGGGGTTCAGAACACAGCGATGAGCTACGGTGGGAACTAGAACTAGGTCTCGATCACGATCTGGATCTGAATATAGGGCATAAGGAACTGGACCAGCGGAATCCACTGCGAAATCGGAAGAGTCAACCGCACTGGCTATGCCCTCTCCTACCCTTTTTTGGTCCTTCCCCTGCCTTCGCCTATGGTACTACCGTAGCTACCGGTGGTGGTACCTCCGCCTATGCGGGTTCTGCCTCAGTAGCTGCCTTTGCTTATGGTCAATCTGTATCCGCTGCACTGCAGTCTTCCCAGAGACTTATGGTGAGTCTCTTTATATCTCTTTTCTACCTAGGTCAAAGCAAAGGGCTATGCCGCTATATATGCTACACCGAAGTATGCTCCTAGGGTAAGCTACTGGCTTTTGATCCGCCTCTCGAGCACGAGCAGAAGACTCTGTTGAATCACACTCACGATAATATGGGCTGGGTATGTATCTGTTGATACCACGGGCTATGGATCTTTCTTTACTGGCACTCGGTCTTTATCATTTTATTAATATTTAAATATTTAAATAACATTTATATCTTATCATAATTACCAACACACAACGAAGGTGTTCTAATTCTAAGCACTAGCAAATCAAATAGTATGCCGCTCCGGCCGGATGGACTTTCAAGTCATAATTTTGAATCCTTCCAAACAAGTCAAGTCCTACCTTTTGCATGTATGGGCAACCCGGGCTTCCCTTCCACCCTCCTTCCATACTCCTTACATCAAATAGGTTTGTTCTGTTCGATACAGAATATGTTGAGGGTTTCTCACAGCTTCAGAAGTAAGTTAGCCTTGTTGATTTAACGGAAGTGGTTTGGAGATTATACACATTGTAAAGGTGCTTGCACCGATCTTTTATAAGGGCATGCGGTGAAGAACGCTTCCATTACACCACCTTAAGAGAAAGACAGAGAAAGAAAGTAGTCACGAGCTAAGCAACCAAGACTGGGCTAACGTCGCGATTCTTCTTCGAGCATTAGACACATGTTGTACTCCCCATCCCTTACTTCTCCCCCAACGCAACGGTTGTTAATTCAGAAACATAAAAAGGAAGAATCCTATATTTCAGAATTTACCGTGGATTGAGTCAATCTTAGTTCGTTAACTACGTTTAAGATTTTAGGAGTTTAATACCCGGCAAAGACTCTCTCTTTTTCTTTATTTGACCCGAAGAAGAGCATGAACCGAACTCTTAGTCATTAGGGATCAGGTCAACTATCGGATGGATCAACAGCGAGGCCTTCAAAAGCCAGGTCTTCTTTACAGCGGGGAGAATTTATTAATGAATGGAATGCCGGTCTAGTCTATCATTAGATCCAGTGGGATATCGCTTCAAGAAAGCAAGACCGAGGAGACTTCAACCAGGAAAACTGCGGATAATGGCTTTGCCAGGCCAAATTCCTTATTTGCTTCTCGCTTTATTTACTGCCTTTCTTTAACGAAAAGAGCCTTATGCCCGAACCCTTTGCTAAAGGCTAGCTGTCTCTTGCTTTAGTTAGTTGAAGGCTTCCGTTGGCTGGGGAAATTCTAAATTCAATATCTACCGGCGAAAGGCTAAACTTTCTACTCAGACTATGGGTCACGTTACGTTAAAAGATTCCCCGCCCCTAAGAAAGAAGCAAAAGGAAGGTAATAACACCATGAAGTTGATCCGTTAGGCCAAGACTTCTACTTTTCTTTCTCCCATCAGGTAATTTAATAAGATATTTTTACCTCAGGTAATCCCCTTTCCCAGGTTTAAGATATTCCCGTAGGACAGATTCAATCAAATAAACTTCTGGATTGAGTATCTCCAATCTCTTGAGTTAAAGAAGTTTCCTTGCAGTTAACTATCTTGTGCCCGAGGCTAGCAAGTGAACTCCCTGCCCCGGAGGTAGAACTTAAGGCCTTGAACTTGTAGCCATTAGTTCCCGAATTTAAGATTTTGCCCCGGATAAACTTCAATCATGGATTCTTGGGCGGTCTATTTTTGTTGCTTGTTTTTGTAAGAGTACAGTTTATTCTGTATGGAGCCATGGTCGCAGTATAGTATGGCATACGCTTTCGTTAGAGAACTCGGTCAGACCTACTCTCTCCAATCTACGCCGCGATCCCTCAACCCATTTATGCTTCCAACCAAGGCCATAGCCTGAGCACCGTTTGTCTTTTTTTTTGGTTAGTAAAAAGCCAAAATAAAGGCTCTTAATAAGGACAAGGTTCTAAGGGCCATTGATGGTAGTTGAAAGGTCCTGTGCAATTATGACTCGTCTCCGAATGGAAGAATCAGAGTTTGCTGGAATCCAAAGAATGTTGATGTAACCGTTCTGAATCAAAGCGACCAGATCATGCATTGTCAGGTGAGAGCCATTGCTTATAATTGGAGTTGTTAGGTCTCGATTGTGTATGGGGAGAATAGCTCAGTTCAGAGGGAATCGCTCTGGAATGACATTGTATCTCAGGCCTCTGTGGTCAGGGGAAATCCATTGATGATTACTGGGGATTTTAATGCTAACAGAAAAAACAACTACAGAGTAGGTGGGTCGAGTGATTGGCCTATCTGGATGGATGACTTTGAAGCCTGCATTAGTCAAGCTGAAATGAAAGATCTCAAATTTGAGAGGCAGCAGTATACCTGGTTAAATAGGAGGGAGGAGGGTCCTATCTTTAGAAAGCTTGACAAAACTATAGTTAATCTTAAGAGGGAAAACCTATTCCCTGGGTCTGTGGCTCACTTCCTGCCTGCTGGGATTTCCTTCCGGCCGCTCTCCTATGGTAGTGAAGCTAGCTGAGATGCCGCGAGTCAAGAAGGCCTTCTGATTCTTTGACTTTTGGGTTGAATGTTCTGATTTCCTACCTTTAGTAAAGGAAGTTTGGAGGACAGAAGTCAGAGGCACACCCATGTATCAGCTCTGTACTAAATTGAAGCGGCTCAAAATGGAGTTGAAAAAGCTGAACAGGAATCTGTCTGCCGGATCGGTAGCAGTGTAAGGGGAATACTCCCACCTCTCCCACGCCCAATCTTTACATCCGTGAACGATGTAGAAAGAGTTCCGCAAGCAGGAATCGGAGGAGATTTCGCTCTTTCTTTTGCGGCCTGGGAGTGAACTAAGCACTAATCGGAATGCCTAGCGCGCATTCCTTGGGATCAGAAGGAAGACTCTCCCTGTGCGTGCTACTGCTCTAAGGCTTTCAATAAAGAATTTGATGGCATGCTTTCGACGTGCTGTGATGTGAGGTGCCTTAGTCTTTTTCTTTTTTATTTTAGTTCCGGCTGAGAAAAAGAGAAAAGAAAAGCTATTCCTGATTCTTGATAGTACGCACATTCCATTAGGAATGGCCTAGCTTTGTTTTTTCCTTTTTAGGCTTAGGCTTTCACGGGAGCTTTCTCTTCTTTCTTGTTGATGTCATTTTGGCATTCCTCCTGTTAAATTGTGGCTAATCTCTGCGAAGGTTCGCAGGAATATGCTCTTTTCTTTTAGCCTGGCACTTGCCATTTCATTAGCTGTTGTTAGCTCTCCAGGTAGGTCACCGAGGGTGAGAATAAGCTCTTCATTTGATCGCGAAAGTCGCTCGGATTCAAACTGAGAGCGGCATCCCAATAAGCATTCGATGAGTCGGGATTGCCCTGGTCAGTTGTATTAAAGGTAGCATTTCACCAGCTTACATTGGAAAACGAGATGCTAGATCCATCCCTAGCTAAGGGAGACGTCCTCCTTTCACGACTAATTGGACGACTAAGCCTTAAAGAGGACAAGCTCTCTCCGGAAAAGAGAGAGAGATAATAGAAAATAATATTGCATAAGTTAAGAAACTGTCTTACTAAGAAGGCCCGGAAGAGTGCGATCTACAAATAGCAGGTAACCTCCTAAAGAAAGTGGAGTCTGAAAGATAATGATCCCTTTTGGGCGATTCCCCGAAAGCCAGACGCGAAAGGGATGTATCCTATCCTCTATCCTATCCTCTTTGAGTTCTACCCGGATGATTATCCTCAGTATAGGAATATCTTTATATCTTCCTGTTTCACTATATCAAGATTAGCAATATTCCATTCATAGTCGTTGTTCTCTTTCCCCAGCGCGATGGACGAGTACCCGCTCAAACGAAGACTCAAGCTCGAGTGAAAGTTCAACGAATCCGAGATAGGGCCTTTCTTTAATTAGTAGGGCGAAGGGTTTTCTAATCTTTAACTGAAGGTAAGGCTTCACTAGTGATATCCCTGTATGAGGGAGCGGTAGCTCAGGGCTCCCCTTTAAAAAAGCTTTAGAAAGGAAGGGCGAGAGTAATCCAACCATGCAGTAGCATACCAATGCAGATATCAGGGATGATACTCCATCCATCTTTAAAAAATCATTCAAAGATGCAATCCGCATTGTCACCATAGAAAGAATCCGATCAATTTCAACTTCATTGAAGTCTGATGGACGTACACGTTCCATGATAAAGGCCCTTACCATTCCATACAGCTCTGCAGTCAACACTCCCAAATCTAAAAATCAAGGAAGTCAACGAAAACATTAAGAGATAATAGCGCTTCCAACGTTTAGATGTCGGAAAACGACGAAGCTAATGCATCACCCAATCATGTAAAGGCCGAACTAAGGCCTGAAAGAGAGGATTTGGAATAGCAAAGACCCTCACCTTCCCACTACCCTCTAGCTTGACTTCGAACTAACTAATTAAGACATTTACAGAGAGGCGAGTTGTCATGGTATCCCACCATATAGACTGGGCGGGAGTTACCCATCAGTTTCTCAACTACCCTCACAGATCTCTACCAGACTGAGAAAGATGAATTTCTTGAGTTCTTGGCCGGGTCGTCAAACCAAACGTGGCCAATCTCAGCCAAGGACTAAGGCTTAACTAAGGTTAAAAGCGTTGTCGCATCAATAGGTAAACTATGAAGACAGTTTCCTTGAATGAATTGAACGATCCACGCCCCCTTACCTAATAGGGCTCCCTTAACGGGTTCTTGTAGGTGTTGGGACCTGAAAACCAGGTAGGTCGATACCGAATCATTAAAAAGGCAATCGGATATAACCAAGGCAATAAGCCAGGAGTATCTCAAAGGCAGACACCATAAGTGTCTCGAAAATCTTAACATAACTACGGCTTGTAACCTTTCACATTTATAGTGGTCGGAGGAGCAACTGCTAGCGAACGAGCTACTATCAAGAAAGCTCCTAAGCAAGCAAAAGAGAGACTAAAAGCGATGAACCGGATTGACTGACTGAATAAGACAGATGCGAGCGATAGACGAAAGTTGACCGAAAACCGTAGACAGCAACTGATTCCAAAAAGGAAATAGCTATCAAAGCGCTCAAGCCAAAAAGAGAGCGTCATAAACAAGCAAGAAGGAGTCTTTGCCTAAGCAATGGATTCGCTAGCGGGGCTGAAGCCCATCTCAATTGATGAGTCTTCGGTCAGTAATCTCGTACTCTCGACCGGCTCGAACCACTACGTTATCCATGTTCCGGCTCATTCGTATGCTCATCCTATTCATGTCACCAGAACCTGTAATAAACCATCCTGTTACAGGGAATCTTTGGATATCAGTTCGAAGGGAGCGCCGAAGACCTAAAGTGAAGTAGCTCCTACCTACAGGAGCATCCGCCTTTTTTCGGGGGATCGGGAAGAGGAAATCTGGTGTGAGGTCTGAGGTCAACGGTAATATGTCACCCTGCTTTAATGAGAGTACTCTTTCCATTAGGAGCTTCCCCCAGCTGAGCTAGGCTACTTCCCTAATGAAACTAATATAGCATAAACGTAAAAACCAATAATAAATAAGAAAAATCGAGTCTAAAATTCATATAGCAAGCATTGGCGAGAAACTCATTTCTTTCTTAAATCTTAGATCGATTCCAGAGGTCGGTCTTCTGTCTGATGAGAATAGGCTCAGGCTCTGTACGGCCATTTTAGTCTTTTTTTATGGCGCGAATCCTGTTAAGCGTTAGATAAATTCCGGTCTTAAGCAGCAAATTCTTCCTGGTATAGTCGTCAATCAGTTGGATTACCATTCCTTTATTAGTTCTGGGGTGAAGGACTTCGGCCTCTTTTAAGCAGAAAGCATTCCAAGCTCTCTTCTATAGGAAGGAATAACTATCGATGTAGGATCTCTTTCAAGTAAAGTACAATATCGACTGGAATTCCACTTTATCAAACTAGAGTAAGGTAGCGAAGTCAAATATGCATTAGAGAGTCGAATATGCAAGAAAGCCAATAGGCGCTCGTGATCTTCCTTTCTTTCAAGGAATGAGTAGATACTATACCTGTAACAACTCTCTTCAAATAGGCTTTCTTTGAAGGCGTAGGTGTCTTTTAAAGTAGGATTTTAGATCTGAGTTCTAGAATGATTCTTTATGCCCCTCCCCTCACGGAAGAACCAAGCAAGGGATGAGCGCGCTAGCGCGAAAGCCGTTGCGCGGTAGGCTAGAGAAGTAGGGCAGCCCTTTGATTGCTTCACGCGCATCCGTTTTCTTGGTTACCTCGAGTCTCTTTAGACTCGAAACTCACGTTTTCATTTAGAAAAATCGGCCATTCCGGACGATTCAATCATAACCAGAAAGAAAGAGATATCCTAAAAGAAAGGCCTTTTTCGAGACAAAAGAGGCTTACGTATCTTCTTCCCTTATCAGAACGCTTTGACCCTTTGCCCATAGTTACAGAGATTCCAGATTCGCGGGAATTAATATAATATTAATCATTTCTTTGTGGACAGAAAGGAAAGATTACGACTCTTTCCGATAGATAACCAAAGAGCGGACAGGAGCAAGCCAGAGACCTATTCCATATGAACTAGCTAGCCAATGAGATTAGCTACCCGGAGCTTAAACCGATGTCCCTATGTGCCAGCCGTTACCTTCCTTTCAAATAGGTCCTTCCTTGCGTACTATACTTATAGAATTCCAGTTTAAGGCCTATCTTTTGCATTTGAAGGGACCTATCGTGACCCTAAAGACCCCCGTAAACTCGCGATTTAGCAAATAAATAATAAAAAGGGCCATGAAGAACGTTTTCTATAAACCGAGATGAGAGATAAGCGGGATGAGCTAAGCTAAACAGAAAATAGATTCGCTAAACAGATACGAGAGATTCCCCGGGAAGTCTTTCAAAAAAGGAATGAGCGCTCTGCCCTAGCGAAGACGCACGGGAGAGATTCACCAAACGAGGGACATATTCCGGATGACAGCTCGACCGATTAAAGCGATCGATGAGCTAAACAGAGGATCCCTACTTGATACGAAACAGAACTTGAACTTCACTCATACTGAAATACTTCAATCGATGAACTCCTTGCTGCATCGATGCTCGAGGAAGCAAGAGCGGGATGAGTGCCAACTACAACTACTAATGCTAATGGAAGCCCCTTTCTTGCTCCTGCAACTCCTATTAGAG
This sequence comes from Candidatus Frankia meridionalis, assembly GCF_902812655.1. Classification (GTDB taxonomy): domain Bacteria; phylum Actinomycetota; class Actinomycetes; order Frankiales; family Frankiaceae; genus Protofrankia; species Protofrankia meridionalis. The sequence continues at coordinate 100,688 of NZ_CADDZT010000057.1, read as the reverse complement.
TTGAATGAACTCCTACGCCTGGAACTCCTCTTTATTTATTTACCGCATTTCTTCCTCTTCTGCAAGAGCTACTGCAAGAGTCATGTTCACTGCTCCTGCACCTCCAACTCCAACAGGAACTTCCGCATCTCTATTCGCATCTTCCTCATATGTAGTCTCTACGCTTGAAAAAAAAAGGCTTTTTGATCGCATCTGAAACGACAACAAGTGCGTGCATTTCCCTATCAAAGCCCTTGAACTCACCTTTTAGGTTAGGCACGAAGGGCTTTTAATTTATGTCTTTCATCAGCCAGGCACCCATATATTTATTTGTTGAAAACAGCTTCTTCGTCTACCGCACCTATTTGTATTGCTACAATAATGCTGACCGATATGCAACTGACTGAACAGGACATATGGCCGGGCAGGACGGCTTTGCTTAAGACCGGAATCCCCGCTCGAACTCAAGAACTAAACTCAAGTCATTTGAGGAAAGGGTAGAAACCTGGAAAGGTGAAGGTTCCTCATCAACCTTATCTTTCTCTTTGCTAGTTCCCTCCAGGTTTTTTTTCTTATTTCAACTCGAGTTTAGCTATCCTCATTATGGTAGAGTTACTACTTCCTGTAAGAAGTTTAGAAAGAATGCTTCCCTTTCATACTAGTTGTTATATTTCCCCTAGTTAGCAGACAATCTTCTTTTTTATGATTGTTTTCCTCTGCTTCTTAGTTTGAGTCTGCTCCTATCTTCCTTTAGTTCTAGGTATAAGATCCCTCTCTCGCTTTGGGTTCTGTAAGTGGGTTAAATAGGGGAATAAAGCCTAAAGGGTAAAGGGGGGGTTGTCTTCCCTGTAGTCTGTAGCTTTCCTTGGTGACTGTCTCTATTCTCTTTGAACTGCTGGCTTCTATTGCAGATTTGTAGGAGCTGTATCCAATTATCCTGCTTCTTAGCCTTTTCTCCTCTTTGCCTGAGGAATACCTTCTTATGCCATAATAAGACCTTCTTAGCACCCTTGTATGAGTATGAGACCAACATTGTCTTCTATCTCAAGATGTATAAGGAAGTACAAGGGGTGCGAGCAAGTATAGAATGTATTTCTCCTTCTTTCTTGATGTGTCTTTCCTTCCTTACTGTACTTTTCGTTGCATAAGGGCCTCTTAGCTTGTTCTATGCCCTTTTGTTCCTATCCCTATTTCCTAAGGCAGGCTAGGCTAGATAAGAATGTATTCTATCTGGATGCTAGGCCAAGAGCGGGGTAGAGATAGAAAGTCTTATTGTTAGTCCAGCAAGCTACCTTACCTCCCTGTCAGTTCTCTAAGGGGAGTGAAGCATAGTTCCTTCTTACTTTCGTTTTAAGCTTTAATCTCCCTTCTGGCCTTAAGCTCTCTAAGGTTTCTATCTCTCTTTCATGGATGTTCCTAAGGGTGGTCGAAGATCACTAGAACGAATTAGATCGATGTGGGGCCCCTTTGAATCTTCACATGGTTACAACCCGGACGCTTCTCTGACATCCTATGGTTCGTCGTCCTACCGTCCTCTTGTATTGCGCCTAGTTACCTGACTCTTTTTTTATGTCTTATTATCTTAGGTACGTTACATCGTCCAGTAGCTCAAGGCAGAATAGAATGTATTAGATTGTAGCTCTCTTCTTTCTCCTGTATCCCATTAGCATCCAACTGCTCCCTCCAATAGGAGTAGCATCTTGTGTTGGCAGTTATCTACCGATTGTTGCTCACTCATCGTTGACTCAACATCACTTTACGAAATTCCTAATTCCTCTGGTTGGGACTCCCCTCTCGCGTCTAACTCTAGTCTATAGTGTATAGTCTATCTTAAGATAGTCTGCTTTGTCTTATATGTATTTTATCTCCTTCCTCCTACTTGAAGGTAATAAGCTAGGCTATGGAACTAACCCCGGGAGGTTCTGTAATGGAATACCTGAGGCATTGAGGCATGTAGGTTTACTGTAGGGTTCTAACAAGATAAGAAAGAATAGATTAGATCGAGCTAAAGGTGCCTTTGCTTCCTCTGGATGTTTTCTTCTCTAAGGGCATTCTAATCCTCTTTGAGTTCTACCCGGATGATTATCCTCAGTATAGGAATATCTTTATATCTTCCTGTTTCACTATATCAAGATTAGCAATATTCCATTCATAGTCGTTGTTCTCTTTCCCCTGGATAAAGGTTGTTTCTCTTTCCTCCTACTGGCAAGAAGCCCTAAGAGAAGACCCCCTTTCTAGGTGATTCTTTTGCCTCTGTTGACCTCCTGTGTAGCCTGAAGGTAGGAGCGCCCTTTCTTCTTCTAGCTTCCGTAGCAGGAGCGGTTCGTAGGTTAGCTCGTTTGTCAAGCAAGGAAATCCGACTGGCGGTAGCGGTTGTACCTTTGACCTATAGCCGCTTCTTTGATCATCGCATGATGAATAGTGTTGATTGGTCACCCAAGGACAGGCTCAAGCGGTAGATCAAAGAGAAGGTTCTTTCTCGGGTGATAGGCGCAGTTCCAGCTGGTTGCACCGTTGACTTCTAGGCGCAGGTGCTGTGATAGTGGTTGTTAATCCTACTGAAGGAAGAAAGCACTTGCCATTATAAGTAAGTAGGGGTGGCTTCTGCTTTCGACAAAAGCTGTTTTGAACTCAATCTTGGTTGAGCGTGCGGCTAACATGGGCTTCCTTTTTCTATCTCGAGTTGGTAGTAGCTTCAGTTGGCTAAAGCTCGTATTTGGGCAATCAATAAGGGCAGGTGCTTGCCTTGTCAGGGTAGTTAAAAGCGTAGGGTAGTTAAAAGGTACCTTCGGTTATATTTCAAATAAACTAGATTTCTCAGATGTTAATATTGTTATAGTAATAGATGAGAAATCTAGTTTATATCCTATTAGAAAGATCATAATACAATATGATTATCCGGTTACACCCTCTTGTAACTCCCTTGGAAAAGGTATGGCCAGGCATGGCAAGAAGAAAATACATGCAACTTGATATGTTCCTAAGATCTTATTCCAATAATAGTAGTGATGGCAAATCTTCTAATAATAGTAGCGGTGGCAAATCTTCTAATAATGGTAGAGATAGAGCTAAATCAAGTAAGAATAAGAAAGAAATTATTGATTTGTTCTGGATTCGAGAATTATATTAATCTTAATTTAATTGATAAAAGTCTCATTGAAAAATATAGTATGAGCGTGTATTATAAAACGGTTATTACTTTGTTGAATACAAATAGAAAGAAATCTCTGACCGAGGATGAGTTGAAGTCTTTACAGAAACAAATCGAATGTCATACTACGAATTTTGATGAGGCAACTATATTTAATAATTGTATATGCTTGGTTAAACTATTAATTGTAGATGACAAGATTTCTGCTATGGATTATATAAAGCAGAAGAAGTATTGCCTATCCGAAGGTGAATTAGCTGGTCTTAATATGTTAGGAAAATATACATTGGAGGCTATAATTATTCATGTACTAGGGTCATTGTTCAACAGTGTAAAGGATCTACCCGTCGTTAGGTTATCGACTTTGATAGATCATATGGATTCTATGGTCAAATATAAATCAGCGTTTAGGGAGAAGTTCACGATGGATGAATAAAGTCAATCAATCCAACCGAGAGAGGGAACCGATGGTTATCTACGTATTAACGACCGGTGGGAACAGAGTGAAGCGGGGGTGGGTTTGGATGCTTGAATCGAGGAAAGAACCATCTAAGATGTTAGCTCCCTAGCTAATGTGTTCTCCATTCTTTGCTCTTTTCTTGTTTGTGGTTCTCCGGCAGAGAGTCGAAGGTTGAAAGCTCCTGGTCGTTAACAGGTTCGTCAAGCTCTCCTTCGCAAGCTTCTTTCCCGTACTCTTCTGTTCAATGTATCCGAGTGACCGACAGGAGCCCGCTCCGATCCCTAGGGTTGGAAGCATCAGAACCAATCAGATTATCTACTACTTAACGAAATGAGGCGATAGGGAGGAATGTGAAGAGAGGAGAGGGTGGCAAGTCAGACGAGGGGAAGATAAAAGATTCGATCGTGCACTATACCCCCCACAACCAATCACTCAATGATTGATAAATCGTCTTAATACACCGCTAAGAAGAGAACAATCAACTGCATTCGACCCGCTTCAAGCAAGAAGGTCTATCGAAGGTGGGTGGGTTGGAAGAGTGGGAATTTCTTGAAGGTCAAAGCCATTAAAAGCTACACTCTCATGGAATAAACACGTAGCGAAACAACAGAATGAATGGCTGCGAGCCAGCAGGGTAGGGCATCAGCTCTATGAAGCTTATTAGATACGTATGTAAGGGTGGAGCTTTCATACGCCTTTCAGTCGAGTGAGTGGATAAAATATTCCATCCAAATACCTTGGTAGCGGAGGCGGGGAGAACCAGCAAAGACAGATCCGGGAGGCTAGATCTTGAGATGTTCCAGAGCTGGGACCTTAAGATACAGACTACGACGGAAACTTATACCAATACACACCAATAAACCCCAATTCCAGTCAGAGAGCTCGACTGACCGAAATAACCGGACAGAGACGGAGTGAAATAACCTGATGGAACAGACAGAGGAGATAGGAAGGTTGACGGGTCAGATATCTAGGGACTAGAAAAGAGATACAGGATGGAGGGTTCGAGCGCCATTTACTTAGCCATTGACGAGCCAATTGGTTGTTTACTGGTTCCGGTGCTTGGTTGTAAGAAAGAGTGCGGAGCTAAGGTTCTGAAATATATTAGCTGTTAAGCTATTGGAGAAAGAACCAGCGTTTACTGAAGCACTGGCTACCTTAGGAACTCAAACGGGTAACTCAAACAAAAGGTAAAGGAAGGTCGCATCCACGTCGCAAAGACGAAAGGCAGAAGAGGATTAACACGACTGAGCTACTTGTCTGAAAGCGGAAACAGAAGAGGCACAGCTGTGGTCGGTGAGGAAGGTTACTGGCCCACAAGAAAGCTAGAAAGCGGATCTAGACTGAATTGAATCGCGTTTGGTTGCAGTTAACATAATTACTGGTGAATTCTCCATGCCGTGGAAGGCGAAAGTCATTGTTAACCCACTCCCAGCTAAACAGATTTGAAGACTGGTCGATCTAACCCTAACGGGGAAGGAAGCAAGCGCTACTCAACAAAGATTTCAAGTATACCGCGAAAGAAGGGCTGAAAGTCATTCACGGCTGAATTTCTCGTGCTATGGAGCCGCCTCATATGGTTGGTGAGTGTAATAGCTTCCCGCATGATTGACTAGATATAGAGCTTACCCAGTAGGGAGGGAAAGAAGCCATGTCTAGGCACTTTTTTGGCTCGACCTACAGCGGGAAGAACAGCCAGGGCTCCTCCTTAGAATCTGAAGATCAGAAGGACACGCCGGGCAGATGGAATGCATTATGTAATTCCAAGGGCAACGGCAACAACCCCTGCTACGAAGGCTAGGGATACGCGAACCACTAAGCCATTGACTAATTGAAGACCAATGCAACACCTATCAGATTTCATACACATGCGGCCCTGACTCCACGGAATGAAACTTAAGTAGCCGACTCGGGCGGAGATTGATAAAACAAGGCGGAATGCGGGATAACAAATTGTTCAGCTTGTCGGGAAGGGTTCTATATAAACTAGTTCTGCTGGTGAAATGGTTGCTGCACCGACTGCACACTGGACTAGCTAATCCAAGAATGCGCTGCTGGAAGGAGGCTGGGATGCTACCCTTGCTTCTGAAACCAACTGGATCGACGGGTTTCACAACAGGAACTGGCTAGAAATCTCGAACTGGCCTTTGAAACCTCAACATTTGGTTCCGCTATCACGCCTATGCTCCCCAAGCGGACTTTCATAAGGTGCGACGTGTACCGGGCAATCAATCGGAGGCGCTCTGCTGGGCTGTAATAGCAAATGGGAGTTACAATATACCACCCGGTCGATCGAGTTTCCCGAGTCCAAGCACAAATAGCTGGGGTAGCAGTGGGAAATACAGGAGCTGAACTATTCGTTGGAGATACAGACCCCGATCGGTCAGTTGCCCTAGTGGTATTTATTTTACCCTGAACCAGTGGAAGCAGCGGCTGAAGCATAAACGGATCAGGTGCCAGATCGAGATAGAGCAGCAGTTCCATGTGAAAGTGCAGATGTGGATCCAGATCGATCAGATTCATATCAAGTCCCAGGATCTGATTCTTCAAGTAGCACCAATTGCATAAGCAGTTGATAAGAGTTTCACTAGGCCTGGGGTTTTCCATTGAATGACTGGTTTCTAGATGGATGGGAAAAGAATCCCACCCCGTCTGTTCTTCTCGCTACCGATCCTTTTATGGGAGATGAACCGGCGCCTCCAATGATATCTATCTGCTTCCGGTGTTGTGTTAAAGAATGAATGCCCGCTTCCTCTTCCTCGCCTCACCCAAGAGTAGCTGCGATTACCCGGCCTTTTGGGATGGGTGCGGGGATGATTGCTTGTCAGCCGGCCTCCCTCCCCTCAAAAAGCAACTCACACTTCTTTGCTCTATAAAATGCCGTGAAGATCTAGATGCTGTACCTGGTCGTTTAAATCAGACCTCTATTTGGATATCTTCTTAACCATTTATAAAGGAAGCCCAGGGCCTTGTCCTTCCCTTAACGCCGCAATCCTATTTGGAATAGCAGCCGAAAAAGGATGTAAAAGCAAACTTGAGAGATAAGATTAACAACAGGAGGGTTATCCGCTACGCCGACACTAGCCCCTTTAAAAGAAATGAAATCTCAAAGCTTACCTTATTATTATGAGCTATATGCTTAACACATGCACGCTAATCATCGAGTTTTGTTTCTTCTGATCTACTTCCCACCCTCTCCCTATGGTCGAGTCTTTAGCTTAGCACCCTCTCCCGCTTACTGATTAGGGCGAGCACCAACTCTCGTTGCCCTGTTCTCTCTCTAAAAGTCCTAGAGGGCTGGGAGCCGTATATGTCTTCTTGTTCATCAGTCCCCTATCGTTATGTGCCGGGTGAGAAATCACCGTTCCCTAAGGATTTCCAGATCCAGATAGTAGAGCCCATCTAGGATTGATCAGCCGTACCCGTCCCTTTCATTTCTTTCTCAATTCCCCCAGGATAGCGTCATAACCCTTTCCTTCCATCTTTTGGAGATGATCGACTGGTTGATGACAGAACTCAATCTTCATGTGAGAGCTGCTTGAAAGATAACAGGAGCAGCAATAGCGAAATCTAAGTGTGTGAACTCAACAAGATTAGGGAACCCCCTAGCAGTCATTCTTCACCCAGAATGAATGAATGTCTTCCTTCCTTGCCTCGGGACCTCCGTCCCTATCTACCCTTTCTTCTTGCATGTTTATGTAGATATCATCCCGATCTGCGTGCTTGCCTCTTTCAATCAAGATCATCTCTGATCCCGTAGGAAGGGGTTGGTTACACCAAAGAGTCACCAAAGCGACTTATTACCATATTTTGAGATTTCGCGATCCGCTGCCGATGCCGCTCCTTCACACCCGAGATGCTCACTTCGTCAGCGATTTCCGACAAGTCTTTCTTCATTTTAAGCTTCTACTCGATTCTTATTTCTTTCCGCCCGTTGGAAATGTTTGATGCTTCTTGGGACCTTCATTCCGCTCCTTCCTTCATTTCTACTTCTATTCATTCCTGGAAGCTAGGTTTCCGTTAGCATTTATAGAATCCATTTTGTAGGTTTTCGTCGAGATTGTGGTTGTTGATGTAGTTGCTTGTACTTTTTTTGCCCCGTTCTGTAGAATCTGTCTTTCTTACCTGCTTTGATCCTCTCTTCTATTGGTATTGAGGTTCAAGCCTCGGGAAACTCTTTCCCTTACTTTTTTTTGAATGGGAACGGAGGATAATGACACTTGTACTTTCTGGGACTCTTACTGTTGGATCCTCTTTCTTGCTCTCTAAAATTCTTTTATTTACTTCCATCTCATCCTTTCCTTCGTATCAGATTTCAAGATTGGGTTGGTGTGAATTTCTTCTTTTACCTTAGTACTTATGGAGCTCTTTCTTCCGCTTCCCCAATGCTATCTCAGCTCACTTGCTTATGTACCACTAGTGCCATACCTTTTTCTTTTTTGTTTGGTGTTATGATTACCTTACCCATCTGATGGAAGGTCTTGGGAAGAAGAAGTCTCGTGGGCAGCAGCTAACTTTTCAGGTGATGATTTGAAAAGTTTTGTAAAAAGGGTTGTGTACCGCGCTAAGTGTGCTTTTCTGGCGTCTTTGAGTTTATGTTATGAGCCAACCTTTTCTGATCCTATTAACTGTGTCAACCTCTTCTGGTTGTTGGGATAGGATGTGGCCCACACACGGCCAGGGTTTTTTCCCTCTCCCCCGAATCCTATGATTGCAGGGTTGTTCGGTAAATTGCTTGTCTTTTATTCTTGATTCTCTGTCTTTTGTTTGGGAGCGAGACCTTACCTTCCATTTCTGCTATTCTAAATATCTAGTCCTACCATCCGGAGGCTCCCTCATTAGCCCAGTATCTGATACCTGTCCACAGGCCTCGCGGGAATCGGAAAAGTCTCCCTTATCTTAGGGGGTTCTCGTTCCCATGAATGAAAGAAAGGAGACGAGAGGAGACTGAGGCAGGACGGCTTTGCTTAAGACCGGAATCCCCGCTCGAACTCAAGAACTAAACTCAAGTCATTGCTCATTCCCGCTCATGCTTGCTATAACAATTCCCTTGCCTACTAGACTTGTCTAAAAGAAGAAAAGATGCACGAGCCACTCTTTCTCTTATATACGCTATTTGAAGATAGTGATTTGAATGCCTATCCCCTGCCTATGCGCTTGCCTTTACTACCTTACCTGCCAGCCTTGAACTTGAAGTGGATCTCCTATCTAGATTCGACAGCTTGAAGAGGGCTGATGGCTGATTGCTAAAGATAAATTTTCATTGAAAGCGATTCCTTCGCTCAAGAACTAGACTCAAGCGATTGTGCCTACCAGTCAAGACAGGAAGGTGGGACGCTAGCTAGCCTCTTGACCGAAGCACCAACCCACCTCTAACTCCCCCCTTCTCTAATGCGCATATTGAGACTGAGCTTGCTTGCATCTGATCTAAGCCTATCGCCTGCCTCCAACTGCCTTTCTATTGCGCCTGCCGTTAACTCCTGTTTACCTTCCTTTCGGAGAGTGCCTTACTCAGAAGTAATATACTGATTAGATTAAAGGGAGGAGATATCCTTCATAAAAGTAAATCGCAATTATTTATTGAATTCAAAGAAGATTGCGCCAATGAAAGAGATAGAAGAGCGGTATGACAGAGCTCAACAAAGGAAAGAGCTTGCAAAACGAAGCAAGGGATGCCATTAAGCAAGAAAGAAAAGGGCAGGGCCAGCAAGTAAGAATCCTACCAAGACCTTCGAGATTAAGAGCGCCAGAGCTAGAAGCGGCAGCCATTAAGTAAGTGGAGAATTTCCATCCATTTGCTGTCTCGTTCGCTACCGCATCTTAATCGTTCCAAAGTTAGCAGTACCAGAAGCACCGGATTCCTGTCTAAAACACGAGAGAACCTTGCCTTGTGGGTAAACCTTCGGCCAGGCCTCACTCTAGTTAGGCCTCCTCTAGGGGATCGTATCTAGTAGAGTAATCCGACGATTCTTGATGACTATTATATTATTAATTCCACGTGCAAAACCGTCTACTCTCCCGGTGCTTTCCTTTCGGGTTGGACCAAGATATTCTTCCCCACGGGATTCAATTTGTTCCAGTCAATAAGGGGCATACCTTCAGTGTGCTTCTAGTTCTAGAAGGAATTCTTAACCCCTCGATTGAAGACGAGAGGCAGTCCTGTTCTAAGGTCGGCCCGCTCTTATCCTAGTAGCCGCATCATCTCTTCCCTATTCTAGCTTGTAATCAGACGCAGCTGACGTGAGCTTCTATCAACTTCACAGTTTTCTCTTTAGTGCTATACTCGCTTTCCTTCTATTAATTAGTAAATGGGCGAGTAATTAAATTCCTCATTCCTATCATAGTCATAGCAGTGAGCCAGGCAAACAACTCTTCACTCTGACGCCTCTTCCTGTTGTCAGTTGGGAGTAAGAAAAAGCAGGAAAAACAGTCCATTTTGAGGTCTCATAATCAAGGTGAAACAGAAAATGCTATTTATGAAGGGAAATTCGCATTGACAAAGCAAATCTCCCCAATGCGAAGTTTGGGAGTGATGTTGAGTAGCAGTCATCTTTGACCTGGACGGCTACCCAGATTCTTAAGCTATAAGTCCCCCCTCGCTTCTCGTACCCGAACGTCAGACACGATCGAAGGAATGATCATAGCAACCTATCTGCCTACTCGATCTGTCTCATCAAGTTTGAGGCGGGGACGTAGACCTACCCTGCAACATCGAAATGAGCTTTACGGGCCCCCCCTACTAACGAGAACTATCGACTTCACTAGCAGTCGGATAGGAAGCTGTGATCAACCAACTGCTCGCAAAATCCAGGCAAATGGGAAGTGAACGGAACTCACTAGAATGCAAGATAAGTTGCTCGTAGGCGGGCACCCCGTATGTGCCCGGTCTACAACTCTTGGGGAGGGACCTCCGCCTCAACCGAGCTACAGCTAGAGCATGCGAGCTTGTTCCATTCTACACCCATTCGGGATTGGAGCCACTGAACATCAACCCCATCCTGCCAAAGAAAGTAAATCTTGTCACCAGTTTAGAGCTTTCTGAGGAGAGATGGCGCTAACAAAGTAGTTCATTCGATGTTAGATCGTGACTTATGATTTTTCGATCTCAACTGCTGGTGTGAGACAAAAAGAAAAAGGAGCCTTCTTTTGATTCAACCGATTGCGAATCAACAACTGTGACACTAGACAAGCAAGGCAATCAACCGGATCGGGGAAGAGAACTCACTTTGTCGAGTTCGGTCTGGTTCGAGTTCTGTCTGTCCGAAGGTTGCAGCATTTTTTGGGGTCTGATTCAAGCTCAGAGGAAGGCGAAGGGGAGGAGAAAGCCATTGTCTTTTGCTTTTGCGTCCGTGCTCGCGCATTCATTTACTAGAAAGTGAGCCTCTTTAGCTTGAGCACGATCTGCTGCGGATGAATGGAGGGTTCTTGCTGTGCCCGCTTTAGGCCCTTTTATTGAAGTCATGATGGCATTAGATGCTTCAAACGAAGGATTTGGATAGAGGAAACTTGTCATAGAATTGATGTTTCGATTGAGGCTATAAAGATTGAATCAGTGAAGGGGTAGCCTGGTCAACCAGGCAAGACGGAAGAACTTCCTATATGACAGGATCAGCAAGCCAAGAAAAGCGAGAAGGAGTTCGTGGGGTAACCTCTCAATCTCGTAGTGAGCGGGGTTAACTCAATGAGAGTAGACGGTTTTCCACGTGGAATGAATAATATAATCATAGGAATGAATCGTATGATGAAGAGTGCTAGTTTTTTACAAAGATTTTGGTGCACAATCTCTAACTAAAGAGTATGTTTGGGAACTGGCCCAGCGACCCTGGATAGCGATCCCTAGAGAGAGAGGAAGGAAACTGCGCATGAAAGGGCAGAGAGGGGGTACTTCAGGCTGCTGGTCACGCTCCAGAGCTTCCTAATAGGCGCATAGGAAAGAACTAAATGCCCAGCTACTCAATCCCAACTAGCAGTTCATATTACAGAGGTAAGCCCTTATCCCAGTCCTTTGGAATGGAGGGACGGGCAAGCAAGATGCCTTTAAGAGTTAAGAGTGTACGGAGGTAGGAAAAGCGGTCTCTTAGACAAAGAGTTGTGTAACGAAATAAGACGCTACTCGGATAGCTTCAGCTAGGCGGATACGAAGGAAAGAGCAGATAAAACTGCAGAGATCTCGCTTGACCTTCGCGCTGCTGGTGACGCAGCCTTGGAGTATGTTCACTCAATCCCGCTAGAGTAGGTACATTAATGAGGTACCTCTCGTCCTAGCTACCTCGCTCCAGGGATCCTAGGATAGGGCAGGGCAGGCAAACTAACAAACATAGAGGGCCCTTGATGCCTTCACAAATGGAGGATGACGAAAGGGGCTCTAAGCCCGGAGTAGCACCCTGTCGATCGATGACCTCAATACGGGAAGCCCGAACCCCCACCTTTAACTACTAGCTACCTACGTCGGTAGTCCTACGTGGTGCTGGGTTACAGATTAAA
>NZ_CADDZT010000057.1:61114-83614 GCF_902812655.1 Candidatus Frankia meridionalis | reverse complement strand
GTGATCGGTCTCAAAAGGAAGATGGGAATGGTCAAACTGAGGAATCAAGATAGATGTCTGTCTCTGCCTCACCGTAAGGGTTTCCGGTTTAGCTACCATCTCTATTGGCCTGTCCTGTGCCAGTCGAGGTAAGGAGCTGATCAGGGCATTCATCCGTCGGATTAGTCTAACTCGGTCAATGCATGGATTAATTTGATATTAGTATCAGTTCTTTCCTTCTTCATTGGGTGAGTTGGGATTAGAAGAAAGTATCCGTAGGCCCGCGACTCCCCTCTTCGTTCAATCTTAACTATGCTACGGGTCATCGAAGAACCAACCTTTCCGCCTTTCCCTTGCCCGGGTCAAAGAAAAAAAATGTGTAACGTAACGGCGGCAATGACAGCTAAAATAGCAACATGAGAGAGTAAAGCGCTGACCCGGAAACGGCATAGGAAAGATGTGATCCAGTAATTTTTGTAAAAAAAAGATGATTAGGCGGGTAGCCTAGCTAACACAGCTATGGAAGTTAGATTCTTCCTTGATTTTGTTTCTTTCCGGTATACGAGGCCCCGATCCAAATGGGGCCCAAACTTGTGGCATTGCACATTATGATCAAAAAGATTCTTCCACTTTTACTTTTTCCAATTCAGGTTGTGTTGTCCAAACAATTGTTAGCGACCGGTACTCTCACTCATTCAACTCTTTTTGGATTGTTCTTCATTCTTCTCATTCTAATTTTATTCCATGCTTTTCTTCTGAGACAGAAACAAAAGAATAAGAGATTCTTATTCTTTTGTTTACTCTTATATATTATTGGCTATACTATTACGCGTTTAATCTCGTTGTGGTTCGCGAGTGAATTTCTTTTTTATCTTCTCTCCGCGATGATAGGTCCCCTTTCCCTTTCGGTAGCCCCTTCTTCTAATGAAAGTTTTGATGAGAAACTAAAGCGCTTTCTGGGGGAAGGGGCGGATTCCGATATGGTTGACTCAAAGAAAAGACCGCGGGAAGAAGTGGGTCCCTCCGGTGACTTTCCCGTTGGACAAAATGCTTGGGCCGAGCGGTCTGCACCGCAGGTTCCATTCGGCCAACAGTCCAGTACACACGTGGGAATCCACGATGGGCGGAGCTCCGAGGCTCACCCTCTTCCTGAAAATCTAATTCAATCCGAGGGGGTCGAAGAGATGGGCCGTATTCTTCAAGCCCACGAGAATATCGCCCAGCTCATCCGAGAATTCCGTCAGGAAGAACAAATGAGAATACCTGGCGGATTCCAACTCGAACACTTAGTAGAAATCTTGGAAGAGAGGCACAAAAATCGGCGGGAAAGTTTTTTTTATCAGGAAAGCAAGGCAGATTTTGATGTCTTGCGAAGAGAGGGAATTACGGAAGCCCTCTTGCGACGGGAATGGCAAGGGCGATGATGACCTCGGAGACTGTTCCTCCGCTCTTTGTGGGCTCATTTCTAATTTCTTTGTACCGTCTGGTTTTTGGTTCCTAGTCTGATTTTATTAGTAGCCATGATCCAGTCTTTACTTAACTCGACCCAAGCAATGCCCAAAGACTCCCATGCCTTTCTTGGTCGGACCAACCGGCGATTTCCGTCTTCCTGAATTGGGAGAGCAAGAACAAGTCTCTCTTTTTTTGGGGGGGAGCGGAGCTGTCAAAGAATGAACCAAACTAAATGATTTTTATAAAATGGCTATTCCTCACAATTGCTCCTTGTGATGCAGCGGAACCATGGCAATTAGGATCTCAAGACGCAGCAACACCTATGATGCAAGGAATAATAGACTTACATCATGATATCTTTTTCTTCCTCATTCTGATTTTGGTTTTCGTATCACGGATCTTGGTTCGCGCTTTATGGCATTTCCACTATCAAAAAAATCCAATCCCGCAAAGGATTGTTCATGGAACTACTATCGAGATTCTTTGGACCATTTTTCCTAGTATCATTCCGATGTTCATTGCTATACCATCATTTGCTCTCTTATACTCAATGGACGAGGTAGTAGTAGATCCAGCCATTACTATCAAAGCTATTGGACATCAATGGTATCGGACTTATGAGTATTCAGACTATAACAGTTCCGATGAACAGTCACTCACTTTTGACAGTTATACGATTCCAGAAGATGATCTAGAATTGGGTCAATCACGTTTATTAGAAGTGGACAATAGAGTGGTTGTACCAGCCAAAACTCATCTACGTATTATTGTAACACCCGCTGATGTACCTCATAGTTGGGCTGTACCTTCCTCAGGTGTAAAATGTGATGCTGTACCTGGTCGTTTAAATCAGATCTCTATTTTGGTACAACGAGAAGGAGTTTACTATGGTCAGTGCAGTGAGATTTGTGGAACTAATCATGCCTTTACGCGTGCGCCCGGAAACATAGGCCGACGGCTGAGCCCACTCTGGCTCAGCCGCACCACCCGGGGTGCGAGCCACCCGAGAAGCAAGCTATTACAGCGAGCGGCTGGAGCTGTAGGGAGCCGAGGAGCAAAGCTGTAGATAAGATAGAAGAAGGGGCCAGGCTCCCGGTGGAGCAGAGGAGACGGTTAGGATAACGAACTTGAAACGCGGAGCCCGAGCGGCCGGCGAGCGAGTGGTTAGTGGCCAATAGCGCCCTAGTTGATGGCATTCCTATCCGCGGCTGGCACTCGAGGAACCACGGGGCACTCCATACAGAGCAAGTCTTGGGGATGAGACGCCCGCGCTAGGACCTCAATTCTCAGTAGGAGGTCGAACCAAGGACCTATGGAAGTCGGGGCTACCCCCTCCCCATGGGCAACTGTGTCCTGAGGAAGGAGTTTAGAGGCCTTATAGTAGCACGGACTTCTTTTTATTTCTAGGTCATGCGAAGGGGGCCAGTCCAAGATCGTACTCTTGCTCTACAAAGACAACAGACGCTCTCAACGGCTAGGCGCCACTCTCTTTCTGAGTTATTCCAGCTTCTTCATTCTTTCGTGCCGCGGTGAACAAACAAAACAAAAAAGAAAAAGGGCCGTCTCAGCGGAAGGAGAAGGACCTGCAACGGCAGAGACTACTGACCCTATTCTTGTTCCTAGCCGTCTGTTACGAGTCCGAGAAGCCTGGAATCCTAAATATGAGGGATCCCTCAAAATAGAGAAGGGCGGGCAGGGCTTCCGCAAGGGCCTCCCCCCTCTTCCCGGTCAAGATAGATGGGAAGGAGCCCTATCAAGTAAAGGCCATAACCAGCCTCTTTATTTATGTACGTACACCTTTCTTTCAAGGTGGGGCCGGGCCGCCCTTCCTCCTGCTAATCCGGCCATTTCCGAACCAGTCTTTCCCCCCCCATTCAATGGAGGACTTATCAATTCTTGCGATTCCCAGCCCCTTTAGCTTATTATTATAATTATATATATATAAATACTAAAAAAAAACTAGGGTTCCACACGGAAAAATAGGTTAAATGATATCTTTCTTCGAGAGGCCGGTCCGGCGCTCCGCGTGGTTATATTCGTACATGTTCCGACTCGCCAGTCATTATGGATCTAGTGGCATGGCGAGGCAAAGGGGGAGGGAGAACTACGAAGCTTCGTAGACTCGACAAATTTATCCGCTTCTAGAATAGAATGCAAGAAAGCACCCTTGTAGTTGTTGGGGAGTAGGGTTCCAAACCTTGTTTTTTAGTATTTTGATATAATAAGCTCCCCTTTCTTTCTCTAATAATAAGGTAAGGCTATGAAGCCCTTCCTTCAACAGGTTTTGGCTTGCCCCTTGTATAGGTTGGAGCTATGAAGCTTACCTTATTATTATGAAAAGGGGGAAAGGGCTTTTTCAGCTTGCTGCTCGCTTTCTCGCTTCCGAGAGGCCAAGGGATTGGATTTAACCTATGATCAGATCAGTGGGCAACCATAGTTTACTTTTTTCGTGGTGTTGTTGCCGTTGTTGAAAGCGAATTAAAAAGTGGGCTTCGCTTTTCGGAGCAGCTCCCAGCTCACACTATGGTGGAGGAGGTGCCGTGAAGATCTAGGAGTGTGAGCAGTACGAGCTGAAAGGCTCCCATACTGTTTGGAGGGCAGGGGGCATAGATGCCAAACAAACCTGACCCCTATCTATCGTCGTAGAAGCTGTTCCTAGGAAAGATTATGGTTCTCGGGTATCCAATCAATTAATCCCCCAAACCGGGGAAGCTTAAGCGGAAATGAAAGAGTAGGGTGAGGGATAAGGGGGGAAGCCACTAAATTGAAGGCTTCGCTCGCTCTAACGCTCGTTTAGTAGACAGCGAGTGGAGTGCATAAGCCCCTTTAGAGATAGGGGCGAGTACTACACGAGCTCGTAAGTCAAGTACGGAACCTGCCTTGTCTACGAAGCAGAGCGACCTCGTCTTGCTTGCTTCTGGCGAAGCTTCTAGCACTAGATAATAGGCATTATTGTATGGTAGGAATACTCCTTTTTTTTCCGACCACTACATAGGAGCGATAGCGAAGCCGTATAAAGGCGAGCAGCCCTTATAGCAATAGCAAACGGCCTACTTATAGCCCTCTTTTTATTATTCGGGGACTTCAACGGGCTTGACAAGCTCATAAAATGTAAATTCTTCACGTTTTCCTCAGACAGTGGGAATTAATTATATTACTTGATTGACATTGACAGATATGTGTACCACACCGAACAAGACAAGCAATATGCCGATATGCTTGATGTACCAGCCAAGCCAGCTCGACCGGGATATTTGATTGGACAGAAGAACAACGGATTGAACAGGACAGGACAAGCGGGAAGGGAAGCCTGACATAAAATAGATATTGATTTGAACAAAGGAACTCTAACCGGTACCAGAAACCAAACAAGAGATGGAATTCCAGATTGAACAGATGACCGACCTACAATTCTTGGTTGACCGAAGGCCCTACTTCTCTTCCCGAGCTCATGGACTCTGTTTATGGAGGGTACTGAGCGAATCGACTACACAGAACAATCAAGCCCGAATTCCCCTGGATGGAAGGGCAGAATGTGGACAGATGGAACCAAAGAGGAGCTCTCCCTGCTTAGCGCAGGCTACATTGGACCCCTAGATCATGAAGAAGGTGTCCCCTACACCGGACCGGAATCTCCATCCCGATTGGGAACCACAAAAGTGATTCTCAATGGCAGGTTGAGCTCAAGCTCTTGCTTCTTGGTCACCACAGAAGCAGAACCAAAGCGAGCAGGGCCCACAGTACCCTTAGTTGTTATATACCTTGCTGGAGAAGGGTTCAAGTACCCATTCGGGGATTCAGTTGAATATTAGCCCGAAATGCTACTCTAACAGCTAGGTTTCGAGAGGGCTATATCTATCTCCGGAACAGGGGAAGAAGGGGAGGAAGGAATTTTCTTCTTTATAGCCCTTTCCAGACCTTATGTAATTTCCTTCGGTTGGGTTAGCTTTTTGGTAGGAAAGGCGGTAGTAGAGTTGCTAGAGGTCCTTCGCCTTACTCTACTCTTTGTTTTCCAGGCGGGGATGCCCATTGTTCCCTGCTCTAACTCCTCCGATTTCCCTTTGCTTTCTTTATTACTTATTGCACGTGCCCAGTCTCAACGTCACTTCCCAAACCAAAACAGCCTTTCCCAGATCTATGAAAGGTGAAACGTTGAAGGTCCACAACTGGTAAGATAAATGAACAAGTTTATTTTGTATTCGAACTGCTGAGGGCCTGAGCTCGTATGGATACATTACTTCATTGTTCTATGAGGCGTTGCACTAAGCACATACTCGGATAGGGTCGCGAAGTGTAACGATCCGGTCTTTGACAACCGTCGTAAGGACAAACAACAAAATTGTGTGTTCGACACTATAACTATAGGCGGGACCTGTTGTAGGATGATCGCCGAGTGGCGTTTTGCTCGATTAGGCGAATGCGAGTGAGGGATAAGCTTTCCCCGTTCGCTAGGAGGTAAACTCGGGAAGAGTTCGGGCAGAAATAGATGGTGAAAACCCCTTTTTATTAGATTAGTAAAGCGCGCTCCTTGCATGACTCCATATCATTCATTATTAAAGCGAAAGCGACAACGTAACCTTAATTAAAATCGATAAACGGGAATGCGTTTCCTAATAATGAGCAATGCTGGTAACAGCAAATGGTTCCTAACCTCATCAAAATAAGAGTACGGCATATCCGACTATCCGGCAACACGCTTGGACAAGTAAGGCGATGAACCGTACCTCTATCTCTAGGCGCTATGATGTCTTATTATGTAGATCATGTCTTGCTTGAGGGTTCCAAACCTCGCCCTTCTCTAGGAAAGTACAGACCCACGCCTAGGGATATACGAGCGCCCTTCTTCAGATGGATCGCTGTTCGATAGTTATTGTAGCCGGGATAAGCAGGCACGAATTTCCGTATAGCGCCCTAGTTTTTTAGTACAAGTCGCTAAGAGGGCTGGGAGGTACGACTTGCAACTTGTGAAATAATACTTGCTGCGCACCTGCTGAACAAGGCTCCTTTCAAGTCAAACGGGGATTACCTGTTCCGTAGGGACCAACCATTGTACTTCTAGGGGAGGGTCTAACATAGCGGAAGGCCACGGCTTTTGTGAGTGTTCAGCACAATACGGTACGGTATGCCACCAGCATAAATGAGGCACACAAGAGACACTGGCACGAGATAGATTTAATGCCAGCCTGGAAGTGATTCGCTAAGTCGGGTAGCGGCCGCCTATTGTAGAATCGTCGATAACCTGGCTGCCACTATCATGTGTGTAAAGACTTACTGTATAGGCATACTTGAAACCATTTGGCAAGTCAAGGGACCCAGAAATCCGCTCCTTAGCTATAACGTTCCAGAGTCATGCAGAACAGACACTAACCGTCCTAAAATTACTTTACTATTAATTAATTGGACCTTCAAGGAACGAGTAGAGTACAAAAACTAAAGATTCGAGTAACCCTCCGAGCTAGGGATATTAATAAAGGCCGTAGCAAGGAGACTTTAACAGACCTGTTAGAGTAAAGCCTCAACTTTCATAAGAAGAGCTTCAGTAGGATAAAACTGCAATCCCAAGACTTGCTTTCCCGGACAATGTATATTGTGAAATGGTGGTGCTATAACAAATCCAGAGTACCCTAACTTGCGGTTGCCGCACAAAGAAAGCTGGTCACCTTAACCAGTCATACCCATTTATGGAGATTCAGGATCTGAAGCTCAAATGAAAGCCATGAAACAAGTAGCTACTCCTACTGCAATTGCAATTGGGGGCTTCTTTTAAGCCAGCCCACCAAAGAATTCCACCTCGACTCCCCTCTACCAGAGAATCCATGAATTCCGGGCACCTTCAGTAGCAGCAGGAATGGGAAAGACAAATAACCAGCCAACTATGTATGCCTTCAAGCCTGCCTTCCTCTCATCTTCCTTATGGAATGGGCTCCTCCTTAGAATTAACGAGATCTAGAGTCTTGGATGAATCTTCTTGAAACGGGTCGATCAACCCTAGAAGACTCGATGGCTTAACAGTCCAGTGAATAACCTGGAGAGATAACCCGGTCTTTAGACACTCGCCCTACTTCTAAGGATAGATAGAAAAGGTTGGGAGTGCCAGATGCGGAAGCTGTTCCAGTACCAGCAGCTGAGGTGGCGTAGTGACAGGTGAGAACAATAACAACAGAAGCTGCGGAAGATCCCGCAGTAGTATATTCGGTTGTTTGCGGTGGAATAGATTCAAGCGTCCGGGCCAGTAGATCCAGAGCAACTAGGCGTTGACTTAGTTGCTTTTGCAGTTGATTCTAATCCCGATGTTGATCCGACGCAACTTACCGGTGATAGTCGCAGCACCAGGAGCTTTCAAGGGAGGCAGACATGTATAGATAGTAGCCCATAGTGGCATACCTTCCGGATCGGGGGCCCCCCCCGGTAAACACCATATAGGCAAAATACCTGCGGGGGGAGGAGGCCCTTCTCACTTAAGCTCAAGCATTTACTCGTCTTGGGGCTAACGTGGGATCTGCTCAAGGACCTACCTACCTGTTTAGGTAAATATCTAATGCGCTCCCCGACTGGAGAGGTCATTTTTGGAGGAGAAACTATGCGCTTTTCAAAAAAGGTCGGAAGAACTAATTTATAAAAATATATTATATATATTACCGGCTGGCTGGTTTTTATGCAAAAAAGACAAAACAGAATTCTATTTCCACTCATAAGGAAGGAAGGTTAGATACCTTTGACAGTATTTTAGGTTGAAATGGGATGGTGTTCAAACTCCCGAAATGCAGTCTAGACTGCGGGCCCTCCCCTTTCTGACTGGACTGACTCGGGGAAGGGTCAATCTCCTCCGGAGCATGCTGCACAGCCACTCATTCGTCCTGACCAAATAGTAGAATCTATCTCTCAGCGATTCTTTTCTCCGCTAATAACCCCTCCCCAACCAGCCCGCCCGATCCATTTAGTAAGATCGGCTAATTCAAAGGGGTTAATCTATCTGGTCCGAAGTTGTCGGAACGAATCGTTTGCTTTATCGAACAAAGCTTTATTAGGGGTCTTGGTTGGCCCCCTATTTTCAACCATTACAGCTGGCGTCGACCAGCTTTGCGATACGGACGGACACAAAGAAGAACGCAGGCAGCGGAAATGCAAAAGAGAAGAGCAAAGATTCCCGACCCAGAGCATGTTATTGACTCAACCACAAATCTGTTGAATGAAGGTAGCTTGCTTACTCTCAGCCGCTAGTTATAAGGAAATCCGTTGACTTCGTTTATGCCCTTATGCAGTAAAGAAAGCAAGTGAGGCGGGCTAAGATTCCATTCGAAGTAAGGTAACAGGATTCGATGTTGCACCATCTTCAACTCTTCTCGGGATCCGGAGTTTTTCGAGAAAAGGTCGGATCCTTTAATATCATGATTTGGTCGACCAGGCCAGATCATGAGTGAAATATCATGATCGGGTCGACCAGGCCAGATCATGAGTGAATAGAAAATCGAAAACGTACATAGCTGTTCCAGCTGAAATATTTGGAATAATTCTACCACTTCTACTAGGAGTAGCCTTTTTAGTGCTAGCTGAACGTAAAGTAATGGCTTTTGTGCAACGTCGAAAGGGTCCTGATGTAGTGGGATCGTTCGGATTGTTACAACCTCTAGCAGATGGTTTGAAATTGATTCTAAAAGAACCTATTTCACCAAGTAGTGCTAATTTCTCCCTTTTTAGAATGGCTCCAGTGGCTACATTTATGTTAAGTCTGGTCGCTCGGGCCGTTGTACCTTTTGATTATGGTATGGTATTGTCAGATCCGAACATAGGGCTACTTTATTTGTTTGCCATATCTTCGCTAGGTGTTTATGGAATTATTATAGCAGGTTGGTCTAGTAATTAGGGGGCGGCCGTTCGGTCGCCTATGATACTAGGACCAATAGGTCAAAAATGGGTGGTTTGTGCCGCAGGTGTTGAACGATCTACTCTACACAGGTGTGGGCTTACAGGGCTAGGGCTCATAAACCCTTTCTTTCATTCATCAAGAGGGCCCAGGTCCGTCACTTTTCCGGGCCGGGATCGATAAGTGTAAGTCATAAAAAAGAGATCTTTCTCTTCGCTCTTCGTACCTCAGATCAAGAGGAAGGGTAGCTTCTTAAGCTGGCCTATATATATTTCTATATAAAAAGATTCGCTGTCTTTTAACCGTCTGTTCTTCTTTGTCAACGCTACTAAGGACCTAAAGGAAAAGGCGCTACTTAGTTTCGTAAGCCTTTTAAATTGTCAGTCAACTAAGTAGGCCTGAGGCCCCCTGCGAATCCGTAAATCTCAGGAGCATGCCGCAACAAAAGGATGGTCCCCTATGCATTTCATTCTTTCCGGAAGGGAAAAAAAGAAGTATCCCCATCATGGTGAACCTCTCCTTGTGATCGGGATGAGGTAGATGCCCCCCAGCCGGGGGGCGGATCGAATCGGAGTTTCCTTAGGTAGCCACCGACCTACAGTTATCCTAAAACTTCCGTGCTTGGTGGAGAAGAAGCGAACAAAGGTACGCTCGCTTCCTGTCTTGTTCTCTGCTGCGAACTGGGATCGCTCGCCAGCTAGGTCAGATTGGAGCAAAATGATGGATTTGAGAACTTATTACCCTTTTTGGGGGACAAGGGGCGGAACGACCTCTCGATCTACTTACAGCAGCCCAGGAATAAAAACGTCGTCTAGGCGTTCCCTCTTGCTCCGATCTCCCCTACGCCTAGGACGTTGTCTGGGCCAAGAGCCATAGTTAGTTGCTGTTTCCGTTTGCTTGTTTTTTTTCTTGTTGTTGATACCGGCAAGACCCAGCCAGATGATGTCTGCTGGTTGGTAGTGAGAGGACTCTTAGTACCTGCATACCCAAAAGGGGGCGCTGATTAAAAAACAATCATTTTATTTTCTTTCTTGCTCTCCCTTAGCAGCGGGGAAGGAGTCTATCTATCTGCCTAGCTTTGGTAGATTTCCTCCAACGCAATCCACAGAAATTCAAGGAATCCCTTGGTGGATAAGTCCGACGACTCAGCAGCAGTGCGGAATTGAGTTTCTCGTCCGGTGGATCTGATCTATAGTTAGGGGGCAATACATACCAAAAGGTTCGAAGAAGGAACGCGCATAAGAGTATATAACCAACCCACCCTTCTGTATAACCTATTCACATTAGTGAAGCGGCTGGATGCATAAGGGAAGTGCACGTTTGTGAGACCTTAGTCGGGATGCATAGGGAAGTCAACCTACGAGCACGGAAGAGCGTGGTACCGCTGCCCCTCTCTAAGTAAAGGTAAAGTCTCTCTTTCAGCTAGAATGTAAGGAAATAGAAAGAAGCGCGGAAAAGGGTCAAACGCGGTTGCTAGCATCGAAGAGAGCCGTCATATACGAAAAAGTTTTTGTTCGGACTTGGCGAACGAGCTCTTGCCGCGGGAGAGGAAAGCGGGGCAGGCAAAATAACCATTCCGGTGGTTGATAGTGGAGCAAAGGCTGGATAAAACATGGATAGGCATGCCTTATCATCCAAAAGGATGTAGAAAGAGGAAGGGCTCGCGGGGTCGATCCCACATCTCATAGAGAGGAGGAATACCAGGGATGATAAGGGATAACTAACTCTACAGCTCACAGGAATGGAAAAAGGAATTAAACATTACTCCCGTTTTTTCATAGCTTTATTTAAGAGAGAATAGGGAGTAAGGCTGAAATGGCTATGCGGCTTCACAATTTTTTTATCAAACGTATGTTGATTGAACTAATAGATGCTGGGTGAGGGCTTAAAGACCCTATTCACATAGCCTTCCTGGACACATATTTTTCCTCGGGGCGGGCGGATAGAAATGCCTATAGATGAGGTAGGCGAGGGTAGCTTGCCGGCAAAGGGCTTGTATGGTAGTCTTTTGTTTGATGAGAACGGGAAGGGTAATTTATTTCAACCTTTTTCGACCTATTTGGTGGGGGCAACTGGAGGGAGACAGCACGGGGCAAAGCAAAGGGCAGAGCTTCGAGTGACTTTCTTCTTTTTTCTTCGAAAGCCCTAACAAGTCACTCGAAGCTCCTCTGGCGCGCCCTAGCCGAGCGGTCCTCGCCTGCACAAGCAAGCAGATTAGCTCCCTCATTCTCTTATTGTGCCGGCGGGCCTGGGCGAGCGAGGTAGGGTTAGATTAGAGGGAGGGGGACTGCGAACGCCCGTCCCATGAAGCGCCAGGGAACCATGCATTTCTCCCGGGCAGGGCTCGCGCGTGTCCGGGGTCCGATCAGATCAACCTGCGACCGGTTTACAGAACAAGGAGTTAAGCAAGGGCCAGGAGATTGATAGAAGAACCTGGCCGAAGTCAGTCTTGTGTTCAACTCCGCGGGTTGGCTGGTTGGAAGGGATTGCTTTCTGACGTCTGTCTTTCCCTTCTATCTCTTCTCTTAGCAAAGTAGGTTCAAGTCAAACTTTTGGCTTGCTACAAGGTGGGCTCAGGGACTGCAGTCAGCCGCTTCCCCTCTAGTCGTCAGCTCGTTCTTGACAGATCCGATCGGGTGTTCATAATCTGGAGTAAAAGGATTCGAACCTTTGCATGCCGGTACCAAAAACCGATGCCTTACCACTTGGCTATACTCCATACGGCCTTGTTTTGGACGGTAGAACGGGGAGAGGGGGAAGGGAGAAGCGGGGCTCGAAGAACGAGCCGTGCAAGAACGCGGGGATATAGCAAGT
Source organism: Candidatus Frankia meridionalis (assembly GCF_902812655.1). Classification (GTDB taxonomy): domain Bacteria; phylum Actinomycetota; class Actinomycetes; order Frankiales; family Frankiaceae; genus Protofrankia; species Protofrankia meridionalis. The sequence continues at coordinate 71,505 of NZ_CADDZT010000057.1, read as the reverse complement.
AAGCAGCAAGATTCTCCCTTTAAGACCGACTACAACAAGCTCGCGACTCTAATAGAAACAAATGGTAAGCTCTCCGCTCTATTTGCTTGCAATGCTATACCTATCAAAGTTGGCGAACGCTTCTGTAACCTTAGACTCGTTACGCTGTTCGACTGACCTCGTTGGCTCCGCGTCCACCGAAAGTCGGTAATCTTCGTCACCGTCAGCATTTTGTACTCTCTCGATAGCTTCAATAGTTCACTGAATTTGGTGTAATGAACCGCAAGCCCTTCAGAAAGAAAAACATAATAATAAGAAAGCGGGAACCGACGGTTACGAAGGTTACCGGGCCGATGCGGCCGGTTACCGGGAACCGCAAGGTTGCAAGGTTCCCAGGAAACGACGTTCCCTTTGTAAAGTAGGCCTTTTGATAACTAATTTGAGTTGACATGAAATGGATCACGGAAGAAGACGTATCTGATGAATGAATGATTCAATCCCCTCCCACCCACACGGGTTCTTCTATTCTATTGAAGGGGTTCCCCTTCTTCTATGTAAGGTGGTGCGTACGTAAGAGCGGAACCTAGATAGAACGCGGAGCGCCGGCTCCGCTCCGGCCGCCGATACTGTTACCATGCTTACCTGCTCTTACCATTGCCGCCTATAGAGATAGATGGGGGGTAGGCGAAGGTAGCTTGCTTCTCTTCTCCTAGGCTACCTGCACATGTTATTCGGGAAGAAAAGGCAGCGAGCGGTTCTTCGCTTAGTAGACGGCCGCCGGACGACGACCGCTTCTTGTTCTCGCCCAGCCGCTTCTTTTGATTTGATTATTCTTTAGAATCCTCGAAAAAAGAAGAAGCTCCTGAATCAGCACAGGGCCAAATCAGCAGCAGGAGAACTGTACTAACCTGCCGCCGGTGACTTTCTCAGGGCTCCGCAGGAGAAGAAAGAAGGTCCGGGTCAAATTTATAATGAAGCGAAGGTCCCCCTTACTCCCTATTCTCTCTTAAAGCTTTATAAAGCTCGGCGCGGCCAGAAAGGGTTGGTTAAGAACTATTGACTGTAAACCATAGCAGTTACAGTCACTCAATGGAAATGTTCGCCTTTGGAATGAAGATGGATGAGCAGGCACTTGAACCTGGAACTGATGAAATTCGGGGGAAACATGGAAGCGGTCACTATACTGGGGGGGCGAGACATGACCGCGACTTAAGATTCAAGTACCGTTGAAAAGACCCAAGGAACGGGGGTAATGACAACCTGTAATCAAGCACAGGCTAATACGAGCCGACCAGAAGAAGCAAGGCTTAGATTACCAGATCCTGGACACAATCTTCCTAGAAATGGAGAGCCCCGGGCCTCGCCTTTTCTAGCCTCTCTTTCTTGCTTGCTTACCTAGCTCTTGTCTTAATGACTCTTCCTCTTTTCTAGGTTTTTTTCTGAGTGTTAAGTTAAAACGGTAGATTTTTCATTTGCCAATTCATTGGATCCGCCCCGATTTGATCAAAAATGGGATTCTTGGCTAGAAGAAAGGTTCTGTGACATGGACGCCCAGCCCAACTCGGTCGGTCGGTTGGCCCGCCTAACAGATGATGAGATTCTCGATCGATTTGATCTAATTTGGAAAAGTCTTTCTCACTATTTAGAACAGTGGAGCTTTCGATCAAGATGTTCTCGCCTCCCCCGTTCGGGCTCTCGCTCGAATCGGAACCTTTATGCGTTGGTAGGCTTTCGACTCAATCTAATAGCCTACCTATCGGGCGCCAATAAAAGAGAAAGTTTTCGCATGGGCTCATCATCTGATGCAGAACAGATTTCATAACCACCATCCATCACCAATCACATTCCACATCCCACTTCAAACTTTTCGATTCCTCGGTAGCCCCCTCTATAAAGGCATTCCTGCTTCAAAGGCAGGTGAGCCGGGTCAGGAAGGAGTTTGACTGCTGGGATCGGATCCAACTCGAAGCACTCCACCACGAATAAGAGTCTTCGGATTGGATAGGCAGTAGAGATAGGAACTCCTATCTATAGGGCGGGCTTTCAAGACAGAGATGCACTACTCTACTCCATCTGGAAAGGGCTTTCCCTCATGGAGAAAGAGAAGAACCCCTTATTTAATTTAAAGGTAAGGCCTGCCTGAAGGGAGTCAAAAATAAATCTAAAAAATCCCTTCCCGGCCGACGGGACTCTACGTCTGGGTCTTATTCCATCTCAAACTCCGATTAGGAAGAGTGCCCTTGAACTACGGATCAATCATAATACACAATACAAGAAAAGAAATGGATTCTCCTGCCGGCGAGAAAGGAAAAAAAAGAGGGAGATAGGGAAGAGGAGATTAAGGATAGTCACTCCACTCCATAGATAGTGAACACAGATTCTTCTTTCATTTTGAATTCGGGTCACGCGGGCTGCTGGTGGGGCAGGGAGAAGGGCTTATTCCGCTTTACAACCGGAATAAGGAACCTTAGAATTCACCCCGATGCAAAAATGGGATTTTATAGGCTAGCGGATCAGAAAGATTTTGATGGAATGTCCTACTCCTGCCCGAGCTTTCCGATCAACCAATCCCCTATTTCAGGGACATCTCTTTGTTAGGTAGGGCCAGGGATCACTAATTAGTCGAATGAGCCCATCCCTCGGGCCTATCATTTATGGGTCGATCCGGCTGGCGGCTCCTGCATCTCCTGCGTCTCCATGGGGGCCCCTTCATACAAATTTGTTGCTAGGAGTCCCTCTAGTCGAATCGATAATCAATAGAAGTCCCAATAGAAGTTTACTGACTGACCAGGCTCTTCAATCGACGATCTACTGCTCCCTCTTAGTTGCGGATGCCCATGCTTTGATTCGAAAGCCCTAGCCAGTGATGAATCCCCAGTAAGATCGGAGTATTGAATTCCTCCTCCCTTCAGTCCAGTTTGAACCCGTCCCAGCAACGAACACCCTCCTACTGCAAGGTGAGGCTCTGCCCTTCCCCTAGAATCCACTCCGGGTCGGAGGAACTGCTAGTCCAACTTCTTGAGCAGCCGAGATATTGAACAACGAACATTTGATTGAATTCCTTGCCTCACCCTGAGAGGGAAGGTCGATTTGACTCGAATCCAGGACCTGATCTTTAATCCTACACCGGTTAATGATGCGATGGGAGAACTTTTTCTTTTGTCATTTTTTCATCAATGCCGGCCCAGTCGAGGCTCGTCCATGCCCAATCCCAATGGACAAACCTTCCGCCCCTAGCTCTATAATCCACCCTCCCCAGTCCCTGAAAGCCCTCCTCTCCAGGGCCTAGCCCTCTTTCTCAACTCGAGTCTGAAGTGAAGCGGCTTTCATCGTTGACGAAGACCTGCGCTAATAAGACAAACAAAGAAGTGGGGGGTCTATGCCTTGAATGAATCAGTCACAACGAATTAGTGGAATGAGGGATCAAGAGACGGATAGGGGGGGAATGGCCTATCAATCATTGGTGGACCTTCCCACCGGTCACGGAGCTCTCAACTGAGTTGTTTAGGTTCTGGAATTCCATCTCTAGTTGGGGGTTTGTTTCGGTTCGAAGGTTATAAAATGTGGTGCGGGTTCATCTCTCTCGACCTGTTCAGGTTAAAGGGAAGGGTGATCGAGGGGACCCAGACTTTTTATCTCTTCTCTATGGCGGGAGGTTTCTTTCGTCTCAAGAGTGTGTTGGGGGACCTGGGAAGACGGATTGGATCGAGAGGCCTACCTATGCCTCTTCTTTCTCGATAGGATTCCCATTATTTGAAGTCTCCGGCGAAGGAGACAAGGGCGAGGCACCGAACATGTTCTATCCTCAACCTCCATCCGTCATTAGTAATCTCAATCCGCTTTTCCTATTCACTAGTACACTGCGCGCTACAACTAGCAGCCCCTTTACTAGTAAGGGAAAACGCTAGCGCGCTAGCTACAACTAGTTAGAACCCCTACTTTATAGGATATTAAAAGAAGCCAGCCAGCTGAAAAACAGAAGCGCGCTAGCGCGCAACGGCGGAAAAGCCAGCAACTTCTTAGGAGTAGGTTTTGGCTTGCCCCTTTCTTCTTATTAGTAAGATAGGTTTGGAACCCTATACAAGGGGCTGCTTGCAGCTCGCCCCTATCTCTAAGGGGGCTTATGCACTCCACTCGTTACCACTAAACGACGAAGCCAAGAGCGGAAGGAGGGACTTGAACCCTCAACCTCAGCCTTGGCAAGGCTATGCTCTACCATTAAGCTATTTCCGCCAGCTACGGTAGTGGCGAAGCACTACTGAGCAATTCACGTATCACTTGATACGGACGACTTCTGTTTTTCCGCCGGACCACACTCTTGACCTCCGATCGAGCTACGAGCACGAGTAGGTAGGCGGCTAGGGGGGAGGGGCGGCTGGGCTGCCTTTTAAATAAATCTCCGGCCGCTCAGTACCGCTATTGGTGCGAGTTGTAAGGAGTCTTGGTCTCCAGTCGAGCTGGGGCGTCATTTCATTCTCGTAACGGGAGTGAGTGCACCGCAAGACCTGACAAGTGACTCCCTCGCCTCCCTGCGGCGGTCTTTTAAGTCATTTCCTAAGTCCTCTTATTCTACGATAATCCAAGCAGCAGCTCCACGAGTCCGCTCGGAACCTGTCGATTCCTGAGCCATTCGTTCTCCCCTCTCGGTTGGCGTTTGCCAGCCACTAGAGGAAGTAAGAGAACCTACAGTGAATGAACTTAAAGAACCGCGGATTTTTACCGGATTGTACACCTTTGTGTCTGGCTATGTATATGGATGTGCATAAAGAAGGGACGGGACATCTCTCTCCTTTTTTTTGGGGGGGGGGAAGAGAGAGGGAATAAGCAGCAGCGGCACCTCACGAACTTCTTACTGAGGCAGTACCATCCTATAGGCATTTTTGAGTGTTTGGATGCACGTGTTTTGTTCATATTCCTGCGCAGTTAAGAGAAAAATGGTTCCCAAGGCAACCACTTGTTTCTTTCTTGGATATGCTCAGTCCGGGTATAGATGCTATGACGTGAAATCCAAGAGATGCGGATTCTCCTTGAATGTTCTCTTTAATTTAATGAGGTCGCCTCAGATTTTCTTTAACCTAATTAATCCGCCCCGGGGGAGAATGGTGATGGAGATGTATTGCGGCCTTCTCCTGTTCATCAACTCGAACCTCATTCTTCTGCAGTTGATGTTACGGATCAGCCCCACTCTTCAGGCCAGCTGCTTTGCTCAGCATCTTCTGCCGATTGTCAGCCTGTTCAGTTGACCTCGGAGGATTCCAGTCACCCGGCACAGCATGTTTATTCTCGGCGGCGATTACATTCTGTTTCCCAGGCTAGGACTACTCCAGAAGATCAGCAGTCTAGCCCTGTTGTGTTGCTTCCCTTCCAGTCGCTTCCTCAGATTCTGGATCCCTCTCTCAGGTTCGTCGATCCTCTCAAGTTTCTTATCCTGTTGAAGGATTTGGGTCTTATCTTATAAATAGTTTTCCCCAAAACATCGAGCTTACCTCATGTCAGTTCAATCTTCTCATGAACCTGAATCATTTGCTGAAGCCTTCAATCATTCTTGCTGGAGAGATGCTATGCAGGAAGAAGGAAAAAAAGAAAAAGACTCTTTCTCATTGCCTGCAGGGAAACAAGCCATTGGCTGCAAGTAGATTTACAAGATCAAGCATAAAGCAGATGGCTCGGTAGAGAGATACAAAGCTAGATTAGTAGCTAAAGGATTCCTTAAAAAATCTTGAGTCGAACCCCTTTAAAGTAAAGATAAGGGAAACATTTTCCCCAGGTTGCTAAAATGACCACCATTCGTGGCATTCTTGCCTTGGCTGCAATCAAAACCCTTATTTCAACTTGACGTGAAGAATGCCTTTCAACAACATAAGGGAAGGGGGGATCCGCAAGAATTAGTTTCTATTCAGCCTCCTCCAACTCCAGGCTTCTCTTCTCCTAGGAATCTTGGTATGCAAGCTCAAGAAAGCGATTTACGTTACGGCCTCCGACAAGCTAAAGCAGGCCCCCTTCTTAGCTCGTGGTGCCTGCTTTCAGAAATTTTTCTCCTTTCTCACTGCTTCATTTTTGATAAAGGGTTCCACTGTAGCCGTGCGGATTCTCCCATGTTTGTTTGTCGACGTCATGGTCGTAGCCTCATCCTTCTTTTATACGTTGACGACAACATTCTCACCGGGAATGATTCTTCTCTTTTATTCTATTTCATCAAGGAGCTTGACAACCTATTTGTCTCTTTCATCCGCTGCATTACTTTCTCGGCATGGAGGTATCTCGCTCCACCTCTGGACTTCGCCTAACCCAAACAAAGTATACTCTTGAATTGAATTCTTATCTCGTCCATCCTGCCCTGCGCTACGCCTATATCTCCAGGTGCCAACCGCCCCTACTCTTATAAAATCGACTCGTATAAAAAAAATAAAGGCAGGCTGCCCTGACGACACTCTACCTCGGGCTTTTGTTCTTGGTCGGAATATCATTTCCTGGAGCGCTAAGAAGCAGCCCCTTACTCACCTCTTAATCTATAAAAAAAGCCCTATTAGTCAAGCTTTTTGAAGCAAGCTGCTAGAAGTAGCGCGCTAGCGCTTTACTAATCTAATAGAAAGTAAAGTCTCATCGAGAGTAGGTTCTTTTCAGGTACAAAAAGAAAATATCAACATTTGAGACCTCTTCTGACTTTCCGTTTTCCAACAGCAATTACACATTCCCTCGGCCTCTGATTACAGTCGAAGTGCCATTGCCCATATATGAAGAACCTAGTTCTTCAATCTCAATCCTGTACCTAATTCTGCCTTTCGCAAGAAAATATGATGCGAGGACCCGATCCACCAACTATCTGAAATGTTGGCAAACAGGGCCATAGTAGTGACCAACACTACCTTTTCCTGATCATCATGGCTTTTTCCCTTTTCCCTTCTTTTATGGGCACTAAAAACTCAAGTGACCTTTCTTCTTGCAGGACCAACACTCTATGTTTTTCAGGTCCTCCTGCACTAACTTTGTGCTTATTCTTTTTTTTTTAAACATATTTTTTTGCGCAGCATTAGTCTTTTCAGACTGCTGTTCAAATCTCTTTTCAGCTTCTGCCTAAATAAAATGGTCAGATCAATCATAGTTAAAGGAGGAGTTTCACAGGAGAGAGTGGTTGTCAAAGACTCAAACGACTTCAGCGGACTTCCCGGTCACTGATCACGATCAGTCATTTTGACTCTCACTGCTACAAATTCTTTGATAATCTTCTTCATCTTGTCTAAGTGCTGAGACACGCTCGTTCCCTCTTGCATCTTGCTTGGAAAAAACCGTTGCCGAAGAAACTTCATGTTTACCATTATCACTGACTCATACATTCTCTGTGGAGTCCCCCATCTTTCGAATGCAGACTCAATGTCTCCCACTGAAACTAGTACCTTATCCTTGACCACCATTAGCACAGCTTCGAAGAACTTTTTTTTTCTTGTCTACAACTATAGATGCTGTTCATATGCTTTCTTTTGTTGTTTGGCTACAACAAGATCACTTGATTGAAGAAGCCATTAGCGCCTGATCTGCTCTCTTTTCTCAAGAATTAAAAACAAAATGATCCTTTTCTTTGAGAAGCAACTGCATTCTCATCTTCCAAACATCTACATTTAGAGGTTTCATTTTGCGATGCTTGACAATCGTATGCGTTGATGCAGTAATCATATCAGCAACTATCGATCCAGAAGATTGTATCGCTACCATATCTGCATAACCTGGACTCTCATACCAGATGATAACAATCTTTAGCTGAAAGAAAGAAGAAATTTCTAGGAATGTGCAGAGCGGAGACCTGCTGTTGTTGAGTGGCTGCAAATGAGAAAGAAAGTTTGATTTGATTCGAAAAACTAGATTTATATAAATATAAAAGTCAAGTTTGAAATATGAAAATAGAAAACTCTTTGAGATCACTCCACTCTCTCTAGACAACGGATTTATTCGACGTGTGTATCCTACTCTCATCTCAAAACCCAACCTCAGAAAAACTGCATGCTTTCCCTTCATTTGTTTGTGCCCTTTGATTGAGTCCTTTTAAAAGACCCAACGGATCCCCCAAGCAAGGGGCGTGTCTAACTACCTCATAGATAGCATCCACAAGACACTGAATTCGCCTAGAAATGGATGCATCTTTTTGATATCTCTCACGACCTTTCGGTCCCCGGTTTCACTCTAAAATTGGAAGGTCACAAACGGCCCTCTACAGTTTCTAATGTGAAACGGTGCTAAAGCAGGACCCGTGACTATTCAAAATGACTGCTCAATCAAGACTTGAGTCACCTTGGAGTAAGTCAAGCCACATACTCAACAACGTCTCTGTCTGAACTGTGGAATCCCTAAATAGAACCACACTAGAATAACTTCAAACACAGGATCTGCAGATCCGCGTGTATTCAAAAATTAAGGTTTTCCTGGTTCTCAAACCGGAACTTCAAAAGACCAAACGATTTAATCCCAAACTCTTTCAGGCGGAACCTTCCGAGTTTTTAGAGAAAAACCGCGCTGAATTTTTGCGAGATTTTTGAACTTATTGTTTCAAAGCGGCGAAATCTCGAGAGACTTTTCACTTGTCTTCTGCGAGTCTGAGACCTTACTTCTGCGACTACTCTACTTTTGCAAGTCCTTATCTCGAAAAAATCTCCTTAAAGTCTCCTCTATGAGTCTATTCAAAAAAAAAAAAAATCCACCAATAGCCCTATAATGGATTGAGTTACATAGTGCCACCCAGGTTTGGAACCCACTTTTTAGAAGTTCATGTGCACGCATGCATGTGTCATCACCTCATTGGTCGGAGGTCCAAGGGGTCCATAGAATCTAAATCTTCTTCTTTTTTTCTTTTTATTTTCAGTTTTTCTTAGAAGAGAGAAAGAGTAGAAAGAAAGGGTACGCTCTCTAGAAGATTTGCTCGGGGCTGTTCACTTTCACTTGGTCGCCAGGTCTCTTGAATGAAACCTCTTTGCTTGCGGGGGCTGGAGTGGAAACGTCTGAGAGAGCGCTTCGCGAAAGAATCGTGTGGCGCGGTGAAAGGTTTCCCGTTGGGGTTTCCGGCCCCCCTCCCCAGGTCTTCACCTAATTGTGGAAGAGGGGAGGTGAGTTGATACTCAACTCTCTCTCTCGCGCCTTTCTTCAGCTTGTTCCTGTTCGTCTATTCGGGACGGGGCAGGCAGCCCACATACATGAAGAGAAGAAGAGAGGGGGGTTCCTTGATATTAAGGCGTCAAGGCGGTCGAAGAAGGCCACAAGTGGAAGCAACCGATGCTTTGGTCATTCAGTTGACTCCTTGCTGCCAGTCTGTGCTTGCAGTCATGCTGGCAAAAGCAGGGGTTTCGGCCGGTTTTACCTACTATTGGATTTGAACCAATGACTCTCGCCGTATGAAAGCGATACTCTAACCGCTGAGTCAAGTAGGTCAAGCTGAGTCAAGTCAGAGAAAATAGACCCCTATAAGATAAGAGAAAGCCGCGCAACCGGAGTTCCCCTTACTATACAAGGGGGGGGGCGGAGCGCTAAGAAAGAGAAAGCGTTATCACTATACGAAATGAAGCAGCGGCTAGCACGCTAAGATCAACCACTTGGAGAACGTAGAGCCTTTCTTTCTCGGTCGTATGTCTTAATATAAGTGGATTCCGATTCATGCGGTCGTTCTCTGCTGCATTGGTGTTTTCACTCCCCACTCTCCACCATAACAAAATGTTTCCACTATATCTCAGGAGTAGTCAAAGGAAGTACGGCGGGTCCAAGTAGGAAAAAATTCACTAATAAGTAGGGCATACAACAATGGAGCAATTCATTCAACAAGATCCGTTCGGATCGGACCAGGATGAATGGGATTGGTCTGACCTCTCACTCGGATGTAAGACTCCCGCCGCCGACGGATGTCCCATGCCACGTTTCGTGAACAGCTATGCCCGAAAATTCATTGTGATATAGCGCCGAATAAGCCACAGCTCTATTCCCGACTCGAAATCTATAAAGCTATATAGGACTTTAAGGGAGATAAAAGAGGGAGCCCTATACCATACATCCTGCTGCCTCGGGACGACTGCACGTTACATCATAGCAGCACGACCAAATGAAGGCGGAAACCTAAAGGGCGTTCCTGCGCACCTGGCATCCTGCAAGAGGAGGCCCCTGACTCTAGAACAAAGCAAGGGATTGAGCTGCGCGAAAGCCGTTGCGCGTTAGCGCTTTACTAATCTAATAGAAAGGGCTTTTTCAGCTTACTCTGCTACAGCGGACCGTTAGGTTAGCAGGGTGCCGCGGTTTGTGGGCTTGAAGGACTTAGCGCCGTGACAAGTGGTATCAGAGCCAAAGGTTCGGCCAAGCCATGGCTAGTGGGAAAAACCCGTAGGCTAGTGTCGTCGAAGAGGCTCGACAGGAGCGGACTCGTAATCGTGTGGACGCCTTGT
>NZ_CADDZT010000057.1:53614-56114 GCF_902812655.1 Candidatus Frankia meridionalis | reverse complement strand
GTTATCAGTGTGACCATGAAGCTGGGTGATAGTGTGTAACGAGGGATATTGGGATAGGTCGAGTTCCTGTGGGGATCGGATCTTTGCATCCTGCTAGCGAGTCCTCCGCCGTCACTTAGGTCATTTGATAACAAGGAGACTAGCCGCTACACTAATCCTAGAGTCCGATATCTATCTTTAGCTTCTCAGCTTCGGAGGTGAATGTTCATATAAATAAGAGATGCCTAAAGTCCAGTAGCATGACTCAAGGAGCCTCTTCTTTTAAAGCTCAGTCTTTAGTTGCTTTCATAGAAAAAAAACGTTCTATGGGAAGAACGAGAGGGGTACTGATCACGATCCTAATCTGCTACTGAATAAGAAGAACCTCTTCAAGATTGATCTTGGGTTAGAGTTAGCTAGACTCTGGGAAAATAGACTTTCCTTCTCTATACGTACAGCCTCTCTGTCCTAGACGACGGGGCCTCGAAGAAGTTCTAACCTTACTATACGATGCCACCCAAAGAAGGAAAGCGCGGAACTCTTAACGAAAGAAGAAGGATTCCTGGACAAGAATAGGCCGGCCAAGAGAGAGGGACGGGACCCCGCCACCCTTCCAGGTATCGATGATCTAGAGGGAAAAGTGGAAGGCAATTGATCCGGATGAGCAGACAGATCAGCGCAGAAAGATTACAGTACCAGTAGTTCGTACCGCCATAAGCCAGTGCCTCCTATCGCCAGCTAAGCGTCTGCCTACTGCCTACCGCCTACGAAAACGGTTTTCACAAATACAGAAGCCTATGTATGCCTACTGCCTATGAATGAGATATGAATGGACTACTGCTTATGAAAGAGAGATGAAGGAAGGCACGAAGTGTCTCGTGAGTTGGACTTGCTCATAGTAAAGTTGCTCTGCTTTTCGTATGCCGGCGTTGAATGAGATATGCCTATTAGCCTACTGCCTGCTAAAACTGCAGGACTGAAAGAGCTATTGACTATTTACACTATTGTTCGGTAGCACAGGAAAGTGGACATTGCTTTTAAGGTAACAAAGGTCGTAGGGCATCAGCAACTGAAGCGCATCTCGCATCTCTCTCTTTTTAGGCAAGGGGGTCGGGTTCCTGTTAAAGTGAAAGTACCTTTAGTTCTTTTTAGTAGTTAGGATTCATTTTCACAGTAAAAAGCAAGTCGACATGATCCTCCTTTGACTTCCTATACTACGGTAGAGGGCCATTGAGGAAGAATGGTCTCAATAGCACTAAGTTATCTAGGTTCTCGGATGGGAAAAGCCTGATCGCTTCTTTGACTATTGAGAACTCTGCATATCACACAGGGTGGGTGTGAAGTTGATATAAGGCAGGCAGAGCAGGGTGCCTGTACATAACCAAGAGACAGAGGGAATGTTTTTTTTTTATGACATTAAAGTAGCGCTACTGGGAATAGGGGCAAGCGGCGGTTTACTATAACCAAAGCGATCAAACTACTTGAGACCACCACACCTTACACATGTCGGATACTTTTGCAAACCACTCTTTCTAGCTTCCACTGAATCGGATGGGGGGATGGGCGTTCTAGACCCATGCATGCTTTCGGCTCCTTATTGCCCCTCGAGGGATGGTGAATCAATGAGATGCCCAGCTGATGGAAATGGAAGAGATTGCCTTGGAGCAGAGGCCCGCCAAGCACTGGAAATGGATTAGTTGATGCGGTCGATGCCTTGAAGCTTCAATATCCAGTGAGGGGTGAGAGGTAGCTTACTGCATTCTTCGGATTCGATACCCGGGTGTGGAATGACAAGCTTAGTTGGGAGTTCACCTTCTTTATTGCTTCGGTCCGGCTCCGTATCTGTAAAGGAGCTTGAATCGCTTCGAAGGATAGACTGCTTCGGCGACTTTCTATCCCGTTCCGGGCCGGGAAATGGAAGAATCCGGGTCTGGAGATGGCAATGCATTGGATCCAATCGATGGAAAGAAAGATTCATAGTTTGCCCTTTCTTTGGGTTGAAGAGATAGCTACTTCTGAAAGTGAAAGCTCATTTGCTTTCCCTCGAAGGCTAGGTTCACCTAGGTTAGATGCTTCCGCCTCATTTCCGGAAATGGAGCTAGGAGAGGAGAACATTGGATCGAGATTAGTTGACCTTCCCCGGCTGGAGAGAGAGGGGGAGATAAAATAGAGTGCGAAGTCGGTAAAGATAGTTATAGCATAGATAGGAGTCTATCTCCAGTAGGCACCGGAGTAGATCTACACTAAAAAAAGACAAAGAACACCAGACATGAAAACAAATGTCTCCAGACACTTATTTAACCTTCTAAAACTAAAAAGAGTCGACGGACTCTTCTATTCTAGTCTCCCCGGTGACCGCGGGTGACAGCACGCACAATGAGGTCTTCCTGCTCCGCCCGCAGCACTTGCTGCCTCTCCTCCAAACCCTCTATGCGCTCTCTGGTAGCGCGAATGCGCGCTTCTTTCCTTGCAGGATCCATTGTTCTAACACTTCTCAAAAGGCAGTTTAGCACTCTACGGT
>NZ_CADDZT010000057.1:50000-53185 GCF_902812655.1 Candidatus Frankia meridionalis | reverse complement strand
GCAAGCCTTAAATGAACAGATTAGTCCGAGTTCACCAGCTAGATCGGATACGGACACGTAGCCATTCATTCCTCACTCATTGCTCGCCTAATGTCGCCAGTGCAGTCATCGACTTCCATGGTGCGACCTCTTGGCTATTGCTATGATCATCTTTCAGTTCCAAAGTTCCCCACCGAAATCATCATCAATGACAGTGACATCATCTTAGTACATGGAAGGAACTACAGCAGATCAAAGACCCACGGATAGCGGATCACCCACATCAACTGGGTATGCAGAGGAAAACCATGATCGCAGGGACTCTCCATATGGACTAGTCGAGCATGACGCTGAGTCACAGCACAGATCAATCGCGCATACTATCTATAGGGGGATGCAACTCCATGGTGTCTGGAAGAGATTCTGCTCGGGAAGTGGGTCAGGCTTGTGTCGGTCAAGTACAATTTTCATGGTGTCTGGGAGGGCTTTGGTAAGCCTCGCACAGCATCCTGGATCTGGCGCTCAATATGTGACAATGCTCCGCTTATATGTAACAGAATGAGGAAGGTTGTCGGCTCTGGGGTTGTTCAACTCTGAACCTTGGGCCCCTTCACTAGGTGGCCAACAGAGGTTAATGTGGACGGACGTTCTTGATACCAGCGTCTGTGTGGCGGAACTTCTTGTTCCGGAGTTTAGTCTGATGCTTGACTCTACATCTTCTTTTCTAAGAGCAGCACGGAAGCAACCAAAGGGCACTCACCATGCCAAGTGGGAATCCAACTAATCTATCCTCACCAAGCGGACCCTGTGCCAGCTTCAAAACCATATGCTTGATCCCTCTCCACAACTGCGTACTAAGCCGATCTCCCTGCTGTCATCTTAGATTAGGGAGGATTGCTGTCCTTTCCATCTAGTTCTGCCAGTAAGACCTGCCTATGTTCGAGCCGAAGACTAGAATATTAGATTCTTGTATAAATCCTCTGATTCAATAAATCACTAAAGTCAGATTTCCGAGTTCGGGTTGTTTAATTCGGCTAGTGCAGTGCCTATTTTCTTTATCGAAAATAGGTAGTTTACCTCAGATAAGGAAGTCGAGTATAGCTAACCTACTTTCCTGAAAGCGAAACTAGTTAGTTGTGAAGATCGGTAATGTAGTTATCTGCGCCAGCCCTCTTTTAGAAAGGTCTTGCTTGATATTGAGGAGTCTGTTGCCAAGTCGCAATCCTCGGATTCAAGATTCAAGGGAAAGTGAAGTCGGCGGATGTGACTCGGCAATAAAGAAAGCCCTTCTTCTTGTTGTCTGTGTTCTTTAGGTCGAGGTCGGTTTCAATCCTATAGTATGAGGAAGAAAAGGAGTCATAAGTGGAGGAGGACAAGATAATAATTCCATTCACCAACCCGAATGGATAGAGCGAAAAAAACTACAACTACGTAGATTCGCTAGCGACTACGGCCGTACCGATTGGCTCGCGACTACGTACTACTGATGGCTCGTTCCGGCCGATACGTACCGCGGCTACTATGTACGATTGATTCCCTTAGCGCCCGTCCTATGAGCCTATGACTCATTAGTACCTGTTAGCGCGGGTTGCTATCGTACCCTTAGCGTGCACTTAACCTTCCCTTATTGCAGTTAAGTTAACATGTTAAGAAAGAAGTTTTCCATGGACGGTCTTTTATGCTTAGAGCGTGGAGCACTCGCCCTATCGCCCCTTTTCATCTCAATTTCGCTTGATCGCCTTGTACTGAATACGGTAGAGCGTGGAGCCCATACCTTAGCTTAGATCGATCCCATTCCCTATGATCCCTTATCGCGTTGAGCCTTTTTCCCATACCGATTGAGTAGAGCATTGAGCACGGATCTCGAGTGAACTGAACCTCTCCCAAAGACACTTGCAGCTTAAATAAAAAGAAGGTCGCATTTATAGAGAGATCAAGATTCAGGCGGCAGAAGCGTTCCACTCGAAGAGAGGAGTTGAGAGGGCGTCGTCAACCACAAGTCAGTGAATGGGAATGCTATCTTCCTAGCAACGGAAGGCCGTGCAACGGGGAGGGCTCGTCGCCGAAGACAAGAGCTGAGACAAGAAGTACGGATAGATGGTTCATTTCATGTCTAGTCAGGTCTCGAGAGCGAGTGGAAGATAGATCTGGAATGTCAAGAGCCAGCCGGAGACGACATGCAAGTGAGTAAGTAAGTAGGGCTGTCGTCAGAGCTGTAGTCATTGTCAGTAGCAGAAGCTAAAGCCGCTGGCCATGCAGTGTAAGACATTGGAGTTCCAGGACTTAATAGGTAGTTGAAGACTACTACCCTTAACAGTAAGAGTTAGTCGACTTACTGATACGCTTAAGAGCTAGTCAATCGAAAAGAACCGTAGGAAGAGCTTCACGCCAACCAACGGACTTCACGACCTTACTCAATGCTAGCAACTACTGCCATACCAGACAAAGCAGATTTATATGTATCACCCAAGCGTTGAACCGCGTGAGGCAACGACCTCGCCAGAGACCCGACTGGGCAAACAGGGATGGGAACCCCTCATCGTCATGCGAGAACTCTCAAACGATCGGAAAGGCCTCATATCGAGCTTGTAACGAACGTTTTTCTTTTTTAGAGGATTTTACTGATTCAATTGCACCTCCCTCACAGCTTGCATTCGATGCATCCACCGTACTAAGAGCTCCTTCTTGAACAACCGATTCTGTAACAACCTCAAAGGCGAATCTATCTAAAGAAAGCCAAAACTCCCTTTCTTGCTCCTGCCCTATTACTCTTTTTCTAGAGGATTGGTTAGACCGATTGGACTGCTTTCCTTGGCTATAATAGCTAATAGGCTAGCTTCCTTGCTTGCTTTACCTTACCCTATTGCTACTGCTAGCATTAGCACTACCTCGACGTCCCACAGCGGATTCTCAAGCAGCAGATTCAGGGCGTATTCCTCTGCGACTATTATACTTGTCGGAAATCAGGACATGAAAAAGAAATTTATAAAGTGAGATTCATATTATCGATATCCCACTAGCTCATGTGCAGCTGAAAAAATTGATAACATCACAGCTGATACGACAAGACCGGTTATTCACTCACCAACAAACAACAGCGCATTCAATAGCAGCATTCGATGCCTACTCTTTATCCGGGGATGAGTTTGGAGTTATAAATGGTTAGCCCCTACTGCACAGGTCCAGTCATTGAGTGAGTATTTTAT
>NZ_CADDZT010000057.1:37500-45000 GCF_902812655.1 Candidatus Frankia meridionalis | reverse complement strand
CTTAGTAGCTCCCACAGATAGAAGAACCCCATCATTAGGATGCCAGACGATGGGTTAAGCTCCTAAGATCGATGAAAGCTTATAGGGGGATCCTTATATAAGGATTTCAATTCCCTAAAAGGATCCCTTGCGTGCTATGTATACAGGCCTCTCCAATCCAAGAAAATTAGATCAAGCCGGAACCCAGCATGGGGGTCTTTTTCTTTTGGACTTGGGAGATTGCATAAGGAGAGCACCCTTCTTCTGGTCAGTTTCCTGCCAACCTGTTTGAAATTAAAACATAAAAAAAAAGGCAAGCCAGTGAATAAAGACAATGAGAAAGAAAACTAGGGATCGGGATTCTGAGGTGGGGCCCCTTCGTGGACACGTAACATGAGTCCGAATGTCCATTCCTTATATCGCTATGACTTCCCTGGGCAAGCAAGTGAGAAAGCAGCTTAATAATTTATTCCCTCAGATAAACACTAGTAGTTCTCCTAAAAACATTCCTACTAGGGATGGGATACTTTTTTTTTCGGGGAGAGTATTAATAAGGTGGATATCTTAGCTTTTAGTTAATAGTAAGATAGTTCTCCTATTAATAGCAAGACTAGTTAGAATAGTAAGATCGTGTATAACGTGGATAATAGTTCTAGGACTTTCAGTAGGAAGGCCTTCCATTCATAAGCGAAAATCTTTCTTTGCGAGCGCTTTTGGCCGATTCCTCGCCTTAGCTGCAAGTGCCTTCAATTTAACTGGCACAAACCGCCCTCTTAGTGTATTTTATATTAGTGAGAGTCGTAAGCCCTTTCTTTCCCTTTCATGTGCAGCCTAGTTTTTGTATTTTATTCCAAAGAGGGCATTCTATTTTGAATTCTCGGTATCAAGACAGGACCGACCCTTTTTAAAGGTTAGTATCTACCGTACTAACAAGGCATTCAAAGACAGGAAAGAGCCATGCAAGGGATTCTGTTGATTAAGCCTCTTCTTAGACCTTCCTCCGATTCTGGGCATGGAGATCCAATTTCTGATTTACCTGTTCCGAGGAAGAGAGATAATATCTAATTAAATTAGCAGATCAGATGTAGCATGAGTTCTATAAACTTTATTAAAGGTGCGAATGCGGGGAAGGTGCCTAGCCTTTACATATGAATCTGACTCTCTAAATTCCTTTCTTTTGAATAAGGGGCCTAGCGATCTACAACCGAGTCTTCTTCACGTCGAAAACTGTCCCCGAGATGCTTCTGATTCAATAATTCCTGAAAACTGCATTTATCCTAAAAAAATAAGGAAGGAATGTGTAAGATCCCTTCCATGAGATTCCGTTGAAAAGCATGGCGTAGGTCGCCAACTGGTTCCACCTTATCCTAAATAAAATGGAAAGCTTCCTTTATATCTATATCTCCGGTATCTATAAGAAAAAGTCCCCATCGAAAAGTGATCGAAGTATCGGTGAAATGAATCTACTCTCCATACTTAACACATGCGATTTTTGGATTGCACCTTTGATATCCGCTAAAAACTTCCCAATCAAATAGATCTAACCTGGCTAACAATCTCACCGGTGAAGTTATAGCTCTCGAACAAGCGATGAGGGGCGAGGTTGACCGCGTCAACGGATCGAAGGTAGTATTTAACGTTGTTTCCACCTGCATGCCTAACCGCTAGGGCCCATCCTAAGACAGTCCTTCTAGATGTATGTATCTTTCTCATTCCCCGCTATCCTTGCTTGGCTAGCTTGCTTCGAAAGCTGTCATGTAAGATTACAAGGAGGACTGCTACCGTAACTGCTAACAAAGGGAAGAAAGAAATAAAGCTCCTAGCTAGAGAGTGATGCTCCTAGCGTATGCCGGTAAGAATTCAATCTTTGGAAAAATGAAAGTCGTTGCCAGAGGAAGCCTCTTAGTAGCTAAAGTGAAGCCTGATTTCGTGTGGTTTACGACTTTAAAAGCGAGCGCTTTCTTTCTTCATCTGCCCCATCTATTTACTTAGATGACAATCGTATAGAGCGTGATACCTGCCCTCTAAAATGGGATTTAGGAAGCAGACTCCTCGCCCTATAATAAAAGAGCTCTATGTAGCGCTTTAGCTTTTGCGCTTTACAAAGAAGGAGCTAAGCAAGGGCGGTTATGCTTCAAATCTCCTAAGAGCATGTCCTCTTTTGAAAAGGTGATGGCTGTGGTTGGCTTTGCTCCTTGCCTACAAAGCGGGGCGAGTTCAGTCGTCTTGCACTAAAAATGAGGCGCTAAGAAAGAAGAAGTTCAGTCTACGCTAGGAACGAGTTCCGGGCTAAGGACGAAGCAAGTGCTTTAACCCTCCTATTGATTCTTTCTGGTAAATCCCTCTTCGCCTCGAGTCTGGTAGTACTAAAAAGGTTTGCTGCTCTTCTTCTTTCTGAAAGATAGCTATTCTTCGCCTCTCGAAAGAGGCTACGTACCTGTTAAACGATAAGCGCTACGCTTTTCCCTAGGGCTTTTACTTCTTGTCTACAGCAGTTCAAGTACGAGAAAATGAATTCCTCTAGCTAAGTTCCCCGTCGAGAGGGAAGAAAGGAGAAGTGACTTCGGGGCTGAAGGTAATTCAGTCACCCTCAGGTCATAAGAGAGTCTAGTATGACATCGGTAGGAAGATAATGCAGCTAAGCCGAGACTTGCTTCTGAGGCATTTCAGACTTTACTTGCTGTTGCCGATATGATCTTTTCTCTTGTTTCAGAAGTGGAGTTTGCTGCTATCGTAGATAAGAGTGACGGAATTGATAGAGCGAAATCCAATAAAATTCCCTAGCTAGGTTTGAAAGGAAAGAAGAAAGAACTGCAGCTCGATTTGAAATGAAATCTGGCAATAGCTCTAGGGCGGGTTCTGCACCAGATAAGAGAGTTGGGATTGAGCTTTTACTAAAGGACCAATTATTGTTATTGTCAATTCCCAGTTTTAAGACGATTATCCCTGATTCACCGACACATTAGCTTCCGAACAAGCTCATGCCATCTCGTGAGTAATAGAAATCCTTTTCCTTCGTTGTTGCATTTCATCGGAATGCTAGTGCAATAAAAAAGGTGTAATCAAGATTGGCAAGATCTTCCGCCCTTTACTCAAGAATAGTGGAATTCTCCTTTCATTTCTATTCCTTTAAATCCAGCATGACATGTGTCAAGAAGCGTAGTACCCCGACCCGCAAGGCTATAAACTCCTGTTTTGGCTAATTCAATGTAACCATAACCATATAAACTAAATTCCATATAGACCTGACAGATGACCTTAACTTCGGGCAGGAAATTCTCTATTGAATAGAGAGAACTCCACCTCTGGAGAGGATACAACATATTGAAATAAAGGAATTTTAGGATCTCTTCCATCAGACAGATCAACGGCACCGGGCATGGGATACACAGGCAGGAGAGCTGATTTGACTGGGCAGACCAGATGAGCGAGATTTATTTAAAGCGAAAGCGCTGTGCCAACTTGCGTACAAGATTTATATATGGATTTGAGACTGACGTCAAATCCTCTTAATAAGTCCTTTCGTACAGGCTATTTAAGGTCTATTGGCTTTCTTGCTTATGCGGTACTTCGACCGCTAAGCCTCGCTTATGCACCGAGAAAGATCGTCGATAGGAATGTTACGCACCAACGACGGCCCCTTATCTTTACCTTTCTCGTCCCCTACCTCAGTCCTTTGCTGGCTTGAATTCCATCTCTTTTCTTCCGTTATGGTAACTGTCTGGTTCATCCCAAAGATCCAGTTTTGACTGGGTAGGCTAATGGGGGTCGAATGCATATTCGTTGGGAAACTGCAGCAAGGTATAATTTGTCTATTATCATATAGAAAGAGAGGTGCTCAGTCCGGGTGGAGCGCTGTAGTCTTCGATGTGATACGGTCGATACGCTTGGTCTTCTCATAAGTCAGTCTTTTGTTGTGAGTCCCCCAAGGGCTTCGATGCTGGATCAGAGTGTAATTTTTGCGGATCCGGGTGCCTTCGAGCCGGACCGTTCGGACAATTCTCCCTTTTTTCGAATCACCAAATCTCATGAATATTCTTACCCCGTTACGTTACCACGTTTGTCGAATATGGTGCATTTCATTGCTATTTCTCTGTCTTCTCATTCTTTTTTGGTTAGACCCACAATTCGCTTGGGTGCTACTTGAAAGGCTTGCTTGCTCTCTCGGCGGGCGAGCCCTCTCCTTTTTTTTGTCTATAGCTTTTTTCGAAAGAGGTCGTCTTTCTTGTACGCTGCGGAGCACCTATTCGAAATAGAATAGAGTGAGGGAAGTGTCAAAGACAGAACCTAAAGGCGATCCAGCTTTAACGGATGAAAGGAACGAAGGGCTATCGCTAACTGTTTCCGGGCTAAAGTTTTAAAAAAAAAGGCTAGTAAACTCGTTCCTTAAGGTTTAGTCAGCAACGGGCTATAGCTTGATGGAAGACTCGGTCGAATCTAGGGAATGATACCGAATCTCTATATGCCGCTACTGATCGCTGTAGCTAAGAAGGTGTTTTTCCTTTGTATAGGGCATTTGGCATTTCATTCCATTCATACCGCCCACGAAGGATATCAGCTGATAAATGATAAATAAGGTTAAACCCATCTACCGTCCAACTCGGTTTTCAATTCACTGGGTGAAAAGGTGATTCACTCTATCTATCCCAATATACTCTGAATACTCAGAAGTCCAATACCATTTATGTACAATAGTCAACTATTAAGACACATCGACAACTGGCGTATCCCAAAGAGACTTAGAAAGCGTCCTGTAAAGGTTGTATATAAAGCCTATTGCTAGATAAGTAAGAAGAAATTGAAGATTAACCAAATCTTATCTATTTGAGAGGGTTAGATACTCGCTTGATGATAGAAAGTTCACTCACTTGGTCTAGCTCCCTATGTTCTCTTCCGAAAAAAATAAATAAGACTTGACTTGAGAGGTATGAGTTGAATGAAAGGGTCTAGGTTTTTCATAGGTCGAGAGAGAAATGCTAAAAATAGGGAGAGGATGAATATAGGATCTTCAACAATAGCTTCAATAGGAAAACGAAAGCAAGACCATTGAATTGTGTAGTGGATCTTGGCATGACATGAATAAGATATACCTAGTTGACGAACGATAAAAAAATACCAGTGACTTCTCTTTCTATAGGTATAGCTTCATAGTGAGGGTAGTTGAAGTGGAATGGAAAAGAAGAGAAACCTGAGCTTCCAACCTAAAGGAAGTACTGACTGAAGATGATACCAACTTCACATATCTAACTTTATTGATGACCCAGCCTGTAAACCTACACCACTTCTAAATCACAGGTCTCCCTATTCAATCCTACATGGTGCTCCACCAGCTTATTCATCTCTCTGGGCCTTTGGATGTTTATGCTACGTCCACATCTCGAAGTCCATTCGTCACAAATTTGAGCCTAAGGCTGATTGCTGCATTTTTCTCGGGTACAGTGATGATCATAAAGGCTTCCGATGCTTCTCTCTGTGCCGTCGTCGAGTTTTCATTTCTCGCCATGTCACATTTGAGGAAGCAACTCTATATGATCCACCATCCACAGTGCCTCAATCTCAAAGGGAGGTGCCACATATGCTGCCCACCGTTACTGACTCTGCTTCCGAAGCACCTGAGATCACTATTCTGCCCATTCCCACGGCCGGTGCGTGCCTCTTGGTATGCGTCTACCGATGCGTCTTATGATGTTGAGGGATCGTCAGATCTATATAGGGCTTAAACCACTCTTGGGGAAAGACCATACATAAGGCAGAACGAGACGATCCTTTCTTTAATGGCTAGCTCTGCTGCTCTTCGGAGATTGAATCAATGAAAAGCGAGCTGCAACCAGGCAGAGCACTGTTCCGCACACCAGCAGCATGGTGAAGCGCTGTGCGAAGGAAACAAGCCTTTAGTGCCACTTTGTTGATCGTTGTAGAAAGAAATATGGAATGCTTGAGCTTGGGAAAATCCTGCCGAAAATCGAGAGGTGGGAGGACACCGAAGTTACCACCAGGCTAGCGAAAGGCTTGTTAAAGGTGCTTGCCCGCGGCTATTCGTAGATCTGGAGTTCTATAGCCGATTGTGCTACTTTCAATCCTTAGTAGCGGATATTAGGTGAGAGGGCGCGAGTAAGTAATAATAAGTAGAGCGGAACACTGTTGGCTGAACAAAAGACGTATGACTTGAGAAAGTCAGATCTCCGATCTGTTGTCGGGAAAAGGAGCTCCAATGGTACTTTAGAATAAGAATAATAGGGACTAATAGGAGAATGCAAATAATAGGTCCTTTTAGCCAAATCCAGGCTTTTTAGTTTGTAGCTAGGCAGCTACTCTCTAGCTTCCAGCTATTATTTCTTCTCTTATGGGACTTGAAGCCAAGTAAAGTTGCAGTTGAGTTATAGTCTTTAAGATATATATGGGACTTAGGCGGGGAACCTCAGTTAAAGAAACTACTAATCTAATCAGTCATCTAATCTTAGGCTTCGCTACCTGACTTATCAGCCAGCAAGTAAACTACCTTAACCCCCAGAAATCTAAGTAAGGAGTTGGCAGCGTTTCGAGCTAGGAGTTGAACCAAGCCCTTCTTGCTAACACCGGTAATGCCTTCAAACAATCCCACCGCCTAGAGCAGCAAGCCCTTCTGAAGCCCTTATTCGTCGCAACAGCAGACCATTCCCTCACAGCTGAGTCAAAAGCTGCCTACTCCGTAAGAAGAACCAGGGCATTCGTAGCATCGACCGTCCCCACAGCTCCTTCTCTAAGACATTTGGCATTTGTCCATCTCTAGCCTTTGAAAGCTGTCCTAATCCTCTTACTAAGGGGATTATGTTCTTATTCGTCTTTTAGACTAGCACCAGCCTTTATCCCCCATTTTACAGCCTTTATTCCGCAAGTTGAATGTCGGAAATCTCCCTCACAGGGTGCATATTCTATTACTAGTCGATGTCCGTCTAAGGTAAGAAATGGCTCGATTCAATCTCCTTCTTTCGATTCCTCTTTTTTTTTATTCTTCCTTTAAACAGGCAATTGTCCATCAATCCGACTAGTCTTTAGCATTCTTTCGGGCACTGCATTGGAAGTCCTCCACTGCTACCTTGACTGAGGCTGGACTTATCTGATTGTCTGATTCAGCTAGTCTTTTTTTGCTATTTCGATATCGCTCTTCCTTCTTCTCTCCAGCAGGAGTTCAAAATCGTTGACGTGACATCGACCAGAATCATTGATGTGCATCTAACTGAAAGCGATCATGCTCAACCTCCTCGATTACAGTCAACTGGGAACTCATCGATGAATAGGGCATACGGCGTGACAATCAGTTGACATACTAGTTTACGACGCTATCACATACATTTCCCTTGGTATACCTCTACAAAGAGATTAGAGAAAGAGAAGCATTTCACCGATAGCAATGAGAGTCACTCTGCCTGGACTTCCCAATCAAACACGGACAACGGCTACCAATATGACAGTGCAAGAGTGGAACTCGTATACTCCACTTCTTGTTAGTTAAGTAGAGAAGGCTACCGGCCCTGCCATCTT
>NZ_CADDZT010000057.1:0-32500 GCF_902812655.1 Candidatus Frankia meridionalis | reverse complement strand
GAAGGAAAAGCGGATTCACCTATCTTTTATACGAGATTGATTGAAGTTGCCAGAAAAGGCGAACTTGAAAGAGCTTTCTAAAGCTAAAGAGATTACTACGAAAAGGAAGATGCCCCACTAGTCTGATTTTATTGATCACTAGCCCTTACTCTCAGTCACTGATTCAAGAACGAATACCGAGACAGTAACTTCATTATCTTATTCTAATGGGTGGACACTTCAATGACTTATCCTGGGGCTATCAACTAATCATACTATGAGCAATGGCCACTAGGAGGACTTAAACTCAGACTTATATACTGTTACTGGGGAAACACACCCTGATATTAGATGATCTTAGCTCTGACATCCTTATATCTAAACAGCTTGCTTTGGGCCTTTTAACTAATACTCCGGGAAATCTTTCTCTATGTACCGGGCTATCGATTCGACGCAGCCAAATGAGACTTGGAAAGGCGAGATAGGGCCTAACTGGGAGGCAGGAAAAAGACTACACGAGTGGTTCGGGAAGGAATCTCTTTGACTTTATGGTGCACTCCACCCCAGTAAGAGTAAGAGGAGGGAGCCGCTACTTCACCCTCTTTTCAGGGAGATCGGGATTCTTTGCCGCTCACTTCATCAAACTTAGGAAGCCCTCTTTCAACTAGCAGCTTTAAGCAATGAATTCACTACTGCACCGCTTTATCGAGTGAGAAATGCTCTACGACTTTAAAGACGGGTTTTCTCGTCAAAAGTATAGATCCGAACTTGGCTTCCGACTCCCTTCCTAATGGGAAATTTCTTGACCTTAGCTCTGAGGATGAAATAGGGAAGGCTTTTTTTTCACTTGTGCGTCTACGATTTGAGCGATAGATGTCCTCACTTGCCTAAAGCTAATAAAGATCCCTTTCGCGCGGGGCAAGTTTCTTTCATAGCTTGGTTGCTCTTGATTGAATCGAATCATCTCCTGTGCATGCATTGTCCTACCACTCATGGGTCTTATTTCCATTTGGTCTAGAGCCTCCGTTTTCTTCCTGATTGGCTACAGTTAGAAGTTGCCTTTGGACTTCTCCTTCACCTTCGCAGTTTGATGGCTCGGTCGAGTGGTATAAATCCCTAAATCCCCTTGAGCATGAAAAACTAGACGGATTCAGTCAATCCAGCTATGTAGCTTTGGTTTGAAGCGCCCCTTTCCCTTTACTTTGACCGCTATTCTTCCAAAGCAGGAATGCGGGCACCTTTATCAGGAAAAAATACACTACATCCAATGCGGGAGGAGAAGGCTCCTTTTCCTGCTTTCTTCAGTATTCCCCTCATACCTCTTTTAGTTAATCCAGCCTTGTGACTTAGCGTTGATGGTAGTACCCCTTGGTTGTGCTTCAACCGTGCCCAGGTTGATAACTCAAGTTAATTGAATAATGGGGTCTTCCCCAATAGATGGATTATAGTGGCCTAGTGGATAATGGGCTATTTAATCGCATCGCTCTTGTGGATGCTTCCTAATCCTAGCCCCTTGGCTCAGAGCAGACCTCTTGTTTACAGGGCTACCTCTTCATAGGTCCTCAGACTATTTCAATTCTAAAAGAGAGTCTTCTTTCGCTAGTTATGCTGCTACTTACTTATTTGTAAATCTCTCTTTTCGCTCAACATGTGCATTGCTTCGATTCCCGCCTTGCTCTCTCTAGAGAAAATGCGACTTCTTTACGCTCGAAAGGGTATCCTCGGGCTAAATCGCACAGGTGGTTATGCTTTTCCCCGGCTGCTTGTGCCTTAGACTTTGTTAGAAGCTCATTTGCTAAATCAATGACGGGGAAGATTACTCACTTAGTGCAAAGCACGGAGGTTCTGGAATAAGTGTGGTTACATACTGAAATTTGACTTTGGAACCTAAAAAAGACTTGAAAAAGGCTTGACCTTATCAACAGAAAGGATTCGCATCTCTTACAGCAAAAGTAATGATTGAACCTCTGCTATCTGGCTATCTCAAAAGAGTCATAAGAAAGATCTTCTCTTCGCTAGGCTCCTTGACTGAGAATGGCATAGAATCTTTATATAATGAATTTAGATTCTCCGGTCTGGAAACAAGAAGGGATTAGTTCAAATTCTTGCGCCGCGCCCCTGGAATCTATCTACTCCCGCTACAGAGCGGGAATGATTCTTGCTCTCGGTGAACTCCTTTTAGATTAAGAGAAGACAGTTCCAGCAGAATCCTAATCAGACTTTCGCCTGGTACTCACTCCTAAAGCAAGCATTTCCTTGGCGCCTGCTATTCCCTCTTCAAGAAGTTAACCCGGATCCCCTCATCTCTTGAACTCTCAGATGATTCCGCAGGAGCCATTCTTTCAACTCATCTTGGTCTACTTCGGTTACAACTTTATCTACGGTGCGATCAGACCAATTCCTCGATGCCAATCTCGCACTTGACACGCAAAGCAATAAACAGCAGTCTATCTTCACAGAGAAAGAGAAGGATCTTCGGCAAGGGGTTCCCGGCTTCGCGAGACCTTTTCGATCTGCTCTAAGCTAAGCTCAATGGGGCCTTGCTTTGTTGATGCCAATCTCTTAGTCTGATTCAGATAAACTGTGAACCAAGACATGAAAAAGAACGAACTCAAAGCGAATTCTTTCATATGAGATCTTCTACCCTATGTAGGCTTGCTTCGCATAGGCTACACAAGCTGCGGTGCGGTACACGGAACACCCCCAAAATCTCAATGAAATTAAGTACACGCAACTACGCCTGTGAACTCGGATAGCCTTTCAGCATTCCTTTCATCTGCCCTAGGCAACTTTCTTTCTTCTCTAAAGATATTCTATATCGAGTTACCGTCGCATCAATAGGAAGCACCGGTTACGAGAGCTTTTTAAGCAAGAGCGTCTGATTGAACAAAAGCCATTCTTGAACAACGGCTATAGCACCAGCTTCCCCCTGATCTGACTAATCTTTCTCATTTTCCCGGGATTATTAGATGCCGATTACCGATCCGTGGGATAATAGCCCGTCACTTACCTGAAAGCCAATAGTGGGACATGCCCTGAATCTGTTGTGCTAGAATCTCCTCTTCCCTTTGCAATTGAAGAAGAAGAAACTCTGGGTGGAAGGTTCAAGACAGAAGCAAATGAAATAGAATAAGATAAGAAGCCATAGAATGGGATGGATGGACGAGATTCATTTTCCAACGAATGCCTGATTTAACTCCATAGGAACGGAACTCATACCTAGTCTGCTATTCACTAGCTGAGGCACTGGAGATCTTGTTTTTCTGCTTTAAGAGAGGCGCCCTGGCATGGATTCCTAAAGGCTAAGAGCCTAGTCTCTTTATTCCCTTACCTAGCTGCCTTTTCTATTCCGAAAGGCTAAAGACCAATTGTCGGACTTACGACTGTTTAGGGAATTCAATATCAATTAGGATTTGGCTACGCCCTGTGAGTGGTATCAACTAACTATAGATTCTTCCTCCTACTCCTCTTAGAGAAACTATGTCATGGTATTCAGGTCTAGAAATTCCTTTTTCATAAGAGGCGGTAGCGTAATCAGGTAATCCCCGAAAGGAAATAAAAGAAAGTAAAGAAGGTAATCCAGTAATCAAGGCAAGGCAAAAAAGGGCAATCAGGTCCTTCCCTAACCCTAACGAGGACAGGACTAGCTACTTTCTCTAAGGTGCAACCTTTTCTGTCCATGTCCATCTCAGAGCCTATCCCATCACGGGGAAGGGGGAAGAAGGACCAATTTTCTTCTAAAAGAGCCTATTCGGGGCATTCATGTCCACCTTCTTATTCTAGTTGTGCAATTCCTCCTTTTGAATGCCAAATGCCACAGGATCTGATCCAATATCCACGAAAGGAAAGGACATTTAGTCCGCTCTTAGGGGAATAAGCGCTGTGAACGAATCCGCAGTAAAAAGATATCCCCGAATAGGAAAAATGCTATCTAATAGGCTGTGAATGCCCTCTTTGGACGAATAGGAACAGAATCCCAAAGGTATTAGACTTCACCTATCTCTTGTTTTTGCTTAGTAACATTGGCCTTTAGAGGATTACTCTATATTATGCATAACCCTCCCTCACAGCTCTTTCACTTGCAAAACCTATTCTTGCGGCATTAAGACAGTTTCCTTCTCTCAAAACAAAGCCTGACCTAAACCCTTAGGACAAATTAGTTTTATGCACAGAACTTAACACTCAAGCTCCCTTATGAATTATAGTTTTTAAAAAAATGAGTATGAAAACCCTATCCCTTACCTTGCCGGAACGGGAAAGGGCTCTCTTGCTTTGCTTGTTTGCTTTGTTCCTTATAGCACTGTGTCAAGTTCTCCTTTCATTGGTCTCGGGTGAAGTATCTGTTATAAGCGAATCTTTCCTTCCTTGGCGGATGGTGGCATACTCCCTTCTGGCCTATCCAAGTGCAACTTCTCATTCTAAAAAAAGAGAAAGGGCGATAGCTTTCTAGAATCCTTCTCTCATTCGGAGGGGTCTCCTCAAAGGCTCCCCTTAGAGTGGAAATTTCCCTGGCTAGCGCCTGCAGAGTGTCAGTATAGAGCTGGGTCCTCATTCCAGTGATTTTCATCTCCTTCTTGCGGGGACAAGAGAACACGAAGATTGAAAGCATCGGCTAGGCCTTTCTTTCTCTGATTAATTTCCTGTTCAAAGACTGAGCTAAGAACGGATCGGAGAAGGTTACCAAGTTGAGTAGAGGGATGTGTTGAAGGGAGCAAAAGTACTGAAATGAAGGATATGGCTAAGTTTATTTAGAAGTTTTGTTTTCTGAGCCCCCTTATTGTGTGTGCTAGGGTAACTAAGCTGATGGTCGTAACCGTGGGATCTTCTCCAAAGTGTATCAAAACACTAGGAAGCACGATACCACGTCCTGCTTTAGGTTGTGTCAAACCTAGAGCAGACACCAAGAAATCTGTACCACTGATACCACCCAATACATAACCTCCTAAAGGGAGGCCGGTACCAACGTCCAAGATAGGTACTCGGAAATTTATACCCTTTACCGCAACCATGTCGTAAATCTTTCACATCAGACCAAAACGAACCAACTGAGGATCGGTCCGATCGATCTTCCATTTCCGATTAACGACAGGTGCACTAAAGAAGTCTTCGATTCCGTAACCATTCCCTAAGAATTTGGTAAGCAGCGGAGGGTGCAGGTATAAGAGTCTCCCCTAGCGCTTAGTCATATCAGGTGTTTGACCCTTCTTCCCCCTTCCCTTAGTTAGGTAGTTCATCCGCTTTGCCGCAAGACTCAAATTCTCAATATCGCAGCTCGACGAATTAAGAATAGAAATCCTAGCGAGAGTAGCAGTGGTTGATACGGATTTGGAGACAGAGACACTATGCTTAACGCATCGATCTCGTAGCTCTGTGAATGAATGGCGTGGAGCATTCATAGCGCTGGTTCGACTCCAGACCGAGATATGTCACACATTGCATAGAGAATGAAGCTTGAAGAATCAAAATTGGGTAGGGACGCGAAAGGGGTGGGGCCACGTGGTTAGCCCGTGAGGGTGAGGCTGACGAAGGAAGTAGTTCTTGGACGGATGGCTTGGGGCCACTTATCTTTCAAACTTTGATTGCAGTAAAAAGGATCCTAGAGATAGAGGCTTACTATTACACGTATAATAAATAGGTCTCAATGGCAGCAGCTCAATCACTTTCTTGATGAAGAGAAAAAGAGAGTCATCAATCTAAATGCCGTCTGGGTGAATATTCAATCGCAGCAAAGATCCCAGCAGGGTATTTTCTAATATATAAAATGAATAGTCAGAGTCAGACTAGGGCCTTCACCACGAAAGAAGCTTTATCCTTTCTTCTGTGATGGAGATAGCACGGGCTAGGGATAGTTGCAGTGGAAGACCTTCTGGAAATTGCAAAGAAAAACGAAAGTCAATTCTCTTGCGAGTAATGCATGCTAGCTTGACACTCGTCTTCAACCTAATTTAGCAGTTTATGACAATTTCCCTAGATGGAAGGACCCAAGCGAGGAGAGCGTTCACAGTAGAATAAGGTCTGGATGAAGTTTCTGCCCCATGCTCAAAGACAAAACTTTGTCAATCAGCAACTTTCGGACTGGATAAGTAGTAAGCTTGATCAAGAATTGAGTCCTCATCATGATTTCCAGCGGAAAACTTTAAGGCCTCAATTGAAGGGTTCGCCCTCCTGTACGAAAAAAGGTTCAGTCCACTCCCTTGCCGAAAGCTTTGCTACCTACACCTAGTTTTGAAAGAGTTGTGGAACAGTCCTGGTTGAGGAAAAAGATTACGCTAAAGAACGTTTATAAACCCGAGTCAGGTACAAGAAAAGCGAAAGAAGCTCTTTAGCGGTCAACTTTCTCATATAATATAATTCTTGGTGAAGGAGCGAAAGATAACTCGAAAAAGGCCAATAGGTATAGGAAAGGTCGTCAAACGTCTCTCTCTTACAGCGCGCTTAGCAGCTCTTTCTTCCTTTAATAGCTACTTCCATCAACGGCTCTTACAAGGTTCATCCAGGCTGCCTGACTGCAGGCATTCAAGTTTAAACTGGGTAAGACTCCCTACAAGTTTACCTATCTATCTAAACATGGCATTCGCTCTTTCTGCCTTTATGCGACTAGATTCAATATGCCTAGGACACGGTTTTCCTGCAAGCTGAGTGTTTAAGGCCCCGCAGGGAACGCTCTTTACCTTTAGGTCAGAATGCCGCTATCATGTGCGGATAAGCCTGCTGATTAGCTTAGCCCACCCCGAAAAATCTCCTCTATAGGGGGGTATTTTTTATTAAAAAAACTATATATACCTGTAAGCTCAAGGTTTCATTTCAATGCTTTGATTAGTTACAAAGACTGAATCTTTACCTTTTTACTTTGCAAGAGTAGTTTCATCGGTGGAAGGGAGGGAGAAGGTTGTTCGACTGAAGCCCAACCTCTATGATCTGAAATGAGTGCGGAAATTTCCCTTTCAAAATTAGGATCTTTATAGAAAAATAGCCCAGAGGTTTAGAAAGCTATTGTCCTCTTTTTTTTTCTTCTCGATGAGAGGCTTCCCCAAAAGCACTGGTTTGTCAACCTCCATGGTTTTTCCCAATCTTTTTCTATTACTGACACCTGGAGCTAAGCCAGCTTAAAGACCATTAGCAACTCCCGAACCTAATTCCCAAGGTCACATACCTTAAGAAAATGCAACATAGTTTGAATGGCAGGCATTCATATGAAAAGGTTGACTCTCCAGCTGGGACATCATCCACAGCTAGATCCTCCTTTAGTTTAGGAAGTAGATCGAAAGGAAGGTATTCGCCCAGGAAGGCAGTCTTACATTCACGTTGATGGGCTCTCTTTACGCTCCTCTCACTCCCATCTCAGGAGCCCTTGCCAAGCCAGTTACACTCTTCTCTTCGGGTAAAGAAAGAAGCGCCTAAACCTGAAATAGGAATCCAACTCGGAATCGAACTTAGCGATCCTGGGAAGGGGAAAGAAGAACCATTTGAGGGATCATCGCCTACTTCTCATGGACTAGCCCACTTAGCTATTTAGCGATCTCAAACCTTGGAGAGGAGACCAGTCCAGTCTCCATCTTGGAAACCATCTTTCTCATTTCTACTAGGGAATTCTGATTCAAGGGTTCACTCTAAAGCTCAATCATCATTTAGGGTTTTATTCAAGGGGATTTCCCAATGGGAAAAGGTCGTCTCGTTACAGGGTAAAGTCCCAACCAAGACAAGAGGACGAACAAAAGCATCAGATGAGAACAAAATCAAGGCCTTCAGCCGGGCCCGTGGGATTCACATCGTAGTGTAATCTCAACTAGATATTAGGTCACCGGAAACTACCCAACCAACATTCTCGGATCAAGTCGATTAACTCTGCGATCCAAATCCAATTCTAATTATGATTCCCAATCTCGATCGTCTCAAAAACTCATGGCCACCTGTGAGGGAAAAAATCTGGAGCATCGTTTAGGTTTTTATTCAAAGGGGTTGCCCACCCTAAAGACAAAACAAAGGCTCGACTCGTTAACGGCTTCGGCTCCAGCAATCAATGACTTAGTTGAACATGGAATTCCAATTCCTCTTTAAGGATTTAAGGAAGGGATACCGTTGCATAGCCTCCTCGATGAACGAAAACAGTTCCTCAAGCTCGATAAGCTGGACGGGAACAAAACAAAGAGTGGGTTTGGGGGGGGCTACAAAGCCAGCCATATTACATACAGTCAGGGAAATCAACGAGATCGGCTTTCGCTCTATCAGAAAAGAACCAAAACGAGGACATATCGGAACGTTTCGGTGGTGGGTGGGGCATTATGGTGGTTGGATTCCTTCTCGATCAACGAAAGCCTGGTTCGCATTCCAACTCAAGTAGGAAGTAGGAAAGGAAGACAGACGGGAAGGAAGTATGGCAGGGCGGGGGGATTGGATTGCCTCCGATCTACGTTCTCGATTGAAGCTGAAGCTCCTTATTCTGATTGCAAAAAGGGAATCCAGTCAATGTCAATGGGTTAAGGAGAAGAGGAAATACAATACCAATAAGTGGATGAGTGGATGCAAGAAATCTTTTTAAATCCATCTCGAGGCCGCCAAGGTCAGTCGAGAGGGGGATAAAAGGTGCCATAAAATGAATTTTCTGACATCTGCTTTCCCAAGGCTTAACCGCTCCGTGGGGTTATGAAAGAAAGCTTCGATCTTCCTCCTTTGTCCGATTAATGCGCTTATTCATGGATTCTGTCTTCCGGGCTAAAAAGAAATTTCGTGGGCTTATTTAGAGCTACCTTTTCGAGGAAAGCTCCACAAGGGGCGACTGGGGGGGTTACGATGCAAAGACAATCACTCTTTTAACAGCTCGGGATTTGCCTTTCAGCATGCCACTCCTTTGCCTGCTCCACTCCCTTTTCTTTCTTTTTAGGACTGGGCGTTCCTTCCTTCAGGAGATGCATTCCGGACATTAGGGCCTATGGAGGGACTTAGGCCATTCCCATATTATTGATATAGGTGAGACGCCTAGGGCTACAAGCGCTACACCTTCGAGATATTCTTTAAGAGTCTCGCTCCTTCTTTGCCCTTCGGGAACATCCGAACATTCTATAGTGAAGCTGCCTAACTGCCATAGCTTTCTGGTTCCATGCTGTTCTGCTAGTTAGCCCCTAAGAGATATAGGTTTGAGAACTTTACACCACTTACCCCGGAAACTTTAGGACTTTCACCTTGCCTTGGGGATCTTTCAGTAGTTGCACTATCTGCATTCAGACATTTAGAAAGGCGGTGGGATTGATTCTTTTCAATTGTTACATTACATTCGAGGAAAGACGAACACGCAAACACACTTAGCAGGATGCCCAGCACACACAGTCGGACATTCAGGCTATTCAGAGAGAGATCCAAGGGCCTATTTACAATATATGATAGGGTCAGACATATGCCCTCGCCGCTCTTCAACACTTCACGAACTCTTGGATCCTCATCCACATAGGGGCACAGATTCAGGCAGCCAGACGATAAGGCTTTGGTAAAAAAAACCTTCCTTTTAAAGGATCAAATCCCAAGGCATTCCACCAGACATTCGCAGAGACATCGATTCTCGGAGTCCGCTCTTCGGGCAGATATTGATTGATTCTCAAACTCTTCTATAGTTGCTTAGACGAACTTCTAGCTACACCTTCGAGACCGTCGAGAGATTCTCAAGACTAGAGACCAAGATCTCTCAGAATACCCTGGATAAGAGGGATCCTTCCTTCTATATTCTTTCTCTGTTCATCTTTTTCTTTCACTCCCAAGTCCTATTTATCTTCCAAGCAAGAAGGGCTTTTTCTCTACCGAAAGAATGGAAAAAAACTCTCGATTGACGATAGAATACAGGAGGACGTATAGAAGGGGAAGGGAAGAGCTGCTCTT
Organism: Candidatus Frankia meridionalis; assembly: GCF_902812655.1. Classification (GTDB taxonomy): domain Bacteria; phylum Actinomycetota; class Actinomycetes; order Frankiales; family Frankiaceae; genus Protofrankia; species Protofrankia meridionalis. The sequence continues at coordinate 22,654 of NZ_CADDZT010000057.1, read as the reverse complement.
GCTCTAAAAAGACTTCTAGAAAGACAAAGCCAGGAACTAGCCTCTTCTTTCTATAGTAAAAGCTATATTTCATACTTTACTTACAACAATCCAAGTGTCCAGTTATTGTTTGTTTAATCCGATAGACCTCCCCCAACCCTATGGTTGGTTACTGGAAGTACTCTCTTGCTCTAGTTGTAAGAGGGACTGGACTCTCTTATACTCGGAATTGATAGATAGAAACCTAAGGGAAAACTACTACCTTGCACCAGATATACTAAGTGAGAACAGAGTAGTGATTCCTTTTGCCTGGGATTTCCTTTATTATATTATAGCCGAATCCCTCTTCCCCTGCCTCCATTGGACTGATGCTTTGAAAATGCGATTCAATAAAGAGCGGTTACGCCATCAAGAGCTAAATGGATGGCACTTGCCTTCTTTCACTCAAAAAGCATTGAATCACTAACTTCCTTCGCCTTCGCTCCGAGGGTTAGGATCAAGGGTCGGTCTTTTGTCAATCTCAGGCATACTTTTAATCTATTATTTGGCCTTTTTATCTTCTTTCTCGAAGAAAGTCATTGCTTGATTGATTCAAGGTCCTCGCCTATCGTCTTAGTAAGGTCCCATTTCCTTGTTGGTGTAAGAGCCCCGCCCCTTGAGGGTAACTTCTCTTTCTATCTCGTACGCATTGGAATCGGTACATCTCTTTGTCGGTAATCCCCTATTCCGTAACCAGTCCAGCCCTTAGTCCATTCCGTACTCTCTCCATCTAAGATCCCGTACCTTAGCAGTCCATGTAGTTAGTTTCTTAGTTGTTTGATGTAGGCTAGCAGCCAGTCTTCTATAGTAGGTGGGTGCTTTCCTAACTCCAGCTGGAATCCTATTCTCCCTCTTCTTAATTGATTGTACCGGTCTTTCATCTCCTTCAGGTCCAAGTCTTGGATTCGTTCCTAATTTTTAATTCTCTTCAGATTCTGGGTAGCTTCTTCCTATAAGGAGAATGCTTTTTGCTTTCTTTCTTGTACCTGCTTTAACGGAGCACAGACAGATTTCTCTTTTCTCAGCGAGTGAAGTTCCTTGTTCCTTCCGGGCCTCTTTCTTTCGGCATTTGCTTTGTCTTTATACTTTCTATTCTAACTGAAACCCCGGAGCAAGTCCGGATTTCTCTTTCTTGGCCTAAGGGGAAAATGCCTTCTTCCTCGAGTCAGTCCGTTATCATTCCAGGCTTGTTGGTTGGCGCATGCCTTTATTGAAATGTCTAACTCCTGACCCGGCTCGTCGGAAGTCCTCATTTTTCTTTGTTTTTTTATTGAAGTTTCTCCGGTTCTTGATGTGTGAGGAGCGATGTCAAACCTCTTGCTTGGCCTATCATCCTTTCAGCCATCCTAATCCATGTAGTACGTCTGTTAGCTATCGTCTAAGGTACCTTTTCCTTTATTTAGGAATTCGTTTTCCTACCTACCTTCTCTTAGCGCTTATTGTTCTAAGGTGCCCTGCTTTCTTTGCTCTTGCAAGTGGTTTCTTTCTGAGCGGGTGTAAGAGCAGCCCCTCCTAGGAAAAGGGAACCCGGCCTTTCTTCTGTCCTCTCTTTCAAAGCCGTTAAGCATTCCATTCCTTCTATCAGGCCATTCCCTTCCTCTAGTTAAAGATTGAAGTATGGAAACAAGAACATCAGTAAGGTGTTTTCGTTCGGATACAAACATGGCAATCTACGTATGTGAAGTCTCGATGAAGCTGCCCAATCTCGATCCAAAAAAGTACACGCAACTACATCTCCTTCGGACCCTGACGTGAACGGCAGCTTTCAGTGAGTCTTAGTTTGATGATCGAACATTCTTTCGATTGCATGTGTTAAGCAAAGCACGCACAATTGAACAAAAGAAAGAAGATCAAAGAGCTCTCCTCAATAGTCAGATAGGATCGTAGGCGTACGGTGACCGGCTTCGCGAGACCTTATCGGTCTACTCAAGGCGTTGCTCTATTGGGCGCAGCTTTCTTGATCTAGCTTTCTGACTAACTGAAGAGGCTCTTGTCAATTCTTTCTTCTCTTATGAAATTTCTAGTTTGATCGAGGGCGATTGACTGTCGAGAAAAAAGGACTTCACGGGAGCGCACAACTATTATGACCTATGGCTATTTGATTAATTCCACGAGCCAGACAGCGCACCATCAATTGAAGTGGGAACGCCCTATGCCATTACTCAAAATCTTGGATGGGCAAGAGTGTAGACTCGACTCGAAGTACTCCAGAATAATGACTAAGAACAGAAACGTCCCCATACCATAGTAATGATTGCCAACGAAATTCCAGAGTGCATAAAGCATAAAGGGCCTTTTCAAGAAAGATATTTAAGGACTTCAAATATACAATTTCTGAGAGAGGAAGCCGTTATGAGGGTGTATCAAACGAAGGGTAGCACAAGCAATAGATTTTGAGCCAAACTTTGACTTGGGGGGCGAGGGGTAAATGCCATTGTTTGGCATTCTGCTATCCTCGGTGAAGATATCTTCATCAAGGCCAAGCGGGTGGAGGGTATAGTTTTCTTTTTAAGTCCCAGGTTCTGGAGGCAGCTAACCCAGGTGCTAGAGGTTATTCATCCCAGTAGATAAATAAGTAAGGTGAGAGAAAAAGGCTTAAGGCAACTAATCCCAGGATTCCCTGACCCTGCTCCTGCTAAGCTGGAAGCTGCTAAGCCTAAAGACCCTGTTAGTCGCAAGCCTAATGACCCTAAAGGGCCAAATCTGAAAGACCTTGGTTACCCCAACACATACCAGGGCGGTTTGGAGGTGGGTGCTACTGGCCTTTAAGATGGGTCTTTTACAATTTTGCATACCAGCTTCTCACTGCTGACGGACGCAGAATGCCTGCCATCAAAGGGCCTTTCCTAAAAGGGGTACCTCCCACGTGTGCAAGTGGGGGGAGTGTATATTGCTATATAAAGCAGTTCATCACGACGCAGAAGCCGTTACACTGTTTGAACTGTCTTAGTAAGGCATTTCATTTACTTAGCAGTCCTAAGGCCCAATCGGAGCACTAAGCCCTTCTTTCGATTCCTCTTCTTTTGTAAAATTCTTCCTTTAAACAGGAAATTGTCCATCAATCCGACTATAGCCCGAAAGAATCTTCCTATCCCATTGGCTTGGCCTGCATTCAATAGCAGCAGAGTAGTGAGTAGTGAAAAGACCTCCGTAGAGCTATATTCAACTTCCCCTGAGCTAAAGACAATCGAAGTCAGTGTGTTAAGCAATGTGGCATTTTCATTTCACTTCTTGGCTTGGCTGATCGAGAAAGCGTTCAATCTCCTCCTACCTTTATTGGTCACAGCTAAAAGTGCTTTACTTTATTCATACCTTCCCTCACAGCTTATTAGATGCCATCTAATTTACTATGCATGCTTTTAAGGCATGAATTGCTTGCCCTTGCCTCCAGAAATAAAGACCAGCGACGGCATAAAAGAGTAAAGGGCTTATCCGGGCGCGGACATCCCTTTATCCAATGCCTGAAGCAAGCCTTTCTTTCCCAACCGATTTTTCCTCAAAAGAGTCCTTAGGTTAGGTAAAGAATATCGATAAGTAAGGAAGGTTTAACAAGAGTCCTCCCTTTGATGGCATGAGCTTGGCTTCTTCGGATGCTCGATTCTAAGATCGTCTTCTCCCTCACACCCTTCTCTCAAAGCATCGGATTCTATTACGAGTTGGCCTGCAGCTCCTTTTGTCTATTCCGACAACTTGGGATACTTATATAGGATAGGCTACGTAAACCTTGTCCTCTTCTGATTCAACCTCCTACTGCTCTTAGATTAAGGCTACCGTAAACCTCAAGCCTAAACCTTATTGGAGCCTCTTCGTGCCTTACTTGTCTGTCCTGCTTCCTCTTTTCATTCAATATCCCCTGCGAATCCTTATCCTGGCATCTATCTAAGGTAGGTAAATGCCTTACAATTTCTTTCTTCGAGAACAAGCCCTGTTCACTCAACCATAGGCGCTGGCGTTCCTGTTCTTGCAGCTACTTCTGGGCACGTGGCTATCTTTGATCCAGTTTAGGCAGCTTTCAGTCCTGGGAAAGCTCTATCGGAACTTGTTTCAAGAAGGAAGGTGTGAGATTTAGTTGTAACATCAGGCCCAACCCTTCACTTTTGCCTACGTTTCTCTTCCTTATCTAAGTCAGATAGCCTGCCAGCATAAGCCCGATAGTTTGTCCCTCTACCCTCGTACTAGCTCTCGATCGAGAATTCTTCTTCGTGAGCAAGTCAGAGCGAGACCTTAGTGGCTGGAATACCATACCATAGGATCTGAACTCTTGTCTCCGCCTAAAGCCTAAAGTTGGAGCTTTCCCCGGTAACAAGAGTATAAAGTGGTTCTTACCTCCCCTGATGATCTAGCTTGTCGGTCTGTGTCCTTTGGCCTCTGAGGCGTAAGCACTCGCTGCCCTAAGAAGCAGGTCCCACTCCGTCCAAAGCTTCTTATAGCTCTTCGGCTGGCTAAGCAGGTTCAACCCCAACTCCAAAGGCTGGTTCAACTCCGGCTTGATCAGATGGTTGGCTTGGAGAAGAAAGAGAAGAAGCGAGACCAAGAAGAAGAAGAGGCAAGGGCAAGAAAATCAGAAGCTAATCCTTGTCCGGGAAAGGCGTATTAGAAAGGATGTCCCCCCATAAGAGCTTCAGAGGGAAGGTACGCACCTTACTCGACTAGAAGAGGAGCTGTCCAATCCGAAGGGGTCCTAACAAGGTCGGGGAGTTCTGTCCGTCTACTTTCTTAATATGGAACTGGGATTGAGACTTTAACTTTCATGCTAGGAGTTGAAGATGGAGCTGTCTAAGCTGTTCCCCCAAGAGCAGTCCAATCTTAACGAGAAAGAAAGTCAGTAGCTCCTCGAATTCCCGAGGCCGACCCGTAACACCTTCTACTTACTATGAACTAGGATCAGCTCATAACATAAACTCAAAGACGCCAGAAAAGCACATTTAACGCGGTTCATCAGGTTGTTCAGAGGCTCCTTCCTGTCCCGCCCACCACCCTGCTTCAACATATCAGTTGTCATTAGGAACTTTTTTCTCTTAACGAGAAGCAAATGGCTTTTGTGTTTGTGATCCTGTGTTAAAAGCTTGCTAAACGCGTGTTAAAAGCTATTTTTTCACCCCTATTTATTAAGTTTGTCGCTTGTTTCGGAATGCACGACTTCCTATGCTCTAAACTCATATCTGGATTGGCTTTCTTCTTTGTTATATAATAAGAGGTGCACGGAGTCCAAGTAAAGAATTTTTGGGCTTCATATCAGCCGGTCATAGGCGGCCACTCTCTCTCTTACTTTCTTTCATTTAGTTAGGCGTGGTAAAGGATCTCGCTCGAAAGAGACTCTTGGTTCACCTACTCAATTGGAATGACTCTTACCCTTACTTATCTCTTTACTCAGAGAAGTCCCTCTCGGAGCTATTCCCCGGCGCTGTCTTCTTTCTCCTTACTCTGGGAATGAAGCCGTAAGCCGAACAGAATACGGACTTGCTTGCTCTATTTGATTCAGGACCTCTTGCTGCTGCGTCTCTTTCGGATTCGGTTCCTAATAAAAGAAAAAGATTGAAGGCCTGGCTATTCCGATTGAGAATACGGAAGAGGCTATGAAATAGAAGAAAGAAGGTGAGTTCGAACTCTAACTCAAGAGCCCTTACTCAAGAGGGCTTCTCTTCCTCTTATTGTCAGAAGTCAAATGGTTAAGTCCAGTTGGGGCAACTGGGCCAGACGACATTGATAGCGGAGTTTCCGTGGTAAGGTACAAAGCTTTTTGTCTGGGTCTTGGGCAGACGTACTCAACTGGTACAAATAGAAAGGCTCGTCCAGTGAGTGATGACACTGGCGAGTAAACTGCAAAAGGGTCTTGCTTGGTATAATATAAGCGGATGAGTTAGTTATAATTAGCTCTGATGTGACTTCTTTGCTCGGTTTCGGTTGCTTGACTCAATAATGGCCCTTCAAAGTAATTGACTCCGTATTTATGTGAGAGCGATTGAACTCCTTTTTTTACCTCCGTCACCTCTGAAACTCGGCAAAGCTGCCTGCCTTTCTTTCAATGCTTTAAGATGGAAGTAGGTCGAGTATAGGGCTTTCTCGATCGGAGTCCAGACGGACTTGATTGCTTATTTCATTCCATCTCTGCTCCTGGAAACAAATCAAGATCAAGGATGTTAAAAAGACAGAGTCAACCGATAGATCAAAGAGTCACAAACCTTGCTGCCACCTAATCGATGAATCTTGTCCCCCTTTTGTGGCTTTAGCCCGCTTCTTGTTACCTTGTTACTAAAAAAATTGCGTGCGTATAGAATGGGATCAAGACCAGTAGGTCGGTTCTCTCCCGAGTATCATTAGTGGGTCCACAGACTTTTTTGATAAAAAAGAAAGGATAGGTCCGGGGACCCCTAATATAATCTAATTTGATCACTCCTCTCATGCCGTGGATGGACTCTTATTCGATGTCAATCGCTCAGCTTCTTTGTTTAATGAAGGCCCATTCCCCCTGAGTGAGACCATTCCTTTGTCTTAACTCGGGCTGAAAAGGTAGATTAGCCCCTGATTTAACTCTTTTAGATTTCAAGCTACTTGCGCCTATTGTTTATTGGTCCAATGGCCTCACCGCTGGCTGTCCCTCTATTAAAATGTCGGTCAAGTGGCGTTCCTCTTCTTTCAGTTCTAGTCGCATCTTCGGACCTATTCCTTAAGGTCGGAGCTAGTAATTCCTACTAAAGGAATTCAACAACTAGGGGCATCCACATATAGTCAAGCCCGCTCCTCAACAAGCTAATTAAGGGAAGTGGAGGCAGTCTCTGTCTGTTAAGAATTAGAGATCTCGGGGTCGAGTCGAGGAAGTAGCAATAGTCGAAGTCAAAGTGGAAAGAGAACCTAATTTGAGTATTAGGCGAACTTTCACATGCACTTGCTCTGGCTTCTTAACTTAAGAAAGATTGAGACGACAAGCTTTCAAGCGGCAAAACGATTCCATGAGCAGGCACTAGTTCCGGAACTGAAACTATCGTTTGAGCAAGTGAGTCAGGAAGTGATGGTAGTAGAAAGAATCGGAACTTATTCTGTCTTCCCTAGGGGAAGATCTGTTGACTTATCGACCAGAAAGCCTTTGCTATTATATAGTCCTCAGCTCTCTTTCATAAGACTCGTGTAGTCCACCCCAAAAGGAGCTCCACTTTTAGCAGGAAGTGACTTATTTGGAAGCGATAAGTAGATTGATTGCTCGAAAGAGCCGTACCTAGCTAAGGGAAGAAGCTATCTATATTCGCCGGACAGAGAAGACAGGGCTATTGCAGCGGCTACTATGGGGATTCCTCCTGCCACCGAAACCCAGACGCCAAAGGGATGTATCCTATCCTCTATTCTAAGCGCGATAGACGAGTACCCGATCAAGTGAAGACAGACTCAAGCTCGAGCGAAAGTTCAACGAATCCTAGTTAGTTAGCTTGGCACTAGGAGTTGTCTAATCAAAAGGCGTAAGCGCAGCAGTTAGAATTTCATCCGCATCTGGCTTTTCGCTCCTCTCCTTACAGTCGAGTGCTTCTTCCCCCGCAGAAGCGGGTATTGAGAAGGAGTGGAAGTTGCAATCATAAGCTGAGCACATCCTGTTCTCTTGAGAATTGTCAACCATATAGTTGGGGTTGCTTTCGATGATGTCGATCCAACCAATCCAATTACAGTTGCTCTAATTGAATTCCTTGTTTAGTTTAGCTTTTGTGTAAATAAGTCCTCCATTATTAAGGGTCAAGGGGGAATCAAAGTCTGGAGGTAAGTAAATTATCCTGGCAGTGTATAAGGCTAAGAAGGATATATACCTTTTGTTTTGAGAGCTTGAAGTTTTAAGATTACTCTTCCTACCCTGTCTAAGGTGTGTAGGATTTATCCCAAGAGTAGGATGTCTCCCCCAGTTCTTGTTCACCTGATAGTCTACTCGTCTCAGTAGTTGTTCTACGAGAGCCATATGAGTAGTGAATAGTTTCCTTCTTGGTAGAAGGCGACAGAGGCGAGACTTGAGAGGGTAGGTAAAGTGATATTTCAAGCCAAAGGTAAAGACTTGCATTCAGTTACTCTGAGAAAGATCCGGTTATCTTATGGTTAGGATTGATTCTTCTTTATCTTCCTTACTTGACTTTTAGTTGAAAATAAGGAAGGAGTGTACCACCATAGATTGTACGAGACATTAAATAAAAATGAATGGATTCAGGATCTGACTTCGGAGCTTGTGCTCTACTAACGGAAGTCACCATACTGAGGGGTTTTCCAGGAGGAAGGACTCGGGACGGAGGTTCCGTGCTGGACTCGTTTAACGAGAGATTCGGAAACAAAATCTCTCATCGCCATATGAGGGAGAGAATTCCTTGGCGCCTCCTCAATCGACGTAGGCTTGGTCTGAATCGGCGAAGCCTCATAAACCATGGGAATGTCGGTCACAATTATCTATCCGAAAAAATATTACCGGTGGTTCTTTGAAGGGCAGGGTCGCTACCATTCGCAACGCGAATGAAGGCCGGGGGGTCCAGGACTAATCTCTTCTTCTGGGGAAGACCCTTCATCTTACCAGGAAGCCTGCCGTGCTCTTGCCCGAGTGGTGACTTCTTTCGCGAGTGAAAAGCTCGTTTCTTCCTTGCTTTCAAAGTGCCGGGTGTGGCATGCGAAAAAAGAAGCTGGGGCGGGGAGTGGGGTGGCAGGACAAAGAGATGGATGGGTGTATCTGGATCTAGGCCAATTTACCTATGCGGAGAAGGGTCATCTCCCTAAACCAGAAGTCGCTAATCTAGGCGTATGGTCTTTGTTCATTCCAAAGAAGGTAGTGTTCGGTAACTAACTGTTCCCCCAGCGCGCTCTCCACTACCCAGCGGAGTGAATGGAGAGCGATTTATCCTGATCAACTCCCTCTGATCAATGAATAAGGTCTTTCCCACACCGCCGGTTGGCTCTTCGTTTCCTATCCACCGGGTGCAAGGCCCTAGCCAAAGACTTCCTTTCTCTTTTCCGTAACCTTCAACTAAGCTTCAAGACCGATTCTCCCCTGTGCAAACTCCTAACTTGGATCTTCCTACCGCTGATGAGAGGCCATCCCCTCCTTCCGCGGACCCCTCCCTACCACCATATATGAAATATGCCTTGTCTGATTTTCAATCCTCCCTTCAACAGATCCGTAAGGGCGGATCTGGTAGCAAGAGATCAATTATCAGATGTTGTAAAGGGATTGCTTAGCTAGCGCATATCGAAGAGTTGGAGACGGAGTTCCTGCTACTGTAGAAAAAAGCCGTTGATGGATCAATTTCTGTAGGTGGGTCGATTACTCGGAAGTCAACCAATCTTGTTCATCTGCGGATGCCAATAAGCTGCCGGGATCAATCATCAAAACTATACCTTACGGTTGAATTGAATAGAGAAGGGTGACAACCAGGACTCCCCGAGTAACCTTCTAAGTTGCCTTCAGTGGATTTCTAAATGCGTTCTTAGCATCTACGGACAAGCCGTTTCTGGCGGCTAGTGCCCCATGTTTCAAGTTGACGGATTCGTATTACTTCGAGATAACTGTCAGAGCCCCTTCTCGAACTCCTAGAAAATGCCCTTCCATCGGGTTACCACGCCCGCCCGAATTTTAGATAACGCGCGGAAGATTTGTTGCCGCCCATTCACGGTCGCAAAGGCTCTATTGACTTAGGCCACCGTAACCAGTCGATCTAGCCGCACCGGCACCGGGATTGCGCCAGAGGGGTGAATTACATCCGTCCAGGTTGCAGCATAGACTCAGGCGAGAACCATATAACATCTGTAATTAAAGAGAGTCTACCTTCCACATTCAAGTCAGATCACCTAGATTGTTTCTTGCGGGATTAGTCAAGTAACTTCCATAGTTGGTTTCACAGAAGGGGAGATAGAGCCGAAAGAAAGAATAGAATATACCGTTCTTCCCCCATACGAAGTCAGAAGTGGAGCGACGAACTTCCCTTGAAATTAGACTTGCCCTGTCTGGCCTTTTCTCGAGGGCGAAGTCGTCGAACTCAGGGTCTTTTGAACATTCGCCGAGGTCTGCTTCACACTCACTTCAGCCATCTTTGGTGGCAATGCTTTCTTCGTCGGTCTCTCATCCGAGGGGACTACATTCCATCCTTCCTTCGTCCTCTTGGCAGCTCGTGTTTCTACTTTTTGAGAGACGACTTTGCCACCCTCTGCTGTGACTACAGCCTTGTCTCCTGCGATTTTTCTTTCTGTTGTTGGGGGTTTCACTCTCTATTTTTCTGGGAGTCCCCGGCTGTAAGGAAAGAGACTCCAAAGGCCTAAGCTATTTTATCGACTTTAGCCCGTGGTTCTTCCAGCTCGGTAGGCCTTTGTAGATTGTCCAGTTCCAGCTTCGGCTTCCGTAGTTGCTGTTCCAGCCTTTTTTGTTGGTCCTTACAGCTTATTTAAAGCAGGAATTGCGTATTGTGCTTTTTCTCTAGATTTTTAACCTTTTCTTGCTTTTCCTTCAGATTCTTGGTTGGAGTAAGTGAGGGGTAGCGGCATCATCCTCGGCCTAAGGAAGCTGCACTGAAAAGCCTGCATTTCGTGGTCGAGAGCCAGCCCTTCAAAACAAAACCTTTTCTTCTTTGTGCAGTAGACCATTCAGAATGAAATGCAGTAGATACAGTTCCTGCTTAAGCCATTGATCCTCAACCACCTGCATCCGAGCTTGTTGATCTCGTTGCTTGAGTTTCTCGGGATTTCTGTCTATGAGCGAGCGACGTGTAGCATGCTGGGAAAAGGGGGGTGGGCATAGGGATGGATGGGCAGGCAATATGAGACATAATGATTTAGGTCGAATCGGCAGGATGGGTGGGTGAATCGCATCGATTGCATCAACGACATGATGATCGTAGTTCGAGGTGATGCTCGGCATTGGCATCGAAAAATGTGATTTGCTTCTTCCTTCGATGCTGCTTTTGCCCTTGCTTTAGCCGCCTTAGCCTCTTCCTCAGGTTTCCTACCACGCCATGCCGCGGGTGCTTCTGCGGCTGGGTCTTGCTCTCGATCAACTGAGTAAACTGCAGCTCTTCCAACTTGCTTTCGTGATAGCCCAACTGTCTCGGAATTACACACGGCAACCAAACTCTCCTACTATAGATAAGCCGCTACTTTCCCTCTCTCGATCAATTCTAGCCCGGTCAGCCGTCCAGCTAATACCCAAGTCAATGAGTGCAGGCACGGTTCTGTACCTGGTTTTGTTGCAACTGAAGGATCTGAAACTATGAAACTATGGGATTATCCGTTGCTTAAACTATGGATGCTTCTGAAATGGCTGCTTCAACTAACAAATAAGAATCCAGGGGTTCTAGGTTCTTCGACAAGATAAACTGCTGGGTAACATGATCTGAATGATCAAGCAATGAAATCTTCCTTTGTCGACCTGAAGCTGAAGTGAAGGAGGGAATGGAGCTGGAAATCATCCTGGCTTTTGTGAATAAGTTGTAGTTGCGTCCTTACTTGATCCCATCTTTCTTAGAGGAGACTCTGCTCAGGTTTGGAACGCGTTTTATAACTTCAAAGCCCTTACCTTACTAGACTAGATAGGGGGCATATCGTACTAAATCTTTAACCTATAGCATCATTAGTAGAGCTAGCGGCGGATTCTTTAGCACTCGTGCTAGTTAATCCATAATGAAAGCACGAGTAGCGGCTTCAGTAGCTTATCCGGGGTACCTCCTGTAGTGGAGGAGGCAAAGCACCTGTGGTAGCATAAGTACCGGCATAGCCTTTTTTTTTACAATAAAGAAAGGACTGGTACTGAACAAGTAGATAGGGTTGAGTCAGTTGTTGATCCAGAAGCGGTAGAAGTGGTAGTAGCATACCTTCCATATCAAGAGCTAGAGACAAGTGATGGCTTTCCCTGTACAATAGACCCTGTAGATCCTCTTGATTATGCTCGCGCTCATGATAGGGATTGCGTTTATGGCGTGAGGTTCTGTTCCTTATCTAGAAGCATACCTAGATATATACTCATAGTGGCTTCCATACCTATCTCCGGTAGAGCTAACAGCATATCTTCCTATGACTAGTAGACCCATACCAAGATCCAGCAGTATACTTTTGCATTTACAGATCTCTGTCATTATCCTATTATTATCTGGCTTACTCACCGTACAGAGCTTATTTAAAGCCATAATTGTTTTAAAAGGTTAAAGATCCATACCCGGGCGGGGAAAGGAACAGGGGTATAGGCTGTTGACTTAGTGAACTAAGCTTAAGTGGATTCAGTAGATTATGCGGATTAAGCCATCTATTAAGCCGTCTAAGCCAGCCTTAGCCAGTGATCCATACACACCATACATAGCTTCTATACCTGGGCGACCCAGTCGCATATGCAGTAGCTCCAGATCGATACCCCACCCCAATGCACCCCAACCACGTGATCGAGACCTATACCCCCCTTCGTGTGGTTCCAGGTCCAAACGCGGAGGCAGTTCCAGTCCTTGTCGCAGCGCAGTAGTTAGTAGGTGATCCAACACCTGAGATAAAAGACGCAGCAGATTCATATACTGACCTTAGTGAGATAGATCTATATCTAGATACAGAACGAGACCCGTTAGTGAGGTCCATATCGGTAATAGAAAGACCTGCCACAAAAAGCATTCCGATGGAGCAGAAGTAGACCCTTCCCCCGCCATAATAGCACCACCTAGCTTCGCTGCATCGGGATAGTAGTAGCACATATCTTTATTTAGTGATCGTTATAGGGATAATGAAACCTATGATAGAGTTGACCTAGCCTAGCGACATCCATCCCTTGTCTCCGACCGGAAGATAGAGACTACTTCATGCGCAACTTCTATATCTCTTGCCAACGGGTGGGCCTTTTTTTCAAGACCCCTTTCGGAAAACGCATTGGCTTTCACTCAAGTTCTAGGATCCATTAAAGAAAAAAATTAACGTTACAGACGAAAGGTGGATGTTCATTGGCGAATAAAGAGAGTGCAAGCTATGCAAAAAGGAGGGGGTGCTCATGCCTTAAGTTTCTCATCAAGTGGAAGGCTTAAAGACATTGGTATGCGGGTGACTGACATGGCTATTGGGGTTTTGACCTAAGAGCCTATTCATGGTATATCGAAGACCTTTCATCGTAGTTAAGAAAGTTAGAAACTTTTATGTCATGTTTTTTCCTATTCTTCTCTTTTTGTTTTGTCGATCTTGTTGTTGAAGCCGAATCAATCCTCTCCAACAGGAGGGAAATTTTTTGATGCAGTCCATACACAACCTAAAAGAAAAAAACGGAAAACAGATAGAAGAGGAAAAACGGAAACATGGAGTTCCGGAAATCAATGTGCACACTTTTCTTTTTAGTAAGATTGTCAGCAAGTAACCCAGTCGATAGAAGATTTTAATGCTTACCTTACTTGGATCAATAAGCAAACTCATTTTCTGGAATTGCTAGAAGGCCTCCACTACCTCTTGAGTAGATAGGTGGTCTTTCTTCTTTAGGGAAAGCTATTCCTTGAGCTACTACTCCTAAGATAGGATAGAGAGTTCACTCTTGCTTCTTGTAGTTCTACCCTTTTGAGGTACGTACAGTAAACGCCCCGTAGAAGATCATAAAAAGGCCTTGAAGAAGCTTTTCTCGATCTATCTTTTGGTCGGCTTTATCTTTATATAGAATTATGATTCTAATATGGTTAGCTCCTTACTCGTTAGATGGGTTAGCTTTATGCACTCTTTGTGATTCCTCGGAGTCATTGGCTGCGGCGGGTTCATCTCTTTCTCTAAAGGTCTTTTCCAGTGCAATCTTACAATCCTACAAGTCAAGTCTCAGCAAGGAAGATTTTAGGCCCCAACGACAAAGGAACGAGCATTTTCGGGGACTAGCCCGCTTCCCATTACTCAAGAAGGAAATTGTCCGGTCCTCTTTCATGTGGAATCATTTTAGTTAGATCGTACCCAAGCCCGCCTCCACTTTCTTATGTGAAAGAAGTGCTTGCTTTATGAAACTTCAACCTTCTTTCTTTGATCAGAATACGGATGAGATCAAAAAGGCCATCATTGGGGCAAACAATGCAATAGCTTCGGTTAGAGCAAAGCCCAAAATGGCATAACCAAATGATTGTTTAGCCAATGATGGATTTCGCGCCACGGAATGGATCAAAGAACTAAACACGTTTCCAATACCGACAGCAGCTCCCGCTGAAGCAATTGTAGCAGCTCCGGCACCTATTGATTTTGCACCTTCTAACATCTCGGGTTGAGAATTCTCGTCACGCTTTTTTATTCAATTCACGATTTTAAGTTATGGATTCCTCGTTGATTCTTCCCCTCGTTCCTTTTATCTTGGGCATCTCACTTGGAATGCAACGCAATTATGAAGCAGCTACAAGAAATCCCAATCCCGAAGCTTTGGCTAATCAGAATGGAAAACTCTAAATAAAAATTACCTCCACAGGTCGTCCCCATCCTGCTCAGAACCCGCCCCCGGACCATAATTGTGCAACAATCGTACAGGCACTCGCAAAATGAGGGCTCGCTGCCCCCTGAACGAGAAGGCTGTCGGCGGTTTCATAAAGATCGGGGAGTGATGTCGAATTCGCCGTCAAAGAATTGACCACCAGCTCCATATTGGTAGCAGGAGGGAGTGGAAACTGCGCACTTCGAAACAAAGAACTTAGTTGTTCTTCGATTGCACGATTCAAGATATGGGAGGTATGCTCTTTTACAAGGGGGGATGCATTCGGTGAATGCTGAAGGTACGTTATTAATTCTCCAAAGACTCTGCGTAATTGTTCCATTCGAGTATTTACTACATATTTCTTTTATTATTCCTTACTCTTCTGAGTAAAGAATAATAACTAATTTTAGTCGGAACACCCGCCGAGAGTGAAGAACTAAAGAGAGCTGTGGTTGGTTGTTGACCAACGGAAAGCATGGGATAAAGATGTACAAACAGAAACGAAACTGGAACATCATAACAACGAATTAATCAGAATCAATATCAACTACAACGACCGAGACCGAGACCGACGAAGATACTGTACTGAATTGATCGATCGTACTAGATAGTATAAGATAGACCATAAACCTTTCATACGCAATTCCTCGATCCATTCATTAATGCGCAAGAGAAACCATCAGACTAGAGGGAAGTTGGTCTTTCTCAACGTGGTGTACGAAAACCCATTCACAAGGTTTCGCTATAATCAAGTGTCAATGGTGTGGCACGCGTACTTGATCGAGTGTTTGCCCGTGAGACTGAAAGAAGGATTTTATTACCAACGTCGGGAAAGATGGTTATGGAAAGCCTATCATGACATCGTTTATCGCGGTTCATGTGTGGCTGCTCGCTCTTGCCTTTCCTTGTCCAACTGCCTGCGATTGAGAGAAAGATTTCTCCTAGTAAATGCAACCGAACTCCTCTGTTTATGGTAGAAAACAAACGTCCTTCTCGTGAACCTACATGACTTGGAGCTTAATCTCGATCTCAATCTAGACATTAAGTGCCCGGTCTTCAATCGATTGCACCGTCTTGATCAAGTAATTAAGAGATGAGACTAGAGTCTTCTTTCTTGCTAGGCGGATTAATGTTGTCAATAGTATGTTTCACAAATCATTAATCTTATTCTTACTTACTGAAACTCCTTCGCTTTTGGCTCTTCTCGGGAAGGGCTGGTCTGCTTGGGTAGCTCAATTCCAAAGCGTAGCTGAAGCACCTTTTTGGGGCTAGGCATAAATTCGCGGAATAGGAATAGCGAATGCAGGCACAAGAGAAAGGGTAATTTACCTTCTGGGATGAATTCTGTCTTGCCGGGACGTTTTCGAACTTTAGGAGCACACATTGGCTAATTCCATCGAGTAGGTCTTTTGTCTAGATCTTCTCTTTATCTTTCTCGCCCATACCACCCTATTTAGATTTAAGTGCACCGCTTCCTTTATAGATAGATAGTAGCTGACCGAATGACCGAGCCCTCCCGCCGTCGCACAAAAAAGCAGTGGCAGGCAGGTAACCGACTAAAGACAGCATTCCCAGTACGAGCAACGAAAGCCATTAACGGCAGTTTCCCAGCTTACCTTACTACCGGTTCTTTCTTAATCCAATCCTGACGTAACTCATTTTCTTTTGGTGCTTATTGCCCATCCCATCCAGCTATGCTAGTCCTTTCTTTCAACCGGAAGGAGATTAGTTGTAAGCCGCTTGGGAGGAGGAAGTCCTATCTGAAGTTAGGGTCCTAGCTCAACAGAAAGAAAGCAAACTCATAATAGCAAGGGAAAACTAGAAGGGAGACTACCTTAAAGAACTAACAGCGCAGTAAGCGAAGTTAAGATACCATCCTTAACCGAATTCCTCTATCTATCCTTAGCTCTTACCCTAGCAACAGGAACAAAAAGAACTCCTACCTCAGCTATTCTTATCTGTCTTTATCTAAACTAACCTGAAAGAAGTCCTTACTAAACTACCAACACAGGAAGGAAGGTAAGCTGCATCCCTATAGACAGGAAGAGCAGACTCTCAGCGGAATACAAATAATTAGGACACAGGCCCCTGAGAATACCACATCAAGGTGACAGGATTCGAACCTATGGCCCTCTGTACCCAAAACAGATGCGCTGACCAGACTGCGCTACACCTCGTCTCACCCCCCCGGAGCATATCCACCCGATCGATGAAGACTCAAACCAAACTCGCCCATCCTTTTGGGCACAGGGACGCGAGAACCAATCCGAGTAATCCACCGCTTTTTTTAGAAAAGATACCTCCAGCAAGATAGGGCGACGCCAAAAAGCCGTATAGTGCGGGAGCGCTCACATTTTGTTTTTTCTTCCTTCCTCTTTCATTTCCAAACCCGGCAGGCTACGTGTCCTTTGGACCCTTTTCCCGCTTAGAAGTGGATTCGAACCACTGACACAAGGATTTTCAGTCCTTTGCTCTAACCAGCTGAGCTACCTGAACCACTTTCCTAAAGTATGTTTTCTTCATCGAATAGCGCCCTACCTTACCACTTGACTAGTAAGGGAAAAGCCCTAACTATTTTATTTTAGTAAAGGGCTTTTTTCGCTTGCTTCTTCGTCAAGCTTTCGAGCAGCTCTTTCAACTGCCGCCTAATCTCCCAACATGCTCAAGAACCGAGAGCCGCCCAGCCCAGGGACTGGACAACCGGAGGGAGCTTGCTTATAGAAAGAAGATAGGCCGGTCAAACAAAAACAAGGCACAACGGGCTCTCCCTCCGCTCCTAGTCACTAAGTCGTGCTATTCCGTCCTCGGGGGGACTCCACCAAGAGGTTCTTTCTCTCACGTAATTTCGCCCGCCCGTTCCACTTCCGTGCCGGAGGAAATGGGATTAGAACCCATGATACAATCTTCTTGTATGTCGATTTAGCAAACCAATGCCTTAAGCCACTCAGCCATACCTCCAAGTTGTTGATCGGAATTTTATGTGTTGGTTGGTTGCCCGAACGGCTATCTGATCCGATCAACTGCGTAAGCCGTAGCGCGCTAGCGCTAGCGCGCCTACTCTTCCTCTAGCTATATATATGAGCGAGACTCTATCCAGATCTTCCACTCGTTTGGCGACGCCTTCTTTTCTATGAACACCCCACCACTGAATGATGAACTTTGCCAGTCTTCGCCTCCGACCCGACCAGGAGAGAACACAGGGTCAAGCCAAGCCCTTACCCGCCTGAATGGAATTCATATCTCCTTCGTCTGGTCGAGAAGGGAGAAAGCCCGGGGAACTTGACTGTGACTCTTCTATTACATTACGGAGAAGTAAATTCTCGTCATGATCGATCCAGGTCCTACCGTAGTGCCCGGAGAACCTGGCTTTCTTAGCTTACAAAGCTAGCTTACTAAGGCGAAGGCTTTTTTCGTTGATTGCACGAGCTAGCCTGTAAATCCAGCCGTTTTCTTGCTTTTCGCATTGCTTTTTCTTGAGGTGTAGGCCCATTTGGAGGATAATCGTATCGGCCCTTCCAGCAGCCCGTCGAGCAGTCGAAGTAGTGGATTCTGTTCAATCGGCTAAGAGGCAAGTGCCTTTTCCTCTATCTAATGTCTCTTTTTCCGTAAAGTCCTAATGTGCTTCCTGGCTTTCGTTACTATCTTTTGAGTCTTGCGAGTGGTCCATTCCTTCCTTAAAGTCTTCTGTGAGGGATCGATCTTGGGCAAAGACACTATGGGATGGTCCCAGACCAGGAAGAAGATAACCTCGAGCGGACCGCTTTTCCGCAGTAAAATGACTTATTTAAATACATTATTGACAGCTTAAACAATTGATTGCCTTTTCTTTGTTCTTTCCCGAGTGAAGTGACTCACACTAAGTCCCTCCGCGGCCCCTTACTTAGTCAGATTAATCTCCTTCCTTTGAGAGAATCGTGGTAAGGGCTGAAGATCGAGTTCATGCTTTTGGGCTTGTGTAAGGATTTCCCTATCGGTTAGTCGGAGAAGGGGCAATTGACTTCCTCCCTTCATTCTTCTATTCAAGTGGGAGGAAAAAGACTTTCACGCTTTATGGTCTGAATTCAACGGATCTCAAATTATCCATTTCTGAGCTTCAAGCCTTGCAAGCTTTCGAAGTCTTGCATTCATTTCTGTCTCATTTTCAGGTAGAGTGTACCTGGCCCCTATAGGAACCCCCTGATCTGATGGGGGGAATTCCTATGAAAGAGGCTCACTTGGAAGGAGCGATATCTAGCAAGTCTTCCGTGAGTGAATGGTCTCATCCAGTTCACCAATCCTATCAGCCGCTCAGCCTTTAAGGACTGAGTTTCCTTTCTTCCTTCCTCAGGTCATGTGTAATAGCCGGAGGGCTGAATTCGTATCTGTCTGTCTGCAGTCCGTATGTAGGTATGTCCAGCGGTCCAGCCAGCGTAGGCTACTCTTTTTCTGTTAGTCCATCCAGTCGGTCAGTTGATAGTTTGATCGAGGGCATGAAGGCTAAGGTACCTTCCTAAACTGAGATTTCAATCTCAAAAGTGTTTTCAAAGCCTTTTTGGCTTCAAGGATGTCCCGTCTAGTGGGAGAAGTGGTCCAAAGCGAGAGTCTTTCGGGTCTATACCCATAGCCGTTGCCCTTCTTTTGGTACAGTGTAAGAGTCCCGGGCGGAATTCCTTTCTATCTATCATCCCGTACTCTCATTCCAACTTCTCTTAGTCAGTCTTTTATTTGATTCTGTCTTATCTTTGTTAGGATTGTAAGCCTTTTCCCTTTCGTCTGTCGTTTATCCTTCATTTGGTAAGTAGATCGGGCCTATCTTCTTTCAGATCGTTTACCATTGTGCTTTCTTTCTAGGTTCAGCCTTTTCTAATTCCCCTAGGGCTTTTCTTAAGTTAAGTCCCGTAGTCGTCCTATCTGTTCATTCCGTCTAATAAGTGTTGGAATCTTTCGCAGCTTTCCCTTACGTAAGCATTTTCTTCCGTCTTAGTTTCTTAGCCAGCCCCGCCCCCACAAGGGTAGAATTCCTCTCAAACCTTTCATCCTGTCTTTCTGTCTTTGTATTTTTATCTATCTATCTTTTTTTTTAGTGTTGTCAGCCTTGGAAGTAGTCGAATCGGTACATCTCTTTGCCGGATCTTAGTGTTTTAGTAGGGTCTTCCTTCTTTCTTTTAAAAGGCGGGACACTTGAGGGCGGAATTGCCTTGTTGGTTGAGTTATCTCCTTCTTAAGTTAAGGATCGGGAAGTCTTTGACTAAGTTCCTCCGTATATGACACATTCGTCTAGTCGTATTAATCCTCGTGTAACGGGCTCCTACCCCGAAGTGAATCACTCCTCCTTTCGGTTTTTGCGAGGGTTCCATCTGTCGGCTAAAGGTCCATTGCTTTCCTAAAGTGAATATTTGAATCTTCCTTCATCTTTGATGTAAAATAGCGCTTAGTCATATCAGGGGCAATCTTCTATTAAATTACCTTTGCCGCTAGGGGTATGGAAAAAGACCCGTAAATTCCCCCGCTTTCAGAGATTCCAACTCCTAAAGGAAGAAGTTCCCCTTCTCAGTATCAGAATAAGGGACTAACGGAAAACCAGTTCTTCACTATACGAAAAAAAGGGATTGGACTACTTAAGACTGGAAGGCTGGCAAAGGAAATGGCCCTTAGCCGGCTTCGACCACTGGAAAGAGGGGAAGGAAAGGATCGGGAATGCTTCCAAAAAAGGAAAGAAAGCTAGAATAAGATGACGATCGCTCGTGCACCATCAATAATGGTATACACTTCACTACCTGAAAGAGAAAGCCAGTACTGGATGCAAGAGAGCAGGGAAACTAAATAAAGACAAAGAAAGGTAACTTAGCCCATTAGAAGGCTAGCCTAATAGTTTACATCGCTCCTGCAAGAAAAAGAGGGACTTGAGACGGGAGGTCAGCAGTTAGACTCAGCTTAGCAAAAAGCGGTGAACCCGCCTAAGACCATACCGAAATGGTGATAGACCCAAAACCCCCTTCTACAACAACTCAACAAAAATAAAATGCACCTTAGCCATAGGCCAATGGGGCAGACAACCTGGGCCCTCAACGCTAACTCAAGGAAAAGGCTCGCGGATGGTCCCACATCCGGATTTCGGGACATAGGTACACACCTTCTTTATCCTACGAGACTCACTACATTTCAAAAAGTAAAAACCAAGATTCAAATGTTGTTTCTTATTTCTTACCTTAAGAAAGGTAGGGCGTAGACCACAAAGAAAAGAAAATAGAACTTCCACGTCATTTCACAGATTAGTCTCTTCTCACGGAGCGAGCTCCATCATAATTGAATTCTCTGCCGGGGTACACGATTTGCCAAAAGCATTTTCCCCAATGGCCAATTTGTCTCAAATGGTAGAATCGCTGCCATCCTAAACAAAGACTCTGTTGTCCTGGAGAGAGTTGAAGACCGAGGCGGCTTTGTATATATAGGGTAATAGCAGAATATATGGCTGAGATATCAAACCTCAGAGAGTCAATATGTGGTCACCAACGTTAGAGGCTCTACCACTCTTACGGAACTGCCTCTACTACAGCGGGGAGAGAAAGAAAGAAATTTTATTGGTGATTTTCCGTTTTTTAACGGTATAGTTTATTTAATTGAGTGAAATTGCGCCAGTCGTCTTTCTGAATGTGATAGCTGAGAACTGTGATTCGCTTATAAATTCGCTCGATCAACTCTTTGCCATCATGCTCTTGTTTTAGCATCTGCCGAGCACACCTAAGCGCAAAATAGAAAAAAGTGCCTGGATTTCAATTGGATACCCGTATTCTCTGTTCCAGGTACAAGTAAAGTGAAATCTATAAATTATAATTCAGTGTTATAATTATTCAAATAAAAAAATGGACTACGAAACAAGGCTGGAACCAACCCCTATTGAGGCTTTGGAAAACTTCAAATAGTAAACTTAAACTATCAATCATATTACATCCATCTCCACATAGAAGTGTTGGAAAAGAAAGCCATCTGAGAGGCAGAGGTTTACTATCAACTTCATCTCTTTCTGGACCTAAGGGAGTTCTGCCAGAGCATAATCACGCGTGCACTTGGTGTAAGACCTCAGCAGTATAATCCACCAGAACCCTGAATCGACAGGCGCAACTCTTCTTATTGCACTGGCACCAAAATCGGCAACCAATATGTCCTTTTGACGATGAGAGTCATAGAGAACCAGAACCTTCAAACTTGCGGGCATTACTCCTTCTCCAAGAGTCAAGTTCTCAATCCCTTTCTCCGGGGGTGGAGAGTTTTTAACATAAAATTCTTTACATAAGGTTCTGCAGATTTTTTCATTAGATAGGCTAAGCCGCTAGGAAAAAAGTCTATCACCCTTCTGATACAATTGGAAACAGAAGTCATGAACAATGGAATAAACAACACAGACAAGTCTGATATCAGTCACTTCCCTTATTATATACAACCCAAACAAAAGAAAGACTCTATTTATGATCAAATGAGCCTAGGCTTTCGTTTTTCCTTTTTCGGGGCCCCTTCACTCACTACCCTAGTTTTCAATAAAATTTGCATCTATGCTCATCTTTTACATATAACATTTAAAAAAAAGTTCCCATTCAATACTACAGAGGTCATTGGGGCAGTTGCAGCTTGGCAGACAGAAAGCTTTATTCTGAACAAAATGCTATACACGATTTGAGTACATTTAGAAAAAGAAAGAAAAAGCAAAAATGGCACACAACTTGAATCCACTTATCTTATGGAGTTGCTCACAAAACGGCTTTGCTGTGCTTGCACATGTACTCAGGCACCGGGTAGGTATGCAATCACATCTCGGTCTCTCTTCTTTCTTGTTAGTCCTTGGCTCGGGCTGGCCCTTTCGGATTAGCTTGTCTTCCTAGCTGCCTTTCTTTTCCCTGCCTTATGACTATCGTACATAGAAGAATGATTGGCAAAGCACTCGAACAAAGCCCTTAGCTTCTAACTTCATTCATTCGAAAGGTCGATCATAGCTGGAATTTAGGAGCAAATCCTGAAGAAGGCGAGAGCTAGCTTATGGGCCCCCTCCTAAAGCCATGAGAGTTGGTCAGAAAAACGTTCTCATAGACTATATGGAGGAGTAAGGAAAGGGCTTCCATGACAATGAGTCTTGTCTTGCATGGGCTTGGGCTTGCTTTGATGATGGGTAGGCTTGTTGTGCTTTGGCCCTTCTGTGGGCTTTCATCGAGGTTTCATCGAAACAGGCCCGAGTCTTAATTTGTAGGACTTTCTTTGATGGTCCATGTA
>NZ_CADDZT010000056.1:99753-100976 GCF_902812655.1 Candidatus Frankia meridionalis | reverse complement strand
TTACGTCGTTAGCCTCGGGCTCTGAGGGCTAGCGCTGCATTCGCGCCGGCAAAGCAGACCAGCGCGCTACCCACACCCGCACCGGTGATGGCACTTGCAGCGACATCCGCATGCTGAGACATGACAACGGCGAATACCGAGACCACGATCAGCACCCCTCCGAGCGCGAGAAACGACGGTGAATGCAGCACGGACGCAACCGGCCACATGTGCACACCCACGACAAGACAGATCCAGGGAGCCAGATAATCGGACCGGCCACTGAAGAAGATCGCAGCTGATCCAACAGCAGTGATGACGGTCTCGACCCGAACGATGAATCCGTAGCGACGTGACGCTTCTGGCGTACCGAATACCGAACCGCTCGACCACAGCTGCCATACCGCCAGCGCACCGAGCAGTAAGATAATCAAACTGACGATCGCGCCGGCGAGAAGCGGCTGCCGCCACGAAGAAGGCGGCATCTCCTGTGCCCATCCGAACCACATACATGCAAAGAAAGCAAGAATGAGCGCGACCATCGCCTTATCGCGAGCATATCGCACGTGGAGTCCTATCTGTCAGGGACGGCTGACGGAGCTGCGAAGTCTGAATCCTGTCCAGGGTCACCATGCGTACTGTTTGCCCGGAAGCCGGCCGTATGATCGCATAGCGGAGCACGTTGTGTGTGCAGCACACCCGGCGGGTGGGTGGCCGGGCGGGTCAGCTGGGCGGTACCAGGCCGCCGTTGACGCCGATGACCTGGCCGTTGACGAAGGACGCGGCCGGTGAGGCGAGGAAGCCCACGACCGAGGCCACCTCGTCCGGCAGCGCCGGGCGTCCCGCGGCGATGCTGGCAACCAGGTTCGCGTGGCGCTGCGGGGAGATCCGGCCGGCCACCAGTTCGGTGCCGGCGGTGTAGCCGGGGGAGACCACGTTGGCTGTCACGCCGTCGGGGCCGAGGCGAGCGGCGAGGGAGAGCACCCAGCCGTGCAACGCGGCCTTGGCCGCGACATAGGGCGCGCTCGCGCCACCTGTCGCGGCCGACTGTGAGCCCACCAGGACGACGCGTCCGCCGGGCCGACGCAGCAGCGGTTCCAGGGCGTGGGTGAGCAGTGCGGCCGACAGCAGGTTCGCCCGCAACGCCGTCATCCAGGCGTCGGCGACCGCGGCGAGGTCACCTTCCGCCCGGGGCGAGGGGGAGCCCGCGGTGTTGACGACGACGTCGACCGATCCTGACCCGG
>NZ_CADDZT010000056.1:92224-99317 GCF_902812655.1 Candidatus Frankia meridionalis | reverse complement strand
GACCGGCCAGTTCCGCGACAAGGGCGTCGCTGAAGCTGCGCATGGCCTCCAGTAAGATATCGATTTTCGAGGGGAAGTGGTAGTAGACGGCGGCCGGCGTCATCCCGGCCTCGTCGGCGATGTCTGCGACGGTCACCGTTTCCAGACCACGCATGGCGAACAGTCGGGTGGCGGCATCGATGACATCGGCGCGTCGTGACGGCCGGTGCGCGGGCCGTTTGGGGTTGCCGCCGGGGTTACCGTCGCGATCGGTGCTGGTAGCCATGTAACAGAATCCTCCTGGGACCATCATGGTCCTGCGGGCGGGAACGGACGGTCAGGAGGTTCATCGTGGCGGAGCCCGCGGATCTGCCGGTGCGGGGCAGGCCACCCGCCCACCGTCCGTCCAGACGGCAGTTGATCATTACTGCCGCGGTCCGGGTCTTCGCCAGCAAGGGGTTCGACGAGGCGAGCATCCAGGACATCGCGGCAGAGGCGCAGGTCGTCCCCACGGCGGTCTACTACCACTTCTCCGGCAAGGAGGAGCTGTTCGACGTCGCGCTGCGCCGGGTGGTGGGCGCCACCAACGCCGTCGTCGCCGCGGCCCGGTCCGATGACGAGCCGGGCGACTTCACCGCGCTCAAGCGGGTCACCGCCGCCGTCTGGGACTGGATCGAAGCACACCCCGACGAGGCGCGTCTGCTCTACCTGCACATGCCCGGAGCCACCCAGCAGGCCCGTGTGCTGCGGCGGGACTTCGAGGAGCTGCACATCGAGCGTTCGTTCGACTACATCGTCTCCTCCCGGGTGCCGGCGACGAGGCGTTCCGCCGCGGCCACGCACGCAACCCAGTCGTTGGCCGTACGTACGCTCACCCATCTTCTGATCGCAATCCAGCCGATGCGCATGGACGACGGTCCGTTGAGCCGCCAGCCGTCGAAGTCGCTACGCATGGCCTTGGACGCAATGTCCGAACGGATACTCACCGTCGACTGAGAAGCTACATTCAGTTGTTCTCCTCCGTGCTCCTTTTTTGTTCAGCCTTTCTCGTTCCGCCGTTCGGCGGCTGTGAACCGTGCGGAGTCCCGACAGATGTTGGCGAGGCGGGCTACTCCAGTTACTGTTGCCGGCATCACAAAAGTGACCCCAGGACGAGCGCCCTGTGCCTGGTCGCTCTCAGTCGAGGAGTCGGATGGTGGCAACCCCCGTGCTCTGCGTGCGACGGCTGTCGAAGACGTTTCCCGGGCAACGAGCCCTGGCAGACGTCGACCTCGACGTCGAGCCCGGTGAGATACGCGCGTTGGTCGGTCAGAACGGCTGCGGCAAGTCGACGTTGATCAAGGCGTTGGCCGGCTTTCACGAACCGGACGCCGGCAGTGAGGTGACCGTCGCCGGTAAACCGCTGGCATTCGGCGACCCGACGTCGGCGGATGCCGCCGGGCTGCGGTTCGTCCACCAGGACCTCGGTCTCGTCGCCGCCCTTGACGCGGTCGACAACCTCGCGCTCGGCCACGGCTACGAAACCGGCCGGCTGGGTCTGATCCGGTGGCGCCGGGAGCGGGCACGGGCCCGTGAGGCGCTGCAGGAACTCGGATACGAGTTCGAGATCAGCCGACCTGTGGGGGGCCTGGCGGCAAGTGAGCGGACCGCCGTCGCGGTGGCGCGGGCACTGTCCCGGCACAGCACCCCGCCGCGTGTTCTCGTCCTCGACGAGCCGACGGCCAACCTCCCGGCCGCCGAAGCCGACCGTCTGTTCGCGCTGGTGCGCAGCGTGCGGGACGCCGGTGTCGCGGTCATCTTCGTCTCGCACCACCTGGAGGAGGTCTTCGGGCTCTGCGACACCGTCACCGTGCTGCGGGACGGGCGGCTGGTCACGACCCGGCCCACCGCCGGGCTCACCGAGAGCGACCTGGTCGAGTTGATGATCGGCCGCAGGCTGGCGCAGTACGACGTGCCGCCGGCCGAAACGGCCCACCAGGGTGATGTCGTGCTGGACGTCCGGGGTCTCGCGACCGCCGTTCTCGGCGGGCTCGACCTGAGCGTCCGTGCCGGGGAGGTCGTGGGGTTCGCCGGCATCACCGGCTCCGGACGGGAGGAGCTGGCGCTCGCGCTGTTCGGCGGACGCCCCCGCACCGGGGTCGTGACCATCGGCGACCGGACGGTTCCGCAGTTGCGTCCGGACCTCGCCGTGCAGTACGGCATGGGACTGGTCCCCGCCGAGCGGCATGCCAACGCGGCGTTTCTCGACGCGGACCTGCAGGAGAACGTCGTGGTGGCGAGCCCCGCCGCCTTCGCCCGCCGGGGGCTGTTGCGTCGCGGCCGTGAGCGTTCCGACGTGGCCCGCTGGCTGGAGCGGCTGAACGTGCGGCCGTCCGGCACGCAGCGGGCCATGTCGACGCTGTCCGGCGGTAACCAGCAGAAGGTCGTGCTGGCCCGATGGCTACGCCGACAACCACACGTCCTCGTCCTGGACGAACCCACCCAGGGAGTCGACGTCGGCGCGAAGGCCGAGATCCACGCGCTGGTGGACCAGGCCGCCGCCGACGGAGCGGCTGTCGTCGTGGTCTCCACCGACCACGACGAGCTGGCGCGGCTGTGCGGCCGGGTGCTCGTCCTCGCGGGCGGCCGGGTCGTTGCCGAGTTGCATCACGCCGACCTGCATGCGGACCGGATAACGGCCGCCGCGGTCGGGCACACCCTCAGGAGCGCGTCATGACAACAGAAGCAGCCGAACCAGCGAACGCCGCCGCAGACGTCCTGGTCACCGAGGCGGAATCAGCGGAACCGGACCGGGCTACCTCAGATGTGGTCTCGGTGGAACCGGACCGGGCTACCTTGACCCGCCGGCTGCCCAGGTTGAACCTCGGTCTTGACCGGTTCAGCGGCCTGTACGTCTGGACGCTGATCATCCTGGTGTTCGGGATCTGGCTGCCCGACACCTTTCTCACCAGTTACAACTTCCAGATCATCGCCGGCGACCAGGCGATCACGGCGATGCTCGCGCTGGGCCTGATCATCCCGCTGGCCGCGGGCGTGTTCGACCTGTCCTGCGCGGCGACACTCGGGTTTGCCGTGACAGTGGTCACCTGGCTGTTGAAGGAAGGGTTCAATCCCGTCCTCGCCATACTGATCACGCTTGCCTGTGGGGCCTTCATCGGGTTCGTCAACGGGCTCGTCGTGGTCCGGCTGAACGTGGACTCCTTCATCGGCACGCTCGGTATGAGCAGTATCCTCGCCGCCGGCGCCTACTGGGTGACCAATGGAGAGCAGATTGTCAACACCTTCTCGAAGTCCTTCCTCGACGCAGGCAGCACCCGGTTGTGGGGGGTCTCGCTGCCCTTCTACTACATGCTGCTGCTTGCGGCGATCCTCTACGTCATCGTTGATCACACGCCGGTCGGTCGGTACCTCTACGCCGCCGGCGGCAACCCGCAGGCGGCACGTCTGGCCGGCATGCGGGTCGGCCGGGTGGTGTGGGGCTCGCTGATCACGTCGGCGACGCTGGCGGCCCTGACCGGTGTCATCCTCGCGGCCAAACTGGGCTCGGCCTCGCAGGACGTCGGGCCGCCCTATCTACTACAGGCCTTCTCGGCCGTCTTCCTCGGATCAACGCAGATCAAGGCCGGCCGGATGAACGTGCTGGGCACCCTGGTTGCGATCTATCTCCTCGCGACCGGAGTCAAGGGCCTCCAGCTCGGCGGTTCGCCGTCCTACGTCAACAGTCTCTTCAACGGCCTTGCATTGATCATCGCGGTGGCGCTCGCGGCTCGCACCTACCGGCGCAAGTGAGCCGCCCGTCGCGAGCCGTCCGAGGTCAGGATGCCTGATGTGAGGGTGCCGGCGGGTTGTCCCGCACGTGCCTCATGCACTGTTACTTGACATAGATTCCAGTAAGTGAGAGTGTCCGCCGTCACACCACGCACATCGTCCCGGTTGGGTCCGTCAGCCCGGTCGGCGGTACGTGGGCTTGCGATGCCGATGGCGGCGATAGGAAAGGGATAGCTTCATGAGAACGACTCCCCGCAGGACGGTTGTGGTTGCGGCGGTGGCCGCGACCACGGCATTGTTCGCCGCCGCGTGCGGCAGCAGCGGTTCGACGCCGAAATCGGGCGCGTCAGCGGCGGTGCAGGACACCGGTTCGGCGGGTTTAGTGCAGGCGAAGGCGGCCGTTGACGCGAGCCTGAAGAACCCGAGCGGGATCGTCCTCGACACCCCGCTGTCGAAGACGCCACCCACGGGCAAGTATGTGATCACTGTCGAAACGCCCGTCCCCGTCACCAAGGTGCGCGACGACGCCCTGGTCGAGGCGGCCAAGGTGCTCGGCTGGCGCTACGAGCGGATCGTCCCCGGCAGCGGCCCTGAGGACTACGCGAACGCGGTCACCCAGGCGATTTCCAAGCATCCCGACGCTATCCACATCTCCGGCACCCCGCTGGCACTGCTGAAGTCCCAGCTCGACCAGGCCAAGGCGCAGAACATCCCGGTGATCTCCGACAGTGTCGGCGGTGCCGCCGACACTGCGGTGTTCTCCAACAGCCTGGACGGCGACGAGCAGGTCGCGACCTGGGGCAAGATGGTGGCGAACTACGTGGCGGTCAACAGCAACGGCAAGGCCAACGTCGCGCTGTTCACGATCAAGGCCTTCCCCATCCTGGGTGTCTTCGTGGACAACTTCAAGAGCACCCTGTCCAGTGTCTGCCCGAGCTGCACGGTCAAGGAGGTCAACCAGCAGCTCGCCGACCTGGGTACCAAGACCCCGTCCAGCGTGGTGAGCACCGTTCAGCAGGACCCGAAGATCAACTGGGCGATCTTCTCGTTCGGTGACCTGACCCTGGGGGTCGACGCGGCGCTCAAGGGAGCGGGCCTGAACGGCAAGGTCAACATCGGTGGTGAAACCCCCAGCCAGGCCAACCTGACGGCTCTCAAGGACGGCACCGAGAACGTGTGGACCGGCTTCTCCGCGTCCATCCTCGGCTGGCGGGTCGCGGACCTGCTCGCCCGCCAGTTCAACGGTGACGACCTGGCCCCGGCGAGCAAGGCCCTGCTGCCGACCCAGCTCATCACCAAGGACAACCTCTCGTCGGTCTCCCTCGACTCCACCGGGTACTACGTCGGCTTCGCCGGCTACCAGGACGCCTTCAAGAAGCTCTGGCAGATCCAGTAGTCGAGTCGCCGGGCGACTCTGTTCGGTCGGGTAGGCATGGTCTCGGGCCGGGGACAGGCGGATCGTCCCCGGCCCGAGCGGGGAAGGGGTGGCAGGGTGCTCCATGGACTCAACGGCAAGTCGGTGGTCGTGACCGGCGGTGCCGGCGTGATCGGATCGGCGGTCAGCCGACGGCTCGCGGCGGAGGGGGCCCGGGTCGTGGTCGCGGACCTCGACGCCGATGCCGCGAGGAAGATCGCGGAACTGATCGGCGGTGACGCCGTGGGCGTCGGCGTCGACATCACCACGCCTGCCGGTGCCGAGGCCAGCGTCGACGCGGCTGTCCAGGCCTTCGGCCGGCTGGACCTCTTTCACGCCAACGCCGGTGTGGAGTGCATGGTCCGGACGGTGACGGACTTCGACGTGGCGGACTACCACCGCGTCTTCGGTGTCAACGTTCTCGGCGCGTTCCTGTCCGCGCAGGCGGCGGTGCGCCGGCTGACGGCGCAGGGGGACGGCGGTTCGATCCTGTTCACCGCGTCCATCGCCGCGCTGATGGGGACCGGTGGCACATCGATCTACAATGCCTCCAAACATGCCGTGCACGGCCTGGCACGTTGCCTGGCCCTGGAGGTCGCCGGCTCCGGCATCCGCGTCAACACTCTGGCCCCCGGCGTTGTCGAGTCTCGCATGATGGATTCGCTCGGCGCCGGGCTCGGGGCGTTGGCCGGGGTGGACGAGGCCGCTTTCAAGGGGGGTATGAAGCGCGCCGTGCCGCTCGGCCGGTACGCCACACCCGAGGAGATCGCGGCAACCGCGGCCTGGATCCTCAGCGATGAGGTGCCCTACCTGCACGGTGAGGTTCTCACCGTGGGTGGCGGTATCGCTCCGTACTGACAGCAATATTGGTAGTTGATTGACCGCTGACGAAAGGTGACAGCTCATGGATCTCGGATTGGCAGGACGGCGGGCACTGGTGACCGGCGCCAGCCGTGGCCTGGGCCGGGCGATAGCCGCGACGCTGGCTGCGGAGGGCGCCTCGCTCGCGCTCTGCGCGCGTGGAGCCGAAGGCCTGGAGAAGACCGCGGCGGAGCTGCGCGCCGACGGCACCCAGGTGTACAGCGAGGCGTTCGACGTCACCGACACCGACACCCTGGCCGCCTTCGTCGGCCATGCCGCGGCCGAACTGGGCGGCCTGGACATCGTCGTGTCCAACGTGTCCGCGGGCCCGGCCAAGGATCCCGGCCAGTGGCAGCGCAGTCTCGAGGGGGACCTGCTGCCGTTCGTCCGCCTGGCCGAAGCCGCCGTGCCGCACCTCGCGGACGGCGGCGGTTCGATCATCGCGATCGGCACGACCAACGCGTTCGACACGGTCCGCCCGGCGTCCCCCAACGCATACTCCGCCATCAAGGCTGCGGTGCTGCACCATTCCGCGGCGCTGGCACGCACGCTCGCGCCGCGCGGCATCCGGGTCAACACCGTCTCCCCCGGGCCGATCGAGTTCCCCGGCGGGGACTGGGAGAAGATCAGGGAGCATCGACCCGAGGTCTACACCGAGGTGCTCGACAGGATCCCGGTCGGCCGTTACGGCCGGCCTGAGGACGTGGCGGCCGCGGTCGCCTTCCTCGCGGGTCCCCGGGCCGGGTTCTGCAACGGGGTCAACTTCGTGGTGGACGGCGGGCTCGTCACCCGCGTGCAGTTCTGACACCGGGCGGTTCGGGAAAGATGGCTGGACCCGCCGGACGCATCGACGCGGTCCTCGTCTGCGGGGGCCGCTGGCACGACTTCGACTATGCGCGGCTGCAACTGCTGGAACGCATCGGCCGGCACGAGCGGGTGCGCACCCGCGTGTTCGAGGACTACGCGCGCACGGACGCGATCGAGTCGGCGGACGTGCTCGTCACCTACACCTGCGACCGGCGTCCGAGCCTCGGGCAGCAACGGACCCTGGTCGACTTCGTGGCTCGCGGC
>NZ_CADDZT010000056.1:84635-92199 GCF_902812655.1 Candidatus Frankia meridionalis | reverse complement strand
GGGGCACCGCGGGTCTTCTCCACGCCTCGGGTGCTCGGGGAGGTGGCCGCGGTGCTGGGCAGCCAGTTCCTCGGCCACCCCCCGATCGAGCCCTACCGGGTCGAGGTCACCCAGCCCGACCATCCGCTGGTGGCGGGCATCGACCCTTTCGACGTCGGCGACGAGCTGTACGTGAGCGAGCTGCACGGCCCGCTCGACGTGGTTCTGCACGCACGTCACCGCGGGCTGTGCCGGGGCTTCGCCGAAGGGCATGTCGCCGACGACGCCGACGATGCGCAGCCCGTCCTCTATCTGCGCCGGCACGGCGCGGGTGAGGTCTGCTATTTCACCCTTGGTCACTGCCGTGGCCGTTTTGACGTTCAGGACCTCGGCGTCGAGGACCTCGGGCGTACCGACCGGGGCAGTTGGACGACCCCGGAGTTCACCACTGTGCTCGACCGCTGTCTGTCCTGGGCCGTGTACGGCTCGGTGTAGCCGCCGGTTACCTCGCTCCTCGGCGGCGGATCACTTCGGGTGTTCGTGTCGACAAGATAGTCAACGATGTTGACGACTCCGCCTTCATTTTTTGATCATGAAAGACGTTTCGCGTCGGCCCCTCAGGATTCGACGTCGCGGTCGAGGCGGACGAGCATCTTGCCGACGTTGTCACCGCGCAGCATCCCGAGAAACGCCGCGACCGCATGGTCCAGCCCGTTGACGACCGTCTGCCGGGACACCAGCTCGCCCGTGCGCAGCCAGCCCGAGACTCGGTCTTCGAACTCGGGCCGCAGATCCTCGTGGTCCCGGACGATGAAGCCGCGCAGCGTCAGCCGTTTGAGCACGGCCTGGATGAGGTGGTCGATGGTGGGGCGGGGCGCGTCCGAGGTGAACTGGGAGATCATGCCGCAGAGTGCCACCCGTCCACCGACGCGCAGCGCGTCCAGCGCGGCGACGAGATGGTCCCCGCCGACGTTGTCGAAGTACAGGTCGACGCCGTCCGGGGCGGCCCGGCCGAGCCCGGCCGCGACCGGTTCGGCACGGTGGTCGACGGCCGCGTCGAAACCGAGTTCCTCGGTGAGCAGCCGGTACTTGGCCGCCCCGCCCGCGCTACCGATGACGCGCGCGGCACCGAGGAGGTGGGCGAACCGGCCGGCGGCACTGCCGACCGCACCCGCGGCCGCGGACACGAACACCGTGTCGCCCTTGGTCAGCTCACCCGCACGCAGCAGCCCGGCGTAGGCGGTGAAGCCGGTCTGGCCGAGGATGCCGAGCCAGGCCGACGGTGCGGCGCGGTCGACATCGATGACGCCGAACGCCGACGGGTTGTCCGCGGTGGCGGTCACGACCGCAAGGTCCCGCCAGCCGAGCCGGTGGCGTACCCAGGCGCCCGTCTCGATCCCGGGCGCGCGGCTCGCGATCACCTGTCCGACGGCGGAGCCGTCCAGCGGCTCGCCGATCGCGAAGTTGGTCGTGTAGTGCTTCTCCGTCTCCTCCAGGCGGCCCCGCATCGACGGGTCGACGCTCATGAAGGCGTTGCGGACGAGAACCTGGCCCGCGCCGAGTTCGGGTACCGCCTGTTCGGCCAGGGCGAAGTCCTCGGGTGTCGGACCACCGGGTCCGGGGCGTCGGACGAGTATCACCACCTGGGTCACGGCAGGTCCGTGGGCGGTGACTCCGGCGGTCACGCGGTGTCCCTCTGCGGGTTCGGTCGGGCCCGGCGGCCGACCCAGCCGGCGATCTGCAGGTCTGCGTGCCGGATCTCCCCGGACTGCCAGCGGGCGTCCGAATCGAACAGGCCACGCTGCCCGGTGGTCGGGTCGTAGACCTCGACCAGCCCGTCGTCGGTCAGCGTGTACACCTGTCTGGTGATCGGATGGGTGACACTCGCCGGCTTCGTGCTCACAGTTCCTCCAGGCCGCCCGGGTTTCTTCGAGGCCATGCGGTTCTCTCCAGGTCGTGCCGCCCGTAGGTGCGCCACCTACAGGCCGCGCAGCTCCTTCACGCGGCGCACGCCGCGTTTGACGACCACGACGGGGCCGGTCACCCGTAACTGGCAGGCCAGTCGGGTGCGCCCGTCCCCAGCCGGCGGACCCAGGGTTGCCAGCCCCTCCCGTTCGAGTTCGCCGGCCGGTTTACAGTTGTCCGCGCCCTCGCTGACCTTCAGGACGCAGGTCCGACAGGTACCGAGCCCACCACAGACGGTGGGCCACAGGTAGCCCGTCCGGTGGGCGGCGTCGAATACGGTCTCGGTGTCCGCCACGTCCAGCACGACACCGGCGGGCATGACCGTCACCTGTGCGCTCAGCGGGACATCCAGGTGTCGAGAAGATGGTGGAAGTGCCGGATGCGGCTTTCCTGGTAGTCGGCGAGGGTGACGCCTGCCTTGCGTGTCGCCTTCAGGCCCTGCTGCACGTACGGCAGGTTGGCGATGTCCTGGTCGAAGACCGGACCGAGCAGGCCCAGTTCGGGGACGTCAGCCATGTGCACGCCTTCGGGAACCCATCGGATCTTCGCCGGGGCCGGGCGGGGGGTGCCCTTGGGCCAGCCCGAAAGGAAGAAGATCTCTGATATGCACCGGTCGGGGTCGTTACCGTATGGCCGGAACCGGTAGATGATGTTCGACTTCTTTCCGGCCCAGGGATGGAAGTTCGGGAACAGGATGTAGTTGACCGCGTCCAGGAGTTCGCTGTCGCTGACCGTCGAGTAGTCCTCGCCGGACAGCGCACCCAACTGGCCCCGCATCTGGTCGGCGAGCACCGTTCGGGCCGTTGCGCCGGGTGGGATCTCGGGCAGCTCGCCACCTTGCGGGGCGAGGTCCCGACCCTGGGTCGAGGCGTAGAAGCCACGCGAGAAGTAGAAGCTCTCCAGAACCTCCTCCTCAGTGACGTCGGCCGCCAGGTGTGGACTGGGCACCCCCTGTGGAGTGATCGTGCGGTCCCAGTTGGCGCTCGCTACGACGTCGTACTGTGAGTTCGCGTCACCCATCCAGGCCAGTAGCTGCGGGTGGGTGCCGATCACGTGGAAGGCCTCCATGAAGGCCTCCTGCCCGATCTTCCAGTTGCAGGGCAGGATCTTCGCGATGTGCAGCGAGGTGTAGCGGTCCGCAAGCGGCCAGCGGGCGAAGTGGTCGGGCAGCTCACCGGCGAAGGTTTCGAACGGCTCGCAGTAGGGGTCCATGTTGATGAAGACGAAGCCGCCCCAGGTCGCGACCTTCGCCTCCGGCAGGCTGAACTTCTCCGGATCGACATGGCGGAAGTCCCAGGCGCACGGGATGCTCTTGAGGGTCCCGTCGATGTTCCAGGTGAAACCGTGGAACGGGCAGCGGAACTCCGGGACGTGCCCGCCGGTGGAACGCAGTTTGCGCCCACGGTGCAGACAGGCGTTGACGAACGCGCGGATCTCGTCCGGGGCGGTGCGCACGATCAGCAACGAGTCGTCGGCGATCTCGTAGACCTCGTGGTCGCCGACCTCGGGGATGGCCTCCTCGCGGCAGGCGAACTGCCAGACCCGGCGCCAGAGTTTCTCGACCTCCAGGCGGTGCCATTCGGGTGAGATATAGCGTTCGACGTCGATATCATCGCTGCCGAGGTATTCGTTCACGTTCATGCGCAGGACGTCGGGTACCGGCCGGCTGTCCGCGGCGAGGTAGTCCTGCGCGGATGGACCGGGGCAACGGGCGCGGGTGTCCGGCTCCTGCATGACCATGGCAGCTCCCGAAGTTTCTTGTGTCGGTCTATAGTAACCGTTCGTCGAGGGCGATGCGGGCACTCATGCGGGGATCTGTGCCGCAGACCGGCCCGGATACCGACCGGCCCGCGACACGCCAGGAGCGCCGTCGCCTCCGCCGACAGGGCGAGAAGACCTCCGCCTACAGGGCCAGCACCGTTACGGTGCCGGCCGATCCGTCGACCTCCAGCAGTGCCCCGTTGGGAATACGCCGGCTGGCCGCGGACACGCCCGCCGCGCACGGGATGCCCAGCTCCCGACTGACGATCATCGCGTGGCTGCCCATGGCGCCGACGTCCACGACGGACGCCGCCGCGACCATGAACAGCGGCGTCCAGGACGGGTCGGTCTGCGGAGCCACCAGGATCTCGCCCGGTTCCAGGTCGCCGGCCGCGTCGACCGCGGTGACGACCCGCGCCCGACCCCGGGCCACGCCCGCGGCCGCCCCGACGCCGTACAGCACCTCACCTGGCTTGACCGGGTTGACCTCCGTGTCGGCACGCCGGCCCAGCGACGACAGTGGCGGCAGCGGCTTCGTCCCGTCGATGAACGACGGCAGCTCCAGGCCGAACAGGCCCTGCCACTCCCGTTCCCGCTCTGTGAGAGTCGCGCTCAGTGATGCCGGATCCAGGGCGATCGTGTCCAGCTCGGACTCGGTCGCCATGAAGATCTGACCCGGGTGGGCGAGATAACCCTGCTGGTGCAGCCGCCGGCCGAGTTCCACCAGCGGCATGCGCGCCTCGTGCAGGATCTTGATGCAGTTGGTCTTCGCGCGTTCCCGCCAGGCACCGAAACGGCGCGCGGACGCGAGCGCCGCATGGAACATAGCCTCGGCGGTGGCGTCCCCGCCGAGCCGGTCGAGCGCCTCGGCGACGGCGGCCTCGTCGTCCGCCACCCGGTCGGCCGACCTGATCGTGGGCGCGGCGGCGTCGTCGAGGTGGCGGAGCCGGTCGAGCAGCGCAAGCGGCAGCTCCGGCCTGGTCTCCCAGGTGTCCGAACCGAGGTCCCACTCGTTGGGCCCGCGGTAACCGAAGTCGCGCAGGAAGGTCGACAGCCCAGCATGGAACCCGGCGTGGACGGCGGGAAGTCGCGCGAACAGGCTGTCCACGCCGCCGTCGAAGGCGACGGAGAGCCCCACGTCGCCGCGTATGACCCGTGAGAGCTCCCACAGGGCGAACGAGGGGGCGGCCGAGTCGACGTCCCCGGCCTTGCCGATCAGCCGTACCACCAGCGCGGGGTCGCCGCCGAGGAGCTGGCCGAGCACGCCCGGGCCGACCGCGCCACCGCTGCTGGCGATCACTTCGCCGCGCCATGCCAGCCTTTCCAGCGGCAGCACCGACCGGGCTCGGGCGACCAGCGCCAGCGGGGTCAGCGCGGTGAGATCGGGACGCGCGGCCCGTAACCCGTCGGCGATCGCCCGCTCCTCCTCCAGCTCGGGAAAAGTCGTCGTCGACAGCACCCAGGCGGCACGCTGCGCGATGGCCGCGGACCGCTCCTCGTTCACGTCGTCGGCCTGGCTGACGTGCACGGGCGGCTCACCGCCACCGGCGAACCACATCATGTCGACGGCGTCGGTGCCGATCCCGAGGCGGATGCCGGTCAGCCGCGGCAGCGTCATGTTCACGTAGAGGTGGCCGTAGAAGAACGCGGCGTTCGGGGAGACGTCCACCGTCTGTTCCGCCACGGTG
The DNA here is from genome assembly GCF_902812655.1 of Candidatus Frankia meridionalis. GTDB lineage: Bacteria > Actinomycetota > Actinomycetes > Frankiales > Frankiaceae > Protofrankia > Protofrankia meridionalis. The sequence continues at coordinate 86,806 of NZ_CADDZT010000056.1, read as the reverse complement.
AACGATCCGTAGGCTGCGTTGGCGGTGTCCCAACCCGGGAGGATGTGCGGGATCCAGCCGAGGCTCGCGCCCAGTGGCGTGATCGGGTCCGTCAGGACGTCGTTGGCGTTGAGCCGGGTGTAGATCGGGAAGCGTCGGCTGGGTTGCGTATCGATGATCCACTGCTTGCCGGTCATGCAGCCCGGTCCTTTCTGGTTCGTCGGCCTACGGGCGGATCTCGGCCGATGTGGTTGTGACGTGCAACACTCCTCCGGTAGAAACTGGAGTGCAAGCAAACTAAGTCGCCAGGACGCCGAGTGCCGCCGTCAGCTCTGTCGGCAGGCCAGCAGGAGGACACATGCAGCTCGAAGGCAGAGTCGCCGCCGTCACCGGAGGAACCGCCGGCATCGGCCGCGCGATTGCCGAGGCCTTCCTCGCCGAGGGTGCGTCGGTCGCGATCAACGGTCGGTCCGTCGAGAAGGGCGAGAAGACCCTTGCGGCCCTGGGCGCGGGTGACCGGGCCATCTTCCGCGCCGGGGACGTCACCCACCAGGCCGACGTCGAGGGCTTCATCGACGCGACCGTCGAGCACTTCGGGCGGATCGACATCCTCGTCAACAACGCCGGCGGCGCCGCGGGCCTGCAACCGACCGTCCTGCTCAGCGACGAGGTGTGGGACACGACGATGAAGTGGAACGTCTACTCCACCTTCTGGGCGACCCGGCGGGCGCTGAAGCCCATGCTCGAGCAGAAGTGGGGCCGTATCATCAACATCTCGTCCGTCGAGGGCAAGCACGGCAAGCCCGTCCTGACCCCCTACGTGGCGGCCAAGCACGCCATCAACGGCATGACGAAGTCGATCGCCCGCGAGGTCGGCACCGAGGGGATCACGGTCAACGCGATCTGTCCGGGCCTGATCATCACCGACATCATCAGGGACAACGGACCAGCCACCGCCGAAGCCATGGGGATCACCTTCGACGAGATGGTCGCGCTGTTCGCCAGGGAGTCGTCGATCAAACGGCCCAACACCGTCGAGGAGGTCGCGGCCATGGCCGTCCTGCTCGCCTCGGACGTGGGCGCCGGTATCACCGGCTCGCTGCTCAGCGTCGACGGCGGCACCGCTTCCTACTGACGTCTCCTACTGACGGTCCGCGACGTCGCCGGAGCGCCCCTTACGGCCGGTGTTCGATAAGTATCGGTTCTTCGGTGACCGTGATGGTGTCCCCGGGTTGGACGGTGGTCGTGTCGCCGTCCAACCCGGGGACCGCCGCGACGCCGGGTTCCGCGGTGGTGGTGGCGGTGCCGCTGTCGGTCCACCGGATCGTCGCGTCGTAGTGCCGGTCGGATTCGACGATGGTGCACTCGCACTGCCAGACGTTGTCCGGCAGTTTGATTGCCAGGCCGTGGCCACAGGATCGGCTCTGCGCGTGAGCGAGCCAGCGCTGTAACTGTTCTACCGCCAGCGCGGCCCGGGTGGGGGCACCGCCTACGGCCTGTAGGACGATGGGGATGTTGGTGCCGCCCCAGTTGTAGAAGTACATGCGTTCGAGATTGACTGAGCGAGCGTAGACGCCGACCAGGAAGAAGCGCACCGCGTAGTTCCGGGCCTGTGTTTCAGTCAGGGATTTCTGGAGCGGGATCAGGTAGGTGGTGTCGGTGTTCCACAGCCGCGGGTGGATCCCGGCCTCGTGGAACACGCGGTCGATCGTGGTGACGAGATCCAGCATGGTCTCCGGCGGGTCGGACGCGCCGCGTTGATAGAGCTTGATGCCGGCGACATCGCAGTAGTTGTATCCGCCCCAAGATTACTGATATTGAAAACGCCGCTTGCTACCGGGAGTCCGACGGAGTCAACTGCTACGTCACCTACGGCTGACGGCTTGGTCGGAGAGTCGGGAGGATCCCCCTCCCGACTCTCACCGTGCTGTCAGCGGTGCCCGTGCCGCTACCTGTGGACCGTCAGGGGCGGCTGCCGAGGAGGTGGCCGGTCTCGTTGGCGGAGTGGACGACGACCCGGCCCGATCGCAGTTTCTCCACCCGGGAAACCGAGGTGTACCCCGGGTTGAACCAGAACAGATCAGGGGTGCCGATCACCCCGGCCAAGATGGCGTTGATGATCCCGCCGTGGCTGACGGCCACGACCCGTCCGGACGGCCAGATCTCGAAGATCTGCTCCAGGCAGTCGCGGG
>NZ_CADDZT010000056.1:78669-84388 GCF_902812655.1 Candidatus Frankia meridionalis | reverse complement strand
CTCGGGTGATGAAGGCGGGCTGGTCGAGGTCGGGCACGAAGTCGCCGTAGCGGCCTTCCGCCACGGCGCTGGCCCGAGGGTCGTCGGCGGCCATCTGCTCGATCGGCGTGTAGACCTCGTTGGGTTCCCGGGGTTCCCACTCGCGCAGGTCGGCGATCTCGGTCGGGACGAAGCCGAGCTCGGCGGCGAGCACAGCCGCGGTCTGGCGGGCCCGCCGCAGCGGGCTGGTCGCCAGGGCGTCCACCCGCTCGGCGGCGAGCCAGGCAGTCAGCCGTTTCGCCTGGATGGTTCCCTCCTCGGCCAGCTCCGGGTCGGCAACGCCGGCGACCGGCAGGCCGTGCCGGACGAACAGCACCTCAGTCATGGGTTCCCTTTTCTCATCCGGAGATGGTGCGTTCGGTGTCCCAGTAGGGCCGCCGCAGCGCCTTCTTGTCGATCTTTCCCATGGCGTTACGGGGAAGCTCTGCAACGATTTCATATGATTTGGGACATTTATACGCGGCGAGCGAGGTCCGGCAGAAGCGGTCGAGCTCGTCGGGGGCGGGGGCTTCGCCACCGGGGACGACGAGTGCCCGCAACGCCTCGCCCATGTCCGGGTCGGGCACACCGATCACGGCCACATCGGCGATCTTGGGGTGGTGCGCGAGGATGCGCTCGCTTTCGGCGGGGTAGAGGTTCACCCCGCCGGAGACGACCATGTCGGCGATCCTGTCGGTGATGTGGACGTAGCCGTCCACATCGACGTAGCCGACGTCGCCCAGGGTGAACACATCGGGCGCCAGGTAGGCGGCGGCGGTTTTGGCCGGGTCGTCGTGGTAGCGGATGCCCCGGTCGGCCGGGGCGCGAAAGCCCAGTACGCCGACCTCTCCGGCGGGCAGCGCCGCGTTGTCGGCGCTGAGAACGACCACCTCGAACGGGGGCACGCAGCGACCGACCGACGCGGGTCGGGCCAGCCACTCCTCGCTGGTGATCCGGCAGAGCGTGCCCACCTCGCTGCCACCGTAGGACTCCACCAGCACCGGCCCGAACCAGGCGATCATCGCTCGTTTGACGTCGGGTGGGCAGGCCGACCCGGTGTGGGGGAGGGTGCGCAGGCTCGTCACGTCGTAACGGGCGCGCACGTCCGCGGGCAGGGCGAGCAGGCGGGAGAAGTGCGTCGGGACCATCACCGAGGACGTCACCCGGTACGTGTCGACGAGCCCCAGCACGCGCTCCGCGTCGAACCGGCGCAGGACGACCACCGGCTGCCCGGACAGCAGATGACGCAGGCAGGTGAGCGGACCGTTGTGCTGCAGCGGCCCGACCACCAGGTGCGGGCCGGCGGGAAAGCCCGAACGGGCGGCCAGCGCGGCGGCGTACGCCACCGCGGTCGCGGGTGTCGGCGCGGTCCAGCGCACCTCGGTACCGCGCGGCCGGCCGGTCGTCCCGGAGGTGTACACCAGCGGCGGCCGGGCGGGCCGGGCGGCCAGGTCTGGTAGCGGGCGGTCACTGCCCGTCCAGTCCGCCCACGGGATCACGTCGGGGGCGTCCGTGCGGCCCGGGGCACGGTCCGTGCCGTCGTGGCCGTCGTGGCCGTCGTGGACGACGACGGCGCGTAGTCGTGCGGGTCCAGCGGCGGCCGTCACCGCGTCGACGCTGTCGGGCCCGGTGACGGCGGCCACCGCACCGGCATCGACGAGCAGATCAGCCAGTTCACCGGCGGTGAGCTGGCGGGACACCGCGACGGTGCCGACCCCGGCGAGGATGCCTGCCGCGTGCGCGACAAGTGTGGGGATGACGTTCTCGCCGGTGACCGCGACCCGCTCACCGTCACCGGATGCGACACCCAGCATCTCGGCGGCGACGGCACGGACCTGTTCAGCAAGCTCCGCCCAGGTGAGCCGGCCGAAGTCGTCGACGAGGGCGACGCCATCTGGATCCCGCTGTGCCCGGTCACCGATCCCAGCCAGCTCCAACGGACCTCACCGCCCCGCTTCCCGTGTCTGCTGGTTGCGTGTCTGCCGGTCGTGTCGACTGTAGACACCTAACTGTAGGATGAGTCAAGAAACGGCGTCGATTCCCGATCCGGCACCGGCGGCTATCCGTCCGATGCCGGTCATGCCGGTCATGCCGGTCATGCCGGTCATGCCGGGTCGATCCGGACGGGATGCTCGGACGCCCACCGGTGTGCTCCGGGCGAGGCGACCCAGGCCAGCGCGTTCCCGACCAGCCGGCGGTAGTTCTCCAGCGCGAACGTGCGCGCGGAGTCGCCGGGCAGCAGATAGACCAGCGGGCTGCGCCCGGCGGCCTTCGCCCAGCCGACGAGATCGCTGGCGGGCGGGTGGCCCGAGCAGTCCGGCGCCTGCGCCTCGCCGTGGCGGACGTGTTCGTAGGACGACACGAAGCGGCTCGGGTCCAAGCCGGCGTCAGTGCGAAGAAGCGGGACGACGTCGCCTTCGAACACCGGGCAGCAGTAGAGCTCATCGTTGACGGTGAAGTCGCCGACGCCGTCGCATACCGGGTGGGTCGGGGCGGTCACCTGGATGCGGTAGTCGCCGACCCAGGTGCCCGACGACGGCCACCGCCGGCCGCGCAGCCGTCCGGGCGCGTAGTGGAAGCGGCCGCCGAGCGCCTCGGCCCAGCCCTCCCAGTCCGGCCAGCCGGCCAGCGAGTGGTGGGTGACGACAAGCCCCTGGCCCCGGTCGAGGAGATCGACGATCCCCTGGGCGACCTGTGGTGTGGGGCCGTGGGGTACGGGCGGCTCGCCCCGACGCAGGTGCAGTCCTGGGATGTCGTGGCAGAGCAGTGCATCGAAGCGGCCCGCGTGCTCGGGGCGCAGCCATGCCTGGGCCGACGGCTGGGTCGCGTGCACCCACAGCCATCCTCGGGCGGCGCAGATGTCGGTGACCATCCCGAGGAAGGCATCGAGGTCGACACGGTGACCGCCGGTGAGAACCAGTACCTGCAACGGTTCGTCTCCCTCCGCCGGCCCGCCTCGCCCGGCCCAACGCGGCCCAGGGTCGAGATGCGGCTACTTACTGGAGTCGTCAACAGCTAACCTTGGCTGTGAGTCTGGCGTCCGACGTGTTCGCTTACTAGAGTCACTTTCGACAAACTCCGGGAATGTTGGATGCCGCCGTGGCCTGCCGCGCGCAGCTCCCGGCCCGAGGGAGAAGGGCAGCATCATGACGCGAGCCGCCACGGCCGACCAGAGCTCCCGGCCGACCCAGCCTGCCGTCGACCCGGCGGGCACCACGGAGATCCCTGAAGCCTCGGTGCTTCTGGACCTGCACCGGCGCATGGTGCGCATCCGGGTGTTCGAGACCGAGGCCGGTCGACTCATGGAGTCCGGCCTGCTGCCGGGCTTCCTGCACCTCTACGTCGGGCAGGAGGCGGTCGCCGCCGGCGCGATCAGCACGCTGCGCGACTCCGACCAGATCACCTCCACGCACCGCGGTCATGGCCATGCCGTCGCCAAGGGTGCGGACTTCCGCCAGATGTTCGCCGAGCTGTACGGCCGCGTTGACGGGTACTGCCATGGCCGCGGCGGCAGTATGCACATCAACGACCTGTCGATCGGCATGCTCGGTGCCAACGGCATCGTCGGTGCAGGTATCCCGATCGCGGTCGGAGCGGCGTTCGCGGGCGCCTACCGGTCCGACGGGAGTGTCGCGATGGCCTTCTTCGGCGACGGCGCCTCGAACATCGGCAGTTTCCACGAGGCGGCCAACCTCGCCGCCGTCCTGCACCTGCCCGTCGTGTTCGTCTGCGAGAACAACGGCTATGCCGAGTTCACCCCGCAGGCCAGGCACATGCTGCTCACCGACGTCGCGGACCGGGCTGCCGCGTACGGCATGCCGAGCGAGATCTGTGACGGCATGGACGCCGTGGCCGTCCGCGCGGCCACCCTGCGTGCGGTCGACCGGGCCCGGGCCGGTGGCGGTCCGACCATGGTCGAGGCCAAGACCTACCGTTACTACGATCATCAGGGCGTCAAGGGCCTGCGCATCGCGTACCGCACCCAGGAGGAGATCGACGCCTGGAAGGAACGCGACGCGATCAAGCTGCTGGAGAGTCGGGCGACGGCCGCGGGCGCCGTCCCGCCCGAGCAGTTCGCGGCGATCTGGGAGCAGACCAGGGCCGAGACCGCGGCGGCGGTCGCCTTTGCCGAGGCGAGCCCGGAGCCGGACCCGGCGGACATCGCCCGTGGCGTCTACAGCGAATGAGCCCGGTACAGCGACGAGCGGCCGAAGGAGCTCCCAGTCGATGACCCGCACCCTGACCTATGTCAAGGCGTTCAACGAGGGCCTCGCGCAGGTTATGCGCGACGACGACGACGTGTTCGTGGCCGGTGAGGACGTGGCCGGCTACGGCGGGGTCTTCCACATGTTCGACGGGCTGCTGTCGGAGTTCGGGCCGCGCCGCGTCGTGGACACACCCATCTCCGAGGCGGCGATCATCGGGCTCGGCGTAGGCGCCGCCGCCCGCGGCCTGCGGCCGGTGTGCGACCTGATGTTCATGGACTTCCTGGGCGTCTGCATGGACCAGGTGGTCAACCAGGCCGCCAAGATGAAGTTCATGTACGGCGGGTCCGTCAAGGTCCCGCTCACCATCACCACGGCGGCGGGAGCGGGGCTCGGCGCGGCCGCGCAGCACTCCCAGAGCCTGGAGGCATGGCTCGCGCACACGCCGGGACTCAAGGTCGTCATGCCCGCCACCCCGGCGGACGCCAAAGGAATGATCATATCGGCGGTACGGGACGACAACCCTGTCATCGTGATGCTCAACAAGGTCCTGCTCGGGAGCAAGGGCGAGGTTCCCGAGGAGCTCTACGAGACCCCGATCGGGAAGGCCGCGACGCTGCGCACCGGCGACGACGTCACGGTGGTAGCCCTGGGGCGGATGACCGTCGAGGCGCTGGCCGCCGCCGAGGAACTCGCCGCCGACGGTGTCTCGGTCGAGGTCATCGACCCGCGGTCGGTCCAGCCGTTGGACACTGACACGATCGTGGCGTCGGTCGGGCGCACGAACCGGGTGCTCGTGGTACACGAAGCGGTCCGGTTCGGTGGGATTGGTGCCGAAATAGCGGCGCAGGTCCAGGAAGCCGCCTTCGACTATCTGGACGCGCCCGTGCTGCGCCTCGGCGCGCCGTTCACGCCGGTGCCGTTCAGCCCCGTCCTGGAGCGGGCCTACATACCCGACCGCACCCGCATCGCCGACGGCTGCCGCCGGCTGCTTGAGCGGAGGTAACAGTGGCCGTCGAGGTGCTGCTGCCCAAGCTCGGGCTGACGATGCAGGAAGGCACGATCACCGAATGGGTCGCACCGGCCGGTGGCCCGGTGCGACCCGGCGATGTGATCATGAGGCTTGCCACCGACAAGGTGGACACCGACGTCGAGGCCGAGGCCGAGGGACTGTTCCACCCGCTCGTACCGGCCGGAACCACGTTGCCCCCGGGCGCACTCATCGGCTGGCTGCTCGCCGCGGGCGAGGCCCCGCCCGGTGATGCGCCGGCCGCTCCCACCCGGGCCGGCCGGCTGTTCGTATCCCCGAACGCCCGCCGCGTCGCCCGGGAACTCGGCGTCGACCTCGCGACCGTCCCCGGCACCGGACCGGGCGGCCGGATCGTGTCCGAGGACGTGGAGGCCGCCGTCTCCGCACATGTCACGGATGTCCCCGTTCCTGCCGTTCCCGTCGGACCTGCCGTTCCCGTCGGACCCGCCGTCGTGGACGGCGACCA
>NZ_CADDZT010000056.1:77100-78376 GCF_902812655.1 Candidatus Frankia meridionalis | reverse complement strand
TGGTGCGGCGGCACGCCGAGACGGTCGGGGTGGACCTTGAGACCGTGGTCGGTACCGGCCCCGGGGGCCGCATCCGCCGGATGGACGTGGACCGGGCCGCGTCGGGTGTCCCGCTGTACACGCCACGGCCCCAGCCACTGCCGGGGGCGACCGCGTCAGGGGCGACCGCGCCGGGGGAGACGGTGTCGGGGGCGACCGCGCGGCTGGACGCACAGCCACCTGCCGGACCCCGTCCGGGTCAGGTCGTGGCGCTGACCGGGATGCGTGGCGCAATCGCCCGCAGTATGCACGCGAGCCTGCAGGAGATGGCCCAGCTCACCCATGGCTACGAGGCCGACGTCACGGATCTGGTGGCCCTACGTGCCCAGCTGAAACGGGAGTGGGGCATCACCGGGGAGCTCCGGGTTCCCTCGTTCAACGACTTCGTCGTGCGCGCCGCGGCGCTCGCGCTGCTCGACCACCCGCTACTCAACGCCACCGTCCGCGACGGCGGTGTCCACCTGCTCCCCGACATCCATGTCGGGGTGGCGGTGGCGGTGGCGAACGGTCTGCTCGTGCCGGTGGTACGCGACGCGGCCACCCGGGGCCTGCTCGACATCGCCGCGCGGACGCGACAGCTCGCCCTGGCGGCCCGGGCCGGGCGGCTCACCCTGCCCGACCTCGAAGGCGCGACCTTCGTCGTCACCTCCCTCGGCGGGTACGGGGTGGACTTCTTCACCCCGGTCATCAACCCGCCGAACGTGGCGATCCTTGGCGTCGGCCGGGTCCGTGACGGTGTCCGCTGGGAGGGGGAGACGCCACGGCGCACGTCGGTGGTGACGTTGAGCCTCACCTTCGACCACCGTGCCGTCGACGGGGCGCCCGCCGCCGAGTACCTGCGCTCGGTCACCGCGCTGCTCGCCCATCCGCTGCGACTCCTCGCCGCATGACATTTTCATCACCGGATGTGAGGTTGTGATGGCGTCTGCGGTGACACCACACGTTGCCCTCGACCCGGCGCTGTTCGCGTCGCTGGACCCGCCGCGCCTCGCCGGTGGCAGGTGCGGGCGGTGCGACACGACGGTCTTCCCCGTCGCGCGGTCCTGCCCGCGCTGCTCATCGGGGGAGATGGCCACGGTCGCACTCCCCGGGCATGGCACGGTCTGGACATCGACCGTGCAGGGTTTCGAGCCGAAACCGCCGTACGCCGCCCCACCCGGCGGGTTTCGGCCATACGCGGTCGGCTACGTCGATCTCGGCTCGCTGCTCGTCGAATCCCTGCTGGTCGGGGAGCCGG
>NZ_CADDZT010000056.1:73775-76748 GCF_902812655.1 Candidatus Frankia meridionalis | reverse complement strand
CCCGGCCGGCTCCACCGGCGAGGTCACGTACGCCTTCGAGCCGGTGGGGGAATTCGAGCCGGTGGGGGAAGGGGAAGGAACATGACCGACCGGGACACGGTCCACATAGTCGGGGTCGGCATTCATCCCTTCGGCCGGCACGAGGGCGTCACCGGGATGGACATGGCCGAGCACGCGGCGCGGGCCGCGCTCGCCGACGCGGGCCTCACCTGGGGCGACGTCGACCTTGCGGTCGGGGGCAGCAACGTCTCCGGCAAGCCCGACACCCTCGTCTCCCGTCTCGGGCTCACCGGCCTGCCGTTTGTGACGGTCCGCAATGGGTGTGCCACCGGTGGTGTGGCGCTGGCGACCGCGGCGAACGCGCTGCGGGCCGGGGAAGCCGCCGTGGCCGCCGTCATCGGCTTCGACAAGCATCCGCGGGGAGCCTTCAGTTCCGACCCGGCCAGCTACGGGCTGGGGGATTGGTACGGCCGCACCGGCCTCATGGTCACCACCCAGTACTTCGCCATGAAGACCCGCCGTTACCAGCATGAACATGCCATCTCCGACCGGTCGCTGGCGCGGGTGGCAACTCGTGCGCTGCGCAACGGCGAGGCCAGCCCCACCGCCTGGCGGCGCACACCGCTCACCGAGGACGAGGTGCTCGCCGCGCCGGTCGTCAACGCCCCGTTGACCCGGTCGATGTTCTGCTCACCGAGCGAAGGCGCCGTCGCGCTCATCCTCGCCCGCGGCGACCGTGCGGCCGACCTGTGCGAACGGCCGGTGCGGCTCGCGTCGGTGGCGATGCGCACCCGCCGGTTCGGCTCGTTCGAGGTGTTCTCCCCGTGGCTCGCGCCCGAGCCCTACCACAGCCCGAGCGTGGACGCGGCCACCGCGGCGTTCACCGCCGCCGGCGTCACCCCGTCCGAGGTGGCCGTCGCGCAGGTGCAAGACACCGACAGCGGGTCGGAGATCATCCACCTCGCCGAGACCGGGCTGTGCGGCCACGGCGAGCAGGAGAAGCTGCTCGCCGCCGGCGCCACCGAGCCGCACGGCAGCCTCCCGGTCAACACCGACGGCGGATGCATCGCCAACGGCGAGCCAATCGGCGCGTCCGGGCTGCGGCAGGTGCACGAGGTCGTCCGCCAGCTCCAGGGGCGGGCGCTCGGCCGGGCGGTCCCCGGCGCCCCCCGGGTTGGCTTCACCCATGTCTATGGCGCGCCCGGACTGTCCGCCTGCGCGGTCCTGACCGTCTGAGAACTTCTGCCGTCCGAGAAGTCCTGCGAAAGGGACCCACCCATGACCACTCCGGATCGCCCGGTACCGGATCTCGCGACCTGGCGTACCGAGGTACGGCAATGGCTTGCTATCACCGTCCCCACGCCTATGGTGACCGACGGCCCGCTCGACCTCGCGGTGTTCCGCAACCTCTCCGACGACGACGAGCACACGCTGCTGGAGAACGTCCGGGCCTACCGCCGGGCCCGTTACGACGCGGGCTACGGGGCGCTCACCCTGCCGGTGGAGCAGGGCGGCGCCGGTCTGCCCGCGCTGTTCGCGACCGCCTTCGCCGAGCAGGAGCGTGCCTTCGCCGTTCCGCCGTCCACCGAGCTGATCAGCGTGACGACAGGCCTGGTCGGTCCGGCAGTGGCGATGTTCGGCACCCCGGCCCAGCGGGAGGCGTTCGTCGGGCCGTTGCTGCGCACCGATCTGCTCGCCTGCCAGCTGTTCAGCGAACCGGGTGCCGGCTCCGACCTCGCGGCGCTGTCCTGCCGTGCGGTGCGGGACGCCGACACTCCCGGGGACGGGGTCGTGGACGGCGGCTGGGTCGTGGACGGGCAGAAGGTCTGGTCGTCCGGAGCGCGTTTCGCCGACTACGGGCTGCTGCTCGCCCGGACCGACCCGGACGTGCCCAAGCACGCCGGGATCACCGCGTTCCTGGTGCCGATGGACAGCCCCGGTATCGAGATCCGCCCGATCCGGCAGATGAGCGGCGGGACGTCGTTCAACGAGGTCTTCCTCACCGGCGTCCGGGTGCCGGATGCCCTGCGCGTCGGCGCGGTCGGTAACGGCTGGCGGGTCGCGAACGCCACGCTGTCCTTCGAACGCACCGCGTCCGGGTCGGTGACCCGCCGTAAGGGCGGAACCTTCGACGACGTGCTGGACCTCGCCCGCTCGCTGGGCCGGGCCGGCGACCCGCTCGTGCGCCAGCAACTCGCCGACCTCTACATCCGCACGGTGCTGCGGGCCGCCACGGCCGGGCGGGTGGCGCGGGCGGCAGCGGCCGGGGTGTCGCCGGGTCCGGCGGCGTCCGTCGGCAAGCTGGTCGCCTCCGACGTCCTGACCCGGACCGGCGAGCTTGCCGTGGATCTGCTCGGCAGCCGTGCCGCCGCGGACACGGGGGAGGGGTTCGCCTGGACCGAGCATCTGCTCGGCGCGCCGGGTTACCGGTTGGCCGGCGGGACGGACCAGATCCAGCGGAACATCATCGGAGAGCGGGTCCTGGGTCTGCCGGCGGAGCCCCGGGTCGACAAGGACGTTGCATGGTCGGCGCTGTCCCGCTCCTGACCGTATTACTTTCGTCGGGCCTGCGGCGAACCATACTCACTACTTCATGACGGTCATTCCGGACCGAGCCGTTCGGCCGTGTTGCGCACTTCCTCGGGGCGCAGGTAGACGGCCATACGGGTGACGAGGCCGGCCTCGTCGACGGTGAAGTGGTCCACCACAATGTGTCTGGCGTCCTCGGGATCGCCCGGCAGGCGTGCCGCGATCTCGATGACACATCGGTCATCCTCGGTCACCGAACTGTGGATCCACACCTTCTCGGGAGAGATCTTCCGAAGACCCGCACCGTAGAACGCCCGGATGGACTCCCTACCCCGCAGCGTCCGACCCGTCGGTGCCAGGAATTCGGCGTCCTCGGCGAAGATGTCGGCGATCTCGTCATAGCGTCGGGCGTTGATGAGCTCGATATAGCGTTCCACCGCACGG
>NZ_CADDZT010000056.1:69435-73473 GCF_902812655.1 Candidatus Frankia meridionalis | reverse complement strand
CGGCCCGCACGCCATCAAGTGATAGCCGTCCGGACCTCCGGGGCAAAGGCCCAGGCCGACCCGGCCACCGCGGAACCGGCGCTCCACTGCGGGTTGAACTCGTAGGCCAGGGTCGTCAACGACTGCCCGGCTGCGGCCCAGGCCGCAACCCAACCCAGCGCCTCGTGCCCGGCGTTGTCGGCTCGGGTGGTGATGTCGCGGCCCACCTCCGCCAGCCAGGAGTCGTCGGTGCCAGCCAGGCCGGTAAGAAATTCGCGATCCCAGGCGGAGGTGAATGACCGGCCCGGCACTCGCAGCTCGGCGGTCAGCCGGGCGATGCGCTCGAGCCGCACGTCTTCGGGGTAGTCGACACCGTCGTCCAGTGGGTAGAAGCCGGGGTACCGGCATCGTCGCATGCCGGTACCGACATGCCCCGGCCGGGACGCCGCCGGCATCGACCGATGTCGACCGGACAGGTTCTACCGCCGGCCACCTGCTCCGCGGAAACCTCTTCCCGGACCGTCCCCGTTCAACTCACCCCCGTCGGGTGGCGACCCCCCGCGGGTGTCACGGGAAAGCTTGAGTCCTGTGACCGGGCCGCTCGGCCACATATTTCATCCGGTTTGATGTTCCGGGCAGTGGGCGGTATCCAGATCAACGGATAAATCCTCTGTCGAGGAAAAGTGGTATGGGGGTCTCCGGGGATTTCCTGCCCCGGGTGACGGTTCCGTCATAATTCTCGGCGCCCGATCGGAATCGGAATTGGTCGTTGCGGGACCAGGTTTCCGTAAATTCTGGAGGGGTGTATTCATGAGCACGGCAGCCATAATGAGAGCGCGATGGATCGCGGGCGTGGCGGCGGTCTTCGTCTCGGCCGGGTTTTTCATGGCCGGCGCGCTGGGGGGTACCGCGCGTGCGGCCATCTCCCGGACAGGGGGAAATCCATGGGTTTTCCAGCAGACGAACCAGACCGCCGAGGGTCTGCGGATCAACGGATCTGGCGGCCCGAACGGGCAGCTCCTCATCGTTTACGACCGTCTCAACCAGCCGATTTTCTGGGTGAACAAAGATGGCGGCGCCTTCGTCGGCGGGGACAACATCTCGGTGATGGACGGATACGACATCTTCAACCCCCGGGTGCGGCTCAGCCCGCACTATCCGGATCCCGATGTGTGCGTGAGAAAGGGCCAGCTGTGGATCGGCGGTCCCCGGGGGAGGATCTACCGTTGTTCCGACCCCGACGGCGACGGTCCGCGCGGCTACAGATGGCGGGACGTGGGCGTCTGACCGCCGGGCGCCCCACGGCGGGTTCGTGAGGCGCCCGGCAGTGTGCCCGGGCCGGTGGCCTGCCGGTGCGCGGCCCGGGCCTACCAGGCGAGGAGGGTGGCGAGGCGGGCGCGGTGGTGGGCGGCGCCGCCGAGCAGGACCGCGTCGGCGCGGGCCCGTCGGAAGTACAGGTGGGCATCGTGCTCCCAGGTGAACCCGATTCCGCCGTGCAGCTGGACGGTTTCCGCACTGACCGTGCGGAAGGCGTCCGAGCACCAGGCCTGTGCCACCGCGGACGCCTCCGCGAAAGCGGGTGTGCCGGCGGCGAGGACCGCACGGTCCACCGCCGAGCGGGACATCTCCACCTGCACGAGCAGGTCCGCGCACAGGTGCTTGACGGCCTGGAACCCACCGACGGGACGGCCGAACTGCCGACGGTCCTTCACATAGGCGACGGTCATGTCCAGGCATGCCTGCGCGCCGCCGAGCTGCTCGGCCGCAAGCACCACGCCGGCGACGTCGAGGGCCGGGCCGAGTACCGCATCCGCCGTGCCGCCGCGGGTGAGCCGGGTGGTGGGCGCGCCGGTGAAGATGACCCTGGCCTGGGCTCGGGTCAGGTCGAGGGTCTCCAGGCGGCGGACGGCCACCCCCGGGTCGGCGGCATCGACCAGGAAGAGGTCGGGATCGCCGGCGTCCGCAGCGGTGCCCTTGCCCGCGGTGCCCTTGCCCGCGGTGCCCTTGCCCGCGGTGCCCTCGCCCGCCGGTCGAGCGGCGACGACGAAGGCGCGGGCCCCGGGGCCGTCGAGCACGAACGGCACGACACCGTCGAGGAGCACCGTGTCGACTCCGCGGTCGCCCGAGTCGTCGCCTGCGTCCCGCAATGTCACCTGAACGTGGTCGGGGCACCACACCCCGTCGGTATCGGTGACGGCCAGCGCGGTCACCTGCCCGGCCGCGACGTCCGCGAGCGCTGTCGCGGCCCCGGCTCCGCCCACCTCGGTCAGGACGGCGCCAGCCAGGACCTGCCCGGCGAGCACGGTCGAGGACAGGAACGGCACGGGCAGCAGGTGGACGCCCAGCTCCTCGGTGACCGCCACCAGCTCGGCCAGACCACCGGCCCCACCGGCCTGCGCGGGCAGCCCGAGGCAGGCGATGCCCACCTGACGGGCCAGCAGGTCCCACGCCCGTTCGTCGTAGCCGGGGCCGTCCGGTGCCAGGTTGCGGGCGAGGGCGGTCCCGCCGACCGTCGCGCAGATGTCGCGGATGGTCTCGCGCAGACTGCTGATCTCGTCCTGCCGGTCCCGGTCGTCGTCGGCCGTGGCGGCGGCCGGTGGATGCGTGTCGACGCTCATGACGTGCGCTCCCCGCTGCTCCGGGTGGCCTGGGTGGCCTGGGTGGCCTGGGTGGCCTGGGCGGCCGCGAGCCGGGCGACGGGTACCCGCTGCGGCGAGCACGAGACGTAGTCCAGCCCCAGGGGCTCAAGGGTGGCGATCGAGGCCGGGTCGCCGCCGTGCTCCCCGCACACCCCGATCTTGATGTCGGGACGGGTGGCTCGGGCCCGCCGGACGGCGATGGCCAGCAGCGCGCCCACCCCGTCCGGATCGAGCTCGGCGAACGGGCTGGCCGCCAGCAGTCCCCGGTCGATGTAGCGGGCCAGCAGCCGGCTTTCCACGTCGTCGCGGGAGAAGCCGTACGTGAGCTGGGTCAGGTCGTTGGTGCCGAAGGACAGGAACTCGGCGTGCGCGGCGAGCTGGTCGGCCAGCAGCGCGGCCCGTGGCGTCTCCACCATCGTGCCGACGCGGTAGGGGACGGCGACCCCGGTCCGCCGGTGGACCTGCCCGGCGACGTCCGCGACCTGCCCGGCGACCAGGGCGAGTTCGCGGGGGACCGACACGAGGGGGACCATCACCTCGAGCGCGGGCCGGATCCCTTCGGCGACGACATCGATCCAGGCGGAGAACAGGGCGTCCACCTGCGCCGGGTAGAGCCCTTCGTGCAGGAGCGCGAGGCGCACGCCGCGGACGCCGAGCATCGGGTTGGCCTCGTGCAGTGCCGCGGCGCGGGCGGCCTGCCGGGCGTCCTCGTAGTCGCCGTCGTGGGGGAGGAACTCGTGCATGGGCGCGTCCAGGAGCCGTACCGTGACCGGTCGGTCGCCGATGGCGCGCAGCAGGTCGCGGAAGTCCTCCCGTTGCGCGTCGGCCAGGGCGGCCAGCGCCCGGCGTTCGTCGTCGGCGTCCGCGGCGAGGATCACCCGGCGGACCAGCGGCAGCCGTTCGCCGAGGAACTGGTGCTCGGTGCGACACAGCCCGATGCCCTCGGCGCCGAGCCGGACGGCCGTGGCCGCGTCGCCCGCGGTGTCGGCATTGGCCCGTACCCCGAGCCGGCGGTGGTCGTCCGCCCAGCCGAGCAGGACGTCGAGCTCCGCGGACGGGGACGCCGGGCGGATCTCCACGGCCCCGACATACACATCACCGCTGCGCCCGTCGACGGAGAGCATGTCGCCTTCGCGCAGTTCCCGCCCGTCCACGGTGACGAGGCCCGCCGCCGGGTCGACCCGCAGCGCGGACGCGCCGCACACCGCGGGCTTGCCGGCGCCGCGCGCGACCACGGCGGCGTGCGAGGCGAGCCCCCCGCCCGTCGTCACGACGGCTTCGGCGGCGAGCAGGCCGGGCACGTCGGCGGGTGTCGTCTCGGTCATCACGAGCACGGTGGGCACGCCGTCCGCGGCCAGGTCGAGGGCACGCAGGCTGGACAGCGAGATCCGTCCGCTGGCCGCCCCGGGCGACGCGGCGA
>NZ_CADDZT010000056.1:67286-69221 GCF_902812655.1 Candidatus Frankia meridionalis | reverse complement strand
CGCCGCCGCGCAGCCGCAACTGGGGATGCAGCAGCGCCTGCACCTGCTCGGGCCGCACCGACCGTACCGCCGCGGCCTGGTCGAGGGTGCCCGCGCGGGTGAGGTCCACGGCCAGGCGCATGGCCGCCTGAGGGCTGGGATGCTCCAGTGGTGCGGCGCTGAGCAGGGCGAGCTCGCCGTCGCGTAGCTCGAAGCCGACCTGTGCGACGGCGCGGAAGTGGTGTTCGAGGGTGGCGAGCGCCTCCCGCAGGAGATCGGCGCCGGCGGGCATCGTGGCCAGCGGTTCGCCGGGCACGCCAGGCGCCTCGCTGCGGCGTACGCCCCGGTGGAACGCTCCGCTCGGGCTGAAAGCACCGGTTTCGGGGTCGCGGCTGGTCGCCGTGCCGTGCCCGGAACGTGCCCACGGCCCGATGAGCAGCGCCTGCAGGTGCAGGGCGATCCCGGTGTCGGCGGGCAGTGACTGGGCGGCGCGGGCGCGGCGCCCACGGGGTGAGCGCCATCGCGCCAGCAGTGCGGTGGCCGCGAGTGCGACCTGCTCGGCCGGGTCGTCGGGGTAGGGCCGGGTGCCGACCCGCTTACAGGTCTCCAGCAGCGCGTGCAGCCGCCTCGCCGGGGCCGGATTGTCGAGGACGAGGTCGTCGAGGTCGTCGGCGGGGACGTCGAGGGCACCTTCGGCGATGATGCGCACCGTCGCCGCCCAGGTGTCGTACAGCATCTCCGCACGGCCGATGGCGGCGCACAGCGCCGGGGCCGTGTCGAGTGAGAGCCCGAGCCCCGCGACCATCGGCGGCAGGCCCGCCGCGGGCACCGGGGCGCTCGCGACGAGCCGCAGCAGCATCGGACGATCGGCCTGCCCGACGTGCCTGCCTGCGAGCGCGGACAGCAGGTCGACCGCGCCACGGGCGACGGTCGCGTCGGTGAGGTCGGCGGCGTGCGATACCGCGATCGTCAGGCCCGGTACGGTCGGCAGTCCCAGTCGGACGAGGCTGTCCATCTCCATGCCGTGGACGCCGAGCTCGGTGGCGTCGAGACCACGGGCGTGGCCCTGGCCGTAGGGGACGAGGGACGCGCCGGGAGGTGGGGACGGCGGTGTGTTCACCCGGCCGTCTCCGAGACCAGCTGTTCCTCCAGGGCCTCGTCCTGCGCCCGGCTCACGCCGAGCAGGAGCAACAGTTCCTGGTGCAGGCGCATCCACACCGTGTGGTAAGAGTCGCCCAGCGGTGAGGTCAGGGCCGAGGTGTCACCGGCGTCGAACGCGTCGAGGGCGGCGGCGAGATCGTCGCGGTAGTGGGCAAGCCCGGAAACCGGGTCGGCGAGCCGGCGGATGATCCGCGCGATTGACGTGTGCACGTCGTCGAACCGGTCGCGCACGGACGCGTCGTAGGCGGCGTCGGTGTGGTCGTTGGGCGAGCCGTCCGGCCGGCACTGCCAGGCCGTGCACAGTTCTCGCAGCCTGCGGTTGACCGGCAGGAACGCATGGTAGAGGACGGTGACCCGGTCCTGCGCCGGGGAACCGGCCGGCAGTCGGGACCAGGTGCCGACGAGTTCTCGTCCACCGACGGTGGGCATCGTGACGGGCCCCTTGGCCAGCGCCAGCCCGGCGCTCACGAGACTGTCCAGCTCCGGGGCCGAACCGCGCCGCATACCCCGTACGACGAGGTCGGTCAGTGCTGCGCGAGCCGCTTCGTCGAGTGGG
Organism: Candidatus Frankia meridionalis; assembly: GCF_902812655.1. Lineage (GTDB taxonomy): Bacteria > Actinomycetota > Actinomycetes > Frankiales > Frankiaceae > Protofrankia > Protofrankia meridionalis. The sequence goes on along the minus strand of NZ_CADDZT010000056.1, from coordinate 67,525 downwards.
TGCGGGTCTGTTCCGGTCGCTAACCGCGTCATCGGTATTGCCTTTCCTCGCCAGGCCGTGGACCGCGCCCGATGCCGTGTCGTGACGGCCTGGTAGCGCCGGGCAGGCCCTGGTCCGGCCATCCACCTGTGATTCCGGTCATACTGCGTCTTTTAGGATTCCGAGTCAAGAAACAGGCGGAGGTGACCGGGGTGTGTTCACTGTGTCACCTTTACCTGTCGACCATCGTGGGCGGAGCT
>NZ_CADDZT010000056.1:57064-66917 GCF_902812655.1 Candidatus Frankia meridionalis | reverse complement strand
ACAGTAACTCGATCGGCCTGCACGCGCAGGTCTGGACCTGTCGTCGCCACGTGTGACCCGGATCCGCCACGGGCGCTTCATCGATGCCTCGGAGGGTCGTGACGAACGGGCCCGACCATGGGGGCGCGGCCCCGTCCCGAGGAAAGTAACTGTTGACATCCTCCAGTTAAGAGGGTGTGATACGGGTCATAGTCATCCGGACCGTCACGGAAGGGGCTTCTGGGCGTGCCCACAAAAATGATCTTTGCTTTGAAGGGGTCGGTCCGGTGACCACCGTTGACAGGACTCCACCCGTCGCGCCCACCCCCACCTACGCCTCCGCGCTGGAATACGACCGCGACGATGTTGTGGGCCGTGACGCGCACGCGGTGATGGAACGACTCGTCCGTCTCTACCAGGACAGCGGGACGGACCAGGCCGAGGAGCAGTGGCGCGAGCCGGTCCGCAACTACAGCGACCCGCAACGCTTCCGCGACGAGCTGGACGCCGTCCACCGGCGGGTCCCGCTGCCGCTCGCGATGTCCTGCGAACTTCCGGGCCCGGGTACCTACAAGGCCATCCAGGTCGCTGACACTCCGGTGCTCATCACCCGGGACGCGCACGGGGTCATCCACGCGTCGGTGAACGCCTGCCGGCACCGCGGCAACGAGCTGCTCGCCGAGGGCGTCGGCCGGGCGAAACGGATCGTCTGCTCCTACCATGCGTGGTCCTACGACCTGGCCGGCTGCCTGCTCGGCGTGGCCGGCGAGAAGACGTTCGGCCCGGTGGACCGCGACCGGACGGGGCTGGTCCGTCTGCCCGCCGAGGAACGCGCGGGCATCATCTTCGTCGGGCTCACCCCGGGCCGCCCGCTGAACCTCGACTCCTGGCTCGGTGACCTGGAGCCGCTGCTCGCCGGGCTCGGCCTTGCCAGCTGCCACCATTTCTCCACGAGGGAGCTGCCCGGCCCGAACTGGAAGGTCACCGTCGACGGCTACCTCGAGGGCTACCACTTCGCCTCGCTGCACCCCACCACGGTCTTCAAGACCAACCTGTCGAATATCGCCGCGTTCGACAGCTGGGGCCCGCACCAGCGCAACGCCTTTGCACTGCGGCCCATCGCCGAGGCGGTCACGCAGCCGCCCGAGGCCCGGGATCCCACCGCCTGCGTCGGAGCGATCTTCTGGTTGTTCCCGGGGCTGGCCATCTCCGGGGGCTGGCGGCAGCACGTGGCCGTGTCGCTGGTCCTGCCGGGCCGTACCGTCGAGGAGTCCCGAACCCAGCAGGTCATCCTGCTCCGCCACCCACCGGCCGACGACGACGAGCGCAAGACGGCCGACACAACCCGCGACTGGTTCCACGACGTCGTGCTGGACGAGGACTATGCGACCGGCTTCGGCGTCCAGCGTGGCCTCGCGGCGCTCGGCGGCACGGACTTCGTGTTCGGCCGTAACGAGCCCGGTGTCCAGCACTTCCACCGTGTCGTCAAAGGGCTCCTCGCCGAGGCCGTCACCGACGGCCCGCAGTGACCGTTCCAGATTTCCCGCCCATCAGTATTTCGACTACCCCTATTCCGACCAGGAGGTCGTACGTATGACTCTCGACGGACGTGTCGCCGTCGTCACCGGAGGCAGCCGTGGCATCGGCCGCGGTATCGCGGAGGCGCTCCTCGCCGATGGCGCGAACGTCGTGATCAACGGTCGTTCCGAGGCCAAGGGCAAGGAAGCCCTCGGCGAACTCGGTGCCGGCGACCGGGCGTTGTTCGTGGCCGGTGACATTCGGGTCCAAAGCGATGTGGAGGGGCTCGTCGACGCCGCCATCACGCGGTACGGCCGTGTCGACATCCTGGTCAACAACGCCGGTGGCAGCGACGGCTTCGCCCTCGTCCACGAACTGTCCGATGAGGCCTGGAACAACGCACTCAACTGGAACATCAACGCGGTCTTCTGGGCTACTCGGCGGGCATTACCGTCGATGCTCGAGCGTAGCTGGGGACGGATCATCAACATTTCGTCGGTCGAGGGTAAACAGGGCAACAAGGCCGCCATCAGCCACTACATCACGAACAAGCACGCACTCAACGGCTTCACCAAGGCGGTCGCATTCGAGTACGGCACCAGCGGGATCACCTCCAACGCGATCTGCCCCGGGGCGATCGAGACGGACATGATGAAGGAGCTCGGGCCGGTCGCGGCGGCCAGCGCCGGCATCACCTACGAGGACTTCCTCCAGACGTACGCGCAGGAGTCGGCCATCAAGCGGCTGAACACCGTCGAGGAGGTCTCCGCGGTGGCCCGGCTGCTCGCCAGCAACGTCGGTGGCGGTATCACCGGCGCGCTGCTCAATGTCGACGGCGGTACCGCCGCCTGGTGACAGGCGCTGCTTCCCGATGACAGGCCACGCCGGCTCAGCCCTTCGGGGCCGAGCCGGCGTCCGCATTACATTCACCGGGCCGTAGGGCTGCGTACCTTATGTCTGTATGCCGTCGCGGTGTCTGTATGCCGTCGCGCCCCGCGGCGGCGGGGTGGCTTTCCGGCAGCCGGTCCGTTCACAGATCAAGGACAAGTACCGGGGTTCGACTGCGTGACACGCAGATCATCATGAAGTCGGCTGTGGCTCGTTCGTCCTCGGTGAGCAGCGAATCGCGGTGATCGGGCTCGCCCTTGACGACGGCGGTCTCGCATGTGCCGCAGATCCCCTCCCGGCAGGAGGACAACACATCCATCCCGGCGTCCTCCAGGACCTCCAGCACCGACCGCGAGGCGGGCACGTGCACTGTCCGGCCGCTACGGGCGAGGACCACGTCGAACGCGCTCGGTGCGGCTGTACCCTCGGCACCTTCGCCCGCACCGTCATCCTCCACCGGACGCGCCCGGAAGCGTTCGACGTGCAGGCTGCCGGCCGGCCAGCCGGAGCATCGTGATTCCACCGCGCCCAGCAGTCCCTCGGGGCCGCAGCAGTAGACCGCGACACCCGGGCGGGCGGTGCCGAGTAGACCGTCCAGATCGAGCAGGCCGTGGGAGTCCTCGGGGTGGACCACAACCTTGTCCCCGTGCGGGGCGAGGCTGTCGAGAAAGGCCATGGAGCTGCGACGGCGACCGCCGTAGACCAGGCGCCACCGGGCGCCCGCGGCCTCGACGGCCCGCACCATCGGCAGGATCGGGGTGATACCGATCCCGCCAGCGAGGAACAGGTACTCCGCCGCGGTGACGAGCTCGAAGTTGTTACGCGGCGCGCTGACCAGCACCTGATCGCCGACATGAAGAGCCTCATGCACGTGCCGGGAGCCGCCGCGCCCGTCGGGCTCACGCAGCACCCCGATCTCCCAACGGCTGTGATCAGTCGGATCGCCGCACAGGGAGTACTGGCGGATCAGCTCCGGGGTGAGGAACAGGTCGATGTGCGCGCCTGGCGTCCAGGCGGGCAGTGCGGCACCGTCGGGGTGGGTGAGTACCACCCGCACCACCGCCTCGGCAGCGTGGTCCTTCGCCGCCACGACCAAGGTGAGCTGGTCGTCCCGCGGCAGGCGAACCGACATTGTGCAACCGCCTCCTGGTCGGTATCTGAAGCTCCTGTCCTCTGAAGCTCCTGTCCACCGACAGTAGGGCGGGGTATCGGGCGGGGTCAAGAAAGTACACCGTCCCAGCGCTTGTCCGTCGGTGTCACCGATATCGGTATCCCGGTGCTCCGTGCATGGATCGTGCTGTTGTTCCGGAAATTGGTTGTTCCGGAAATCGACCGACGCCACGCGAGCGTCCTCCGCGCATCCCACGCCGGACGTGGGAGATCCGCCCCCGCGTCGCTGTCGGTCCTCTTCCTGACATGATGGGAAAATGAGCCTGATCAGCCGGGTTGTCGCGGGCCGGATGCGCCTGCCCCCCGCGTACACCTCGCGGGTCGTACGCGAGCGTGACTTCGGCGTGCCGATGCGCGACGGGGTGATCCTGCTCGCCGACCGTTACACCCCGCGGTCCGCGGGTCCCCTTCCCACCGTTTTGGTCCGCTCCCCGTATGGCCGGCGGGGCATGTGGGGCCTGCTGTTCGGGCGGCTGTTCGCCGAGCGGGGTTTCACCGTGCTCCTCCAGAGCGTCCGGGGCACGTTCGGCTCGGGTGGGACGCTGTCGCCCTTCCGTGAGCACGACGACGGGGTCGACACGGTCGCCTGGATCGAGCGGCAGCCGTGGTTCTCCGGTGCGCTGGCCACCACCGGACTGAGCTATCTCGGACTCACCCAGTGGGCGTTGGCCGCTGATGCCGGTCGGGCGCTCAAGGCGGTCGCGATCCAGGCCAGCACCGCGCAGTTCCACGGCCCGACCTACCCCGGCGGCTCCTACGCCCTGGCCAACAGCCTGTCCTGGACCCATCTGATCGGCCACCAGGAGCGGCGTAACGCGCTGTTCGCAAAAATAACGGCCGCCCGGACGCTGCGCGCACTGTTCGGGCGGTTACCGCTGGGCCGGCTGGACGCCCTCACCACCGGTGGCACCGTCGACTTCTGGCAGGACTGGCTGGACCATCCCGACCGGGAGGATCCGTACTGGGAGGAGCGCTCCTACGACGGCAGTGTCGGCCGGGTGCAGGCCCCTGTCGCCATGACCGCGGGCTGGTACGACATCTTCCTGCCCTGGCAGCTGACGGACTACGCCGCACTGCGGGCCGCCGGTCAGGTCCCCCGGCTGACCATCGGCCCCTGGTCCCACACGTCGCCCGGTCTCCTGGCGCAGGGCCACCGTGACACCCTGGCCCATCTGCGCACACACCTCGTCGGCGACACCACGACGCCGCCCGGGCCACCGGTACGGATCTTCGTCACCGGGGTCGGTGAGTGGCGCGACTACCCGGACTGGCCACCGCCCGCCACGGTGACCACCCGGTGGCACCTGCAGGGCGAGGCGGCACTGTCCACGGCCGACCCCGAACCGTCGCCACCGGACCGCTACCGCTACGACCCGGCCGACCCCACACCCGCCGTCTCCGGCGCGATGCTCGCCTCCGGCCGGTCCGACCCCACCGACAACCGAGCGCTGGAAACTCGGCCCGACGTTCTGATCTACACCGGTGAGGTGCTGGCGCAGCCCGTCGAAGCGATCGGACCGGTCAGCGCCGACCTCTACGTCAGCTCCAGCCTGGAGTACACGGATTTCTTCGTCCGGCTCTGCGACGTCCACCCGGATGGCCGGTCGTTCAACGTCTGCGACGGGCTGGTGCGGGTGTGCCCCGGCATGGGCGAGCCGCAGCCGGACGGCAGCCGTCGGATCACCGTCGCGATGTGGCCAACCGCCCACCGGTTCGCCGCCGGGCACCGGCTGCGGGTGCAGGTCTCCAGCGGCGCGCATCCGCGGTTCGCCCGTAATCCCGGCACGGGTGAGTCGCTGCGTACGGCCACGACCCTGCTGCCGGCCGACCAGGCCGTCCATCACGACCCCGACCATCCGTCGGGGATCATCTTGTCGGTACTTCCCCGGTAGCGAAACTCCCCCGACAGCGAAACCGGTTGCGTCCGTCAGGCCGGTGCTCCGCTTCTGACGGTTCATCGGCGGTCGGCCATCGGGTTCCCCTGTGATGACGCCATCACCACAGTGTCCTGTCCCGAACCTCCCGGACCTGCTCGACGGACTACGTTCGGAGGAACATCCACTACGGACATCTGATGGGGGCATGCATGACCGCCAGAACCCTGCGGCGTGCCGGGGTCGTCACCGCCACCGGGGTGCTCGCTGCGCTCCTGGGCGCGAGTCCCGCCAGCGCCGCCTCCTCTTTCCCCGCCGGCGGCAGTGGCCCGGGTACCAGCAACTCCTCCCCGGCGGGGGCTGACCCGAACTCCAGCATGGGCGCCGCAACCAACGCCGCGAGCGCTGTCGCCAACGCCGCCGTCGACATCACGCGGGCTGCCGTCTCCCGCGCCGCGGACGCCATGGGCAGCTCCTCCACGGCGGGCGGCACTGGCGGCACCCTCAACCCTCCCGCCAAGACGAACGGCAACACCATCCCCGACCCCAACGCGAACGCCGACACCGCCAACACCGTTTCCAACGCTGCGCTGGACCTTTCCAGCGACGCACTCCTGCGCGCCGCGGATGCGTTGTCCCACGCCACCGGCTCCATCTCCGGTTAGTCGTGTCCCCGGTGGGTCGTAGCGGGTAGCGACGGATCGCTACCTGTGCTATCTGCCATCCCGGGTCGCCTGCGCGTGTTTGTCGAACTCGGCTGTGATGTGGCGTCCCCTGGCTCGCGGTCCGAGGTCGGCCGGTGCCAGGGGGCCGGGCAACCGTTCGTCGACGAGCCCGGCAAGGGCGAGGAGGTCCTGGTAGGAGGCGGATACCGGCGGTTCCGGTTCGGATGGGCCCGCCGGCGGGGGACCGGCGGCAGCCGCGGCAGGGACAGCCGGGACAGGAACAGGAGCCGGCACCGGTTCGCCGGTGAGCCGGCCGGACAGATCGGGCAGGTCGTCGCGGGGTTCGGTGAGCGACAGCAGGGACGTGAAGGTGGGCGCCCAGGCGTCCCGGGCGGTCAGCGGGGCCGCGCCTGGAGCGAAGACCTCACGCAACGTCGCGGGAACGCTGGCATGGTCGCGTACCGTCGCGTCGACGGTGGCGATGGGGACGAATGGTGAGATGACGAGCGCGGGTACCCGAACGCCGAGCATCGTGAAGTCGAACGACTCCGACTTGCGGCGCAGCAGATGTTGGATGAGCCAGCCCGTCACCCCCGGTCTGGGCGGGCCGCCGGGAGCCGGTACCGCGGTGGGCGGGGGAACGTGGTCGTAGAAACCCCCGTGCTCGTCATAGGTGACGAGTAGGACGGAACGCCGGAAGACGTCCGGGTTGGTCCGCAGGGCCTCGTACACCTGCGCGATCAGGGATTCACCCCGCGCGAAGTCACCCGGGCCGTTCGCGGGCAGGCGGTCGTAGTCCGCGTCGGCAACCTGGTTGTTGCCGGGATGCTGGCTGTTGCTGTGCCCGTGCGGGGCTGACACGTGGACGAATGGCGTCGCGTGCAACGGCGGTCGGTGGTTCGGCTCGATGAAGCTGTAGCTCGGCAGACTACCCGATGCGACATGCGCGGCAAATTCCGACGACCGGAACCAGTTGCCCGACCGTCCCTCCGACCACAGCTTGGGAAACGCCCACACCTGCGGAGTGTCATCGTAGTAGATACGCCAGCTTTTCCCGGCGTCCTCCAGGACCTCGAAGATGGTGCGGTTCTCGTAGAAGCGCGGCTCGATGTTGGTTGTCCCATCCGAGGTCGCCGCATGCAGGAAATTGCGGTTGGGCCACGTCTCCCCGGGCACGGACGCGAACCATCTGCTGCAGACTCCGAAGGACTGTGCCAGCGTGGCGAGTACGGGAATGTTGCCCGGCGGCTGGCAGTGCATGATCAGAGGTCCTCGACCGCTGACCGTGTTGGCGGGCTTGTCGCGCTGCAACAGATTCCACGCGGGCGCGAGCAGGCCGTCGAAGGCCGGTGCGGAAAGCCCTCTGCCCTTGCGTTCGTAGCTGTCGATGAAGCCCTGGTTGGTCGGTGTCCGGCGCCGGCCCGAGACGCCCAGTTGCAGCATGACCGCGTCATGGGAGTGGTCCGGGTCGACGGGCAGGACGTGTTTACCGGTCGGGGATGCGGCCTGTGCCGGGCCGCCGTTCCACCCGGGGTTCTCATATGGGCCGCCGCGGGTCAGGCCTTCGAAGTCGGGATCGTCGCTCGGTAGGTATCCGAGCAGATGGTCGAACGACCGGTTCTCCAGAACCAGGACGATCACATGGTCGATCTGGACGGTCATGCTGGTACCCCCGACACCGGTCCATATCATGCTACGGCTCGCTCAAGCGTCAGCATGTCACGTAGTGGCGACCCGATGGCATGAGGTATCCGCATCCGCATCCGTGATACCGGGATCCGTGATACCGGGCTCCGTGATACCGGGATCCGGGCAGACCGCATCCTGCCTCAGTCCAACCTTTGTGATCTTGATGGCGACGGCAGCGAGGACAGGATAACCGACACGTACAGTAGCCAATATGCGCCGATAATCCCGTAGAACTGGGACTTGCGGTCACAGCGTGTAGTTCGCTACCGTGGCCGAGCTCTCAGCAGCACCGGACTGCACGCCGAGTTCTGCCCACGGTCCGGTGTCCCTCTAGCAGTCGCCAGGGCAGAAGCGGGGGAACCATCTTCCGCCGGACGCCGCCGCCACGGCGACGTCCTTGGGGTGAAGTCGGCCGCGCATCCCCGCGCGCCGACCGGGCTTCCCGGCCCGAACCCGACAGCTAACCTCGCAGGCGTACGGGAAGGACCAACCTTGCCTGCATATCAGGCGTGTTCGGACTCGGCCGATACGACGCGTTCCGGACGCGGTCGTCACCGCGCGCCGACCACCAGTTACACATTTGGACGAGTGTCCGCGCGGGTGGCGGTCGCTGCCGCGGTCACCGGGACCGTTGCCCTCACCGGTCTTTCGGCCCCGGCCTGGGCCAACGACCAGGCGGCCGACACCACGGGCGACTCCAGCGGCGTCACCGCGGCGACCTGGGCAGGTGGTGGCGCACAGGCGGCGGGGGTCTCCGCGCCGGAGCCCGCCGTGGCCTCGCCTTCATCCTCGGCATCTCCGTCCTCGGCGGCGGGAAGTGGGTCCGCCACCGCCACCGCCACCGCCACCGATCCGGCCGGTTCGTCGGCGTCCGCCAGCAGCCTGGGTGCGAAGATCGTCTATCTGGCCTCCAAGCAGGCGGGCAAGCCGTACATGTGGGGCGCCCAGGGGCCGAACGCATTCGACTGTTCCGGTCTCGTCCAGTACGTCTACAAGCAGCTGGGCCGCAATATCCCACGGGTGACCGATGCCCAGTACGCGGCCGCGCAGAAGGTGTCTCAGGGCGCGAAGCAGCCCGGTGACCTCATCTTTTTCGGTTCTCCCGGAAACATCTATCACGTGGGGATCTACGCCGGGAACGACATGATATGGGCCGCTCCCCACAGCGGGACGGTCGTCAGGCTTCAGAAAATCTATTCCTCCCACTATCTTGTCGGTCGCATCGGGTGAACCGGTACGGCGCATTCTGACCTTTCCTTGATATTTGCCCGTCAGGAAAGGTGTCGCCGGAAAGGCGTACCGGTCTTGAATCCACCGAGCGTTCGAGCTGCTCAAACGACACCGTGAGTGAGATGTTCAACAATGTCCAAGGGAAGACACCGGAAGCAGACCCCGCACAATCGCGGCGCGATGATCGCCGCTGTCGGGGTCATCGGCACGACGGCCGGAATGATGCTAAGCGCAAGCCCGGCCAGCGCGAGTACCCCTGCTCCGACCCAGGTTTCCGACGCTACGATCGCCAGTGTCGGAATGAACGCCGGACTTTCTGGCTGCAGCGGGGCGCCGCTTGGTACCTGGGTGGCGGTGGCGCTGGCGGAGTCCGGCGGCAACCCGACTTCGCACAACTCGAACGGCGAGGACTCCCGCGGACTGTGGCAGATCAATATGCGGGCCCATGCGAGCTGGGTGGGGGACCGGGACCTGTACGATCCCGCAACCAACGCGTGGGCGGCCAAGCACGTATGCGACATTCAGGGGATAGGCGCGTGGAGTACCTACACGAATGGCGCCTATCGCCAGTATCTTGCACGGGGTGACGCTGCCGCAGCCACTTCGGGAAGTGCTTCGGGAAGTGCTTCGGGAAGTGCTGCGGGAAGTGCTGCGGGAAGTGTGAGTGCTAACCCGGCATCCCCGCCGACGGCGCAACCGTCCGGGCCGACTTCCGGCACGGACGGGGTTCCGGTCCCGGGCGCCCCGCACGAGGGTTGGTGGGGGCACTGGTCCGGGCATCGGCAGGAGTCGCCATGAGAACCGGAACCCGGGAGTAACGCGTAGACCCGTTTCTCCCGT
>NZ_CADDZT010000056.1:51968-56468 GCF_902812655.1 Candidatus Frankia meridionalis | reverse complement strand
GGAGATCGTCGGCGAACGCGTCGGTCGCTCCCAGCTTCAGGGCGAGTCGGCGTTTGAAGGGGACTGGATCGACCGCGATGACCCGGGTGGCTCCGACGCGATCGCCCTGCACCGCATTCATACCGATACCACCGGTGCCCATGATGATGATCGCGTCACCAGGGCTGATGGTGGGCCTGTCGCTGGTCATGATCAACTGGTTCGCGGCCAACACCGACGTCCCGATCGCCCTCGTCTGCGTCGGCGCTGTGCTGTTGTGTTGCCTGGTCGGCCTGGTCAGCGGCGTCCTGGTGGTGCGGTTCCGGGTCAACTCGCTGATAGCCACCCTCGGCGTGAGCCAGGTACTCACCGCCGTGGGGCTGAAGGTCTCCGACAACCGCCAGATCACCGGCGCGTTCTCCGACCGGTTCGCGACGCTCGGCAGCACGAACCTGCTGGGTGTTCCGGTGGTCGTGCTCTACCTCCTGGCGCTGGCGGTCATCCTGTGGTTCGTTCTGGAGCACACCCCGGTCGGGCGTTACCTGTTCGCGGTCGGCAGTAACCCGCAGGCCGCGCGTCTGGCCGGTCTGTCGACGGACCGGCTCGTCTACGGCTCGCTCATCGCCTCCGGCGGGGTGGCCGGGATCGCCGGCGTCATCTATGCGATGCGGGTCGGTGCCTACACCGCGGACGCTGGTCCGGGTCTGCTGTTCCCCGCGCTGGCAGCGGTGTTCTTCGGGGCATCGCAGTTCTCCCGGCGGCCCAACGTGTGGGGCACGCTGATCGCATATTTCGCGCTCGCGTTCGGTGTCAAGGGCTTGCAACTGGCCTTCGGGCCCGGCACCTTCTGGATCCAGCCGCTGTTCCAGGGCTCGGCACTACTGATCGCCGTCGCCCTGGCGAGCCGGCAGGTCGCCCAGACCCGGCGCAGCCGGCGGGCACAGGCAACCGCGGCCGCGGCCGGGTCCGAGCCCGGTCAGCCCGCCCCGTCGGCCGGCGCGCTGTAGGGGACGACCGCCTGCCCGCCGTCGACGGCCAGCAGCGCGCCGGAGGTGAAACTCGACGCGGGCCCGGCGAAGTACAGGGCCGCGCCGACGATCTCGCGCGGGTCACCCCCCCTACCCAAGGGGAATCTGCTCGCCATCGCCTCGAAGGCCGGCATGTCCCAGGCCTTACTGATGTCGGTGAAGAACGGCCCCGCCATGATCGTGTTGACCCGGACCGTCGGCCCGAAGGCCTGGGCGAAGCCGGCGGTCAGCACGTTCAACCCCGCTTTGGCCGCCGCGTAGGGCAGGTCGCCCGGTGTCGGTCGCACCGCCGCGACACTGCTGATGTTGATGATCGAACCGCCCCCTGCGCGGGCCATGCGGGCACCGACGAGCGCGGTGAGCCGGAACGGCCCCTTGAGGTTGACAGCGATGACCTTGTCGAACAGCTCCTCGGTCACCTCGGCCAGACTCGGGTAGCGTGGGGCGATACCGGCGTTGTTGACCAGCACGTCGAGGTGGCCGAACTCGTCGTGGACGGCGTCCACCAGGCGGGTGAGGCCGGCCCAGTCACCGACATGCGCCGGGTAGGGCAACGCCCTGCGGCCGGTGGTGCGGCGGACCTCCTCGGCGAGCTCCGCGCAGCCGGAGGCCTTCCGGCTGGTGATAACGACGTCCGCGCCGGCCGCGGCGAACGCGAGCACCATCTCCCGGCCGAGGCCACGGCTCCCGCCCGTCACGAGCGCCACCTTGCCCTGGAGCGGGCCGTCGTACCCGGGATCATCGCTCTGGCGCACCTGCACTCCCTCCACGGTCGGACCCTCCAACGGTCAGTGCGGGATGTCCCGCCAAGGCCTGCCCCGGTCGGTCCGCGGCTCGCCCGGCAGCCCGAGGATCCGCTCGGCGATGATGTTGCGTTGGATCTCATCCGAACCGCCCGCGATCCGGTAACCTGCAGCGCCCAGGACGTGGGCGCTCCAGCAGAACGTGCCCCACTCGCCGGTGTCCGCCGTCAGCCGCGGGCCGAGCAGCAGACCGGCCGCCTGCGACGCCAGTTCCAAGCCCGCCACCCAGCGCAGCTTGCGCAGGGAGCCCTCCGGCCCCGGTGCCCGGCCGGCCTGCCGGGACTGCTCGTCCCGCGCCGCCGCCACCCGTGCGAGCCGCTCGTTGATGAACACGTCGGCGAGCTTCTGGCGGACCAGCGGATCGTTCGTGCGACCCAGCCGCCGGGCCAGTGCCACGAGCTGCCGGAAGCCGCCGCCGACCCGGCTCGACGCGCTGCTGACCTCACGTTCGAACCCGAGGGTCGTCAGGGTCGTTTTCCAGCCTCCGCCCACCTCGCCGAGACGCATGGAGTCGGGGACCCGGACGTCGTCGAGGAAGACCTCGTTGAACGACGTACCGCCCGACATCTGGCGCAGCGGTCGGACGGTCACCCCGGGGGAGTCCAGGGCGACCATGAACGTGGTGAGGCCCGCGTGTTTCGCGACGTCCGGGTCCGTCCGCGCGATGAGCATGCCCCAGCCGGCGAACTGGGCCCCGGAGCTCCAGACCTTCTGCCCGTTGACCACCCAGCTGTCACCGTCGGGAACCGCGCGGGTGGCCAGGGCGGCGAGGTCGGAGCCGGCGCCCGGTTCGGAGAACAACTGGCAGCACAACTCCTCGGCGCGCAGGAAGCGGCGCACGAACCGGTCACGCTGGCCGGGCGTGCCGACGAGCCCGATCGTCGGGGCGATGAGGTGCAGTGTCACCAGCATCAGCTCGTGACTCGACGGAATCTCGAAGAGTGATTCCTCCTGGGCGAACACCTCGGCGAACTCGGACCCGAGCCCCGCACCGCCGTCCTCCGGCGCCCAGGCGATCGCGCCGAAGCCGGCGTTGAACTTCTGCCGCTGCCAGGCCGCCGCCCGATCGATCAGCGCCTTCTCGTCCTCGAACGACAGGTTGTGAAAGACCGACACATCGTCTGATCCGTGCCCCCAGGCCTCCTGCTGACACTCGCCCGTGGCGACCCGCGGGCCCGCGTGGTCGGCGAGCCAGGCACGTACCCTGCCCCGGAAGGCCTCGAGATCCTCGTCAGCAGTTTCCGCGCCCATGGATCTCCCTCGAGGTTGTCGGATTCGTCACATCAAGATTCGTCATGAGGTTAAGGTCTTTGAACGACAGGTGCAACGGGGCTTGTGCCAGGCTCTCCGCACATGCTGCCACCGCGGCGGGCACCCGGCGCGGCGCACGCGACACCGGGCACGTGACTATCAGGAAGGCCGGGGATGATGAGTGCCGAGCCCTGGATGTCCGAAGATCCGCCCGAGCTGGCGCCGGTCCGGCCCGGCGAGGACCTTCCGTGGCGGCGGCTGGCCGGGTACCTGCTGGCGCGCCTGGCCGAGCGGGGGCTGGAGGTCGCGGGCGACCTGTCGGTGCGGCAGTTCCCGAACGGTTCGGCGAACCTCACCTATCTACTGTCGTTCGGTCACACCCGTCTCGTGCTGCGCCGGCCCCCGTTCGGCGCGATCGCTCCGGGTGCCCACGACATGCGCCGTGAGTACCGGGTGCTGTCCCGTCTGTGGCGGGAGTACGACCGCGCTCCGCGGGCCTACGTTTTCTGCGACGACCACGACATCGTGGGCAGCGACTTCGTGATCGTCGAGTACCGCACCGGGGTGGTGGTCTGGGGGGTGCTGCCGCCGTCGCTGCGCAACCCGCACGACCGCAACCCGCACGACGCGGCCCGCAGCGTCGGCTTCGCCACCGTCGACGCCCTCGCCGACCTGCATCTCGTCGATCCGGCGAGCTGCGGCCTCGGTGATCTCGGCCGGCCCGACGGATACCTCGCGCGCCAGCTGTCGGGATGGCGCCGTCGCTGGGAACTCGTGGCCACGCCCGCGTTCGACGCGCAGATGACCGAAGCGGGCCGCCGCCTGGAGCGCACGCTGCCGACCTCGCAGACATCCGCGATCATGCACAACGACTTCAAGATTGACAACTGCCAGTTCTCACCGGGTGCACCTGAGCGGGTGGTGTCGGTCTTCGACTGGGACATGGCGACGCTCGGCGACCCGCTTGCGGACGTCGGGACGCTACTCAACTACTGGCCCGACCCGTCGGACACCGCGGATGACCATGCGTTGCACGTGCCGGGTCTGCAGAATCTGGGACTGCCCACCCGGACGCAGGTCGCGCACCGGTACGCGGCGCGCACCGGTGCCGACCTGTCACACGTCGCCTGGTACGAGGCGTTCGCCTGCTGGAGGACGAGTGTGGTCTGCCAGCAGCTCCACCAACGCTACGTACGTGGGGAGAGCACGGATGAACGCATGGCCAGCCGCGGGGACAACATCGGGATGCTTGCCCGGCGTGCCCTGCGGATCCTGGGGAACGTCACGGGGTGAGCCACCCGGGCCGAAGACGGCGTCACCGCCCCGCCCGTCCGCAGGGCGGTGCGAAAGAAGCCGGACCGATGAGATTCATCAGGACCAACTGAACCCGGCGGTACCCTCGGCTCATGCCGAGCAGTCCCCGCCGAGAGCCGTTGCCT
>NZ_CADDZT010000056.1:50132-51943 GCF_902812655.1 Candidatus Frankia meridionalis | reverse complement strand
GTGCCGGCCGCGGCGCCTCGGCGCGGCTGTATCGCGATTGCGTCGAGTGACGGGGTGACTCGACGCCTCAAAACGTCGGAGACCGTGGCACGTGACGTGGTGCACGACATCATCGCTCGCGGACTGCAACCCGGCGATGGCCTGCCGTCGGAGGCGGCGATGCTCGAGCAGTACGGGGTGAGCCGCGAGTCGCTGCGCGAAGGCCTTCGTCTCCTGGAGGTGCAGGGTCTGATCTCCATCCGCCGTGGGCCGGGCGGTGGTCCGGTGGTCGGTACCGTCGACCCGTCGAACCTCGGGCGTATCTCCACGCTGTACTTCCACCTGGCCGGAGCCACCTACAGCGAGCTCTTCGAGGCGTGGGTGCTGGCCGAGTGCGTCCTGGTCGACCGGGCCGCCCGCAACCCGGACAGGGCTGCGCGCGCCGCCGCGATGGCGCCCTACCTCGACGGGGACGGGGCGCACGAAGAAGAGGAACTGGAGAAATTCGTCCGGGAACACGGCGGATTCCACATCGCGATAGCCTCGCTGGCCCGCAACCGCGTGCTCGAACTGGCCATGCAGACCATGGGTCGGATCGTGGCCCACCACGTCGCCGTCACCGACGACCCCCGGGTGATGCATGGCCTGATCGCCGACGATCACCTGAAGCTGGCCAGGGCCATCCTGGCCGGTCACGCCAACCAGGCCCGCAGCCTCATGGAGGACCATATCCAGGGCATCGCGAAGTACAGCCGTGAGCGCTTCGGCGCCCGGATGGACGACTTCATCGAGTGGCGGTAACCATCGCGGCCTGATCCGGTACCCCGCCGCCGGTACTCCAAGGCCGGGCGCTGGTATCGAATTCATCATGATGATAGAGTCCGCAATTCCATCGTTACTCCATCGTTCGCCAGCGGGCCGGGTGGGTTCCCCCGTGCCACCTCCGGGGGGGGACGGACAGCGGGCCATGAGCGACCAGGACACGCTCGGACACCGCGATCGCTGCGCGATCGTGGGCATCGGCGCCACCGACTACTCACGCGACTCCGGGCGCAGCGATCTCACCCTGGCAACCCAGGCCGCGCTCGCCGCCCTCGACGACGCCGGGCTCTCACCCGCCGACATCGACGGCGTCGTCCGCTGCGACATGGACACCGTGCTGCACAGCGACCTCGCCGACTCCCTCGGCATCGACAACCTCACCTACTGGTCCGAGGTCGGGCCGGGTGGGGTGGCCCCCTGCGCCATGGTGGGGCAGGCGGTCGGCGCGATCCTGTCCGGCCAGGCGACCGCCGTCCTGGTCTTCCGCGAGCTCAACGGCCGTTCCGGGCGCCGCTTCGGCCTGTCCGCCGCCGCCGATCCGAGGGTGGGCGGCGCGGGCAGCTACGACGAGTTCTTCGCGCCCTACGGGCTTCTCACCCCCGGTCAGATCTTCGCCATCATGGCCCGGCGTCACATGATCGAGTACGGTACCCGGGCGGAGGACCTCGGCCACATCGCGCTCACCTGCCGGGCACGGGCGAACGCCAATCCCGCGGCGCAGATGCACGCGCGCACCCTCACCATGGACGACTACCTGTCGGCCCGGATGATCTCCGATCCGTTGCGGCTGTTCGACTTCTGCCTGGAAACCGATGGGGCCTGCGCCGTCGTCGTGACCAGCACCCCGCGTGCGCGGGACTGCCGGCGGCCGCCCGTCCTCATCCGTGCCGTTGCCCAGGGTGCTATCCCCGGCCCCCAGCCCGGCATCCAGTTCCCGGTCCTGATGCGGGAGTCGATCATCGAGTTGCCCGCCCGGTCGGTCGCCCGGACCCTGTACCGCCGGGCGGGCC
>NZ_CADDZT010000056.1:48525-49556 GCF_902812655.1 Candidatus Frankia meridionalis | reverse complement strand
TCGGCCCCGACGACATCGACGTCGCCCAGATCTACGACTGTTTCACGATCACCGTGCTGCTCCAGCTGGAGGACTGGGGGTTCTGCGAGAAGGGCGAGGCCGGGCCGTTCGTCGCCACAGGCGGGATCGATCTGGGGGGCCGCATCCCGATCAACACCGGCGGCGGCCATCTTTCGGAGGGCTACATCCACGGCATGAACCACATCCTCGAAGGGGTCCGCCAGATCCGTGGCGAGTCCACCTCCCAGGTGCCCGGCGCCGAGGTGTGCCTGGTCACCTCGACACCGCTGCCGCCCGGCAGCGCCCTCGTCCTGACGGCCGCCTGATGGACCGTCCGCCTGATGGGCCGGAAGCCCGATGGACGGCGTGACGCGCGGGGCCGCCCGCCTCGCCCCTGTCGACGACGACCGTGACACCGGCGGCTTCTTCGAGGCCGCCCGCCGGCATGAACTGGTCATCCGGATGTGCGACGGCTGCGACGCCGTGCTCCACCTGCCGCGGGCCTACTGCCGTCACTGTGGCGGTTGGGAGGGCCGGTGGCAGCCGGTTGCCGGTACGGGGCGGCTGTACTCGTGGACCGTGGTCGAGCATCAGGTCCACCCGGCCTACCCGGTGCCCTACTGCGTTGTCCTCGTGGAGCTCGACGACGTCCCGGCGGCCCGGTTGATGGGCTACCTGTCCGGAAGTCCGCGCCTCACCCCAGGGCAGCGAATGCGGGTCTGGTTCGAAACGTTCGACGACGGCACCGACGACGGCACCGGGGACGGCGTCGTCGTGCCGCAGTGGAAGCCGGAATAAGGAGCCGAGGATGCGGATCGGCCTGTCGGTGTACGACATGGGTGTGCGTGATCTACTGGACCTCGCGGTCGCGGCCGACGAACTCGGCTTCGACGCACTCTGGCTCGGAGAGCATCTCGTCCTGCCGTACGACTACTCCAGCGAGCATCCCACCCAAGGCGAAACGGCCCACCAACATCACACCCGGCCGATTATCGACCCGTCCACGGAGCTGCTGGACCCGTGGTCGGCGC
>NZ_CADDZT010000056.1:47830-48462 GCF_902812655.1 Candidatus Frankia meridionalis | reverse complement strand
TCACGACAAGGGTGAAGCTCGCGACCGGCATCTACATCCTGCCGTTACGTCACCCGCTTCTGACCGCCCGTGCCGCCTGCACCACGCAGGAGATCGCTGCCGGCAGGTTCATGCTCGGGGTCGGAGCCGGTTGGCTGCGCGAGGAGTTCGCCGCCCTCGACGTGGCGTTCGACGAACGTGGATCCCGCCTGGAGGAGAGCCTGGCGGTCCTGCGCTCCGCCTGGAGCGGGGGACCCTTCGAACATCGGGGCACCCACTTCACGACCGGCAAGATCCAGGTGACCGCCCGGCCCGCCGCGGTCCCCCTCGTCCTCGGGGGCAACACCGACAGGGCGCTGCGCCGTGCGGCCCGGCTCGGGGACGCGTGGTTCAGCTCCGGCACGCCGTCCTTCTCCGACGCGGTACGGCTGCGCGACCAGCTCGCGGCACTGTGCGCACAGTACGGGCGCGCGATGATTCCCTGCTATTTCCGGTTGGAAGGCCGGGATCCGCAACTGTTGCGCCGCTACGCCGCCGAGGGGATCACCACACCTGGTCGTGTGGGCCGATCAGGTGTGGCGCGGGGCCGACGTGGCGGAGAAGCGGCAGTGCCTCGCCCGGGCCGCGGACAGCTTCGGGATCTGACGGGATCC
>NZ_CADDZT010000056.1:43509-47192 GCF_902812655.1 Candidatus Frankia meridionalis | reverse complement strand
CGGAAATTGGGGGCTTAGCGGGTCAGGACGGCGCAGGCGCTGACCCCCGGCGCGCCGTAGACGTGGCTGAACGCCACCGTCGGGTCTGCGGGTACCTGTCGCCCGGCCGCGGCCCCGCGCAGTTGCAGCACGTTCTCGTACACCTGGCGCAGAGCGGAGGCACCGATGGGTTCTCCGTTCGCGATGCAGCCACCGTCGGTGTTGACCGGGAGACTGCCGCCGATGCCGGTCGCGCCCGTGCGCAGCAGCTTCTCCTGCTCACCGTCTTCGCACAGGCCACATTCGGCCATATGGCAGATCTCCGCGCCGGCCTCGGTGTCCTGGACCTGCGCGACGTCGACATCGCCGGGGGCCACCCCGGCCAGTTCGAACGCCGCCCGGGCCGCGTCCACGCTCGGGCTGTCCGCGCGTTCCAGCGCCAGCCACGGGCTGAACACCTCGAACGAGCCGAAGCGGCGCGTACGCAGCACCGCGGACCGTAGGTACACCGGTGTGTCGGTGTACCTACGCGCGCGGTCCGCCCGGCACAGCACGAGCGCGACTCCGCCTTCCCCCGGCGAGCAGAACATGTACTGCGTCAACGGATGGCTCAGCATGGCCGACGACAGGATCTCTTCCTCGGTGAGGGGGACGCGCCGCCACGCGTGGGGGTTCAACGAGCCGTTGTGATAGGCCTTGGCCGCCACTTTCGCCAGCATCGACGTACTGATGCCGTGGGTGTGCAGGTAGCGCTGTGCCTTCATCCCGAAGAACTGGGTGGTCAGCATGAGTCCGGTCTCGCCGTACCACGCTGGGAGGCCGACCGCGGCTGGGTCGGCGTTGAACGCGCCCCGCGGATGCTTGTCAAAGCCGATCACCATGCCGAGCTCGTACGCGCCCGACCGGATGGCGTTGTCGGCGCTGAGCAGGGCGCTGCCACCCGTCGCGCACCCGTTGGACACGTTGATGAACGGGATACCGGTCAGCCCCAGCTCCGAGACGAGCGAGTCCGCGGTCCCCGCGGCGTGGCTGCCGCCGAAGGCGAACTGGATGTCGGCCCATTCCAGGCCCGCGTCCTTTAACGCCGCCCGGGCCGCATAGGCCCCCTGCGCCCGTCCGCTGACCCCTTCGTGCCGCCCGAAAGGATGGATCCCGATGCCCACGATGGCGACATCCACGGCGTACTCCTCTGCGGTTACTTGTGGCTACCCGCGTTCGTGGTCTGAAATTTCCGCTGTCTGATTTCCGTTTGTCTGATTTTCGCTGCCGGTCAGGCGGACTGCACGGGGGAGAACGCGTAGGTGAGGACCTGGGTGCCGTCGTCGTCCTCCCGGAAGGGCACCACAACCAGCTCCATCGGATCCCCGATCCGCAGCCGCTGCGGGTCGTTCCCGGTCAGGATGGCTTCGACGATGACCGCACCGGGCAGCTCCACGTATCCCACGCCGTAGGGTGTGAAATCCTTCGGACCGGCGTAGGGCGATTTGGGACGGAAACCCTGCACGGTGAAGGACCACAGCGTGCCGCGGCGGGGGAGAAGGCGGTCCTCCATGTCCATCCGCGTACATTTCGGGCAGGACTGCTGGCGGGGAAAGGTCGTCGTCCCGCAGGCCCGGCAGCTGCTCGCGAGGAGGCTCGGCCCGTCATCGCCCTCGACGAACAGGCCGTCGTCCACCGGCCGTGTCCTTGTCACAGGTCCGCCTCCTTGTCGATGAATACCTGCCTGGTGTGTTCGCCCAGTCTCGGCGCCCGCGTCGGCGCCATGGTTGGGAAGGATGAGAACCGGTAGGGGCTCGTCGGAACCGGCGCGCTGACGCCGCTGTCGAGTTCGATCGTGGCGAAAAAGTCCCTCGCCCGCAGGTGCTCGTCGTCGAGGACGTCCTCGGGGGCGTTGACCGGCCCGATCGGCAGCCCCCGCCGCTGCCCCTCGTGGTAGGCCGTTGCGGAGTCTAGCAGGAGGAACAGGCATTCGATGAGTTCCTGGATGTGCTGGAAGTTCCGCTGGCGGTGCGCCAGGCCGCGGTATGCGGCATCGGTCAGGTCCGCGGCCACTCCGACGCTTTCCATCCAGGCGACCAGCGCCTCCCACGGCTTCTGGTCGGCGAGGATGAGCGCGAAGTAGATCCATCGGCCGTCCGCGCAGCGGAACAGCGCCGGCTGGGTCGGCACGGGCTGCGCGTGCCGGCAGGTCTGGCGCTGCACGAGGACCCGCGGATAGAACCAGTACGGATTCGCCAGTTCCCCGCTGACGGCGAGGGACTCGTGCATGGACACGTCCACCAGCTGCCCGGCGCCGGTGCGCTGCCGGTCGAGCAGGGCCAGCAGCAGACCGCAGTGCGCGAAGCTCGCCGCGGTGTGGTAGCCCTGGTTGCCGCCGGGCCGGATGGGCGGGATGGTGTGGTCGTCGTAACCGCAGCTCGCCAGGGGGCCGCCGGCGGCGAGCCCGACCAGGTCGGACGTGCGGTAGTCCGCCCACGGGCCGTTCAGCCCGAACGGGGTGACCGACAGGATGACCAGCCGCGGGTGCTCGGCCAGCAGCCGGGGGTAGTCCAGGCCGGCCGCGGCGATCCCGCCTGGTCGCAGGGTGCTGAGCAGGACGTCCGCGCCGGCGAGCAGGTGGTGCAACGATGCCCGGCCCGATTGCGACCTGTCGAGGACGACGCTGCGCTTGCCGAGGTTGTAGTACCAGAACGTCAGGCTCGTGTCGGCGCTGACGACGCCGTGGGCGAAGGGACCGACCTGCCGCGTTGGTGACCCCTGGGGCGGTTCGACCTTGACGACGTCGGCACCCAGATCCGCGAGCAGCTTCCCGGTGTACTCACCCGCGGGGTCATCCGCCCACTCGACGACCGTCAACCCCGAGTAGGGGAGCGCCGGGGAACAGGCCGCTTCGGTCGGGGAAGCGGTCATGTCAGATCACGCCCGCCGCGGCGAGGTCAGCCGTCTCGTCGGCGGACAGGCCGAGGATCTCGGTGAAGACGTAGGAGTTGTCCTCACCGAGCAGGGGGGCCGACCGCCAGTTGTCCTGCTCGATGTGGGAGAAGGTCACCGGCGTCCCCTCGAAACGCGCCGGGCCGATCACCGGGTGGTCCAGCTCGAAGAAGATGCCACGATGGGCGAGCTGCGGGTCGACCTCGTTGAGGTCGTGCGCGTCCTGGACGGCACCGGCGCAGACACCGTTGTCCTGCAGGAGCGTCATGACCTCGTGCGGCGACCGGTGCCTCGTCCATTCGGTCAGGTGGGCGTCGAGGGTGTCGGAGTGGGCGAACCGGCCCTGCTGGCTGGCGAAACGTGGGTCCGCGGCCCAGTCGGGGCTGTCGAGGGCGGTCACCAGACGTTGCCAGTCGGTGTCGTCGAAGACCGCGACGGCCACCCACCGGTCCTCACCGGCACAGGGGTACACCCCGTGCGGGGCGGCCGGTGGGTGCTCCAGCCGGTTACCCAGGGGGAAACCCGGCCGGCGGGTCGGTCGCGCGTTCACGGTGACGTCAAGCAGGTCGGGACCGAGCAGGCAGACGCCGACCTCCACGGCGGAGACGTCGATTTCCGCGCCCTTCCCCGTCGCGTTGCGATGCATGATCGCCATGAGCAGTGCCGCGCTGTTGTAGTAGGCGGCCTGGTTGTCCATGTAGGACAGGCCCCAGCCCGAAGGCTCCCGGTCGGGCAGACCGCTGATGAAGGACAACCCGCTGACAGCCTGCACC
>NZ_CADDZT010000056.1:37128-43217 GCF_902812655.1 Candidatus Frankia meridionalis | reverse complement strand
TTTGGCCGAAACCGCTCATGTGGGCGTAGATGATCTCTGGGCATAGTTGCCGCAGCCGTTCGTAGGTCAGATTCCAGCGGTTCATGACGCCGGGGGCGAAATTCTCCGTCACCACACTGCTTTTCGCGATGAGGCGTTCCGCCAGATCCCGGCCCTCGGCCGACCGCATGTTGATCGTCACGCCGAGTTTGTTGCGGCTGTAGTTGTTGAACAGCCCGCCCTTGTCCGGATCGGGATTGGGATCCTCCTCCCCGAACGACCGGGGATCGTTCTTGTAGAACGGCAGCCGGCGTGGCATGTCGAGGCGGGTCCGGTCCTCGATCTTGATGACCTCGGCGCCGAAGTCCGCGAGCATGCGGGTGGCGACGGAACCGACGCCCATCCAGCAGAAGTCGGCCACGCGGATGCCGGTCAGTGGCCCACACCGGGCCCGGGGCCTGCGCTGGCGCGTCGACGACCGCTGAGCGTCCATCGTGCCGCCTCCCTGGGATCGGATGCGCAGCCAACTGTATTTCTCATGATGAAAAGCCGCAAGCCCCCGATCGTGTCCGGGAGGTGGCCGCGGCCGGTGCGGTGGGCGCCACGGCCGGCCAGATCGCCAAGGCCATGGGCTGCCGCGTGATCGGCAGCGCAGGCTCTGCGGCGAAGGTCCGTTTCCTCGCCGGTGACATGTCGCGTTGGCTGCGCGAGGGCACGGTCCGCAATGTCGAGACGGTTGTCCACGGCGGTGTCGAAGCCGCCTGGCCGACCTTCCTGGCCATGCTCCGCGGTGACAACGTCGGGAAGATGATCGTCCATCTCGGCTCGCTCTCTAGCCAGTGACGTGTATCACTGATCGCCCTTGACAAGGGTAGTTCGTTATAAGGAATCTGTCCCCAGCCTCGACTGCGAGCGTCGACGGAAACGTGCCGCGGCCCGCCCGTGAGAACAGCGGACCCGTCGGTTACCAGGACCAGTGCAAGACCTTGTGGAAGGTGGCCGGTTGATGACGAGCATGCTGGTGGACCCGCTGCACTACCCCCTGTCGGAGGAGGGCGCGCGGTACCTTGCGAGCGCGACCTTCGGGCACGTCATCGAGGGGAAGGTCGTCCCCTCGATCTCGGGTGAGACCTTCGCCGTCCACGACCCGGCCACCGGGCTTCAGGTCGCGCGGGCGGCCGCCGGCGGCCCCGAGGACGTCGATGCGGCCGTGGCCTCGGCCCGGCGCGCCTTCGACGACGGCCGCTGGCGCTTCCTCGCCCCGCTCGAGCAGGAGCGGCGGCTGCGCCGGCTGTCCGCGCTGCTGACCGAGCACGCCGCCCTCCTCACCGACCTCGACGTCCTGGACGGGGGAGTACTCAAGATGTACTCCCGGTTCCTCGTGCAGTTCGCGGTCGACGCCACCGACTACTACGCCGGCTGGCCGACCAAGATTGCCGGGACGATCCCGCGGGTGCCGCGCGACGTGGCCGTCTACGCCACCCGCGAGCCGCTGGGCGTGTGCGCGGTCATCGTTCCCTGGAACGCCCCGTCGGCGATCGTCGTCGGTGTCGTCATGGCGCTCGCCTGCGGTAACTCGGTCGTACTCAAGCCGGCTGAACAGACCCCGATGACGGCCGTCCTGCTCGGGCAGCTCTGCGTCGAGGCCGGCATCCCACCGGGTGTACTCAACGTGGTCCAGGGCACCGGAGAGTCCGCCGGGGCGGCCCTGGCGACCCATCCGGGTGTCGACAAGATCTCGTTCACCGGCTCGGCCGAGACAGGGCGGATCATCCAGGCGGCGGCCGCCCCGACGCTCAAGCGGGTCACCCTCGAGCTGGGAGGCAAGAGCCCCTTCATCGTCTTCGCCGACGCCGAGGTGGAGCCGGCGGCGATGGGCGCGATGTACTCGGTCTGGGGTGGCTCGGGCCAGGTCTGCACGGCGGGCTCCCGCCTGCTCGTGCAGCGCCCCCTGCACGACGCCTTCATCGACGCCGTGGTCGGTGCGTCGAAGGACCTGACGATCGGTCCGGGCTTCGACCCGTCGTCCCAGCTCGGTCCGCTGATCTCGGAGGCACAGCTCGAACGCGTGCAGCGTTATGTCGCGCTCGGCGTCGCCGAAGGCGCGCAGCTCGTCCTGGGCGGATCCCGGCACGGTGACATCGGCTGGTTCCACGAGCCGACGGTCTTCACGGGGGTGCGCAACGAGATGACGATCGCCCAGGAGGAGATCTTCGGCCCGGTCATGTCCGTGATCCCGTTCGACACCGAGGAGGAGGCGTACGAGATCGCGAACGCGGTCGAGTTCGGGCTGGCCGCCGGGGTCTGGACGACCGATCTCGCCCGGGCGCACCGCGCGTCGCGCGCGCTGCACGCCGGGACGGTGTGGGTGAACACCTACCAGGAGGTGAACCCGACGGTGTCCTACGGCGGGGTGAAGCAGTCCGGATACGGCCGCACCCTCGGCGAGGAGTCGATCGGGGAGTTCACCACGGTCAAGAGCACCTGGATGAAGGTGTCGCGATGAACGTCATCACAAACGTCATCACCGCGGCGGACGTCGTCGACCGGCTCGCGGTGGAAGAGACCTTGCACCGTTACTGGTCCCACATCGACGCCGGGAACTTCACCGCGGTGCGCGCGCTGTTCACCGACGACGCCCGCGGGCGTTACTGGGGCGGGCAGTGGCTCGACGGCGGCGACGCCGTCGTGGAATGGCTGATCAACGTCAGTGCCCCGGCCCTGTTCATGCACCACATGGGCAAGGTGTACCGGGTCGGGATCGACGGCGACCGGGCCACGGCCCACAGCCACATAACCGCGCACATCACCCTCAGGGACGCCCCGGAAACGGTCGTGGTCAGCGTCGGCAACTACTTCGACGAGCTACGCCGTGCCGACGGCGGATGGAAGATCTCGGTCAAGGACTTCTCGCAGGGCTGGAGCGAAGCGCGTTCGTGACCGAAGTGCGTTCGTGACCAGATTCCACCGCAACCAGATTCCACCATGTCAGGAGGAGAACGGATGACCATCGTGAGGACGTTCGAGGACGCCCGCGACCGCATCAACGCGAGTGACACGCTCTACCGCTACTGTTCCACGGTCGACCAGAAGGACTTCGTCGGCTTACGTACGGTCCTCGCCGAGGACGCCCGGATGCGTTTCTGTCTGGGCGGTACGTGGAACGAGTGGGTCGAGGGCGCCGACGCGATCGTGGCGTGGGTCGACAAGATGACGGCGGACCGCGGTTTCCAGCACCACCTGCTGTCCGTCTACCACGTCGACATCGAGGGCGACCAGGCGTCGGCGCTCGCCTACCTCACCTCCCACCAGGTCGCCGCCGACGACCCCGACCAGGTCATGCAGATGTCCAGCCGTTACCGCAACCTGCTGCGTCGGGACGGCGACGGCTGGGTCATCACCCAGATCGAACTCGAGGTCGGCTGGGTCGAGATCCGGACCTTCGACCAGAGCCAGGCGATCGGCTGATGTCGGCGTCCGCGGCCACGCCCGCATCCACGCCTGCGGCCATGCCCGCATCCACGGTGGGCGGCACGCCACCCGCCGGCAGCTGCCCGGTGATCAACTACGACATCATGTCCCCGCGGCCGGTGCTGAGCGCCGTCCGGGAGATGGCGGAGCTGCGAGAGGCCTCCCCCGTCTACTGGAACAGTTTCGGGACCGGTTTCTGGATGCTCACCCGTTATGAGGAGTGCCGGGAGGCGTATCAGACCCCCGAGATCTTCGGCAGTGATTCGGTGATCGTCCTGGATCCGAACCCGGGCTACCGCTGGATTCCGACGAATGTCGCCCCACCCGAGCACAGCCGGTACCGCCAGATCCTCAACCGGCCCTTCTCACCCCGTACGGTCACCGGCACGACCCCCCGGATGCGCGAACTGTGCAACCGGACCATCGACACCTTTCTTGACCGGGGTGGCTGCGAGTTCGTGGCCGACTTCGCGGCGGTGTACCCAACCCGGGTCTTTCTGTCGATCATGGGTCTGCCCGAGGACGACGACATGTTGTTCGTCGAGTGGGTGGACACGATTTTTGACGCCTTCAGCGATCCCGAGGGCCAGGCCCGGACGATGACGGCGATGACGGCGATGACGGAGTACTTCGTCAGCGTCGTCGCGGACCGGCGGGCGACCCTGCGGGACCCGGAGACCGACTTCGTCAGCTATGTCATGACGGAGCGCTACGAAGACAGGCCGTTGCGCGACGACGAGATCCTGCAGATGTGCGTCGTACTCGTCCTTGCCGGTCTGGACACCGTCAAGAGCCAGCTGAGCTACTCCTTCCACCATCTCGCGACAACGCCGGAGCACCGCCGGCGGGTGGCGACCGAACCGGCCGTGGTGCCCACGGCGGTGGAGGAGTTCCTGCGGGCGTTTCCGATCATCCAGGACGGCCGGAAGGTCACCCGTGACGTGGACTTCCACGGTTGCCCGATGAAGAAGGGGGACATGGTGCTGCTGACGCTGGGCGCGGCCATGCGTGATCCTCGGACCTTTCCGGACCCCGAGCGGGTCGATCTCGACCGTACGGCCAACCGGCACATCTCCTTCGCCGCCGGGCCGCACCGGTGCCTCGGCTCCCACCTCGCCCGCGCCGAGATGGCCGTCGCGCTGCAGGAGTGGCACCGGCGTATCCCGGACTACCGGCTCGCCGGAGACGAGCCGGTAGTCGAGCGCGGCGGCTCGGCCGGGCTGGTCGCACTGCCTCTCGCCTGGGAGCGGTCATGACCGCCGAGCCGACGACCCAGGAGAGGTTCACAGTGGAGATCATGGTTGATCCCGCCCGCTGCACCGGGCACGGTCGCTGCTACTCGCTCGCCCCAGCGGTGTTCGACGCGGACGACGACGGCTTCTGCCTCCCACGGGGTGTCACCTTCGTCGTGGCCGCCGACCGGGAGGAGACGGCCCGGCTCGGTGCCCGCTCGTGCCCGGAGGGGGCGATCACGGTCGTGACCGCCGAATGAGAAATAACGTTCGTTGCATCAGGGCGTGGGTCGGGGTGTCCGCCGTGACCTCCGGTGCCCTCCCGAGGACCGCGAGGGGAGCGGTGTCATGACCGAGGCATCGGTGATCGACGGTATCAGGGTGATCGACACGGATACCCATGTGATCGAGCCCGCCGATCTGTGGACCTCGCGTATCTCCACGGCGAAGTGGGGTGAGCTGGTCCCGCATGTCCGCTGGGACGACGACCTCCAGGAGGAGGCGTGGTACTTCGGCGACGCGCGCCTGTCGGCCACGGCAGGCGGGGCGATGGCCGGTTGGGACGAGTTCCCGCCGAAGCACCCCCGCCGGCTCGCGGACGTCGACCCGGCGCTGTGGAACGCCCCCGACCGGCTGCGCAAAATGGACGAGTACGGGATCTGGGCCCAGGTGCTGTACCCCAACGTGGCGGGATTCGGCACCGGGAGGTTCCTCGGGCTCAAGGATCCCGAGCTGATGCTGCGCTGCATCCAGGCATACAACGACTACCAGACCGACTGGGCGAGCGCTGATCCGCGCCGTCTGCTGCCGATGGCCGCACTGCCCTTCTGGGACCTGCAGGCGAGCGTCGCCGAGATCGAGCGGACGGTCGCGATGGGCCACAAAGGTGTGATCATGGCCCAGGAGACCGAGTTCTTCGGCCTGCCGCTGCTCGGTGATCCACACTGGGACCCGATCTGGGCGACCGCCCAGGACCTGGGCGTCCCGGTCAACTTCCACATCGCCTCGGGTGACCTGTCGCTGATCGAGAAGAACTTCCCGGGTAACGGGATGCACGCGAACTACGCCTCGGTCGGGGTCTCCTTCTTCATGGGCAACGCCCGCGCCATCGCGACCGTCATCTGCGCCGGGATCTGCCACCGCTTCCCGCGGCTGAACTTCGTCTCGGTCGAGAGTGGCATCGGCTGGCTGCCGTACGCCCTCGCCGCCCTGGACTGGCAGTGGAGGAACTGCGGCGTCCCGCTCGAACACCCCGAGTACGACCTGCTGCCCAGTGAGTACTTCCGGCGCCAGATCTTCGGCTGCTTCTGGTTCGAGCGGGAGACCGCCCGGCAGGCGATCGAACTCCTCGGGGCTGACAACTTTCTCTTCGAGACCGACTTCCCGCACCCGACGAGCATGTCGCCC
>NZ_CADDZT010000056.1:34381-37087 GCF_902812655.1 Candidatus Frankia meridionalis | reverse complement strand
TTCCCGGTGACGCGCTGCGCAAGATCCTGCATGACAACGCCGCTCGTATCTACCACCTGAGCTGACCTGTCATATTCGATAGTCAACAGTGTTGACGAGCCCTCGCCCGCTTT
Source organism: Candidatus Frankia meridionalis (assembly GCF_902812655.1). GTDB lineage: Bacteria > Actinomycetota > Actinomycetes > Frankiales > Frankiaceae > Protofrankia > Protofrankia meridionalis. Next base: position 36,974 of record NZ_CADDZT010000056.1, on the reverse strand, counting down.
TTGATCTTCAATACCGCTACGCCTTGTGCATACACCGACCAGCCTGCTTTGCTGGCGGAAAAGAACGTAGTAGCCGGCCAGTCCCTGGCGTGTCCCCCCTGGACGACGCGGGCCGGTCCGAAGGAGGTCCGTGTGCCGATCGATCTTAGTCATGATCCGGCGGTCAGTGAACTGGCCAAGCGTACCGCCGAGTTCGTGCGGGGTGTCGTCGTACCCGAGGAGAAGGCGTACGGGGGTGTCACCGCGCGTGGCGGTGACGAGATGCGGGTGCGGTTACAGCAGGCGGCCCGCGACGCGGGGGTCTTCGTACCGCACGTGTCCCCGGAATACGGCGGGCACGGGCTGGACATGCGTGGACGTGCGCCGGTGTTCGAGGAGGCAGGCTACTCGTTGTTCGGCCCGTTGGCGTTGAACATCGCGGCGCCGGACGAGGGCAACATGCACATGCTGGAGGCCATCGCGACGGCCGAGCAGAAGGAGCGGTACCTACGGCCGCTGGCCACGGGTGAGGTCCGGTCCTGTTTCGCGATGACGGAGCCGGCGCCGGGGGCGGGGTCGGATCCGTCATCGCTCCGCACCCGGGCCGAGAAGGCTCCGGGCGGGTGGCGGATCGATGGCCGTAAGTGGTTCATCACCGGCGCGGATGGTGCAGCCTACGCGATCTGCATGGCCCGCACCTCGGGTGAGCCGGGTGACCGCGGTGGCGCGACGATGTTTCTTGTGGACGCGGACAACCCGGGGATGAAGATCGTCCGTCACGTCGAAACCTTGGACGAAAGCCTGTATGGCGGGCACTGCGAGATGGTGTTCGACGGCTGCGTCGTGTCGGAGGAGGCGGTGCTCGGTGAGGTTGACAAGGGCTTCGACTACGCCCAGGTCCGCCTCGGCCCGGCGCGGACCACCCACTGCATGCGCTGGCTGGGGATTGCCCGGCATGCCCAGGACATCGCGGTGGCGAGGGCGGCGGACAGGCGGCTGTTCGGGTCCCGGCTGGCCGAACTCGGCATGATCCAGGCAATGATCGCGGATAATGAGATCGACATCGCAGCGTCCCGCGCGCTGACTCTGCAGGCGTGCTGGGAGCTGGACCAGGGCCGTTCCGGGGCACAGTCGACCGCGGTCGCGAAGACCTTCACCGCCGAGGCGGTGTGGCGGGTGGTGGACCGCTCGCTGCAGATCTGCGGTTCCCTCGGCGTCTCCGGAGACATCCTGCTGTCGCGGTTCCTGCGTGAGGTGCGGCCGTTCCGGATCTACGACGGGCCGTCCGAGACCCATCGCTGGGCGATCGCCCGCCGGGTCGTGCGCCGCCACCTCGGATGAGCGGGGTGTAGGTGGAAACCGCTGTGATCACAGCGGTTTCCACCTACATCTGTCCGTCGAGGAGCGTTGTGCGCAGGGTGTTCAGCTCCCCGTCCGTGATGCCGTGGCTACGGGCCCATCCGGCGGAGCCGCCCCAGCGTTCGTCCAGGGTTTCGAAGAACGCCCACATCGTCTCGGGCTGGCAGCCGATGTCTCTGCGGGCACTGGCACCGTAGGTCGGCAGCGCGCTGAGCCGGTCCTTGATCTGCGGCAGCCGTTCGTTGGTGGCCGCGTAGTCCTCGACGATCGCCTCGCGCCGGACCCCGACGATGTCGAGGATGAGCGCGGCGAGGACACCGGTGCGGTCCTTGCCGGCCGCGCAGTGGAACAGCGCGGGCAGCTGCCCGGGCCGGGCCAGCAGCCGCACGGCCGTGGGGACCTCGCTGCCGGGGCGGGTCAGGTAGTCCAGGTAGTGCTCGGCCGGCCCCTGCTTGGAAAGCCGTTCGATGAGCACCTTGCGCCCGGGGTCGCCCCGGACCAGATAGACGTCAGGCAGGAAAGCCACATTGTGGTACGGGACGTCGGTTGTGGCGAGCAGCCCCCGGCCTTCGGTCGCCGCCTCCTTCGGGGTACGCAGGTCCACCACGGCGCGCAGACCGAGCCCGTCGACCAGCAGGCGCATGTCGTTCCGTGTGAGCTGCTGGACGGTGTCACAGCGGATCAGCAGGCCACGCCTGGTCGTCCCGCCCTCCACCGTGGGCAGGTCCCCGAGGTCGCGGGCGTTGCAACAGCCGTCCAGGTTGATCCAGCGGTCGGTCACGACGACCTTTCTGTCACGGTGGCAGGTGACCGGTGGACGCCGCTACCGGTCCGGGCGGGCCCCGGGCGGACCGTCCGCATGCCAGCCTAACCGCTTGGAACCTGCCATTTTGGTGAACAGCATCGTCCTGACCGGCCGGTCCGCCCCGGGCGGTCAGGGCCGGGTCGGGTCGAACCGTCCGCCGGACGTGGGTACCGTGATGGAAGACGCGCTGGTCCTCGACGGGGCCGATAGTGAAAGGCTTCCATGGGTACGGTGACGCCTGAGCTCCAGCCCGCCCGTCCTCTTTCCTGGCGCAGGGGCGCGGCGTTCGCTGGTTCCTCCCGGTTGCGGGTGCTGCTGGGGACCGGGGTCGCCGCGGCGGTGATCGTTCTGGGGGTTGCGCACCGTCCTGCTCTCGGCGTCGGTGAGAACAACCTGCGCCACGCTGACCGGGAGTGGCTGGGGCTCGCCATGCTCGCCACGGCGATGATC
>NZ_CADDZT010000056.1:33082-34077 GCF_902812655.1 Candidatus Frankia meridionalis | reverse complement strand
CTGGGTGCCGCTGATGCCCGGAGCCTGCGTCTTCGCGTTCCTCGTCCGCCGCCGGATCATCTGAGTGGGTATCCACGGTCGCGCCGAAGTCGTTGCCTGCGGGTCGAAGCGGCTCGCTCGCGGCCGTAGCAGCCCGCTGGCGGAGGCGGTAGCCACCGCGACGCCGACTCCTGCCATGACGTCCAGAACGTAGTGGTTCGCGGTGACCACCACGACGATCCCGGTGATGATCGGGTAGGCATAGCATAGCTGCCGCCATGGCCTGCCGGCCAGCAGTGACGCAGCCACCATGGCCGTCCACGTCGCCCATGCCAGGTGCAGGGACGGCATCGCCGCGTACTGGTCCGCGGGAACGGGCCCGCCGTGCGTGGTGCCGAAACCTGCGAGCGCCACCGAGTCGACATAGCCGCCGTTCGGCAACAGCCTGGGTGGCATCACCGGCAGGACGAAGAAAACGATCATCCCGACGAGGTTGGTCGCCACCAGGGCGTTGCGCGCCGACCGGTAGATCGCCGGCCGGATCGCATAGCATCCGGCCAGGACCACGAGAGTAACGCTGATGTGGGCGAACTGGTACCACCAGGCGGCGAGCAGGGCGAGCGAGTGGTGGCCGGTCAGAAACCGGTTGCCCACCCGTTCGAAGTCGACATGGAGCACCCGTTCGACCGTCAGAACGCCGTGGGCGTGGTTGAGGGCTGTGATTCGGCGTGCCGCTTCGAAGGATCGGACGTAGTCGTAGACCTTCACCAGGACGACGACGATGAGCAGTTCGCCGATCAGGTGGGGACGGCCTGAACGGCCCGAACGGCGTGCGCTGCGCCGGATGCTCCACGGTGACGGTACGGCCCGGAGAACGGCTCAGCCCGCCACGGAGAACGGGTCGCGCGTCAGCGACGGACGTGCGCGGTCGGTAGCGAGCGCGTACATCCCGGCGGTGAGACGCAGCACATCCGACCAGGTTACCGGCGGTGCGACCGCCCGGTTGTGGGCAGCGA
>NZ_CADDZT010000056.1:27690-32537 GCF_902812655.1 Candidatus Frankia meridionalis | reverse complement strand
CGAGGGCGGCAATGCCGAAGGATTCCAGGGTCGCGGGTGCCACGAACAGGTCGGCCTGCCCGAACAGGGAACGGATCTGCGTCCGGGACAACCGGCCCGGCAGGCTCACCCATCCGGTCATGTGGTGGCGGCGAAGGTATCGCTCGAGCGACCGCCGCTCCGGACCGTCCCCGACAATCACGGCACGTAGCCGAGTCGTCGGTGCCAGGGCGGCGTGCGCCTGGTCGAGTATGCGCAACAGCTGCCGGGGCCGCTTGCGGGGTGCCAGGCGCATGACCGCGACGATGAGCACCTCGTCGGGGCTGCGGTCGTCGGGGGCAGGGGACGACGGGTCCACCTGCCAGGCCGCGACGTCGATCCCGTTCGGCAGGACGAACACCGGTGCCGGGGCGACCAGCCGACGCAGCGGTTCAGCGGCCACGTTGCTGACGGCCGTCCACACCACCGGCCATGACGACCATCTGGCGCCAGTGTCGAGGATCCGGAAGGCAGGTTCCAGGTAGGAGATCAGTGAATGTGCTGTCACCACGGTCGGGGTATCGGCGGCCGCCGACATGGCGGCGAACGCCAGGGGTGAGATCAGGCCGGCATGCACGTGTACGACATCATAGGCCCGTTCACGCAGCATCCGGCGACCGGCCCGCAGTGCCGCCGGATGCAGCGCCGAGGGCAGGGCGGCCGTCTCGGTCAGGCGATGCACCCGCAGCCCACCGGAGTACTCCACGGTGTGACGCTGCCCGGCCGGCCTCGGGGAGGACGTGATCACCTCCACGCGGTGACCTGCGGCTCGCTGACGCACGGCCAGATCGTGGACGTGCATCTCGATCCCACCCAGCCGCGGCAGGTAGAAGTCCGTCACATGGGCGATTTTCACGTGAAGTCTCTCCAAATCGGCACACCGTGGTACGGCCGACAAACGTTATCCGACGCTGAGACCCGAGTGCAGACTGGGGAAGTGTCCTACACCCTGGTTTCCTTCCACGCCCACCCGGACGACGAGGCGCTGCTCACCGCGGGAACCCTCGCTCGTGCCGCGGCGGACGGGCACCGGGTGGTCCTTGTCGTCGCCACTGTCGGGGGAGCGGGGCTCGCGTCCGCGGCGGTGCTGGCGGGTGGTGCGTTGGCCGAGCGGCGCCGGGCCGAGCTGGCGCGCTCCGCCGCGGTGCTCGGCTGCGCGCGGGTCGAGTGCCTCGGCTACGACGACTCCGGGATGGCGGAGGCACCGTCCGGGGCCCGGCAGGCGTTCGCCCGGGCGGATGTCGAGGAGGCTGCCGCGCGTCTGGCCGGCATCCTGCGGGAGGAGCACGCGGACGCGCTCACCATCTACGACCCGGCCGGGGGATACGGCCATCCCGACCATGTGCAGGTGCACCATGTCGGCCTGCGCGCCGCCCGGTTGGCGGGCACCCCGATCGTCTTGGAAGCCACCGTGGACCGCGGCAGGTTACAACGGGCGCTGCGGCTGGTCAGCCGTCTGCCAGGTGTCCCGGCGGACTTCGCTCCTGCCCGCCTCGCGGACGCCTACACCGCTCCGGAGGCGTTGACCCACCGGGTGGATGTGCGTGGCTATGCCCGGCAGAAGCGCGCGGCCATGGCCGCGCACGCCAGTCAGGCCACCGCCGACTCAGGGGTACGAACACTGGGCGTGCTGCTTCGGCTTCCGAGGCCGGTGTTTCGCTGGGCACTCGGTCATGAGTGGTATGTCGAACACGGCCGGACACCCGCGCGACCCCTCCTCGATGACATCTTCGCGAGCCTGGCCCGGTCGACGTCGACATAGTCAACGCTGTTGACGGCTCCTTGTTGAAAAATAAATCTTCACAAAAAACAACACACAAAAAACGCTCCTACCGCAATAGATAGCCGTTCGCGGTAGGAGCGGAGGAAAGCCGAGATTTCCCGGATTCCATGCTCGTGCTCGTTATCCCGTGTTGTTCACCGCTCGACGGCTTACCGGAGCCGACCAACTGGCAGGCGGAACGGGGTCCTGGGACGAGACTTTCGTCTCGTCCCAGCGGTAGCGGACCGTTGCCGCACCTGCGGTCGGACAGCACAGAGGGTCGGTGGAGTGATACAGATCGTATCCGAGAGCCACGACATCGCTGGTGGACCAGATCCACCGGATGGTCGCGCTCGGCCGTGCGGTGTCGGCTCCGACCAGGTGGCCGCGGTGGAAGAGGAAGGCGCGCTGCGGGTGCCCGTCCACGGAGCCGCTCCACCGCGCGACGATCACGCTGAGATCGTTGTTCTGGTTGAAGCCGCCTGTCTGGGTAGCGGTGTATCCCTGCGACCGGATGGTGGCCAGTGCCCGATCAAGACTCGGTGAGGGCGTCTCCGACGGTGATACCGGCGCTGCACGGGCGACTCCGCCACCCCATCCGGTAAGCACGACGGCGGCAATCATCATAGAAATAACGAAACAGCGCCGTAAGATCATGAATAACTCCTTGTCTCAGGCCTATCCGGTGAAGCTAGACGCCTGCCTCGCTCCCGGCTACCCGGTTGTCCACCGCATCCCTCATATCCCTTTCGTCGGTCGCCGTAACGTCACACCGATGTTTCCCGGTCAACGGTGGACCGTTATGCCGGACTCCGGCCGACTGGAAGCAAGCCGTCGGTAGAGAGAACTCGTCAGCATCAGTTCCTCATGCCGGCCGGTGGCCACCACCTGCCCCTTGTCAAGCACGATGATGCGGTCCGCCGCCTGTACCGTGGAGATCCGGTGCGCGATCACCAGAAGTGCACCGGTGGTTGAGATCTCCTGCATCGCCCGGGTGAGCGCGTGTTCGTTCATGGAATCCATCTGCGAGGTCGGTTCATCCATGAGCAGGACGGCGGGCCGGGCCAGGAGAGTCCGGGCGATGGTCACCCGTTGGCGTTCCCCTCCGGACAGCAGGACACCGTGGTCACCGACTTCGGTCTCCAGACCGGCGGGCATCCGTGCGAGCAGGTCCGTCAGGCTTGCGGTGCGGATGGCCCATTCGAGATCTTCATCGCTCGCGTTGGGCGCGGCATACAGGATGTTGTCGCGCAGCGTGCCCTGGAGTACAGGGGTCTGCTGCTCGACCAGATTCACCCACGCGCGGGCCGTGGAGCGGTCGATCGTGCGCACGTCCCGTCCGTCGAACAGGATCTTCCCGCGGTCGGGCTCGTAGAAACGCTCGATGAGTTGGAGCACGGTGGACTTGCCGGCACCGGATCTGCCGACCAGGGCGATGTGGCCGTGGCGTGGCACCGTGAACGACACGTCACGTAGTACCGGCTCCTGCCCGTAACCGAACCACACACCACGGAACTCGACCGCCGGGGCGCCGTTGAGCCGCTCGCCGTTGAGCCGCTCGACCACTGTTGCGGCACCGGACGCCCGCCCGACCCGAAATTGTTGCGATCCGCCGTCATCCTGGTTGATGTCGTTCAGACCGGAGCGCTGCTGCGCTGAGGTGTCAGGTTCTCGGTCCTGCTCGCGCGGTAGCGTAAAGACCGCGTTCACCCGTCGCAGTCCGCCCATGCCCCGTTGGATCGTCCCCGCCGCCTCGAACAGCTCGGACAGCGGCATGACGAGGTAGGTGGCATAGAGCAGGAAGGCGACGAGACCACCCAGCGACGTCGAGCCCTTCGCGACGAGTACGCCACCGAGGAGCAGAACGACGAGGATCGAGCCGTGGACCGCCAGCTCGACGGCCGGGGCGACGATCGAGTCCAACTTGGCCATCCGCACACCGGCGTGATAAGCATCCGTGGCGTGTCCGCCGATACGGTCGGCTTCCCGCTGCTCGGCGCGACTGGCCCGTACGGTACGGATCGCGGTGAGCGCACGTTCGAGGTCCGCGGTCATGTGCCCGACACTGGCCTGGCTGTGTTCCGAGGCGACGCGGATGCGCACCAGCACACCCAGCACCATCGCGCCGGCCAGTGCGACCGCGACCAGCACGATCAGGAACAGCAACGGGTCCAGCCAGATCATCATCGCCACCGCCCCCAGGACACCGATGGAGCTCGTGACGATCGCGGTGAAGCTGTAGGCCACCGCCTCCCGAACGAGGGTGGTGTCGGTGTTGGCGCGGGAGATCAGATCGCCCATTCGCCGCCGGTCGTAGACCCCGACACACAGCCGCAGCAGGTGACCGATCAGTCGTTTCCGCAGGCCGAGCAGGATCTGCTGACCGGTGCGCTCCAACAGGTAGTTCCCGAAAGTGTCGATCAGCGCCTGGCCGGCGAACAGCACGAGCAGCAGCGTGACCGTCGAGGCGGGGACACCACCGGCCTGTGCGGCATCAATCACGTTCTTCACCAGCAGTGGCTGTGCGATTCCGAGGATGGTCCCGAACAACGTGAGCGTGGTCGCGAGGCCAATGGGCCGCTGATACCCGCGGAGCAGGCGCCACAGTCCGGCGATCTGCCACTTTTCACCGTCCCGCGTTTCACCGTCCGGTACCGCCGGTACCGCCGGCAGCGGTTTGATTGCGATCACCGGGGATGCTCCGCTCATGACGCCCGGACGCTTTCCGGGGGGACCGCGATCAGTGGCCGGAGATGGTCGGCCGGCACCGGTTCGCCCACCATGACTCCTTCCGTCTCCACCCAGGCATGTGCAGCGAACGGGGCGACCCTGCGAACGCCGACGTACCAGGTCGGCCAGACGCCCGACGCGCGGCAGAGCAGCGTGGTCGCGAGAGAACGGGGAAGACAGCCGTGCGGACCCCGACACAGTGTGCTCACCGCCGTGACCGCGTCACGTGCGGCCAACGTCTGCCGGTAGTCGGCCGGCGTGGCCCCTCGGCGCAGCCAGGTCAGTATGAAACGGATCCGGCCGGGTGGCTGAGTGGCCAGGAGCCTGGCGGCCCCGA
>NZ_CADDZT010000056.1:26350-27401 GCF_902812655.1 Candidatus Frankia meridionalis | reverse complement strand
TCGTCGCAGCGGTAGTGGTGTTTGTCCTCCTCGGCGGGGCGGCGACATGGGTGTGCTCATAGGTTGCTCCCGTCAGGAAGCGCGGTCGGCGACAAGCAGCCCGACCGCGTGCAACTGAGTCAGCAGGGCGCGTACGTCCCGGCCCGCAGCGGTTGTATCCACGTTGTAACGGTTAGCAACCGCGTCGGAGACCTCGGTGGTGGTGCGGCCGTCGAGCAGCAGCCGCAACACGAACGTTCCGGTCGGGTTGAGTGTCCAGTACCGACCGCTGCGCTCGTCCAGAAGCGCGGTCCCGTAGTCGGTTTCCGTGTGGACGACGCCTTCCCGCAACATCGGCATCTGTTCTCCCGCGGCTGTCCGGCCTGGCTGACGGCGGTAGTGGTCATGGATGTCGCGAGTTGCCGGGGTTCGTGAGCCGGCGAAGGCCCGGACGAGACGGGCGGGTGGCTCCGGCCCGTCCGGGCCTTCGCCACCCGCCCCCTTTCTCCTCCTACCCGACGCTCATGCGGCGTCGGCCGTAGTCACTCGGACTACTTCAGTACCTCCGGCCGAACCGGCCGGACCGGCCGAACCGGCCGAAGCCGAACCGGTCGAACCGGCGGCGGCGGAAGAAGCGGTGCCCGTAATCGTCATCTCCATAGCAGTCACCGGTCACCGTGGCGAAGGCACCGGCCTCGTGCAGGGCGGGCGCCTCATAGGAAGCCTTCATGGTTCCCTCCTGTCGAAGTCCGTAGCTGTCGAGTCGCCGGACGACCTGATCTTTTCCTGCTGGATCGATCACTGATCGGGACCAGTCTTCTGTCGACGTTCCGTGTCCGGCTGGTATCAACTCTTCCACCGAGAGGTTCAATGCCGGTTCAGCGCCCGTTCAGGACCGGTTCAGGACCGGTTCAATGCCGGTTCAGCGCCCGTTCAGGACCGGTTCAGGACCGGTTCAATGCCGGTTCAGCCTGCGTACATCCGCCGATCGGGGCGGCATCATCGGCGTCCGCCCTGTTCGGGCGGTTGGCCCGGGTCGGCGGCGTTGTCGGCCGTCAGAATCTCGTTGCCG
>NZ_CADDZT010000056.1:25002-26079 GCF_902812655.1 Candidatus Frankia meridionalis | reverse complement strand
ATGGAGTCGACGTAGGTCGATACCCGGTTCGATTCCGAGATCGTTTGCGAGGCGGTCATACACGGTCCGGTAGGCGGACAGGGCCTCGGCCCGGCGGCCTGAACGGTCCAGGGCGACCAGGAGCTGACCCCAGAGGCGTTCCCGGAGCGGGTATTCGACGATGAGCGCGCGCAGCGTGGGCAGGACGACCTCGGGTTGGCCCAGGGCGAGGCGGGCGTCCATGAGATCCTCCCAGACCGCCCAGCGCTGTTCCTCGAGCCGGGCGGTCTCGGCAAGCGCGATATCCGCGGGCAATTCTTCGAAGGGCTGGCCATGCCATAGGCTCAGAGCCTCCTCGAAGTATTCAATGGCTTTCTCTCGGGTGCCGAAACGCAATTCTTCCCGACCTCTGTCCGCCATCCTTCCGAATATTGATGAGTCCAGCTCCTCGGGTATTATGTTGATGCGGTAACCGCCCCTTCTGCTTTCAATTCTGTCGAATGAATCCAGGCTGGGTGGCAGTGCATGGCGCAACTGGGAGACATAGGTCTTGATATTGCCGGAGGCGGAGCGAGGCGGTTCGTCCTCCCATAGGGAGGAGCAAATCCGGTCAATGCCGACCCAAGTGTTGGAGTTCAGCAGCAGCAAGGACAGTAGCACCCGTGGTTTGCCCTGATGAATATCTACCGGTTCGCCGTCCGGCTTGTATACTTCCAATGGTCCCAGTATGTGGAAAAGTGCTTTCTCGTTCAGGGCGTCACCCATACGTCTTGCGGTACCCGGTCGATAGCCGGGTTAAGCCCGGCCATCCCGGTCAGGCGTTGCGGGTGGTATGCATCATCTGGATCCGAATCCGGGTCCGACCGCGACGTGCGGGTGATTGCGGTCGGACCCGAGGGATATGCCGTGCAAGTGAGAGGTCAGCTGGATGCCGGGTCCGGGGTGACGATCAGGAGGAGGTCGCCGACCTCCACCGAGGCACCGGAGGCGCGGACCAGTTCGGCGACGGTTCCGTCATGCGGGCTGGTGACGGCGGCTTCCATCTTCATGGCCTCGATGGTGGCGAGCCTGTCGCCGCGCACGACGCGGTCGCCGACC
>NZ_CADDZT010000056.1:15009-24977 GCF_902812655.1 Candidatus Frankia meridionalis | reverse complement strand
CGGTGGACACCGCCGCAATCGACGAGTCACGGACCGACACCGGCCGCGGTTGGCCGTTGACCCGCAGGTAGAGGGTGCGGACGCCCGCGTCGTCCGGCTCGCCGATGTCGGCGAGTTCGACGATGGTCTCGACCCCCGGGTCCATGGCGATGACCACCGGCTTGCCCGAGGTGAGGCCGTAGAAGAACTCCTCGGTGGGGATGGCGGAGCTGTCACCGTACGCGGCCACAGCCACGGTGTAGTCCTTCCACGGTCCGGGGAACAGCAGCCGCGACAGGGTCTCGCGCCGGGCGGGTCCCGCCAGTGCCTCCGACTCCTCGGCGCTCAGCTCGGCCGCAGGCGCCGCTGGACGCCGGCCGGCGAGCGCCCGCTCGCGGAACGGCTCGGCGAAGCCGGCAGGTGGTGTGCCGAGCTCGCCGGCGAGGTAACCCAGCACGCTCGCGGGCAGGTCGTAGCGTTCCGGATGTTCCCGAAGGTCGTCGACGTCGATCTCGCCGCCCGCGATGAACAGCGCCAGGTCCCCGACGACCTTGCTGGTCGGGGTCACCTTGATGGGTTTGCCGAGTAGATCGTTGGCCAGTGCGTAACACTCCTGGACCTGCGCCCACTTCGCGCCCAGGCCGAGCGCGATCGCCTGCTGGCGCAGGTTCGTCAGTTGACCACCGGGGATCTCGTGCCGGTACACCGCGCCGGTCGGCGCACGCAGGCCCGCCTCGAACGGCGCGTACAGGTCGCGTGCCGCCTCCCAGTACGGCTCCATCGCCGACAGCGCGGACAGGTCGATCCCGGTGGAGCGTGGAGTGTGGTCGGTGGCGGCGACCAGCGCGGACAGGTTCGGTTGGCTGGTACCACCCGACAGCGGTGCCGCCGCGGCGTCGACGGCGTCCGCTCCGGCGTCGGCCGCGGCGAGCAGGGTGGCGAGCTGACCGCCGGCGGTGTCATGGGTGTGCACGTGGACAGGTGCGTCAAAGTTCTCCCGCAGGGCTGTCACCAGCGCGCGGGCCGCGGTCGGGCGAAGCAGACCGGCCATGTCCTTGACCGCGAGCACGTGGGCGCCCGCGGCGACGAGCTGTTCGGCCAGGCGCAGGTAGTAGTCGAGAGTGTAGATCCGTTCCGCCGGGTCCGCGAGGTCCCCGGTATAGCACAGTGTGCCTTCCGCCACCGCCCCGGCTTCGATCACCGCGTCGATCGCCGGCCGCATCTGTTCGATGTCGTTCAACGCGTCGAACACCCGGAAGATATCGATTCCGGTCGCGGCGGCCTCGGCGACGAATGCCCGGACCATCTCGTCCGGGTAGGGGGTGTAGCCGACCGCGTTGCGGCCACGCAGCAGCATCTGCAGGCAGATGTTGGGGACCCTTTCCCGCAGGGCGGCGAGGCGCTCCCAGGGATCCTCGGCGAGGAAGCGCAGCGCCACGTCATAGGTCGCCCCGCCCCAGCATTCCAGGCTGAGCAGGCCGGGGGTGAGCCTGGCGTACGCGGGCGCGGCGGCGAGGATGTCAGTGGTGCGCAGCCGGGTCGCCAGCAGTGACTGGTGGGCGTCACGCAACGTGGTGTCGGTGACGGCGAGCCGCTCGGACGCCCGTAGCCACGCCGCCCATTCCCGCGGGCCCAGGTCGGCGAGCAGCTGGCGGGATCCGGCCGGCATCGCGCCAGGGGGCAGCGACGGCAGCAGGCTCACCGGGTCGATCAGCGCGGTGGCAGGCCGGCGCTGCCCGTTCACGGTGCTGTTCGCGAGCCTGTCCAGCAGGCGGCTGGTTCGGTCGGTACCACCATCACCGACCGACAGCGCCGGTCGCTCGTCCAGGAACGACGTCGTCACCCGTCCCGCCAGGAAGTCCGGCTCGGCCAGCAGCCGTCGCAGGAACTTCACGTTCGTCCGCACGCCGCGTATCCGGAACTCCGCCAGCGCGCGGCGGGCCCGCTGCGTCGCCTGTTCGAGGGTGGCTCCCCGCGTCGTCATCTTGACCAGCAACGAGTCGAAGTAGGGGGTGACCTGCGCGCCGGGGTAGGTCGCGCCGTCCAGGCGCACACCCGGCCCGCCCGGCGACTCGTATCGGGTGATCTTTCCGGTGTCCGGCCGGAACCCGTCCGCAGGGTCCTCGGTCGTCACCCGGCACTGCACGGCGGCACCGCGGATCGTGATCGACTTCTGCGTGAGACCCAGGTCGGCGAGGGTCTCGCCGCCTGCCACCCGCAGTTGCGCAGCGACCAGGTCCACCCCGGTGATCTCCTCGGTCACCGTGTGCTCGACCTGGATACGCGGGTTCATCTCCATGAAGGTGTGCGATCCGTCGGCCGCGACCAGGAACTCCACCGTGCCCGCGTTGACGTAGCCGACGTGTCGGGCGAACGCCAGCGCGTCCGCGCACAGCCGGTCGCGGACGGACGCGGCGAGCAGCGGCGCGGGCGCGACCTCCACCACCTTCTGATGGCGGCGCTGCACCGAGCAGTCCCGTTCGTACAGGTGGACGACCTGCCCGGTGGCATCGCCCAGGACCTGCACCTCGACATGGCGCGGCCGGTCCACCGCCTGTTCGAGGAAGACCGTGCCGTCGCCGAATGCGGCCGCGGCCTCCCTGACCGCGCTCGCCACCGCGTCGGCGAGATCATCCGGGCGGTTGACCCGACGCAGCCCGCGGCCACCGCCGCCGGCCGACGCCTTCACGAACAGGGGAAAACCCACCGCCGCGGCGGCCGCCGCGGCGGTCGCCGGATCGGTCAGCGGTGCCGAGGCCCGCAGCACCGGCAGACCTGCGGCGACGGCGGCTTCTCGCGCGGCCACCTTGTCCCCGGTCAGGCGCAGGACCTCCGGCGGGGGCCCGACGAAGGTGACGCCGGCGAGCACGCACGCCTCGGCCAGTGCCTCGCTCTCCGACAGAAAGCCGTAACCCGGGTGCAACGCGTCCGCGCCGACCCGCTTCGCCACCGCCAGCAGGGCGTCGACGTCGAGGTAGCCTCGGACGGGATGCCCGGGTTCGCCCAGTTCGTAGGCTTCGTGCGCTTTGATCCGGTGCAGCGAGCCGACGTCCTCGGGCGTGTAGACCGCAACGGTCCGCAGGCCGAGTTCGTGCGCGGCGCGGCAGACCCGTACGGCGATCTCGCTGCGGTTTGCGACCAGAACCTTATTGATCAACGTGGCACCTTCCACGACGCGGAGCAGGTCGACCCCCGGACGGCCGGAAACCCCGACGAATTGTCGCAGTGTTTTCGTGAAGGTGCCGCTGTTGTCTTGCCGGCTCCTTTGCGGCTCGCCGACGGTTACCCGCCGTAGATGGGCGGTAGCACAGCAGGGCGGATGTTGCCTGACCCGGCGCTAGTTGCCGAGCTTGGTGGCGAAGACGGCGGCCTGGGTTCGGCTCTCCAGACCGAGCTTGGCAAGCAGGCTGGACACGTAGTTCTTCACGGTCTTCTCCGCCAGGAACATCCGGGTGGCGATCTGCCGGTTGGTGAGCCCCTCGGCGATGAGCGCGAGGATCCGGCGTTCCTGGTCGGTCAGGCCGGCGAGCCGCTCGTCCTGGGCGGACTCCTGGCGCAGGCGGCACAGCACCCGGGGGGTGACCGCCGGGTCCAGCAACGACTGACCGGCCGCGACCCGACGGACGGCGTCCACCAGCGCGACACCGCGGATCTGCTTGAGCACGTACCCGGCGGCTCCCGCCATGATCGCGGTGAACAAGGCGTCCTCGTCGTCGAACGAGGTGAGGATCAGGCAGGCGATCGAGGGGTCCTGTGATCGGACTTGTCGGCACACCTCTATGCCGCTGCCATCCGGCAGGCGTGCGTCGAGGACCGCGACCGTCGGCCGGGCAGCGAGGATCGCCTGGTCCGCACCGTCGGCCCGGTCGGCTTCGCCGATCACCTCGATGCCGCGCTCGCCGGTAAGAAGATCGCGGAGCCCTCGACGGACCAGCTCATGATCATCTAGCAGGAACACCCGGATCGGCGCGACGCCTGTTGCGATGTCGACGGACCCGGCCACGTTCGCAGATTCCTCTGACACGGTTTTCTCCGCCTGACCCGAGGTTGTCTGTCACTGCACGTTACATTCCGCAAACAGATTCTAGCCCGAGCTGGCAGGGGTTGAACCACAGGTCCCGAATAATTGGTGGATGCGTCCTTTACCTCACAGGGGTCCGGGCGCCCCGCAGGGTCCGGGGTATGCCGGAAGCCGGGCGGCAGCCGCCGCACCCGGCGGAGCGCCCGGACCCCTGTCCGCGGATTTGTCGTGGATGTCTCGTGGGCACGGTGAGTACCCCGATGCCAGGAGCAACCGGGTCGTCCGGGAAGATGTGGAATCGGATTCCCGTGACTCGGCTCGCGGAAGCCGTGATCCGGAGATTGTTCACGTGAGGGAGGACGTCGCTATGCGCTTGGGTAAGGGCGGTGCGGAATCGGGGCCTGCGACCGCCGCACGGGTAGTCAAGATCCTGGAGGAGTACGTCGGCGGCCTACCTGTCGCCGATCCGGACGAGCCGTGCTCGTTTGTCCGGACCTGGACGTTGACACGTAACGTATCGGATGTATCACTTTCGGATACGGTTTTGCCGAAAACATCACTGCAGGTCGGATGCTCGGTCGTGCGCCGCTTCGGTGTGGATGATCGTCCGGGCGAGGCGGATGATCAACGGACCTACGAGCAGCTCGTCGGCTGCGCGCAGGCACTCGCCGCCCACGGGTTCGGGACGCAGGAAGTACGCGAAGGGTGGCGGACGGTCGCCCTGGACGTGTGTTCTCCCTCGGACACCCGGATCATTGAATCCACCATCGGGGACAGCGCGGATAAAACGGATAAGACTGCGCTCAAGGCCGAGACCGCGGAAAAGGCGGAGAAGAAGGCGGAGAAGAAGCGGCGCCGCGGCCTGCGGCGACCTGATTCCGAGCCCGTCGCGACCGCCTGACACACAGAATGTAGATCATCGGTCTTCCTGGGGCCCGGCCCGCCCGCCGCAGCGTCGCGGCGGGCGTGAGCATCGGATCCGGCAGGGGACCGGTCGGAACCGCGAGGTCGGGACCCGGTCAGGACCAGGGGGTCCGGCGGACCCATCGGTGGTCGGGGGCGTGGCGCCGTGGCGGACCGGCGGCTCGCAGCTCGCGGACGAACGGCATGACCGCCAGGGCTCCGAACGCGAACCCGACCACGTGGGCGCCGTAGGCGACACTCCCACCGTCGGCAACACCGATACCGGTGAAATACAGGTACTGAAGGACGAACCAGAATCCCAGGACGAGCCATGCGGGAAGCCAGAACGGCAGGAAGAACAGAAATGTGACAAGACCGATGACCCTGGCCCTCGGGAAGATCACAAGGTAGGCGCCGAGAACACCGGCCACTGCCCCGGACGCGCCGATGAGGGTTGTGGTCGAGTTCCCCTCGAACAAGGCGAATCCGTATGCGGCGGTGTACCCGCACACCAGGTAGAAGATCAGATACAGAAACCGCCCCATGCGGTCCTCGATGTTGTTCCCGAAGACGCCGAGAAACAGCATGTTGCCGATCAGATGCAACCAGCTTCCATGTAGGAACATCGACGTCAACACCGACAGGATCGGCGATTTGACGAACGACGGCGGGGACTCGAGGCGGCATCGCACACTGCCCGAAGCATCCACCCCCGCGGACCGGCCGTTCGGCACGGCGTCCAGCGGACGGTTCTCCAGCATCTCCTTGGGGATCGCCCCCCAGTGGTCGAAGAACCGCTGCTGCTCGCATACGCTGCGTGGTGTAGCCGTGGTGTAGCCGGCGACCGAGGTCACGATCGGCTCAAAGAACACGAAGACGACGACGTTCACCGCAATCAGCAGCCAGGTGATGACCGGACGGCGGCGCAGCGGGTTGATGTCGTGAATCGGCAGGACCACACACACATCCTGCCCGTCCCCCTCCAATCCCCGGCAACCGCGTCCGTCATACGACGAACAAGGCTCTCCGGACAGGCCATGGCGGGTGCACCCGGGTCCGTACCCGGGGTTTGTCGATGCCTACCGCATCGCGTTCTTGTTGAAGGGTTCGAGTCGTTCGCCGGGGGCAAGGGGGCGCCCGCCCATATAGCTCCCGCGCATGTGCCGGCGCACGCCACCAGGCGGGTCCTCGGTGGCGCGGGCGGCGGCGTGCCACAGATCGCTGTGGTGCAGCAGGACGTCACCGCGGTCGCAGTACACAGCCACCTCGCCGGATATCCTGCCGAAGCCGCCCGGGACGGCGTCCCAGTCACCCTTGTGGCTGCCCGGTAGGACCCGCAAAAAGCCGTTGGCCGGCGATGTCGGGTCGAGGTGGAACGTCAGCGCCACGCCGGGCCAGATGCCCGACGTCGGCCGGGACTGGTGGTCGCAGTGCCATCCGATACGGGTGTAGGTCATCGCGGGGCCGGGCCGGGCATCCTGGTAGACGACACCATGGTCGTCCACGTCGTAGAGCCAGAAGCCGTCGCCAAGGATCCGCCCGACAAGGCCACGCAGGACGGGGTGGTCGACGGCGGCGGCGGCAACGGGGGAGAGGTTCGTGACCCCGACCACATAGTGGACGTACGGCAGCCGGTCACCGTCCTCATCGTCGAAGTCGGCGCCCAGGTCGTCCCCGGCCCAGGACCGGTCCAGCTCGCCGCTACCGACCCGGCGTTGCAGCTCGGTGAGTGCCTCTTCCAGTTCGGTCGTCTCGTGTTCGGTGAACAGCCCGCGGACGATCACGTACCCGTCACGGTCGAAGTCGGCGACCAGCCGCGCGATCGCCTCCGATGTCATGTCGATTGTCATGTCGACAACGCTCGTCATGAGTACATCATGACCTCCACGCGAACCGCGGCGGGGAGACCGTGACCGTACGGCGAGCCCGGATCAATAATGGTCGCTGCTCGAGCGGGACTGCCGGTTCATCCAGACGGGCGTGACGAGGACGATGAGCCCGGCTGCCACACCGACCTGCAGGAGATGGCGTATCCAGTCGATTCCGATGGTGTTGCGGACACCTATCGCCCCGGCGATGATATTGCCGACCAGGGCGCCGATGATGCCGACCACGATCGTCAGCCACAGGGGGATCTTCTGCGGTCCCCGGACGACGAGACGTGCCAGCAGGCCGATGACAAGACCGGCAATCACGATCCAGATGATCTGAAACACGGTGGCCTTCCTCGGTCGGAACCGATGCTACTGTCAGTGATGGTCTTTCCGTTTATCGACCTTCACAAACGCCGCCCGTTCCTATGACCGGACAGCACGCGGGGCCGAGGGCGCGCGGTAGACATGCAGATATGCGGCATCCGAGGGGATCAGGCGGGTACGGGGCGGGCCGGTACGGCGATGCGGGGGAGCTGCTTGCCGACGACCGGGCGTATGTGTGGCATCCATACGCGTCGGTGACCGACCCGCTGCCGATGTTCCCGGTGGCGTCCGCGTCCGGGGTGCGCCTACGCCTGGCCGACGGCCGGGAGCTGATCGACGGGATGTCGTCGTGGTGGGCCGCCATCCACGGCTACGCCCACCCGGTGCTGGACCAGGCTGTCCGCGCCCAGCTCGACGACATGGCGCATGTCATGTTCGGCGGGCTCACCCACGCGCCCGCGGTGACGCTGGCGCGTACGCTCGTCGAGATCACCCCGCCGCCGCTGCGGAAGGTCTTCTTCTGCGACTCCGGATCGGTCGCCGTCGAGGTCGCGATCAAGATGGCGTTGCAGTACGCACGGGGGAGCGGCCGGCCGGAGCGGACGAAGTTGCTGACCGTACGGCGTGGGTACCACGGGGACACCTCCGGCGCCATGGCCGTGTGCGACCCCGACACCGGGATGCATCACCTATTCACCTCGCTGCTGCCGCGTCACTTCTTCGCCGAGGCGCCACGGCCCCGCTTCGACGAGCCGTGCGAGGACGGTGACGTCGCCGACGTCGCACAGCTGCTCAGGGAGCACCAGGACGAAATCGCCGCAGTGATCGTCGAACCTGTGGTACAGGGTGCCGGGGCGATGCGGTTCTACGCCCCCGGCTGGCTGGCCCGTCTACGCGCGCTGTGCGACGACCACGGCGTCCTGCTCATCGCGGACGAGATCGCCACGGGTTTCGGTCGCACGGGGGAGCTGTTCGGCTGCGACCACGCCGGGATCAGCCCGGACATCATGTGCGTCGGCAAGGCCATGACCGGCGGGTACCTGTCGATGGCGGCGACGTTGTGCACGGACGAGGTGGCGGCCGGGGTGTGCGCCTCCGAGGCCGGCGCGTTCATGCATGGTCCGACGTTCATGGGTAATCCGCTGGCCGCGGCGGTGGCGAACGCCGGCATTGACCTGCTGCTGTCCAGCCCGTGGCGGAGCAGGGTCGGTGACCTCCAGAGGTGGCTGGCCGACGGGCTTGCTCCCGCCCGTGAGCTGCCCGGGGTCGCCGACGTCCGGACGCTGGGCGCGATCGGGGTGATCGAGACCCGGGAACCGGTCGACATCCGGGTCATCCAACCGTTGCTGGTCGAACTGGGGGTCTGGGTTCGTCCTTTTGGCCGGCTCGTCTATGCGATGCCTCCATTTGTCATGACATGTTCCGACGTTGCCGTTCTGACCGGCGCGATGGTCGAGGCGGTCGGCCGCACCACGTCCTGACCGTCGTGATCCTGACCGTCGTGTCGACGTGAACGGGTTCGCGATGCCACATCGCCCGGCGACCTTCATGTCGGGACATCGCCAAAGTGGTTGCGGTTACGGGGCCGTCCTTCGTACTCTTTGTTCTCACGAGTGCACTGTGAGTAGTAGGTCGGGGCGGGTTGAACCGTGACGGGGCGAACGAGGAAGGTCAACCCCAGATGATATTACGCATTGCGCTACCTCCTCGCCCGAAAGCGGCGGATCGTCGCGTACGGTGTGGCGGCAGGGCTGCCCGGTACATCCGGGGCCTGCTGGTCGACCGCAGGGCGCGTCTCGCGCTCCGCGCTCTTCCGCCCGGACTCGTCCGTTACATCATCGGTGTTGATCTACTGTGCTTCACGGCTGTACTGGTCGGACTCGCCGAGCTACCCCTCCGAATCGCCGACCTGCTCACCTTTGGCGTTTTTGTGCTCCTTGGTCGCCTGGCGATCGAGACGTCACGACATCTCGGCGCACCGGGCCGCCGAAAGGACGAGCCATACCGGGATCTGCTATTGACCTGGACATTGCCGGTCGCGCTGCTGCTCCCGCCGCTGTACGCGGCCGTCCTGCACCTGCCTCTCTACTGTGTCTTCCGCTCCAGGATCGGCCCGCAGCCCGGGTACAAGCGGGTCTTCAACGCGGCGGCACTCGGCCTGTCCGGTTTCTGTGCGTCAACCGTTCACCTTGCGCTTGCTCCGACGCAGGGAGAATACCGAATCGACACCCTCGTGGGCTCCTCCGGGCGTATCGGCGCGTTGTTCGTCGCGGTACTCACCTATACGGTGCTGAACCGGATTCTTCTGCACGGCGCTCTCCGCCGCCGCCATCCCGGTCGCCCGCGTCGTCCGTTCGGTGGGTGCGGACGCGAGATGATCGCCCTCGATGCCGTCGAGATGTGTTCCGCGATCGTCATCGCCGTGTTGTGGACCGTGCATCCGCTGCTCATGCTCGCGGCAACCCCACCGGCGCTCCTACTCCAGCGCAGCCTCCTGCACGCGGAACTCCTCCAGGCTGCCCGTACCGACGACAAGACCCGGCTGGCCAACCCGGCCTACTGGCATGAGGTCGCCGAACGCGAGGTTCTGCGGATCCGGCGCGCGGATCGCCCACTGTCCGTTCTCATCGTCGACATCGACCACTTCAAGCGGGTCAACGACCGGTTCGGTCACCTGACCGGCGATGCCGTCCTCGTCGCCGTCGCCGATGCGCTGCGCGCGGCCACCCGCCCCCGCGACCTTGTCGGCCGCTTCGGCGGCGAGGAGTTCGTCGTCCTGCTCTGCGAGGTCGACCGTGACAACGCGGTCCATACCGCCGAGCGGATCCGGCGGCAGGTGGCGGGGATGCGCTGTCGGGTGGACAGCC
>NZ_CADDZT010000056.1:10319-14560 GCF_902812655.1 Candidatus Frankia meridionalis | reverse complement strand
GGCCACCGCGACCGGCGCCGACGTGGATCTGCGGACCCTGCTGGAGACCGCCGACGCGGCGCTGTACCGGGCCAAGGCCGACGGGCGCAACCGCGTCCGCCTGGCGGCTCAGGTCGCTGCTGCACGTACCGCCTGACCTGCGGTGTTACGGGGTGACCGCGCTGGTGGTGTTGCGCAGCAGCAGCATCGTCGTCACCGGGCCCACGCCACCTGGAACGGGGGTGAGAGCGCCCGCCACGGATGCGACGGCCTCGGCGTCGACGTCACCGACCAGACCGGAGTCGGTGACGTTCGTGCCCACGTCGATCACGGTGGCACCCGTCCGGATGAACCCCTTACCGATCATCCTGGGTCGGCCGACGGCGGCCACCACGATGTCGGCCTCGTGCACGATCGATATCAGATCGGTCGTACGTGAGTGGCACACCGTCACCGTGGCGTCCTCGGCGAGCAGCAGGAGTGACGCGGGTTTGCCGACCACCGGGCTGCGCCCGATGACCACCGTGCGGGTGCCGGCCAGCTTGATGTCGCTGCGGTGCAGGATCTCCAGAACCGCGGCGGCGGTGGCCGGGGCGAAACACGGCAGGCCGAGCGCAAGGCGTCCGAGGCTCAGCGGGTTCATCCCGTCGACATCCTTGTGGGCGGGGATACGTGCCCCGATGTCCGCGGCGGAGAGCCCCGCAGGGAGCGGGGTCTGCACGATCAGACCGTGCACGTCATCGTCGGCGGCCAACCGATCGACCGTCGTGAGGAGTTCGGTGGGGTCACCGGACAGTTCGTGGACGATGCAGCGCACCCCCACCTTGGCCGCCGTGCGTTCGATGACACGGACATAGGAACGGGCCGCGGCATCGGACGTCGGTAGCACCACACCCAGCGTCGGCACGACGCCGGCCTGGCGCAGCCGTTCGACGTCGTCGACGACTCCTCGCCCGATTTCGGCGGCCATGGACCGCCCGTCCAGAAATTTCATGATCCGATCCGCTCCCCGACGGTACGCACGATGCCGTCGGCCGTAGCCACAGATGTCAGATGGTCGGCGAGGGCCGTGGTGGTGGCATCCCGGATACCCGGGTCCGTCATCGCCGCGGTGTTCACCCGCACATTGATCGCGGCGCTGTCCAGCGCGGCGCGTGCGCTGGCAGCGGCCACGCCGACGTCGCTGAGGACGTTCACGTTCGCGCCGTCGAGGATGGCCGCGCACAACCGCACCACCTCCGCAGCCACCGCCGCGGTCCGCAGCGGAACCTCGGCCGCGCCGATCAGCGCAGTCTGGATCGCCCGACTGCGCTCGGCGCGCTCGGCGTCCGTACCCTTCGGCAGTTTGTAGGCGTCGGTGACGACGGAGAACGCCCGGGCGTCGGCCTCGGCGAGTGCCAGCGCCTCAACCCGGGCACTGTCGGCGTCGGCCCGGGCCGAGCGCATCGTCGCCTCATGCGCGCTGTAGCGGGGTTTGCCGACCGTCAGGTTGCAGACCATGCTCACCAGCGCCGCACCAAGGGCGGCGTGCAGGGCCGCGGCGGCACCGCCACCCGGTGTGGGCGCGGGCGAGGCGAGATCGGTGAGGAACCCCGCAAGTGTCTCGTCGTCCACAACACCCTCTTTGCCTGTTCCACTGGTGGCGGCCTGTTCCGCCGACCGCACTGCACCGTAGCAAGACTGTGGGCTATTGGTGGAAAGGCAGGAGTAATGAGCAGCGGCCGCAGCGGCCGGCGTGCCTCATGCGGCCGCGTGGGTGTGCCCGGCGGCAGCCGGCAGATCGGCGACGATCTCGATACTGGTCGGACGTTTGAACTTGGTGAGGCCCGCCTCGCAGCGTTCCGCCAGATCGGTCCGAAGTCGGGGATCCGGAACGTCGACCGGCACGACGAGCGCGACGGGTACCTCGCCGAGGACGGCGTCCGGACGACTGACAACTGTCACACGACGCACTCGTGGGTCGGCGAGCAGGACCTCCTCGACCTCGCGGGGGAGCACCTTCTCACCACCACGGTTGATCACATCGTCGCTGCGGCCCGACAGGAAGAGGTAGCCGTCCGGGTCGAGCAGGCCGATGTCGCCGGTGTCGAGCCAGCCATCGTCGGTGAACCGGTGGCCGTCGTCTGGACCCACGTAGGCACGGATCACCCCCGGGCCGCGGACCTGGACCTTCCCGGTCAGTTCGGCTGGAAGTACCGTTCCGGTGTCGTCGACGATACGAACTTCGCTCCCGACGGGCACACCCACCGAACCGGGTTTGCGGGTCCCGGCCGGGGGACTGGCGGTGAGGTGACCCCCGGCCTCGGTCATGCCGTAGGTCTCCAGCACCGGTACGCCGGTCGCCTCCTCGAACGCCTGTAACACGCGGACGGACAGGGGAGCGGCTGCCGACCGGACGAACCGGACGTGACAGTCACGGGCGCGTACGGCATCACGATCCCGGGCCAGGATGGCCAGGATGGCAGGGACGCCGTTGATCCAGGTCACGCGATGGCGGCCGATCATCGTCCAGAACCCGCGGCGGCGGAACCGCCGGTCGAGGACGAGGGTAGCGCCGCTGTACAGCGTGGCGAGCAGTCCCACGACCAGCGCATTGGCATGGAACAGCGGCAGCGGGTTGTAACCGATGTCGGACCGGCTCAGTTGGTGGTGGCGGGCAACGGTGGCGGCCACGTACGAGAGCTGGGCGGTGCCGAGGAACACCTGGGTGGTTGGTCCGGCCGGTGCCGAACCCGTGAGCAGCACCCCGCCCTGCTCGGCAACCGAGCCATGGTCATCAACCTCAAGGTGTCCGCCGACGACCGGGCCGTGTCCGCCGACGACCGGGCCGTGTCCGCCGTCGACCTCGGGGCCGACGGGTACAGGGTCGAGGGTCATGCGGGGGCTGAGTTCGCGAACACCGGACGGGGCCGGGATCGACCGGTCGGTCACCACCAGCTCGGGACGAGCATGCCGTAGGGCACGTTCCGTCTCCGCGGGGGGAGCGTCCGGGTCCAGGGGAACCGCGTGGCGACCGCTCGTAAGGACCGCGAGGAACACGACCGCGAAATCCAGGGGATCGGACACGAGGATAGCGATCCGTCCTCCTACCCGCGGGCCATGCTCGTCGAAGTCGGCCTGCCACCGCCGAACAAGTGACACCATTGCGCCATAGGTGATGAAACGGTCGCAACGCGCGTCGCGAAGGTACACGCGGGTCGGCTGCTCACGACTCCATGCGTCCATCCACTCGATCACTGATGTCACGTTCACCACCGTTGTCGACGCCCATGAAATATTGAGCCCTCCCCGATATCGGGGATTTCGGGTCCATTGAAGATTATCAATGCTGTTCGTCGCCGTTCGTCGGGCCGGCCCCAACCGGGCATCCCCGGATTGTCAGAGCAGTCCTGGTCCACAGGATAAACCCTTGCGCCGGGTGTCCCGAGTCACACGCGGAGGGGCTCGGGGGGACTTTTGTCACACACCCCGAACGGGGTCAAAGGGTATGCCCTCATCGTCTGTTCGGGTCCACCGGTGGAAAACGTGGGGCCTACCCGACAGCCCCGTTTTCATCAGGGTGGCGAACAGGAGTGTGGCGAACGGGTTCACACCGGGTTTTCGTGGTGCCAGGGGTGCCAGGGGTTCTACTTGACATAATGTCGATTATCGGCGCTTTTCTCGGGGCCAGGGGAGCGGCCCGGTGGACGCGTTGCCGCGATACGCCAAGGCGCGGTTCGTCAGGTCGGCGTATCAGCCGGCGAGTCAGGCCGACGGATCCAGATCAAGCGCGAGCGAGTTCATGCAGTAGCGCTGCCCGGTTGGTTGCGGCCCGTCGTCGAACAGATGGCCGAGATGTGATCTACAGCGTCGGCACCGCACCTCGGTACGGATCATTCCATGGGATCGATCTTCCACCAGCTCCAGCGCGTCGGCCACCGCCGGCTCGTAGAAACTCGGCCATCCCGAGCCGGAGTCGTACTTGGTGGACGAATCGAACAACACGTTCCCACAGGCGCCACAACGGTAGATTCCGGTGTCCTTGCTGTGGGTATAGGCGCCGGTGAACGGTGGTTCGGTGGCCGCGTCACGCAGGATTGCGTAACGCTCCGGAGAAAGTTCCTTACGCCACTCTTCCTCGGTCTTGGTGACCCGATCCGCGGACACGGTGGCCTCCCTGTCGTCAGCGCTCGTGGGAACATGGAAACGCGGTCATGGACACTCAGTGTGCCGCACTCCCCTATCTTTTATCCTCCGCTGCCACGGACTCCCCCGCTGCGGCC
>NZ_CADDZT010000056.1:4772-10294 GCF_902812655.1 Candidatus Frankia meridionalis | reverse complement strand
GGCGGGCAGCGGCGCGATGTCACGGCGCGCTCCCGCGCAGGCCAGTACGGCTGCGTCGGTGGTGTCGACGAGCATCCCCGCCCACAGCCAGCCTCGGGCCGGCTCGTCCCTGACCACCGCCGTGAGCAGGCCCACGCCGAGAGCGATGTCACGTATCGCGGCAACGCGCGCGATCCATGCCGTCCGTTCAGCGGTTACCCGGTCTATCCCGGCGATACGCGCGAATCCGGCTGGACGTGTCAACAGTCCGACACCGATCCCGCACCGTACTGCGCCCAGCAGGCCGATTCGCAGACGGTGTGTGTCGGAAAAAGGCGTCGAGTCGATCGACTTTCTACGTTGTGTGAGCACGATCTCGTTACCGGCCTTGTCTTCGTGGGAACGTCCACCAGAGCCTGTGCGTTGGTGAGTCTGAGTTCCTCACTGGTATCGACGCTCGGGAGGGTTTTTCATGGGCGAGCGCATCCTGCGAGGCAGCCGCCTAGGTGCAGTGTCCTACGAGACGGACCGCAGCACCGAGCTCGCGCCACGCCAGACCGCGTCCTACGACTGCCCGAACGGTCACCAGTTCACTATGCCCTTCGCTGCCGAGGCCGAGGTCCCGGCAGTCTGGGAGTGTCGTGTGTGTGGTGCCGGGTCGGTCATCGTCAACGGCGAGGTCCCGGAGCCGAAGAAGAGCAAGCCCCCGCGAACCCACTGGGACATGCTGATGGAGCGGCGTACCACCGATGACCTCGAAGAGGTACTGGCCGAGCGACTTGCGGTTCTGCGTGGCACGGGCGAGGATCGCCGCTCCGCCTGACACGGCTTGCCTAGCAGCGACCAACCGGTGTGTCACGTTGACACACCGGTTGTCGGTCTGTCCGGCTGTCCCTGCAGGTTCCTGCGTGCCGTGGGAATTGCTGCTACGGGAAGCGGCACGGCGCTGCTGTCGGTGTTCGCCGCCTGACGGGCGCGGTTGCCGGCATCGACCGGTCGACCGGAGCGGGTCGTCACAGCCCACCACGCTACCCGCCACAGTGCCTCCGCCACGATCGCCCGGCTCATCTTGGAACGTCCGCGTTCACGTTCGACAAAAGTGATCGGAACCTCCACGACCCGGAACCCCGACCTCCACGCCTGCCATGCAAGGTCCACCTGGAAGCAGTATCCCTGCGACGTCACCCGTTCCAGGTCACGGCTTTCCAGGACCTGCGTCCGGTACGCCCGAAAGCCTGCGGTGGCGTCCGCCAGTGGCATGCCGAGAACGGCCCGTACGTAGGCGTTCGCCCCACGGGACAGCAGCAGGCGTGAGCGCGGCCAGTTACGTACCTCTCCCCCGGCAACCCACCGTGAGCCGATCACCAGGTCGGCCTCACGCAGGGCGGCGAGCAGGCGCGGAAGCTCCTCCGGCTGGTGGGAGCCGTCGGCGTCCATCTCCACGAGGACGTCATAGCCGCGCCGCAGGCCCCACCCGAAGCCGGTCACATAGGCCGTGCCCAGCCCGTCTTTGGCGGTGCGGTGCAGGACGTGCACGTGCGGGTCGGCACCGGCGAGCGTATCGGCGATCTTTCCGGTGCCGTCGGGGCTCGCATCGTCGATGACCAGCAGGTCCACATCCGGGTTGGCCGCGCGCAGCCGCGTGACCGTGTCACGGAGGTTCTCCCGCTCGTTGTAGGTCGGAACACACACCAGAACGCGCTGCTCGTCCACGCGTCTCCCTTCGGTGTCGCCGTCGGTGCTGTCGGTGCCGTCGCCCGTGCCCCCCTGCTGTCCTCCGCGGTTGACCGCAGCCGTCGTTGTCGCCTGGCCTGCGCGTAGCCCAAACGTTACAGCCAGCAGCCCGAGGATCAGGAGAACCGCTTCCGGGACCACGCCGGCCCGGTCCGCGGGCGTCCGGCCGGTGCGGAGCGGAAGCGAGGAGGTCAGAACCGCGGCCTCGTAGAGCCCGGACTGGACGATCACCTGGCCGTTCGGCCGGACCAGCGCGCTCTGGCCGCTGGTGGACACCTGGACGGCCGCGCGGCCGTGTTCGACCGCCCGCAGCCGGGTCATCGCCAGCTGCTGCTCGCTTTCACCCTTGTGCCCGAACGAGGCGTTGTTGGTCTGCACGACCAGCAGCCGGGCACCCGCGTTGACCGTGTCGCGGACGAGACCGTCGTCGGCCACCTCGAAACAGATGACGTCGCCGATCGTGATGCCGCCGATGGTGAGTGTCCCGACCCTGTCGCCGTGGACGAAGTCGTTCGGCATCTCGGTGGCGAACCGTTTGACGAGCTTCTCCAGCACAGGCCGGCCCGGTAGGTATTCGGCGAACGGCACGGGGTGCTGCTTGATGTACATCTGGCGTTGCCAGCCGCCCGCCGCCCAGACCAGACCCGCGTTGCGTACCTGGCGTGGCCCCGGCCCGTCGAGCACCGCGCCGACGAGTACGGGAGCCCTCGCCGCCCGCGCCGCCCGGTCCAGCAGGGCCGCGGCGTGCGGATCGTCGAGCGGGTCGACGTCGGAGGAGTTCTCCGGCCACAGGACGAGATCCGGCTGCGGGGTACGGCCGGCTGCGACATCCGCGGCGAGGCGTTCGGTCTCGGTGACATGGTTCGTGGTGACCTGGAACCTGCGGCCGAGCGCGTCTAGACCACCGGCCTGCGGGACGTCGCCCTGGACCGCGGCGACCGTCGCCGTCCCGGCCTGCGCGGAGGTCGGCAGCGGCACCGCAAGACCGACGAGCGTCACGGCGACGGCCCCGGCGAACGGGCGGGCCGCGGCCGTAGGCGTCCGTCTGCGGACTGGTCCGGGGACCGCGCCGGACGAGGCCGCAACCCGCGCGCCGAGGATCCCCGAACGGAGCGTGGCCGCGGCCAGCAGCGCGCCGGAGCCGGCCACCGCAGCCGTCACCAGCGGGGCGCCGCCGAGTGCCATCAGGGGTGCGAGCGGTGCGTCTGCCTGGCTGAAGGCCAGCTTCCCCCATGGAAACCCGCCGAACGGGACGCGTCCGCGCAGGCTTTCCTGCCCGACCCACACCGCGGCGACCCACAACGGCCAGCCACGCAGCCGTGTCACCACCGTCGTCGCCGGTGCGACCACCGCGAGCAGGGCGGCCTCACCGATCGACAGCACCACCCAGCCGTCCAGGCCGACAAACATGACGAACCGCAGCATCGACAGCATGAAGCCGAGACCGAACAGCACGCCGAGGCCGAACGAGTGCCGGAGCCGTACACCGCGGACGAGGAGGGTGAGCGCCGCCACCGCGACCGGTGCGAGCGGCCACATCCCGACGGGTGGGAAGGCCAGATACAACGTGATCCCGGCGGTGACCGCGAGCAGTGGCCGGATCAACTGCCGGGCCCGCCCCGAGATCCGACGGGCGGACGGTGGGTGCTCGGCGGTCGGCGTGTCCGGAGCTGTCACAGTACCCAGTGTCGGTCACCACCCGGACCGGACTCGACCGGGTCGGCGGATCGCACCGTCCGCGATCGGCTCGTATCACCGGCTGCCGAGGAACGAGCTGCCGCGTTGACTGATCCGCTGCGTGGAGTAGTCGTCGTGGACGTGGAGTAGTCGTCGTGGAGTGGATGAGTTCCACCTGGGAGGAACGTCCTCCTGGGCGGACGGTGACACGCCCGGACCGTTCACAACGGTCACGCAACCCCGCGTGGGTGGCTGCTCCTTCTGACCTGGGAAAACAGGAAGAAGACGCAGGTGGAACAGATGGTTGACAGCACCACGGCAACGACCGGTACGGTCCATGTCGTCCACTCGTACAGGCGGCTGCGGCAGCGCCTTCCCTGTCGGCAGACCGGCCGGCGGGCGTCGGGCGCTCACGCGTCCGCCCCCGCCCAGTACCAGGCCCGGTCGGTGGTGGGGTTCGGGCAGGAAGTTCGTCACCGCCGGCGAAGGGGGAGCTGCACAGCAGCCCGGAGGGTCCCGGATCGTCCCCTAGACAACGGTGTCCCTGCCCGCATCCGGCGGGTAGGGAATCGGTCCGAAGGACGGTCCGGGACCCTTTCTGCCGTCATGTTCCGATCTCAGGCGGATGCTCGTTCACCTGTCGGTCATCAGATCGTGGACGACCGTGCCGCGCACGACCGTACGCATGCACAGGGGGGTGGGGCCGTCGATGTCGGGAAGGCCCGCCAGCCCCGATCTCGGATCGGTGGACCATGCGGCCACCCGGGTGTCTGGTACCCGCACGACCAACTCCCCCGCCACCCGCCAGACGGCGAACGTCGCGGGGGTGCCCGCGGCGAGGACTCCGCTGCCGTCACCGTCGGCCCGGGCGGCCCGCCACCCGCCCCTCGTCGCCGCGGAGAACGCCGCCCGGGCGCTCAGCGCCGCGGACGGCGAGTGGTGCCGGACCGCGGCGCGCACGCCGCCCCAGGGGTCCATCGGGGTCAC
This sequence comes from Candidatus Frankia meridionalis, assembly GCF_902812655.1. GTDB lineage: Bacteria > Actinomycetota > Actinomycetes > Frankiales > Frankiaceae > Protofrankia > Protofrankia meridionalis. The sequence continues at coordinate 5,917 of NZ_CADDZT010000056.1, read as the reverse complement.
CGGGGCGTCCGAGGACAGCGCCAGGACGACGCCTGCGGCGGCCATCGAGGCAAAGGGGTTCATCGCGACCGCACGGTCGGTTCCGAGCCGTCGGGTGTACATCTCACCCGGGCCTCCCCAGTGGGCGTCGAACGCCGGCTGCACACTGGCCACCAGGCCAAGGCGGGCCATCCGGGCGATCTGGGCGGTATCCGCCATCTCGCAGTGTTCGATGCGATGGCGGCCGGCTACGACGCGTGGCAGGCCGATCTTCTCGGCCGCGCGTTCGTACCCGTCCAGGACGGCGTCGATGGCGGCGTCCCCGATGGCGTGGAAGCCGGTCTGCAGGCCGGCCTCGCCGGCTCGTACGACGACCTCCTGGATCGCGTCCGCATCCAGTTGCAGCAGGCCGCGGTTGTGGGATGCGTGGTTGTCGAGGGCGTCGACGTAGGGGGCGCGTAGCGCCGCGGTGTGCGACCCCAGCGAGCCGTCGACGAACAGGTCGCCGCCGAGCCCGGTGCCGAGGGCCAGCGCGGTGTCGATGTCACCGGCCCAGTAACCGTGGATGACCGGCCCCGGTTCGTCGGCCGCGAGCGTCAGCAGGTCGCTCAGGTCGTCCGCGGAGGAGACCTCCGGCCCGGCCATCTCGTGCAGTGCGCCGATGCCGAGGCCGGCGGCGTGCGCGCGGGCTCGTCGCTGCGCGGCGCGCCGTTGATGGAGGGACACGCCGGCGTATGCGGCGGCCCGCGCGACGTGGTGGGCCTCGCCCCGGCACAGCCCGTCGCCGAGCCATCCGGGCGCGCCGGGGGCGCCGGAGTGGGCGGCGAGAGCGGAGGACACGACCGCGCAGTGGCCGTCGATCCGGGACAGGTAGACCGATGCTCCGCCGCTCGCACGGTCGAGTTCGCCGGCCGTGGGTGGCCGGCCTTCCGGCCACCCCGTGTCGTCCCAGCCGGTGCCGAGCACCATGGTCGCGCGGTGGCGCCGGACGTGGTCGGCGAGCTGGTCGAGGGCTGCGGCCAGGGTCGGCGCCATGGCCAGGTCGAGGCCGTCGAGCGCGAGCCCGGCCGCGGTCGCATGCATGTGTGCGTCCACGAAGGCGGGGGTGACCACGGCGTCATCGAGGTCCACGGTCTCGTCCGCGGTCATCGCGTCGGCGGCCGGGT
>NZ_CADDZT010000056.1:0-4271 GCF_902812655.1 Candidatus Frankia meridionalis | reverse complement strand
ACCCGGCCGCCGCGGTAAAGGACGCGCTGAGGTTCTCCCGCTCCGGCGCCTGATCCTGCACCTGTCGGCTGCTCGGACTGTTCGTACCAGGGTTTCGACGACGTGTTCGCCACGACTGAACAGTCTGCCCGCCGGCCACCTGTCGTGGTGCGCGCCAGGGCGGTGGAGCACGGTGGTGGTCGTCGCAACCTGCGGCCTATGCGGTCTAGACGCCCGGTGGGCGTGCCTCGTACGGGGTTGACAGCACCACCATCGTGCGGGTCGAGACGTTCGCCGCGGCGCGGATCTCCTGCAGCAGGCTTTCCAGGTCGCCCGGACCCGCGACCCGGACCTTCAGCAGGTAGCTCTCCTCGCCGGCAACGCTGTGACATGCCTCGATCGCGTTCAGGCGGCGTAACCGGTCCGGTGCGTCGTCCGGCTGGCTGGGGTCGATCGGCGTGATGGAGACGAACGCGGTGAGCGGCAGCCCGACCTGGGCGGTGTCGACCAGGGCCACGTAGGAGGTGATCACGCCGCGTTGTTCCAGGCGCCGCACCCGTTGGTGCACCGCGGAGACGGACAGACCGGTGGCCCGCCCGAGGTCGGTGTAGCTCATCCGACCGTCCCGGCACAGCAGGCGGACGATCTCGCGGTCCAGGTCTTCCAACACGATCAGGAGCGTACGCAGATCTGCGGTGGCCACGGGATGGTCCTCCCCTCCCATCCGCATGCTGATGGTGCATGCCAGGCCGGCTGTGGTTGCGGCCGCGGCCCCGCAACCACACCGATGTTGAATACTCTGTGTAATGTTCCTGGCGATACGATTTTTTCCAATGTTCCCTAGTCACTCAGGGGTCTGCCTCCGGGTGCGCCGGCCATGACTTTCGGTGTTGCGGAGGTGGACGCGGGCCTCGCAGGTGGTAGGCGCTTTCGGTCGGGGGTACCGGCGTCCCTTACTGTGGCCCACCGGTATCCCAACACGGAATGAGGTGAGGCGGTGGGGCTGTCCGAGCAGCTCGCGGGCAAGCGGGTCCTTGTCACGGGAGCGACCGGCTTCGTGGGCGAGGCACTGCTGGAACGGCTGCTGTCCGACCTGCCTGACACCCGGGTGGTCGTTCTCATCCGTCCCCGCGCAGGCAGGAGTGGACAGGCTCGGCTCGCGGGCCTCATCGCCAAGCCTGCGTTCACCGCGTGGCGTGAGCGCGTCGGCGCCGACGGCGTCGAACAGGCGCTGCGCGAACGGGTCACGGTGCTCGAAGGCGACCTCGCGCGGATGCCGACGTTGCCGGCGGACCTCGACATCGTCATCCACTGTGCGGGTGAGGTGTCGTTCGACCCGCCGATCGACATGGGTTTCACCACCAACCTCGGCGGCGTTCAGGAACTGCTGCGGGCCGTCCGCGACAGCGGCGCCCGACCGCACCTGGTGCACATCTCCACGGCCTATGTCGCGGGTCTGCGGTCCGGGCACGTGGCCGAGGGCCGGCTTGTGCACAACGTGGACTGGCGGGCCGAGCAGGCCGCTGCGGCACGGGCGCGGACAGCGGCCGAGGACGCCTCCCGGACCCCCGATGCGTTGCGTGGTTTCCGGGAGGAAGCCGAGGCCGAGCACATCCGCGCGGGGGCGCAGACGGTGGCCCGGGAAGCCGAGCGGCGTCGCCGCAGATGGGTGGACCGCAGACTGGTCGATGCCGGCGGCGAACGGGCCCGGGTCCTCGGCTGGACGGACTGCTACACGTTCACCAAGGCCCTCGCTGAGCGTTTCCTCGAAGGCGAACGGGACGGCCTGCCGCTCACGATCGTCCGTCCGTCCATCATCGAAAGCGCGCTGGCCCGCCCGTTCCCGGGATGGATCGAGGGCTTCAAGATGGCGGAGCCGCTGATTCTCGCCTACGGACGCGGGGAACTGCCGGACTTCCCGGCGTCGCCTGACGGGATCATCGACATCATCCCAGTCGACCTCGTCGTGAACGCGATCATTGCCGCCGCCGCGGCCACCCCGATGGCGTCGACCCCGGCCTACTACACCGTCTGTTCGGGTTTTCGTAACCCGCTGCTGTTCCGTGATCTTTACGAGCACGTCCGTGAGTACTTCGGGCGTCACCCGCTGTCCAAGCCCCGGCGCGGAGCCATCCCGGCCGCCGACTGGCGGTTCGCCGGAGCGGCCACGGTCGAGGGCCAGCTGCGGCGCGGCGAGCGGTTCGCGGGCCTTGCCGGCAAGGCCCTGGGGTACGCGCCCCGCTCGGACCGGATCCGCCAGGCCGCCCGTGACCTGGAGCAGCTTGACGAACGGCTGTCGTTCCTGCGGCGCTACCAGGATCTGTACCGGTCGTACACCAAAGCCGAGCTGGTCTATGTCGATGACGCGACCCGCGCGCTGCATCAGGCGCTGGAGCCCGCCGACGCCGAGCGGTTCGGGTTCGACCCGGCCTGCTACGACTGGCGCACCTACCTGCAGGAGATCCATTTTCCGAGTGTGACGGCGAGTTTCCGCGGTCCGGATCGCCCCGCGGTGCCGACGCGGCGGGCGTCCCACGCGCTCACCGGTGGTCCGGACACCCTCGCGGTGTTCGACCTGGACGGCACGCTCGTGTCCTCGACGGTGGTCGAGTCCTACCTGTGGCTGCGGCTGGCCGACCAGACTCCGGTGGCGCGCGGGCGCGAACTCGCGCAGCTCGCCCGCGCGCTGCCCGGGTACGTGCGGGCCGAGCGGCGGGACCGGGGGCATCTCATCCGGGCGGTGTACACCCGGTATGCCGGCGCCGACCCGGACGAGCTCGTCCGGCTCGTCGACGAGGTCGCCGGTGACATCCTGCTGCGCCGGGCGAAGGCGGGGGCGATCCGCCGGGTCCGTGAACATCGGGAGGCTGGGCACCGGACCGTCCTGCTCACCGGGGCGGTCGAGGTCCTCACCCGTCCGCTGGCGCCGCTGTTCGACGAGGTCGTCGCCACCCGGCTCGCCGTCGGCCCGGACGGGCGCTGCACCGGGCGTCTGGTGTCGGCCCCGCTGGTCGGTGACTCCCGTGCGGCCTGGCTCGACCACTACGCCAAGCGGGTGGGGGCGAACCTGTCGGCGTCCTGGGCGTATGCGGACAGCCAGTCGGACCTGCCGATGTTGCGCGCGGTCGGCAACCCGGTCGCGGTCAACCCGGATCTGCCGCTCTACCGGGTGGCCCGGCGATCCGGCTGGCCGATCGAACAGTGGTCCTCCACGCCCGGTGAGCCGCGCGCGGTCGCCGTGAACCGCGCCGAGCGGCAGGCGCACGCCGTCGCCCGGCACGGCGGCGGCGGTGGCGGTGGCGGGCCTGCGGGTCCCGGCCGCGTCCGGACCATGCGGTTGGGAGCCGACCGGTGAGCCGTGCCCTGGAGCTCTACCGGTCGTTGCCCCGGTATCTGGCGACCCGGACAGTGTCCGGCCGGCTGCCGTCCCTGGCGGCTGCCGCGGCCACCACCACGGCGCCGTTGCGGCTGACCGACCGGCCCGCCCCGGCCCTGCCCGGGGACGGCTGGGTCACCATCCGTCCCCGGTTGTCCGGGATCTGCGGATCGGATCTGACGACCCTCACCGGGCAGTCATCTCTCTACTTCGCATCCCTGGTCTCGATGCCCTTCGTCCCGGGCCACGAGATCGTGGCCGACCTGCAGACCGGTGTCACGCTCGCCGACGGTACCGAGCTCGCGGCGGGTGCCCGGGTGGTCGTCGACCCGGTGCTCGGCTGCGCTGCCCGGGGGCTGCCCGCCTGTTCCGGGTGCGCGGGCGGGTATACCAGCCGTTGTGACCGGATTACGTCCGGTCATCTGGCTCCCGGGCTACAGACCGGTTACTGCGCGGACACCGGCGGTGGGTGGAGCAGGGCGCTGGTCGCCCACCGTTCGCAGCTGCATCCGGTTGCAGATGACCTGCCGGACGAGCGGGCGGTGCTCGTCGAACCGCTCGCGTGTGCGGTGCACACCGCGCTTCGGGCCGATCCCGGTGACGGCGACCGGGTGCTGATCATCGGTGCGGGTGCGGTGGGGTTGTTCACGCTGCTGGCGCTGCGCGCCTACACCAAGGCCGGGCCGGTGACGGTCGTCGCCAAGCACCGCCGCCAGGTGGAGCTTGCGCGTCGTTTCGGCGCGGACGAGATCCTTCCGCCGGCATCCGCGGTCGGTGGGGTGCGCCGCGGGACACGGGCGCTGAAGCTCGAACCGGAGGTCGGCCCGCCGTACCTGCTCGGCGGGGTGGACATCGCGATCGACTGTGCCGGCAGCGCGTCGTCGCTGTCGACGGCGCGCTGCCGGCACAGTCGATC
>NZ_CADDZT010000055.1:24983-27724 GCF_902812655.1 Candidatus Frankia meridionalis | reverse complement strand
GGGCTTCTCTATTTCCGCTGGCCGGGTTGACAACACTCGACCAAGGATCGGATACCGTTATCAACAGGCCATGTTTCTGGTATTAGTCAAGCCGAGATGGAAAAGGCTCAGTGTGACCTGGAACCAGGGGAAGGAGATGGCCCGCCACGCCGATTTCACCATCCGAACCGGAATTTTGGTGTACTTCTGCGACCCACATTCACCCTGGCAGCGGGGCTCGAACGAGAACACCAACGGCCTTCTTCGGCAGTACTTCCCGAAGGGCACGGACTTGTCCTTGCATTCCCAGGCGGATCTCGATAGAGTAGCCGCGGAGCTGAATGGCAGGCCCCGCGAGACGTTGGGCTGGCGAAAGCCGATAGAAATGTTCAACGATCTGCTGGAAAGGCATGTGTCGCCATGACCGCTTGATTCTGCCGATACCGACCGTGTCCACGACATCGATTAACGAGCACCAGAAGTTACGTAAGATGGTTCGCGCGCTGCTCACCGCGCGTTGCACCGAGGTTGACGTCCGCAACCACATGATGACTCAGGATGGCTTAGATCAGCGGCTGTACCGGAAGTTGGGGGATCTTGGGCTGCTCGAGCTGGCGGTGTCTGAACGCTTCGGCGGCGCGGGATTCGGTCTGCAAGAGGTGGGCGTCGTCCTGGAGGAGGCGGGACGGACGCCTCTCTGCGCGCCGTACCTTTCCTCCGTTGGGAGCACCCTGCACACCTGTATTTCAAGCGTGCCGAGACGGCACAACTCATCTTTGGGACACCTACCGAACACCGGCAGGCGCTGGCGAAACGGTCGGGTATAGCGAACGGAGTGCTCGTATGACCTCAGCGCAGGACCCACTCCTGGTCACGAAGGACGCCGGCGTCCTGACCTTGACGATGAACCGCCCTCCCCAACGTAATGCTCTCAGTCCGGGCCTGGTGTCCGCGTTCGCCGCTGCGCTCGCCGATCTCGCACACGATGACTCACTCGGCGCATGCGTCGTTACCGGGGCGGGGTCAGCCTTCTGCGCCGGACTCGACTTCGCCGCGTACGCCGAAGCGAGCGCCGATCGCACAACAGTTACCGCTCTGCTGCACTCAATCGGGCGGACCCCAAAACCGATCATCGCCGCGGTCAACGGACCCGCGGTCACCGGCGGCTTGGAGCTTGCGCTCGCGTGCGACTGGATCATCGCCTCTGAAAATGCGCTCTTCTTCGATACCCACACTCGTGTGGGCGCGTACCCAGGAGGAGGGCTACCGGCCTATCTGGTGGAGGCCGTGGGCCTGCGGACCGCGAAAGCAATGACCCTCGGCGGACTTCGCCTTGATGCCGCGGCCGCGCTCCGTGCGGGGCTCGTCGCCGAGGTCACATCCCCGGCAGAGCTGCTCAACCGCGGCACTGAGGTCGCGCGCACGATCTGCATGCACGACTCCCGGCTCGTTGGGATGCTGCGCGCGGGCCTGAATGAGGCGGTCGGCCGGACGACGGAACACACCCTACGTGCGGGAGAGGAGCACCTACGTGCGTGGCGCGCCTCAGCGGACACCACATTCCAGCGAAGTCACTGAGCAAAGGAAGCATGCATGTTTCAGTTGAGACTCGGCGGACCCGACCGAGAGTTTCGGGACGAATTATGCGGCTGGCTCGCTGACAACCTCAGCGGGGACTTCGCTAAACACCGTGGCGTCGGTGGAGTTGCCGACGACTCCTTCTGGGAGCTTCGGATCGAGTGGGAAAAGCGACTCGCCGCTGACAGGTGGCTGAACATCACCTGGCCCGTCGAATACGGTGGTCGTGGCGGGACCATCAACCAGGAGATCATCTTCCAGGTCGAACACGCGCAGGCCGAGGCGCTGTACTGGGCCGAAGTGCACGGCCGAGACCTGTTCGGCCCCACGCTCCTCGAGTACGGGACCCCCGAGCAGAAGAGCCGCTTTCTGCCTGCGATCACCAGCGTCCAAGAATTCTGGGGCCAAGGATTCGGCGAACCGGGAGCGGGCTCTGACCTGGCGTCGCTCACGACGTCCGCCGTACGAGACGGCGACGAATGGATCATCAACGGTCGGAAAATCTGGATGACCTTCGGCAAATACGCCGACTGGATGTATGTGGCTCTTCACGGTACGACGGATCCCGTATTTGACCGTCTACGGATCGCGATCGTCGCTGGTTACGTCTTGTAACTGCAGGACGGGTCGGGAGGGCGCACCCGCCTGGAAGGATCTCGTCTGCCTAGAAGGCTTGGCCGGGCGAAGCTGTCATGATCGAGTCAAGTTCGTGGGCGTGAGTCAGGCTGCCAGACCTGCGTGTTGGACGAGTTGGTTGATGGCGGTTTCGCAGGCGGTGGCTGCTCGTCGGAGGGGTCTGTTGCGTTGTGCGGAGGTAGAACATGACGGGCACTGCCGGACCGGTGATCAGATCGCCAGGGTGAGCTCGGCGAAAGTAGCCGTCAGCCGTCAGCCGTCAGCCGGATTCGATCCGGTTGTTCGCTTGCCGGGCGTCGTTGTGGGGCGGCGGGCAGCAGCTCCTCCAAGATTCGTTGGGTAGGAGGCAGTCTGGTCGATGGTCACTTCTACTGGCCGGCTGCTGTGGGACAGGGCTCGAGTGAAGAAGTGGCGGGCTGCGGTCAGGTCGCGGTGTCCGGAGGCGAGGACGTCGATGACCGCCGAGACGGCGGACTTCACCAACGCAACAGTGCCTTCCTACGGATGGTTTAGGATCTGGGACGTCGAGGTCACCGTCGGCCATCGGC
>NZ_CADDZT010000055.1:20696-24668 GCF_902812655.1 Candidatus Frankia meridionalis | reverse complement strand
AGGTCGTTACCAACCGGCTAGCTCTCACTACTACATGGTAACTCAAGGTAATACATGGCAACTCCAGTCGAGGTTGATCCAGATCTGCGGGGAGGTATGAGTCTGTTCGTCGGCCGAGAGAAGGAGCTGGACGAGGCGGTACGCCTGTTACTTGCTTCCGAGATGGGCTCGGTCCTGGACATCGTCGGCGCGAGTGGCCTGGGTAAGACCTCCTTCATGCGGGAGCTGGCCAGGCGGGTCGATGTCGCCGGCCTGCAGGACATCGTTGTCGAGGACATGTCCAGGTTCTTGCGGGAGGGCCCGGAGTTCAGCGGTGAACCGTCGACCGGAGTCCTCTGGGACACCTTCTTACGAACCAGCGAGCTGATGCTTCAACTCGCCGAGCGGATAGCCCGGCAGAAGTCCGACTCGTTCCGCTTGAAGTGCGCGAGCGAGAGGCGGAAGTTGGGCCGCCCCCCGACGGACGGTGACGATCGGCTCAAAATGGCGATCCGACGATCGCAGTTGGCCGTCGACAACGTTTTCCTCGACAACTGGGCGCACTGGAGCGACAACCGGCGTGTTCTGCTCACCGTCGACTTCTTCGACAAGATCGCGGACGAGGAGATGGGGCTTTGGCTCGCTCGTGTCGCGCGCCGCCTGAAGAACACCCTCGTGGTCGTCGCCCGGGAGTCGCTGCCGAACCAGACCTCAGATTTCAGCCGCTGGCACGTTCGGTCGCTGTCACCGCTGTCGCGCGACGAGGTTGCCTGCTACCTCGACGAGTTTTTTCACGAACTGCTCGATCCAGTGCTCGCGGACGAAATATACCGGTCGAGCTGGGGATACCCGGGCGTGCTGTCGCTGGTGGTCGAGAAGATCAGAGGGGTGGACCCCCGAACTCTCACTCCGGCAGAGCTTCAACGAATCCTGCCCGAGCGCTTACAGGCACCGTCGGGAGGTTCGTCGGACGACCTCAGATTCGTCGACCTCATCGCCGATCTCGTCGATCCGAGCCTGCTGGACGCGGTGTATGCGTGCGCGGTGGTCAGTACCTTCGACGAGCCTCTGCTCGCAGAACTGCTCGGCGGGGCCGAGAACGAAAGCAGCGAGGTCGAGCCCGCGTCCGCGATCCGAACGCTGGAGAGTCTCGGAATCATCGAACAGGTCGCCACCGACCAGCTGTCGAGGCGTTTCCGGCTGCACGAGTTCATCCGGCCGGCATTGACCCGAATCCTCCAGGAGCTCCGTCCGGAGACCTGGCGGGACCTACATCGACGGGCTGCGCAGCACTACTTCCGGTTCCTGTCGGACTGGGACGACGACAACTCGGCCAGCCCGGTTACTTCGCTGTACAAGTACGAGCATCCAGTCTGGCTGGCCTACAAACGCGAGTGGTTTATGCACACCGGCCGGGCATCCGGAGATCGCGTCATCGTCAGAGCGCGTTTTTCGCTGTTGTTCCTGGAGGCTCACTGGTGGTACGGAAACTACGAGCCGTTCTACGTTAACCGGCAGATGCTGGATGAATGGGAGCGGGACTGGCAGTGGACGGGTTCCGAGGCCGGGGGCGTGGCCGCGAGCTCGGATGCCGCCCAGGACGATCCGGACAACCGGCTCCACGCCGCCCTGGAATTCATACTCGACCACTACCCCACCGGGTGGGTCAAGGCCTCGGCGCCCTGGGACGATATTCGCGACGAGTTGCTGGTCGTGCGAGACCTCAGCGGGTTGGATCAGGCCGCCCGCGCCAGCGCGACCACCGAAGAGGAAAAAGAGCTGAAAAAGCTCGACGGACTGCTCAATATATTCCTGGCACACAGCCGCCGGTATCTCGATCCGACTGATCGAAACGCGGATACCTACTACGACCAGGCTATCGCCGACTTCGCTGAGCTCGACGACGAATGGAACCTCGCCTGGCTATATTTCGAGACGGCTGATCTCGCTCTCGAACGCGGGTCCCTAGCCGAAGCGCGGACCCGCGTCCGCGATTCTGCTGAATACCTGAAGAGTTACGTCGGCGACTCCGAGGACTGGGACGAGGAACTGATCTCGGACCTCTTCCGGATACGAGCCGAGGTTCGCTGGGAGGCCGATGACGTCAATGAGGCGCTCACCGACTACTGCCGCGCTGTAGGTCACGCCTACCGGTGTTTCTTTTCCCCTGACAAAACCCCGGACCACTACGAGAGTTTGTTCTACGAGGAGATGACCACGCGAACGGCGAACCGCCTGGTTGAGATCGTCGACCTGGCCGGCGTCACCGAGGCCCGCAGATGGGCCGACCGGGTGCGCGAGCTGATGCCCGGCGGCGGCTCGGTCGACGACGACGAGGTCCGGGACATGTTGCGAGACGCGGACCTCGTCAAGCTCCGAGCGTGGCTGTTCCCGCGCGGGCCGGCACCGGACGAGGAACAGGTGGTGGAATCCGCCTTCTTCGACGAATGGACGGCGCTGAACGAGAACACGCCACTGTCGGATACCGCCGTCGAGTCGCTCCGCCGCTGGTGAATCAGTCCCATGGCATAGCGGTTTACGGCGAGTCGGACAACCCGAGTCGGGTCGCGAGCCATGACGCTTGCCAACGGCGTTCGTCCAGGTAAGGGTCCCCGCTGGGCGAGACGCGGCGCTGACTCGCCGCCCGCGCCGCGATGTACGCCAACATGGCCGGCGGATAGGCATCCAACGATTCAAGCGCGTCGGTGATGTACGCGGACAGCAAATTCGCCGAGGATCCACGGTAGTGGACAGGCACCGCCGCACCCTCGAGGGCGCGAAGTTTCAGCCCGACCGCGTCCCCGTCCTCGACAAAAACCCGAACGGCAGCCTCGACCGACTCCGCCAACGACCACATGCTGGTATCCCGCAGTTCGGCGGCGGCATGCTGGGCCACTCGCCCGACGCAGGCTACGCTGAACTCCCGGGCCGTCCGCGTCGTCCACCCCTCGACGCGCGCACCCAGCCGCCCGCGGCTGGCCGCGACCTTGTTCTTGTACGTCACGATCTGACCAGCGAGATCGATCCGCCACAGGCCCTCGGCCAACCAGTAGGGAAGGTCCTCGACCCGGCACGCGTGGATTCCGGCCTGGCAGGAGACCGGGCTGCCGGCATCAATCCAGTTGCCCCCCGAGCCGACCCAATCGTAACCGGTGAAAACGCCTTCCCCGGACGGCCGAAGGAACTTGTAGTAACTCATTCTGAGGCGCTCCGGGCCTGCTCGAGAACAGCGGTCGCGACCCTGCCGGAAAGCCCTTCGGGAACCGCCACCGTCGCCGTGGCCTCCAAAGCGGCGAGTGCGCGCCGTACCCGGTCGCTGTACGCCAGGCATGGCGGGCAGATCAGCAGATGCTGCTCGAAAGCGTTCTGATCCCTTTCGGACAGTTCTCGGTCGTGCCAGGCTCCGACTAGATCGAATATATCTTCACAGCTGATGTCCAGCGTGCTCATCGGCCACCCATGTTTTCCCGCTCCCCGTCGGCGGGGGCTTTCCCGGATTCCGCCTGGAGTTCTTGGTCCAGATACTCGACGTACGCCCGTCGGGCGTCGTCCAAGATTTTTCCTTGGTTTTCCGGTTCCAGACCGGTTATTTCTGATGTCTGGTCGACCGAAAGTCGCGCCGCGTCCCGAAGCAGCAGCAGGATCCGCTGATCGCCGGGCAACCGCCGGACCGCGCTCAGCACCTGGTCGCCGGCCGGGGTCCGTTCAGCTGGCCAGAAGGGAACATCGACGTCCCACCAGCCGGCCCAGCGGTCGTCCGGCGGCAGGAAGAAGTGGTCGGCGGAAAACACCGAGGCGGCGCCCTCGGGTTCGTCCAGCCGGCCGTCCGCTCGTAGCCTTCGGAGGATCGCCCCGAGCAGGCTGGCCCGAACCGGCGTCCCGGGGTCGACTAGAAGGGTGCAGATCGTATCCGACCAGGCACTTTCGATCACGGCGTCCATGCCCGTGGTGCCGATACCCACCGCCTCCGTCAGCAGGACGGCACAGCCGTGG
>NZ_CADDZT010000055.1:6834-20393 GCF_902812655.1 Candidatus Frankia meridionalis | reverse complement strand
GGCACCTCGTCGGAGCGCCAGGAAGTCGGCGTCAGCGGATACCGCTGCGCTTCCTTCGCACAACTCGAAGTACTCCTCCAGAAAGGCGGTGACAGCCGGCGTCGGCACGGTCGGCCCCGACTCGTCCAGACAGATCAGCAGCATGTCGAAGACCCGGGACAAGCCGGGCCGCAACGAGGGCTGGAAGAACGGCATGGGCAGCAGGGCCGCGCCGGTTCGCTGGTAGAGCCTGAGCCGGGCACCCGGGTCACCGTAGGAGCTGGGCTCGTGGAATCGGGGGTCCTCGATCTCGGCGAGCACGATCGAGGGCAGGACAGCGGCCCGCCATTGTGGGATGACCTCGGTAAGCAGCACCCGGCCGATACCGCGGCCCCGGGTATCGGGTCGTACCGCAATGTAGCTGAGAAGCAGTACCCCAGAACGCGGGTAGATCTCTCCCAGCATGCCGCCGACGACGGTTTCACCGTCGAGGACAAGGACGCCCGGACCGGGGTTGTTGGCGGCCGCTTCCCGCAGCTCGTCCCAGGTCACGAGTTCTTCTGGCGAAAAGGCCGCGGTCAGTATCTCCGAATAGAAGCATGCCAGGTCGGCCTCGGCGACGTCGTAGAGACTCACGATCTTCAGTTCGCCGGAGCCGTAGGGTCCGGTCGATCTCGACATGGCCACACTTTTCATCATCGCGTCCCCGTGGTCCGATGACCAGTCTCGCCAGGACGAGCCAGATTCGTCTCGGACGCCCCTCGTCGCGGGCACGGGCACCCGTCCGCCGTCCGCCTGCCGTGCCCGACGCCCAGGGCGCCGTGCTTGGCGTACACGTCATGGCTCGTGCCCGCGGATTCATGTTCGCCCGCCGGACCCGCGGCCCCAGACGAGAACCGCGCCGTCATCGCCCGCCGTGGCCAGCGCGCAGCTGCCATCGGGTAACGGCACCGCGGCCATCGCACGGACCCAGCCGGCGTGACCAGTGAGCGGATCGCCGGCCGCGCATCCGCGCACCGGGTCCCAGATCCGCACAGTGCCGTCCCGGCCGCCGCTGGCGAGCCCGGCGGCACCGGCGCTGCCCGGCGGCACCGCCGCGATCGCCGTCACGGCGCTCAGGTGGCCCAGCAGAGGATCGCCGACCGCGCGTCCCATGACCGGGTCCCACAGTCGAATGGACCGGTCGTCACCGCCAGTTGCCAACAGTGGGCGACCATCGGGCAACGACACCGCGGCCATCGCGCGGATCCAGTCATGGTGACCCCTCAGAGGTTCACCCACCAACGTCCCCGTCGCCGGATCCCACAACCGGATGGTCAGGTCGTTCCCGCCGGTCGCCAAGAGGGATCGGCCGTCGGGTAACCGGACCTCGGTCATTGCCCGCACGGCGCCGGTGTGGCCGACCAGGGGTTCACCAACCGGTCTTCCGGTCACCGGATCCCACAAGCGGATGACAGCGTCGTCACCTCCAGTAGCAAGAAGGGCCGGTCCACCGCCGCACGGCCGGACCGCCGCGACCGCCAGCACCCATCCGGAGTGGCCGACCAGGAGATCGCCTTCCAGCCGCCCGGCCAGCGGATCCCACAGTCGAACCGTCCCGTCCGTGCCGCCCGTCGCGAGCAGGGCACGGCCATCGGGCAACGGCACCGGCGCGACCGCCAACACCCAGTCGAGGTGGCCGACGAGAAACTCCCCGACGGCCGTTCCGGTCATCGGATCCCACAACCGCACCGTCCCGTCCGTGCCAGCCGTGGCCAGGATGCCGTGGCCGTCGGCGAGCGGGACGGCCACCGCGGTTTCGACCGCCCCGTCGTGGCCGGTCGGCGGGGCTTCGCCGGACGCGCCGGTGCCAGTGCTCGGATCCCACAACCGCACCGTCTCGTCCGCGCCCCCGGTGGCCAGCAGGACCCGGCCGTCGGACAGAGCCACCGACGTCGCGGCCTGAACGACGCGGCTGTGGCCGGTGAGCGGGCTTCCGACCGCGGCCCGTGCCTCGACGTCCCACAGCCGGATCTGCCCGTCGTCGCCGCCGGCCGCCAGCAGCTCCCGGCCGTCCGGCATCCGCACCGCGACCATCGCCTTCACCGAGCCGCCGTGACCGGTGAGCGGTGAACCCCCCACGGCCCCCGCAGCCGGGTCCCACAACCGGACCGTGCCGTCGTCGCCGCCGCTGGCCAGCAGGGTCACGCCGTCGACCGCCCGAAGCACCGCCATCGAACGCACCCAGTCCTGATGGCCGGTCAGCGGACCGCCTACCGCGACCCCGGCCACCGGATCCCACAACCGCACCGTACGGTCGTCGCCGCCTGTTGCCAGCAGCGTGCGTTCGCCGGCCAACGGCACCGCCGTCGCGACCCGAACCGGGCCGTCGTGGCCGGGCAGGCTACCCACTGCTTTCCCTGCGGTCGGATCCCACAGCCGGACCGTGCCGTCGTCGCCGCCGCTGGCGAGCCATGTTCGACCGTCGGCCAGGGGCACCTCCGCCACCGTCAGCACCCTGCCTACGTGGCCGGTCAGCGGGCTACCCACCCCGATCCCGGCGGCCGGGTCCCACAGCCGGACCGTGCCGTCGTCGCCGCCGCTGGCCAGCAGAGCCGCGCCGCCGGCCAGACGCAGCGTCGCGACTGCCCGGACCCCGCCGCCATGGCCGGTCAAGGGGTTGCCTACCGCGGTCCCGGCCACCGGATCCCACAACCGCACCGTGCCGTCCGCGCTGCCGCTCGCGAGCCATGTTCGACCGTCGGCCAGGCGCACAGGCGCCACCGCCTGCGCGGAGCCGCCATGTCCGACGAGGCTTCGGTGGGCGGTGCCAGTCCACATGGCGGTGTGAACGGTCCACTGTCGACCCGTGCGTCGCGCGGCGGCAATGGCGAGTTCGGTGGCCCGGGTCTTGCGGGCCCATACATGCAGCCACCATGCTCGGTCGTCGGGGTACCGCTGCCATTCGTTGAGCGCCGCTTCAAGTGCGTTCGCGGCGGCGACGCTGGCCGGTTTACTCAGCAGATGCCGATGCCGGAGGATGCTCTCAGGTCGGCAGGCCAACAGGAAACCCGGGTCCGTCATGAGATCATTGAGGCGGTCGGCCGCAGCGGCATGCTCGGCGAGGGCCGCCCGGGTGTAGGCGTCGATATCCGACCAGTCGCGTGACTCCGGTGTGCCGGGTGGCAGCAGGAAGTCCGTGATATCCGCATGGGCCTTGGCCGCGGCGTCGTAAAATTCTTTGCCCGGCCCACCGTCCCGATTGGTGGACCAGACGTCAGGAATGGTGAGAAGCTCTCTCAGGCTCTCGTGGCGGATCGCGTATCGTCGAACCTGGTCGGGCTGGTCACGGGGAGGTTCCGTCACGTTGAGAAAGGCCTGCGCCGCGCTGCTCAGCCAGCTGTCGATGTCCTCCCGGTCGGCGCCGGTGAGCCGCGCGAGTTCGGCTGCGGTGACTGGCCGACGAATTGCGGCAAGCATGGTCAGCGTCGGCCGGCGAAGTTTTCTCCAGGTAACGCCACGGTCCCCCGCCCACCCGTTGATCTGAAGCCAGTAATACTTACGGAGGTCCTGCGGCAGCGACGTGACGTCGCGTGGGTCCCGACGGCCCATGCGGATATCGTCCAGCACATATTTCAGATAGATCCAGATGCCGGCGCATCTGGCCACCAGTGTCTCGACGAGGTCCGCCGGGACGACTGAGCGGTTGCGCAGCGCGTCGACCAACCGCAGGTCGGGTCGCTCGCCGCTTAGCGCGCCGGTGAGATAGTCCCGCATGTCCTGGACGTTTCCGTCGCCGTCGTCCTGATCGACCTGGATCTGGACCGTGAGGCAGTCGTTCGAATGTGTCAGGGCGGTCAGCTCCGGACCAAACCGGCTGGTCGCGACGATGTACACGCCGACCGGCAGGCTGTCGGGGGCCGGCAGGCCCAGCGGGACGCCGGTCTCGCTGTCCGTCACGTCCCGCGCCTCGTCCAAGCCGTCGACGACGAGAACTAGCGGCTGACCTTGCCGGTGAACGTTTCTTTTCCGGGCCGCTGTCCGCAGCACTTCGCCGAGCCAGGAGGAGCTGGTAACGCCCGGCGGGAATGCACCATCCCGGGCGCGCGTCTCCGTCTCCGTGAGTCCCAAGCCGACGATCAACTGCGCGGCGATGCTCTTGCGGGCCTCCTCCGGGGAACGGGCACGGTCCAGCCCGATGAAGTAGTACGCGGCTGGATGACGAGTCGAGACCAGGTGCGCGGCCAGCGCGCTCTTGCCGACCCCGGCCTCGGCCCGAACCAGCACGTAGCCGCGCTTGTTCTCGGCGATGAAGTCGTCGATCTGCCGAATCAGCTTCGCGCGGCCGGTGAACCGGTCATATTGCTCGGCGAGTTCGGTCTTGCTGACGACTGGTTCCACAAGCCAGTCGTCCGATCCGGAGGCGGGTCCGACGATCAGGTCGCCATGGACCACGATATTCCCGCCAGCGCCAATCGCGCCCGGGCCAAGGCTCCACGACGGCACGGCTACTACCCGCATCGTTAGCGCTGAGCGGGAGGTGCGCCGCCCACGTCCGTGTTCAGATCGCCGCCAATGGTCAGGTCCCGCCCGGCCGCCATGGCCCCAGGCCCTACTATTCGATCGGCATCCGGGCCGTCGGGTGGCGGCTCGGGCGTCCCGCTGGACGGTGCCCGCAGGTTGGCGCTACCGCCGATCGTGATATTACGACCGGCAAACAGGCCGCCCCTGTCCACCCGCAATCGCTCGGGTGAACCGTCGCCGGACGCCAGCCACATCGCCAATAGAACGGACCCGAGGACAACAACGGCGTCCGCCACCCACCACGGCCAGCCGCCGGCCAACTCACCGGTCAGTACGCCGGACACGGCGCCGAGTATTACCCCGACTCCGGCACCCCACGTCGCGCCGCGCCTCGTCACAGCGCCCACCGCCCCTGATCTGCTTCACCCGACAGCGGATCAGTATAGAAAGCTGATCCGCCAGAAACCAGCCAAACCGCGATATCAGGCATCCGCCACCGTGCCGGCCAGTTCATCGAGATAGCGCACGTCAACCATCCGCCAGTAACCTCAGTTGATCTGCTCCAAATCAAAAAACCGAGGTCCGACCTCTATGCCAGGCTCTGTTGCGGACGGATCTCATTCCCGGCCGGCTCCGGCGTCGGCTCCGGCGTCGGCTCCGGCGTCGACGTGGCCGGGCGGGTCAGGATCAACACCAGCACCCCTGCAAGGATGCCGACGGCTCCGGTGGCCAGCAGCGCGCTCTGCACCCCGGCCACCGCCGAGGCGTGGATCGCTGCATCCGTCGCCTGCCGGGCGGCCCTGGACGGGGCGAGTCCCAGCAGCGCCGGGGCCTGCCCGCCGGCGACCGCCCGCGCGGCGGTGGCCGACGACGGCACGCCGTGGGCGGCCAGGACGCCGTTCGCCCGGGCGGTGAAGACGCCACCGAGCGCGGCGATCCCGAACGCGAAACCGAGCTGGCGCATCGTGTTCACCGCGCCGGCCGCCATCCCGCCGCGCTCGGGTGGCACTGCCGCCGTCGCCGCCGATCCGAGAGTCGGCGTGGACAGCCCGACGCCGATGCCGATCAGTAGGAAGCCCGGGACGAGAGCGGTCCAGGTGGCGGTGCCGTGGACCAGCACGCCGCCGACCAGGCCGCCGGCGCCGATGAACAGCAGGCCGAGCCCGATGAACCGCGCGGCGTTGCCGCCGTGCAGGAACCGTCCGATCGACGCCGAGACCGCAAACGCCATCGCAGACAGGGGCAGCCCGGTCAGGCCGGCCTCGATCGGGCTCAGACCCAGCACCGACTGCAGCCAGATCGAGGTGTAGGTGAAGGCGGAGAACGCCGCGAAGGTCATGAGCAGGCCGCCGACCAGAACGCCGACGAACGAGCGGCGGCGCAGCAGCTCCAGGTCGAGCATGGCGTGGTCCGTGACCCGCTCGATGGCCACGAACACGGCGAGTCCGACGGCCGAGGCCGCGAGCATCACCCAGGTCCCACCGTTGGACCAGCCGTCCTCGTTCGCCCGGATGAGCGCGTAAGTCGCGGCGGCCGCGGCGACGGTGAACGTGGCCATGCCCCAGACGTCGACCCGGCCCTTGCGCGGCGCGTGCGCGTCCTTGAGTACCCGCAGGCAGAGCACGATCGCCACGATGCTCACGGGCAGGTTGACGAAGAAGATCCATCTCCAGGAGATGGTCTCGGTGAGTAGGCCGCCGAGGATCGGTCCGACCGCGGCCGAGGCGCCGGCGACGGCACCCCACAGGCCGAAGGCGGTGCCCCGGTCGCGCCCGGCGTAGTTACTGTTGATCAGGGCGAACGTCGTCGCGAACATCGCTGCCGCGCCGATCCCCTGCACGGCCCGCGCGCCGACGAGGACGCCCGTGTTCGGCGCGATGCCGCAGGCGAACGACGAGACGGCGAACAGAGCCAGGCCGGCGACGTACACGGCCCGGTGGCCGGCCAGGTCCGCGATCGACCCGGCGCCCAGTACCAGGGCGGCTAAGGTCAGGGCGTACGCGTCGACCACCCACTGCACCGACCCGAACGAGGCGTGCAGGCCCGACACCATCCTGGGCAGAGCGACGTTCACAATCGTGACGTCGACCAAGAGCATGAAGGTCCCGAGGCAGACCGTTACGAGCGGCAGCCATTTGCGCATCGTTGTCATCCCCTCGCTGGGGTTGTACTCCTGCTCGGTCATGCTCCGAGTTTGCGGCCGACCTCCGACAGGAACCGTCCCCGGGCCGCTGATGGCGTAGTTTTCCTCCAGTGAAAGATGCATCATGGCCTGGATCCTCCGTGCTGGACGCCATCGACCGGCAATTGGTGCGCGCGCTCCAGCTTGAGCCGAGGGCTACATTCAGCGCTCTCGGCGAGGCGCTCGACGTCTCCGAGCAGACCGCCGCCCGCCGCTACCGCCGCCTGCGGCGCGAGGGATTGCTCCGTGTAGTGGGCGCGGTCGACCCGCGGGCGCTCGGGCAGACCGACTGGATGGTCCGCCTGCGCTGCCGGCCCAACGGCGCCCTGGCCGTGGCCGAAGCCCTCGCCCGGCGCGAGGACGTCTCCTGGGTGACGATCAACTCGGGCGGCTCGGAGGTCCTGTTCTCCCTACGGTCGCGGACCGAGGCCGAGCGCGAGGACCTCCTCATCGCTCGCCTCCCCAAGTCCGCGCCCGTGCTCGACGCCGAGGCGGCCGTGATCCTCCGGCGTTACATCGGCACGAACGCGGCCGACTGGCAGGGCCTGCGCGGCGCCCTAGCCCCCGACCAGGTCAAGCGGCTGACGGCGACGCCCCGCGTGGCCCCCCAGCGAACGGCCACGCTCGAACCCGGCGACGACGCGCTCCTCGACCTGCTGGCCCAGGACGGCCGGACCAGCTACGCCGTCCTCGCCCGCGCCACCCGGACGACCGTCGGCAGGGTGACTCGGCGAGTCGAGGCGCTGCAGGCCAGCGGCGTCGTCTACTTCGACCTCGACATCGCCGTGGCCGCGATGGGGGCCATCGCCGCGGCCTACCTGTGGCTGCAGGTGCCGCCCGCGCAGCTGGAAGCGGTCGGGCGGGCGCTCGCCGAGCACGACGAGGTCCAGTTCGCGGCCGCGATCACCGGTGACGACAACCTCGTCGCGGTAGCCACCTCCGACAGCCTCGACGGCTTGTACGGCTACCTGACGATGAAGCTCGCAGCCGTCGACGGGATCAGCCGGTACGCCGTGTCGCCCGTGCTCCGGCGGGTCAAGCAGGCGGGGACGCTCACCATCGGCGACCGCCTGGAAACGGCACGTTACACAGCAAGCCGCCGCTTGACACCCCAGCCCATGGGATGATCGAGACCGATCGATGGCCGGTGGAAGGCACGACTGCGGCCGATGCGCGGGCTGATGTATGGGAATGGCCGTCGCGCCGAAGTCGCGAGCGTGCCCAACCGGCCTTGTCGCGGGCGCCGAGCGGTTCCCCAGATGTGTCACAGCCTCGTGATGCGGCGCGTCAGCTGTGATGCTCGGGGTCCAACAGCGCGAGGGCATTGCGGATGCCCTGCTTGAGGAGCTCGTCGGCGAGTTGTCGGTCGGCCAGGGCGCGGGAGAGCTGCAGCGTTCCGATCATCATGGCGAAGACGCTGAGCGTCTTGACGCGGGCCGACTTCGGATCGTCCGGCGCCAGGCGGGCGGCGATGTCGTCGATGTAAGCCAGCGTGCCGTCGGTGTACGCCTGCTTGGTGGCGTCCGTGCAGCGTCCGATCTCGTCGAGTAGGGCGGCGGAGGGGCAGCCGTCCTCAGGGTTGTCGCGGTGCTCGGCCGAGAGGTACGCACGCACGATCTGCTCGACTCCGGCGCGGTCGGGCGCCTGCCCGCTGAGGCTCTCGCACTGGGCGCGGAGCTGGTCGGCGACCGCGGTGGCGACGAGGTCGTCCTTGGATGCGAAGTGGGCGTAGAAGGCGCCGTTGGTCAACCCGGCGTCCGTCATGAGCGTGGCGATGCCCGAGCCGTCGATGCCGTCGCGCTTGAACCGACGGCCGGCCGTCTCGATGATCCGCCGCCTCGTCGCCTGCTTGTGTTCCTTCCCGTACCGCACCACACGCTCCTCCACCCGCCGGGCCGGCCGCTGGTCCGCCACCGCGCACCCCTTGAGAGTACGGCCATAATTTGATTTTCGGCAGACCCTTGCCCGCGGGCTCCGTCTCAACCTATGGTCGTATGATCGTATGTCCTCAGCGATATGTCCATGGATGTCTACCAACGTCCGTCGCCGCAGGTAACGGGCTCGGGGTCGTCCACCGACGTCTACGGGCGTCTACCCCCGTTGCAGTACAACTGCAGTACAACCCGGCACTGCAAAGCGGTTACGGAGCGTCGCGCGCGATCGCAGTCCAGTGCTCAAACCTCTTCTTTGCGAACGCGCTCCTCCCGGCTGTCCGCCGGCGACGAGCGGGCCGCACGAGGTGGTATGGCGACCTCCGCGCCACCACAAGCTTGGGCAACCTGTGTGTCGCAACCGTCTTGCCTCACACTGGTGTGGTCGGATTGGCAGCAGGCTTCAGGGGTATCGGTGGATATGGCTGGCGCGTTCTGGGACGGCAGCGGATCAGCGTTGCTGGGATCTGCACTCTCCGGTGTGCTCGCCGTGGGGACGTTCTATGCGACTCGATGGCACGAGCGGAAATCCGCACGAGAGCAGCTCGCATACCAAGCTGCCGAGGACATCGCGAGAGCACTGCTTGACCTGGAGGCGGTTCTTGCTCCATCGCCGTGGGGCGGCGAACGCGGCGATTGGAAAGCAATGTGGAGGGCAGCCGACGCATTCGGAGATGTCTGCATAGTGCGTGTGGGGGCACTGTCCGAGGCGCCTCTTTTGGATGCGGTAGCGGAGATCTACAATATGGTGTATGAGGCGCTCCGCATTATGCGAAGAAAGGCGAGTGATGACCCAGGACCTGTGGCTGAAGTGGATATCAACACCATCCTCCAAGAGGCAACCTCGTACCTGGAACAAGTCGTCAACGCACTGATCGAGTGGCGCCGCACGTCCGCGGCCAGGATTCCGGAGGTTCCCGATCTCCCTTGGCGTAGGTTGCTGCCGCCCGAGCCCCCACGAATGACAATCTCTCAACGTCGACCGCGCATCTTGGGCAGGATGCGTCGGGCATCGAGATAGTGGAATTGGCGCACGCACGGCAACCGGTGGAGGCTCGCAATGAATGTTCACGCGGCTGAGCGGCTGCCGCCCATGGCGCGTCTCAGACTCGCTTCCCGAGAGGATCCGAGTCTCGCCCGATGTGCGATCGCCTGCCTTGCTGGGTCGCTGCGGGGGCGGTCCGGCGCTGTACTGTGGTCGCCCGCGGCCGTTCGCTCGGCTCGGCAGGCGCGCCGGTTCCGCTGTCGTCGGTCACAGACCCACCCGGGTCCACCGGCTTGGCTATAGATGCGGCGCTCGGGGCGTCAGCGCGACCAGAGGATTATGAGCTGCCGTGTACTTCGTTCGCCTATGTCCGCTGACGTCCGCCGGTGCAGATCATGGGCCTGGCCTTGTCCGTGGACATACGCCGACGTCCGTGGTCGTCGGCAGGCTTGGCTGCCAACCAGGCTGCCGTCCGTCGTGGCTTGGTCTTCGGGGCGGACGGCGGTGGTTCGGGGGCCACAGGAAGCGGGTGCGAACCCTCGATCCCTAGCTAAATCTGGATCTTCCGTTGGCGTCGTGGACCTCCGCCGCGTCCGTCGACTCGTGTGGGGTCCGTCCACTGGTGCCTGTGGGCGTCCATGCGTTCGACTACCGGCTTGGCTGTCGCCCCGGCTGTCAGTCCGCCGCATCCGCTTCGGATCGCGACGCGCCATGTTTAGTTCGAGCTATAGTTGACCCATGTCGGCGACGCCGCCTCATCGGTGGACGATCAAGGCCACGTCTGAGGTGCGGGAGTGGCTGCGTTCGCTGCGCAGGCTGGATCCGGGCAACTATCGGTCAGTCAACGCGGCGATCGACATGCTCGCCGAGGGCGGGCCCGGGCTCGGGCGTCCGCTCGTTGACACTCTGCAAGGGTCGACGATCAGCAACCTCAAGGAGCTGCGGCCGCGGTCAGGCCGCGATGTCGCGATCCGAGTGATCTTTGTCTTCGATCCATGGTCGCAGGCCGTGCTGTTGGTCGCGGGGAACAAAGCTGGCGACTGGTCGCGGTGGTACAAGACGGCCATCCCTGCGGCAGAGGTCGCCTACGACGGGTGGCTGGCCTTCGAGAGGAAACGGCGGGAGGACTCATGAGCGAGTTCCACGACTGGGACGACATCCGCGCCGAACTGCATGACGGGGATGACGACGCGCTCGCCGCCGAGCGGGCGCGCACCGAGGCATGGGTCAGCGCCTTCCATCTTGCTGAGGAGCGGAAACGGCTGGGCCTGACGCAACGTCAGGTGGCCGACCTGATGGGTGTCTCACCGGGCCGGGTAAGCCAGATCGAGAACGGCGATCTTGACGTGAACGAGGTTGCGACGCTGAGCCGTTACGCCCGGGCGTTGGGGGCCCGGATGCGGATCATCTTCGACTACGGAAACGATCTCCGTCAGATCGCTTGATCCACTGCCGTGCGCGCCGAGGCCTTGACGTCAAGTACTGCAGTACAAACTGCAGTACTGGAGATCAGAAAAGCCCAGAGCCCCGCGCCGTGTGATCGGCTGCGGGGCTCTGACCTGCCTCAACCAGCGTGCGCTCGGAGGGACTCGAACCCCCAACCTCTTGATCCGTAGTCAAAAGGTTAGGGAGACCCTGATGACCACAGCTCGGCCGGTGGCGCTCGTGACAGGTGCGTCCTCGGGTATCGGGAGGGCAGCCGCTCTCGCGCTCGCCGACACGGGTTTCGAGGTGGTCGGCACGAGCCGCAACACCTCGCGCGTCACCCCTCTCGACGGGGTGACGTTCCTCGATCTCGACGTGGCCAGCGACGAGTCGGTCACCGTCGTCGCCAAGGTGATCGTCGCGGCAGCCACCAACGCGAAGCCGAAACTGCGCTACACCGCAGGCTCGACGGCCGGACGCGTCGCCACCCTGCGCCGCATCGCCCCCGCCCGTTCCTTCGACCGCCAGATCCGCAAACTCAACCAGCTGGCCGGCTGACACCCACTCGACCGTCAAACACACCAACAAAACCTCACGGCACCTGCAACAAGGAGGGGTCCGGCCAAGGTAAGCCCAAAAGCCGCCATGGGATGATCTCGAAGGCCTAAGCCGCTGGTTGCGGCTCTATCACCGACGGCCGGTGCCCGTCCCGGATTCCATGGTTCTGATCTACCGACAGATACTGGACTTGCAGGTCCAGAATAGTGTTAGAGTCTGAGTCGTGGGAAGGCCCAAGCAGTTCGACCCGGATGTGGCGGTCGAGCAGGCGATGCAGATGTTCTGGCGACAGGGATACGGCGCCACCACACCTCAATGCCTGATCGACACCCTGGGCATCGGCAAGGGCAGCCTCTACAACACCTTCGGCAGCAAGCGCCAACTGTTCGATCTGGCGTTGCGCCGCTACCTGGACCTGCAGAATTCGGCCGTGACGGAGTTGTTGGAGGGTTCCGGGCCGGTGAAGGAGCGGCTGCGCAAGGCACTACTTGTCGTCGCTGAGACGGACCTCGCCGACCCCGACCGCCGTGGCTGTCTGGCGCTGAACACCGCGATGGAGTTCGGCCGCACGGATGAATCCATGACGGCGCAGGTGCAAGACATGTTCGACCGCATCGAGGGCGCCTTTCGCGCCCTGATCGAGGAGGGTCAGCGCGCCGGGGAGATCGATCCTGGACGTGACGCGAAGGGCCTGGCCAGCCTGCTGCTGAGCACCGTCAACGGCATGCGGCTCATGGCCCGTGTCGAGTCAAGGCCCGACCGCCTCATCAGGGTGATCGACACAACCATCGACCTTCTCTGACCCCTACGGCACGCAGGGATTCGGGCCACCTCGCCATGCTGAAATTTTGTACCTACAGTTCAAGAAAGGGATGATCCGTGAATCTCGCTATGCGACGCAGTCCCTGGGCCACGCTCACCGTGCTGGCCCTTGCGCAATTCATCGTGGTGCTGGACGTGACGATCGTGAACGTCGCACTCCCGCACATCCAGAGCGGTCTCGGCTTCACCACCGACGGGCTGCAGTGGGTGATCAGCGCGTACATCCTGCTCTTCGGCGGTTTCCTGCTGCTCGGCGGTCGCGTGGCCGACCTGCTGGGGTCGCGGCGGGTCTTCATCACCGGGCTCGCCCTGTTCGGCGTCAGCTCGCTGGCCGGGGGCCTGGCCACCTCACCAGGACTGCTGATCGCCGCGCGGGCCGTCCAGGGCTTCGGTGGCGCATTGCTGTCCCCGGCCGCCCTGGGCATCCTCACCGTCACCTTCGAACACGGCCGGCGACGCAACATCGCCATGGGCGTCTGGGGCGGCCTGGCCGGCCTCGGCGGCACGGCGGGCGTGGTCCTCGGCGGGGTGCTGGTCGACTCCCTGAGCTGGCGCTGGGTCTTCATCGTCAACGTCCCGATCGTGATCGCCCTCGTCATCGCCACCCCGGTCTTCGTCCGCCCCATCGCCCCGCACGAGGGCAACCGCTCCTTCGACCTGCTGGGCGCCGTGCTCGGTACGGGCGGCCTGCTCGCGGTGGTGTACGGCGTGGTCCGCGCCGAACCCGTCGGCTGGTCCTCGGCGGAGGTCATCGGGTGCCTACTCGCGGGTGTCGTGATGCTCGCCGCCTTCCTGGCGGTCGAGACGCGGACCACGGCGCCGCTGGTTCCGCTACGGCTGCTTCGGGCCCGCGCGCTCAGCACGGCCGGTGGCGCGCTCGCGCTCAACGGCGCCGCCTTCCTGTCGATGTTCTTCCTGACCGCGATCTTTCTGCAGCAGGTGCGCGGCGACTCGGCGCTGCGCACGGGAGTGGAGTTCCTGCCCATGGGCGGTGCCGCCATCCTCGGGGCGGCCATGGCCACCCCGCTGGTCACCCGCTTGGGAACACGGCCGGTGATGACGGTCGGCGCCGTGCTCAACGTCACCGGGCTCCTCCTGCTCACCCGCGTCGACGCCCACAGCTCCTACCCGACCGGACTGATGCCCGGCCTGATCATCTTCGGTGCCGGCCTCA
>NZ_CADDZT010000055.1:0-6809 GCF_902812655.1 Candidatus Frankia meridionalis | reverse complement strand
GGAGGCCGGCGCCGCGTCCGGTGTCGTCCAGGCCTTCCAACAGGTCGGCGGCGCACTCGGGCTCGCCATCGTGAGCACCCTGTCCACCTCCCGGACCACCTCCGCCATCGCCTCCGGCGCGAGCCAGTCCGACGGGCTGACCGACGGCTTCCACCGCGGGCTGCTCGTGGCGGCGGCCTTCGCCGTCGTCACGATCGCGGTGACCTTCGTCTCGCCCCGGCTGGCACCCAGCGCCGAACAGATCGCGGAGGCTTCGGCGGTGGCGGCGTAGTCCGGGTGCCAGGCTGACATTCACCCCATCCACGCCTGATACCAACCGGCGCCCGGCCACCGTATCGCGGTGTTCATGGCCGTCCGCCACTCCCATAGCCATCCACCACCCACTATCTGAGGAACCCGATGCTGAACGCCCTCTGGAACCCGATCGTCGCCGGGGACATCGCTCTGCGGCACCGTTTGGCCATGGCCCCCATGACCCGCAACCGGTCCACCCCCGATGGTGTACCGACCGAGCTGAACGCTGAGTACTACGCCCAGCGCGCCTCGCACGCTCTCATCATTACCGAGGGCACCCAGCCCTCCGCCGACGGGCAGGGCTACCTGCTGACTCCCGGCATCTACACCGAGGCGCACATCGCCGGGTGGCGCAAGGTCACCGATGCCGTGCACGCGGCCGACGGGCGCATCGTCATCCAGCTGATGCACGTCGGGCGGATGTCGCACCCCGACAACACCCCCCACGGACGGCAGCCGGTGGCACCCTCAGCGGTCAGGCCGTCAGGCGAAATGTTCACCGTGTCCGGGCCCCGGGAAATACCACTGCCACGCGAACTGTCCACCGAGGAAGTCTCCTCGACGGTCGACGACTTCCGCCGCGCCGCCGCAGCCGCCATCGCGGCCGACGCCGACGGCGTCGAGATCCACGCAGCCAACGGCTACCTGCTGCACCAGTTCCTCGCTACCAACACCAACCAGCGCACCGACCGCTACGGCGGATCCATCGCCAACCGCATCCGCTTCGCGGAGACGGTAGCCACGGCCGTGGCCGACGAGATCGGCGCCGGCCGCACCGGCATCCGGATCTCTCCTGGTAACCCGTTCAACGACATAGTGGAGAACGACACCCCCGAGCTGTACCCGGCACTCGTGCGCGCCCTCGCCCCGCTTGGTCTCGCTTACCTGCACATCGGCCATGGCGGCGACGACCAACTCCTGCGCACCCTGCGCGGGCTGTGGCCGAGCGCGCTGGTCCTCAACCGGGCCTTCGCCGACATCACCACCCGCGCCAAGGACATCGAAGAAGGCCTGGCCGACATTGTCACCGTCGGTTCGATGGCGCTGGCCAACCCCGACCTTGTCGAGCGTGTACGTTCCGGCGCACCGCTGAACACCCCCGACCCCACCACCTTCTACGGCGGCGGCGAAGCGGGCTACACCGACTACCCCACCCGCGCCGCCTGAGAAGCCAGTTACCTTACCAATCTTGGGAGTTGCCGGTCAAACGGGAGCCCCGGCCAGAAGATCTTGATGTGGTTGACGCATAAAACCTCGCTGTCTCCACATGCCGAACAGGCCAGTCTGTTCACTTCACAATCCATTCGCCGCTAATCAGATTAAGGAAGATCTCCCATGCCGAACACCGCCAAAACCCTGGTCCTGCTCGCTCACCCGAACCTAGCCAACTCCCGGGTCAACGCAGCCCTGGCCGACGTCGCACGCCAGGAAGAGCACGTAACCGTCCACGACCTCTACGCCGCCTACCCGGACTTCCGCATCGACGTCGCTCGCGAGCAGCGGCTGCTGCTCGCACATGACGCGGTGACACTCCAGTTCCCCTTCCAGTGGTACTCGACGCCCTCGCTGCTGAAGCTGTGGCTGGACGAGGTCCTCACGTACGGCTGGGCCTTCGGCGAGGGCGGCACCGCATTGCACGGCAAGACCCTGCGCTTCGCCATCTCCACCGGCCACCCGGCCGAGGCGTACGGCCCTGACGGGATCAACCGCTTCACGATGGCGGAACTGCTGCGCCCCCTGGAGGCCACCGCCAACCTCATAGGCATGACGCTCGCCGAGCCACTGATCCTGCAGGGCAACAACCCATTCAACCCTCTACCCGACGAGACCCTCGCCCTGCACGCCAAGCACTACCGGCAGGCCCTGGCAGCCTGACGGGACCGTGCGCCTTCCCGCGGAGGAGACACACGGAACGACACAGGCCAGCGAAAATTGCGTAGCCGGATTCCTGAGTCCGGCCGATCTTCACTCGCATCGACCGATATCGACCGGGCACGGCCTAATCCAGCGTGACGACGACCTTGCCCTTGGCGCGGCCCTGGTCGACGTACGCGACCGCCTCGAGCGTCGCGTCGAACGGGAACACCCGGTCCACGACCGGGCGCAGGTGTCCGGCGTCGATGAGCGTGGTGAGCTCTCGCAGCTGCGTCCCGCTGGCCCGCATGAACAAGAACGAGTAGCGCACGCCTCGCCGCTTCGCCTGCCGCCGGATGCGGCGGCTCAGCAGGGTCATGGCCATGCGCAGGAACGTTGAAGCTCCGATCTCCTTCGCGAAGTCGGGATCCGGCGGGCCGCTGATGCCGATCACCAGCCCGCCGGGCTTCACCACCGTCAACGACTTCTCGAGCGTCTCGCCGCCCAGCGAGTCCAGGACGACGTCGTAGTCGGAGAGGACCGTGGCGAAATCCTCTTGTTTGTAGTCGACGACGACGTCGGCGCCGAGGCTCTTCACCCAGTCCACGTTCGCAGTGCTCGTGGTCGTCGCGACGGTCGCGCGCAGCTGCTTGGCGAGCTGAATCGCTATCGTCCCCACGCCGCCGGAGCCGGCGTGGATGAGGACCTTCTGGCCGGCGGTCACGTTCGCTCGCTCGACGAGTGCCTGCCATGCGGTGAGGCCGACCAGGGGCACCGCGGCCGCTTCCTGCATGGACAGCGCGGCCGGCTTGAGCGCGACGTCGTCCTGATCGATCGCGATGAGCTCCGCAAACGTCCCGATGCGGTCCTTCCCGGGCCGGGCGTAGACTTCGTCGCCCACTGTGAACCTCCGCACCGCGGGTCCGACGCGCGTGACGACGCCTGCGACGTCGTGCCCGAGCACGAACGGCGGACGGTAGCGCAGGATGAGCTTGAACTCACCGTTCCGGATCTTCGAGTCCAGCGGGTTGACGCCGGCGGCGCGGACCCGGACCAGGACGTCGCCGTCTCCCAGCTCGGGTTCTGGGACCTCGGCGGCACGAAGGCCGTCCTTGCGGTAGCGCTCGACGATGAAGGCCTTCATGTCCTCCTGCTCTCTTCATCTCGTTCGGTTCGCCGACTTGCCGCATGATAGAATTACAGACATACTTCAATCAGTGACATGCGATGACGAGAGGCTCGACCACGCAGGGATCCATTCCCACGGCCTGCGCCCGTCGAACCTCAGACTGCCGATCGCAGCCTGGGAGACAACAGGGAAGTAGAGACTCATGACGACCTACATGGCTGACACCCTCGAGAACCACACTGCCGCCGGCCCCTCCACGGTGTTCACCTACCGGCGCACGGGCCCGCAGGGTGGTGTGCCGCTTGTCCTGCTCATGCGGTTCCGCGGCACCATCGACTGGTGGGACCCGGAGTTCATCGACCGCCTCGCCCAGGACCGCGACGTCATCCTGTTCGACAACGTCGGCATCGGGTATACCAGCGGCGAGCCTCGCGACACCGCCGAGGGGTTCGCCGAGGGTGCGATCGAGTTCATCGATGCTCTCGGCCTGACGCAGGTCGACCTCCTCGGCTGGTCACTCGGTGGCATCGTGGCGCAGCACGTCGCTCTCCACCGGCCCGACCTCGTGCGCAAGATCATCGTCGCGGGCAGCAGCGGGCCGGGCGCGGCACCGGGTACCCCGGATATGAGCGAGAGGGTGCTCTCCATCATGGCCAAGCCGGACGCGGACGCCGAAGACCTGCTGTACCTCTTCTACCCCGAGACCGAGCAGGCCCGCGCATCCGGGCTCGCGCACCTCGCGAAGGTCGCCAAGCGCCTCAGGGACGGCGGCCCTGCGGTGACCGAGGAGGCTGCCCACGGCCAACTCGCCGCTGTCGCCCGCATCCTGGCCGTGAATTGGGACCAGCTCAAGTCCGAGCTGCAGGCGATCAGCCAGCCGGTCCTGTATGCCAACGGGATCCACGACGTGATGATCCCCGCCATCGCCTCCTACAAGGCGGTCGAGCAGGTCCCCGACTCCACACTCGTTCTTTACAGCGATGCTGGCCATGCCTTCCTGTTCCAGCACATCGACGAGTTCGTCACGCAGGTCAACATCTTCCTCGCGGACTGACTGCACTGCGCCCTCGCTCTTCTCGAGGGGCGCGGCTCGAGGGGCGCGGCGCACAACGCTCACAGAATCCTACCCATAGAAGGATATTACCGTGAATAACAGACAAGGAGTACGAAACGACGTGGTGTTGTCGTACCAGAACGCACCGACCCGCACCATCTCCGCCGGTGGCCTAGATTTCGCCTACCGGGAGCTCGGCCCGAAGACCGGCATCCCGGTGGTCTTCCTCACCCACCTGGCCGCGGTCCTCGACAACTGGGACCCTCGGGTCGTCGACGGCATCGCCACGAAACACCGGGTCATCACGTTCGACAACCGGGGCGTCGGTGCTTCCACCGGCTCGACGCCGAACACCATCCAGGCGATGGCGAAGGACGCCGTCACCTTCATCCGGGCGCTGGGTCTGGACAAGGTCGACCTCCTCGGCTTCTCCATGGGCGGCATGATCGCCCAGGTGATCGCTCAGGACGAACCTCAACTCGTCCGCAAGCTGGTCCTCGCGGGCACGGGGCCCGCCGGCGGCGAGGGCATCAAGAACGTGACCAGGATCTCGCATCTCGACACCATCCGAGGGCTGCTCACGTTCCAGGACCCGAAACAGTTCCTCTTCTTCACCAGGACTCCCAACGGGCGTCAGGCAGGCAAGGAGTTCCTGGCACGTTTGAAGGAGCGCGCCGACAACCGAGACAAGGCGATCTCCCTCAAATCCTACGGCGCACAACTCAAGGCCATCCACCAATGGGGACTGGAGCGGCCATCCGACCTCTCCGTCATTCGCCAGCCCGTGCTCGTCGCGAACGGCGAGAGCGACAAGATGGTGCCGACGAAGAACTCGGCCGATCTGGCTCGACGCCTGCCGGACAGCGAGCTGGTGATCTACCCCGACGCTGGGCACGGCGGCATCTTCCAGTTCCACGGGCAGTTCGTCGAAAAGGCCCTCGAATTCCTCGAGCGGTAGAGCCGGAAGGAAGGCGCCCTTTCGCTCCCGCCAGTCCCGATCGAGAGGGCCGGCCCCGCAGAATCCGGATGATCGGTCGTCAGCCCTCGCACGGTTGAGCTGTGCGCGTTCCGTTACGGGGCAGCCGCTGGAACTCTGCCGGCGTCGTGATCGCAGACAACCGAGTCAGGAATGCTGGGCGTCTTCGGGCGCCCAGCATTCCGCTGCTACGGCGCCGCTGAGCGCCACGCGGATGCTCAGCGTATGAATTCGAGGGCGTTCTGGATGCCCTGTTCGAGGACCTCGGCGGCGAACCTCGGGTCGGACAGGGCGCGGGACAGCTGCATCGTTCCCACCATCATCGTGAAGAGCCCGAGCGCCTTTCCCCGTGCGGACTGCGGATCGTCTGGAGAAAGGTGGGCGGCGATCTCGTCCACGATGGCCCGCGCACCGTCGGTGTAGGCGTGCTTGGTTGCGGTCGCGCAGCGCCCGATCTCGTCGAGCAGAGCGGCAGACGGGCACCCGGTGCCGGGGTGGTCCCGGTGCTGAGGCGTCAGGTAGTCGCGTACGAACCCCTCCAGTCCCGCGCGGCCGGGCGCCAGCGTGCTGAACCTCGCGGCCTGTGTACCGAGCTGGTCAGCGACGACTTTCGCGACGAGGTCCTCCTTGGACGCGAAGTGGGCGTAGAACGCACCGTTGGTCAGCCCCGCGTCCGCCATCAGCGTGGCGACGCCGGAGCCGTCGATGCCGTCCTGCTTGAACCGATAACCCGCCGCCTCGATGATCCGCTGCCGCGTCGCCTGCTTGTGCTCCCTGTCGTAGCGCGCCACAGGGCTCCTCCATTCGCTTTGCAAGGCCATTACCCTGCACCCCACCCTAGGTTATAGTCTGACGTACGTAATATTACGATCGGCAGACAATATGATCGGTGACGTCCGAGATGAGGCATGCCCTGAGTGACGTCCCCTTCAGATCAGCGCGGACCAGTCGCGCGCACTGGCCGCGGATGAGGTCACCCGCCGCCCACCACATCGACGAACGGTATGCGAACAACCCGATCGAAACCGATCATTCCGCCCGGACGATCGCCGTGTCTCGCCCCTGCCTCCGGGCACTGCGTCGACACCGGAAGCGGCAGGATGCGAACCGGCAAGCGGCCGGAACGGCAAGCGGCCGGCATGACCTTGTGTTCGCGTCCACGGCCGGCACACCGCTCGAACCACGCAACGCCACCCGTCAGTTCGACGCGCTGTGTCGTCGTGCGGAGCTACGCCGTATCCACTTTCATGATCTTCGATATACCTGCGCGACGTTGCTCTACGAACAAGGCGTGCCGGCACGGGTCGTCATGGAACTACTCGGACACTCCGCGATCGCCGTGACGATGAACGTCTACAGTCACGTCATGCCCGCGGCCTCCCGCGACGCCACACCGGCGAACGAGGATGAAGACGATCAGTGAATCGGGACATGGCGGGTGACGTTGCTGTCAAGATCGAAAAATGGTCATCGCTCACAGCGATAACCGCCGGTCAAGACCA
>NZ_CADDZT010000054.1:17300-19988 GCF_902812655.1 Candidatus Frankia meridionalis | reverse complement strand
GACCGATAGCCGGTGGATACATAATGTTTACTCTGTGGATCATTCTTGTGCTGCTGACCGGCTGGTGGCGCCTGGTTTCCGAGGACGTTCCCGTCTAAAAACGCCCTCATCGTAGACTTCCCTAATGGGAAGAAATTTAGCAGTACGTGAGGAGGTGAATATTATGGCACTTCTTGACATCGAGGAGCTGGAAGGCCTGGAAGCCCCCGGCTTCTGGTCTTTCGTAGGCGGCTTTGCCGTGGGGGTCGCCGTCGTTGGGGCGGGTACCGCCATCGGTATAGCGATCACCTGATGCCGTGTCGGGGCCACGACACGGCATCAGACGCACACCCTTGTGATCATTATATGCACGCCCAAGGGACACGCAAGCCCTGATGGTAGGTCCGCGTCTCTGCACGGATCCATATGAGCCGTCCAGGGCACGCATGCTGCGGGCGGCCGGTATCGAAAGGAAGGTGAAACATGACCACCACTACGCAGGATCAGGCGAGCATTGACTTGGCCTTCGCCGAACTTGTCTTCGACATCGAGGAACTGGAGGACCTCCAAGCCCCGGGCTGGGGATTCTGGGAGGGCTTCGCGGTCGGCACGGTCTTTGCCGGCGCTATCGTCGGTGGTATCGCGCTTACCTGATTTTTTGCTTGTATAGCGCTCATCTGATCGAGACGTGGGCTCGGCGCGAGTCACCGAGCCCACGTACTCACTGGTCTCCATAACAAGTCAGGTGTCATCGGAATTCCTCTGAATTAGGAAAAGGAGCCAACCGTGCCCGCCAGCGTCAACGTCCGCCCGTCGGGCAGCGGTGGCTTGGGCATAAAGCGACGTACCGACCTGGAGCTCGTCCCGGATCCGGACGGAGACCGGGTCCTTGTCATCGATGACGTGGCTGGTAGGCAGTTCCGGGTAACTGCGGGCGCCGCCCAGCTGCTGACATTACTCGATGGTACCCGGAACAGTCTTCAGCTAGCCGGTGAGCTGGGAATTTCTGATCCAAGCGTGGTAGAAGCAGCTCTCGGCCGCTTTGCCGTGCTCGGTCTGACGCTACCGCCCAACGGTGTCGGCGTACCGGTGCTTCGAAACAAAAACCCACGAAAATCTAGCAGCTTACTCATGCCGTTCAGGCCTTCGACAGGACGCCACTCGGCGCCGCGCCGGAAGAGTTTTTCGCGCGCCTCTCGTTCTGGCCGGTTCCGGTATCGGCCACCCGGCACAGTCGAGTACGCAGTTGGTGACCCTCATCGGCTTCTTGCCTTTCTGCTACCCGTTGGAAACGTGCTCGCTTCTATCCCCGGACAGGTGGCCGTTTGGGCGGTCTCCCTGATCGGCATGGCTGTGGCTGTTGCTGAGCACGCCCGTTTTAGGGCTGACCTGGCAGGCCCGGTGCCCCTGGGCGTTCTGGTTGTGGTCATGGTCGTCAGCCTGGCCACGACGGCCGTCCACGAAATCGCTCATGGGCTGTCACTTACGCGGGCTGGCGGCCGGGTACGCCGTATGGGTGTCATGCTCCTCTATGGAAGCCCGTCGCTGTTCTGCGATGTGAGCCAGTCGTGGCGGCAGCCGCGCCGCCGCCGGGTTGCTGTGGCGCTTGCTGGCGTGCGTGTGCACGTCTTCGCGGCAGCGACCGCTGTATTGGTAGCCAGTGCCCTACCCTCCGGCTCTGGACACCAGGTGCTGTCCCTGGTCGCGGCAGCCGACATCCTGATGGCGGTTATCAACCTGTGTCCGTTCGTGAAGTTCGATGGGTACGTGGCGCTAGTGGGATGGCTTGATCGGCCGCATCTGCGACCCAAGTCAATGGCACTTGTTCACGAGTTTGTTCAGCGCTGGGTGTTCGGTGGTCCACGGGAACCGCGGGGGTGGGCGCCTACCGGTCTCTCGACCCCGCTGCCGCCGATTTGGGCACTTTTTGGAATCGCCTGCATGCTGACAGCTCCGACGCTTGTCGCGGCTGCCTTCTCCTCTTACGAGCCACTGCTGTTGGCGCTACTTGGTCCTGTAGGCGGTGTCCTTGTCCTTTTTCTGCTCGTCTATACGCTGTCATCACCGCTTACGGCGCTGCTTAAGCTCGAACGAGCCGCCGCGGTAAAAGGGGTTTCCCGCATGCGCCGCCTCGCGGGTGGTTTTGGCGTATCGCTTGCTGTAGCCGTCATTCTCAGTACGGTACAAGTCCCTCTCAACGTCACGACACCCTACACGCACGACACCCGTGGCATAGCACTTGTTCTTCCGGAAGGTGCCCGGCCCGTGTCTGGTCTTCCAGTTGAACTGAAACGGTCGGGTATCGTGCTCCATCCCCGTCTCGGTTTGGCATCGGTGTGTGGCGACGCGCACAGGGAAAGCGTGCAAGCCGACGCCGGAAGTCCCGTCCGGATCTCCGAGGGGCAGGCCCGCCTGGTCGACCGTACGGTTGTCGCCTTGTGTCTGTCGTCAGGGAGTGCCGACCCGGATGGCCTCGCATCTGTCTCAACTGGTCGCCTGCCTTTCGGGACGTGGCTGCGACGGGTCTATGTGGACCCGGCATGGCACCGGCTGTCGTGAGCTGTTAGCCCGAACGCACCGACCGTCTACGCCCAAGGAGCAGATGTCGATGGACCGTCCTTATGATCTCAAGACCCTCAGCACCCGCCTAGGCAGTTGGGCGCGTGGCGAGCCTTCACCACTGGCACCCGCGGTTGTCATCGCCGACGG
>NZ_CADDZT010000054.1:7303-17059 GCF_902812655.1 Candidatus Frankia meridionalis | reverse complement strand
CCGTCGGCAACAGCTGCCCAGTGGTCCCGGAACATGGGTACGCTACGACGGCCGAATCGAAGAACCCGGCGACGAGATCCAAATCGGGCCGGAATTCTGGCTACAAACCACCGACTACATCTCGTTGCGCTACCTCGCCATAGCAAGTCCGACGGTCGTCCGGTTGATCACTGCTGACGATGCCGCGGGCTTCCTTCAGGATGTCGCCGATGTCCGTCTCTCCGGCTTCTTCGAAGAGATTCTGCTGCACCCGGCGATCGAACTCGGCGACCGGTGCCTACTGTCGGGAGGGCCGCCCTGCACAGCGTCGGGCCTGGGAAACCGGCTGTACGCCGGAGCGGATGGCATGGTGCGCACTGCGCCAGGCGGCATCGCGTTCGGCAGTGTGGGGGACAGCCGCCTGGCACTGGAAGCCAGCGCCGCGGCTCTTACCGCCCGGCACGGTGACCTTTGCGGACCAGCCGACGTGACGGAGGCACTCCTCGATGCTGAAAGGGCGACATTACGGGGTCACCTGGCCGCACTTGATGCGGTACGCACGCTGAGGCTACGTACGCCCACACAGTGGCGGGTCTCCGGAATGGGGTTCCGGATCGCCGATCCCCACCAGGTGGGTGAGTTGACCGCTCCCCGGGACGACCTTCTGCTGCTCGTCTCATCGCAGGAGCACGTGCTGTTCGATGCCAGGGCCCGCCGTGCGTTCCGTATCAGCGCCCAGCTTGCCACCGCTCTCGACGTGATATTGCACGCTCTGGATCCGGATGCGGCCCTTACTCGACTCGCACGCGCTGGTATGGAGGATCTTTCCCGAGTGTCGACATCCGCTGTCCGTGATGCACTGACAGCTCGCGGTATCACGCTGCCAGTGCTGTTGCCTGCGGCGTCATGACAGCGGGCGCGCATGTCCAGCCCCTGGCCACGAGCTGGCAGGACAGGGATGCCGCGGCCGTCTCGCCCGTCGGGCTCCTCCAACTGCCTGCGAACGCCACGGCTCACAGGCTGGCCCGGGAGCTGGGCGACGACCTTGTGCTGGGCGACATCTACGACGGCGGTGCGGGTGTCTACCAAGCCCTGGTCGACGGGGACGACAGCGAAATCACCCTCATGACGCACCGCACCCGTGGGCTGCGGGGCCCCGTCCTCGATCTTGGGTGCGGAACTGGCCGTCTGACCATGCCGTTTCTCGCGCGCGGACATCAGGTTGTCGCGGTGGACAGGTCGGATGCCATGCTGACGCGTTTGAGGGACGTCGCGGCCACCTTCCCCATGCGCATGTCGGCGTCCTTGGAGACCCTGTACGCGGACATGGCGGAACTTCCCGCACTGGACCGGCTCTTCGACGTCGTCCTTCTGGGAACGACGACCGTGACCCTGCTGGACGGCGAAACGCGGGCACGTGCCTTCGGGGGTCTGATCCGGCTGCTAACGCCCGGGGGCAAATTCCTGATCTCCACCCTCTGGTACGACGAGCTCCAGTCTTCAGTTCCTTCTACCGAAACAGCCCGCGTGCTTTCTGTTCGTGACGAAGACGACCGAGCCGTATTGGTGACTGTTTTCGAGCAGGTCGACCAAGACGCGGGCGTGCGACACGTGAGTGTGCTGGTCGCCGGACCGGTCGGTGAGCCACTTCGCCCCGCCTTGTTCACCACCACACCTCGGCTCCTGCCGGAGGAACTGCTACGGACCGAGCTGGAGACCGCGGGGTTCGCGATCGAACACCGTGATCTGCTGGCCGCACATCCAGATGGCCGCCGAGTTGTCCTGTTCACTTGTCTGGCCAGAAACGCTGGCGTCGAGGGACGGCCATGACCCCACCGAGAGCCATGCCACCCGATCCCGCCTGGGGTATTCGGGAGCGTCCCCCGCTGTGGGAGCTGCTGACGCCGCCAAGCCGTTTCGCCGACCCGTCCCGTACCGCAGTCGCTGCGAGCGGAATTCACCTGTTCATGGCTGATGGGCGCAGACTTCTGTGCGGGACGTCCAGACTTTGGAACGTCAACTTCGGATACGGCCGTCCTGAGCTTCGGGACGCGGTCGCTGCCGCTCTCGACAAAGCCTCCTATCTGACTCTGTTCCGCTATGGGAACGAGCCTGCCGTGCGAGCCGCGCGAGCCTTGCTGGACGCCACAGACTCGGGCATCTTCGGCAGCGTAATCTTTTCGACATCCGGCAGCGCAGCCAACGATCTGACCATGAAACTAGTCCGGCAGTGGTCCCGGCTGCGAGGTCAACGCACCCGGAAGGTGGTGGTCGGTCTCCGCGGCAGCTATCACGGGCTCACCTACGGGGCCCATGGTCTGACTGGGGAGGATCTCGATCAGGATCTCTACGGCGTGGACCGACGACTCCTTCGTCACGTCGATCCTCATGACCCTGCGGCACTGACCGATCTGTGTGAACGGGAAGGCGATCGGATCTGCGCCATTGTCATCGAACCGGTTCTTGGCACTGGCGCGATTGAGGTCCCCACCGCTTTCATCGACGAAGCGGGCCGGCTCGCAGACGAGCACGGATTCCTTGTCGTAGCCGACGAGGTAGCTACGGGCTTCTACCGCACCGGACCGTTTGTCGCGAGTTCTCTGTGGACCCGGAGGCCGGACGTCCTATTGTTGTCGAAGGGTCTGACAAACGGAACATGCGCGGCTGCGGCGGTGTTGGTCAGCCACCAGATCTGCGAGGTCTTCGAGCGGCATGACGCGGTCTTCGTCCACGGTGAGACCCAGGCCGGTACACCGCCGACCGCCGCCGCGATAGAAACTGTTCTCGACCTTGCCGCTTGGGCCCGGGAGTCGGCCGCGCCGGTGCATGTGGCGGGATGGCTCGATGCGTCGCTACACGGCCTCGTCTCAGCGGCACCGTCCCGGCTCACGCTCACTGGACGTGGATGCTTTCGCGGTGTCGTTGTCCGTGACCAGTACGACCAGCTGCTCGATCCAGGGCAGATAGCGGCGCTGGTGGGTTATGTCCGGGAAGCGGGAGCGGTGGTCCATCCGGGGTTGGGCGGCGTCCAGCTCGTACCGGCACTTGTTTACGAGGCGGACGGGATACGCCAGCTGACAGCCGCTTTGTCTGCCGGGCTGGACCGTCTGTGGGACACCTCCGACCGCCCGGGAAAAGTACTTTCCACTCACGACAAGGTGGGGCAGCCAACGGCCCCGGCGTCGGTATGACCGGGATGACAGGCGCGTCCTCGGTGCTGGGAGGTCTACCAACGGTTCCACCAAACCGGGACGACCCGGAGCACGGTCCGACCGCGCGACGTCTGGCGGGCTGGTCCGCCGCGACCCGCTGGCTCGCGGGAACGGGTGCGCTGGAAGCCATCATGGCCACGGCGTCTGTCGGTAACCGTCCGGTCCTGGTGGTTGATGCCGGCGCGGTCGCGACAAGACAGGGCGCCGCGTTGGAGCGCCGTCTGCGAACCGCTGTCGGCCGGGATCCGGTCGACGTCGTCACCGTTGACCGTCCACCAACCTTCGACCAGGTCAGAGCGATGTCAGCACGCTGGCACGGTTTGAAGGCGACGGGCATCGTTGCCATCGGCGGCGGAGCGACGATGGATCTGGCCGCTCTTGGGGCACTGCCCACTGACATCCTCGCCACGCCGCGGCTTGCCAGCGGTCGGTGCGGGCTGGTTCTGCTGCCGTCGTCGGCGCAGGCGGCGATCCTCACGGTGATGGTGCCGACAACGCTCGGGACCGGTGCGGAGGTAAGCCCGGCAGCCTGCTGCGACCACGCCGGCGACAAGCTCCTCATCCTCTCCGAGGCTCTCCGCCCCCGGTATGCCGCAGTTGAACCGCTCGTCACCGCTTCCCTTCCGCGGCGGCAGGTCGCGGATGCCGTTGTGGAGGTTCTCGCTCGCATCCTGGTCCCGTTCACAGCGGTCCCAACCGAACCCCACCCATCGCTCACCGTTGCCGACGCTGTCGCCTTGGCCAGTCTGGAAAGCCTGGCGACGCTTCTGGCCCGCGCAGTTGACAGTGGCTTTGACGACGACTTCCGGATTGGACTCGCGACGGTCGGTGCGCATTCCCACGCGGGCTGGGGCAACATCGGTCGGAACATCTTCGCCTCTCCTCTGTGGTTCGTGGCAACAGAGGTGTCGACCGTGCTCGGCTTGTCCAAGGCTTGGGCGACCCGCCTGTGCCTGCCTGTCTGGGCCGCATCGGTCATCGCCGGTGACCGAAGATGGGGAGAAGATGGCCGTTTGTCGTCCGCATGGAATCGGTTCCGCCACATCAGTCACGGCGGCCGGGTTCGGGAGGCGAGGACGCCGATCAATGTCCTCCAAGGCCCGACCTATGGTTTGTCCAACTTTTTGGACGCCTTATATGGCGATCATGATGCCGGCGAAGCTGTAGATGCGACAGGACAGTCTCAAGAACCGCAGCCGGACCTCGTTCGGAGGCCCGATCCTGGCATTGTGGACGTCATTGCCGACCGGCTCCACCGTCGATGGGGAGCGGGCCTGCCGATGCTCGGTCGCTTCACCCATCGCGATCTCCAATTCTTTGTAACGTCGGCCCTCGCCGAAGCGGCTCACGCCAAATCATCCGGAACGGCCCTCAGAAACCCGGAATGGATGTGATTCCGGATGCTCGACGCCATTGCGACTCTAGGGCCTACCAGCGGTCTTGCCCGCGCCTGGCAGATGATTCCACCGGATGAGCTGCCGCTATGGACAGTGGCGGTCGACATCGGCCTCGGGGAGATCGGTGGCAGGTGGCAGGCAGGCCGACCATCCCTCCACCACGTTGGGGCATGCGGGTTCAGCCGCGGTGACACCCTGATCCGGGGGGCAGGGGAAGCCGTCGAACGCGCAGCCCTCATTCCGCCGGCGGTTGATCCATTGCGATTGGCTGATGTTCCGCCGGACGACAACCGGCGCCTCAGTGCCGCAGGCGCGCTGGCGCACCCGATATTGAACGCCCAGCCCGTAGCCTGCCTGCCCGCGATCCGCCTGGGCTCGCCTCCTGGGAGCCCGCGGCGCGCGGTCCTCGTCCCGGCCGCGATTATTGACGATCCGGTGCGGGAGCAGCCGGTCGACCATACCGACGCCTCGCCGAGCGGTGCGGCATCAGGCCCATCCCTGATCCGAGCATCCCTCAACGCCTTCCTTGAGTGTGTTGAACGGGATGCCGTCCAGGCAGCATGGACCCTCGGCCCGGCTCTGCGCTCCGTCGATCCCGCAAGCTTTCTCGCTGCGGTCCATGGGACGGGCCCGCGGACTGGGAGCGGACAGCCATACGCCAGATCCGGCTACCGCCAGGGGTTCACCCACGCTTCTGGTGTCCTGGCGAAGGTACTCCGAGGGATGACGCTCCTCGCCGGGACAGCTCTCATTCCCTGCGGAATTCCTGGGATCACGGTGGCTCTTACCATGCTTGTGGACGAGGAAGGGGGCGGGATCGCCGCAGCCGGCTCTTGCGCGTCCTGGTCCCTGGATCATGCCGTACTGGTATCGGCACGTGAGGCATTGCAAGTTCTGTCCTTGCTACGCAAGATCGTCGCACGGTGGCCATCCAACGGAGATGGGGGAGCCATTGTGGATGAGATCAGCCGTGCACTCTTCTGGGCGTCGCCGGCAGGGGCCGCCTTGGGCCGAGATTTTCTCGAGCGATGTGAGCTCCGAAGCGATCGGAACCTTGAAGGGAGCGATCACAACCTTGAAGGGGAGGTGCGCGAGGGCTCCTTGGATGATGATCAAGACCGATTGGCTGTTCTTGCCTCCCACCTTTGTCGCGACGGCCTGGATCCCCTGATCTGCGACCTGACCGGACGACTTCCCCCGCCGTTGCGGGAGATGGGATGGCATGCGGTCCGCGGGATCGTGGTAGGCCACCAGCCATTGCGCATGAATGAGACGTATACCTTCACCTGGGCGGAGAAGCGGCTGCTTGACCACGCTCGACGCTGGGGTGTCACCGTGCCTGCGGATCTCACGCTGACGCCGCCGCACCCCCTGATCTGACTGCTCCCCACCCAGCCTCACCCTTGACCCAGGCCGGGCGGCACCGGTACAAGGCGCTGCGGCGCCGTAGCCAGCGCACACGCCTCAACTGGACGCGGATGGACCGAATCACGAAACGATGGCTACTACCCGCCCGTCCAAGGCATCCGTTCCGCACGGTCCACGGGCACCAACAAGGCGGGGTGTGCCGTTCGGGATCGTGGTGGCAGCCTCCTGGCCGCTTACGGCATCGTCGGTGAGATCGCCCCCAGGGGTGAGCGGATCCCGATCCGGATCGGGAAGCGACGGGTCAAGGATCAACGAGTCGGCGTGGAGCCAGAGTTCTCGCTCTGAGTTGCTTACGTGTCACATCTAGTGAAACCTGAGGGGGTGCCCGGTCACAGACAAGCCGGGTCAGCGGCCTCGGACCCGACCGCGACTCCACTGTGGCTCGACCGCGACCAGGCGCGTCCGATCCGCACTGACCGTATTTGACGGTATATGGCCAGAACCGGGAGATGCCTACGATGTGGACATTCGAGCACACCGAGACGAGCTCGGCCACCGCCGAGCAACTGTGGGCCCGCTACAGCCAGCCGGCCACATGGCCGGAGTGGAACACGGGCATGACCGACGTCGCCCTCGACGACCTGTTCGTACCGGGGGCGAAGGGCACGCTCAAGCCGGCGGACGGCCCCAGGACCCGGTTCACCCTGACCGCCGTGGAACCCAATCGGACCTTCACGGCCGTAAGCGAGCTCCCGATGGCCCGCCTCACCTTCGTCCATGTCGTGGAGCCTCTCGGCGCGGGTATCCGGTTCACTCACCAGGCCACCATCAGCGGGCCGTCGAGCCTGCTGTTCACCCGGCTGGTCGGTAAGAACATCATGGCCACGGTGCCGGGTTCCATGCGCACGCTGGCCCGGCTCGCCGAGCAGACTCCGACCGCCGTGCGCTGAGGCGGGTTTCCCGGCGGTCCCGCCGTGGCTTGTGACCTCACCGTTTCGGCTGGGGTATCCGGCTCACGGGGTCCCAAGTGAGATCTCGGTTGATTTGATCAGTGCGGTGACCGGGGTGCCGATGGCGAGACCGAGGTCGGAGACGGCTGCCCGGGTGATGGCGGCGGCGGAACCGGCCGACTTCGCCTTCGACTCCGCCTTTCTCGTGCGCGCCTTCTATCCCGGGCTGGCAGTAGAACGAATCGCTGGTTCTCCAGCCGTTCCCGGCCCAGCAGCACCTTCACGACCGCCGGTTTCAGATTGTCGTAGCGTATCCGTCCCGATACCCCGCCGAGCCGGTCGAACGCCCGCACGTGCCCGTCCAGGAACGACTCGGCGGCCTGGCTGCCGTAGGCGACGTGGACCGCCCGGCCGGAAAACGACAGTCGCATCACGAACATCCATAGCCGGACCCAGGTCCCGGCGACCCAGACACGGAACTCCCCGAAATCCACCTCCGCCTCGGCCCCAGGGACATGGGTTTGCAGAATGGTCACCGACCGGCCCCCCGAGGTCTCCGCGCGGGTACGGGCCACGAACGCCCGTACCGTCGACTCGGCCACCTGTGCTCCTTCCTCCTCGACCAGCCGCTGAAATACCCGGCGGGCGGTGTGCCGTTGCTTACGCGGGACCTTTTCGTCGTCGGCCAATGGCCTGTAGAAATAACGACTCTGCCAAGATTCCGGTTTGCGGGCCAGGATGTGGGCCTGTTGGAACCTCTCGTCCTCGTCGGGTTCCCGCAGCAGCCGGGCGACCTCACCGAGGCCGGCCTGGCGCAGCAGGTCGGCGACGCGGTCGGGTGACCACCGGTAGACGAGCGACACCTTGTGGTCGAATGCCTGGGCCGGGTGCCCAGGCTCGTCGCCGGCCTGGAAGGCGAGCAACAGATGTCCAGCGGGGGCCAGCACCCTGTGGAACTCGGCGAACGTTATCGGCAGCTTCTCGGGCGGGGTGTGGATGATGGAATATCGGGCGAGGATGCCGCTGAGAGCGCCATCCGGCAGGTCCAGCGCGGTCATCGAACCCTCGTCGAACCGCAGGCCTGGGTGGGGCGCCTGCCGGGCCAGCGCGATCATCGTTGGGGACAGGTCGAGGCCGAAGGCGGTCAACCCGAAAGAGCGCAGGTGTGCCGTTGCGTAGCCGGGGCCGCAGCCGAGATCGGCCACCGGACCGGCACCGGCGGCGTGCACGAGCTC
The DNA here is from genome assembly GCF_902812655.1 of Candidatus Frankia meridionalis. GTDB lineage: Bacteria > Actinomycetota > Actinomycetes > Frankiales > Frankiaceae > Protofrankia > Protofrankia meridionalis. The sequence continues at coordinate 8,918 of NZ_CADDZT010000054.1, read as the reverse complement.
GGCGAATGCGGCAAGCATCGCCCGGTCCAGCGGCTTGGACTCGAGGGCCGTGCTGAAACGCTCGGCGTACGCGACGGCGACGGTGTCGTAGGCCGTCCGGGTGGTGTGCAGATAGGACGGCTCTGTCATGGCCGATGAGAGTAGTTCCCCGCCGAGGCAGCGCGGTGACCAGCATACCGATCATCGGAAGAGCGCGTCCCGCAACCCGTGACCAGGGCCGAGCTGGATCATGGCATCGTCGACACAGCCGCACTCCACGTAGCGAGAGGGAGTTATGAGCGACTGGTTTCGAACGATCGGTGACATCGAGGCGGCCGCTGGCAATGCGGAGGAGCTTGCGGCGGCCATGATTGGTTGGCTCGTCGAGGCGGGCATCGTCGCGGCCGACCGCACCGACTGCGTGCTCGGCAGCGAGCTAGGGTATCCCCCGGGTCCCAACTATGCCGACGCTATGACGGAGCCGGATACTACTCTCGGTCGCCTCCGGACTAATGGTCTCGAGGTCATCACCGGTCGCCAAGTCTTCGACTTCGGCGAGGGTGAAGTGGTGAACGCCGGATGCCCGCACTGCGCCGCGACGATCCGACTCATCGACGACCACTGGGAGCTCGACGATCGGGTGTGGGGGCCTTTTGGCGATGCGATCCACGCCTGGCATGGCGGCGCCGCGGGAATAGTTTCGTGCGCCGTGTGCGCTAAGCCGGTCGAACTGAATGATTGGCGCTGGAATCCCGAGTGGGGCTTCGGGTACCTCGGGTTCAAATTCTGGAACTGGCCTTCACTCGCTCCAGGGTTCGTGACCGAGTTCGCGGGTCGTCTGGGGCACCGGGTCGTGTGTCCTGCGAGCAAGCTCTGACCTCCCCGCGGCCGGTGGACACGGAAGCTGTCCGTCTTTCAGCGCGACGCTGCAGGTGCCGAAAAGGGCATCCATCCTGTTCAAGGCCGCCTTGAGCCTCCGGCACGGACCCTGCGCCAGACGTTCCAGAGCGTGTCGGATCGGTAGCGATGACTGCGCGATTTTGCGTGGCCGTGCTGCTTCGACTGGCCCACCTCGGCGTGACCAACGCCCTCGCCTGCCCCGGCTGCTCCCCATGAGCGACCGGAACAAAGACGTCGAATCCGTGCTCCGGCACCAAACCGGTAAACATTCAGCCCCCGCGCGCACAGGTCGAGGAAAAGGTCTCGGGCTGTCTGCACGGTGAGGGCGTCCAGGTCCGTCCTGCGCCGGAGGCGTAGGCGGCTGCTGCCGGCGAGCCGGCCGAAGGCGTCGATGAGCCAGGCAGGGTGGACCTTGCCAGCCGCGACCTGGACGCGGAGGCTGGTGGGGTCGGGGTTGTCGACGATGACGTCGTAGTCGTGGAGCGTCGCCAGCTCGTGGGCGAGTGCGGCGGCGTGCGGCTGCCAGCGCTCCATCGCCAATCGCCACCGCCGCGTTCGGCGAGGGGACGGTCAGGCTGACCTCGAACCCCGGGTCGTAGAAGTCGAAGAACGCCAGAATCGAGGGCGTCTTCGACGAGGTCCCCAGCCGCTTCGGCCAGTAGCCGGGCCAGTAGGCGACCCCAACCGCGGCCCGTGCCCATTCGGTCGGCCGGCTGACCGAGGTGCTGACCCCGGC
>NZ_CADDZT010000054.1:3221-6773 GCF_902812655.1 Candidatus Frankia meridionalis | reverse complement strand
CGTACCTCCCGGCTTTGCATGAACCTCAGCGTGTCGTCGGCCAGGCGCCGTTCGTGGGGAGCCAGCCCGTCAGCGGTGTCGAGGCAGGTGGCGATCTGGTGCGAGGGCAGCCAGCGGAACCGTCTCTCACCGGCCTCCGGTACCAGCTTGCGGACGGACCGTTCGGCCAGCTCCAGGTCTGCCCTGGGCCGGATCGCTCCTACGATCACGGCCACGACCACCGTCGTCCCGGCGGTCACCACCACGTCCGGCTCAACCCGCATCCCCGGTAGGTGGGGCACCTGGTAACTCGGCCACAGCTCAACCCGCGCGCGGTCCAATGTCTCCGGATCGACCGGCACGTCGGCAGCGGCGAGCACCGCCCCGAGCACCCGCCGATAGGGCAGGTGGCGGATCGCGCCGAACACCGCGTCGGTCAACGCGTCCTCAGAACGGTCTGACGCTGTCCCAGCAGCGGGATCCAGCGTGCCGGCCATGATCGCGAGCATCGCCCCAGTACGACCTCCTCGGTCTTGGCCCCGCTGACAAGGGCCGGCGGCCAAGGCATCGACGGGTATTGGGATCTCTGGCCAGCTCGAGGGCGCACCCAGCGCGGCGCCAACATCACCAAGGCAACACTACATATACCTGTAGCTCACAAAAGTGCAGGTAGAGCGCATGTGGGGTAATGGTTCGTGTCGGCCGGGGAAGTTGAACCCCCACATCCCATACATGCAGGTCAGAGACCATGTTGATCTCGTTAGGTTGTGTCCGAGGGGGGACTTGAACCCCCACGCCCTTAGAGGGCACTAGCACCTCAAGCTAGCGCGTCTGCCATTCCGCCACCCGGACCTACGGCACCGGACGCTGTCCACGTCCGAAACCGATTGCGATGCTACACGTCCGAAGGGGGTGGCTGACGCCACCCCCCGGCATCATCCGTCACGATCCACGGTGACCGCTCCTGCGGCACGACTCACCTCAACCCCACGTGTGTCGAACACACCTCGGGCGCGGCAGACTGGATCCATGGCGAGCAACCTCCCCGCGTCCCACGACAAGCAGACGTCCACCTCCCCGCAGTCCGTTGCCGACTCGGTGTCAGCGGCCGGTTCGACCGCGCAGGACGAGGTCATCGAGCTCTGCCACGACCTGCTGCGTATCGATTCGGTCAACCGGGGTAACGGGGACGGCAACGAACGCTCCGCCGCCGAGTACGTGGCCGCCAAGCTTGCCGAGGTCGGCCTGGAACCGACCCTGCTGGAGTCCGCACCGGGCCGTACCAGCGTCATCGCCCGGGTCGAGGGCTCCGATCCGGGCCGGGCGCCGCTGCTCATCCACGGTCATCTTGACGTGGTGCCGGCGGACCCGTCGGACTGGCGGGTCCACCCGTTCGGCGGTGAGGTCGTTGACGGCAGCCTGTGGGGACGCGGTGCGGTCGACATGAAGGACATGGACGCGATGACGCTCGCGGTCGTCCGCGATCTTGTCCGCTCCGGGCGCCGGCCCCCGCGGGACCTGGTCCTCGCGTTCGTCGCCGACGAGGAGGCCGGGGGCACACTCGGCGCCCGCTGGCTGGTCGACAACCACCCGCATCTGTTCGCCGACTGCACCGAGGCGATCAGCGAGGTTGGCGGCTTCTCCTACACGGTCTCCGACGATCTGCGTCTGTACCTCATCGAGACGGCCCAGAAGGGCATCGCCTGGATGAAGCTGACCGTCGCCGGTCGCGTCGGGCACGGGTCGATGACGAACGACGACAACGCCGTGACCGCGCTGTGCGAGGCGGTCGCGCGGGTGGGCCGCCACCGCTTCCCCGTGGTGCTGACGCCGACCGTCCGGGTGTTCCTCAACTCGGTGGGTGAGGCCCTCGGCATCGACATCGACGCCGACGACCTGGAGACCACGATCGCCAAACTAGGCCCGATCGCCCGGATGATCGGGGCTACCATCCGTAACACGGCGAATCCGACGCAGCTTGACGCCGGCGAGAAGGTCAACGTCATTCCGGGAGAGGCGACTGCCTACGTGGACGGCCGTTTCCTGCCCGGTCAGGAGGAGGAGTTCCTCCGCCAGATCGACGAGTTGATCGGTCCGGCGGTCCGGCGCGACTGGGTCGTGTTCGACCAGGCGCTCGAAACCGGCTTCGACGGCCCGCTCGTGGATGCCATGGCCTCCGCTCTGAAGGCCGAGGACCCGTCCGCCCGCGCCATCCCCTACATGCTGTCGGGCGGAACGGACGCGAAGTCCTTCTCCCGGCTCGGGATCCGCTGCTTCGGCTTCTCCCCGCTGCTGCTTCCGCCGGACCTGGACTTTTCCGGCATGTTCCACGGCGTGGACGAGCGGGTGCCGGTCGAGTCGCTTCGGTTCGGCGTGCGTGTCCTCGACCGCTTCCTCGCCGCGTCATAGCGGTGGCTAGCGGCGTCATAGCGGTGGCTAGCGGCGTCATAGCGGTGGCTAGCGGTTTCATGGCCGGTCATCCTGAGGAACCCCGGTGCCACCCCCGGCAAATCAAGATCAAATCGTCGGGGGTGGCACGTCAACAATGTAGACCACGGTGTGGGTTCAGTTGGGAGTCAATCATCCGGATCCGGGTCGTGACCGCGACCGCGGTGCCGTACTCCCCGTAACCTGTGCCCATGGTGAACCGGCTGTACTTCCGCCAACTGCTGTCCGGACGCGACTACGCCGTTGGCGACCCGGTGGCAACGCAGATGGTCAACTTCACCTATCTGATCGGTGACCGGGAAACCCGAGAAGCGGTCGTGGTCGATCCGGCCTACGCGGTCGACGACCTCCTCGCGGTCCTTGCGGCCGATGACATACGCCTGACCGGCGTCCTCGTCACCCACCATCATCCCGATCACGTCGGCGGCGAGATGTTCGGTTTTGCCCTTCCGGGCCTGCGTGAACTACTCGCCCGCACCCAGGTGCCGGTACATGTGAACCGGGCCGAGGCCGAATGGGTGCGGCGCGTCACTGGCGTCTCCGCCACCGACCTGGTCAGCCATGACCATGATGACGTGCTCGATGTCGGCACCGTCCCCATCCGCCTGCTGCACACCCCCGGGCACACCCCGGGCAGCCAGTGTTTCCTGGTGGACGGCGAGCGCCTCGTCGCGGGCGACACACTCTTCCTCGAGGGTTGCGGACGCACCGACTTCCCCGGCGGCGATCCCGATGCAATGTATGCGAGCCTCCGCCAGTTGGCCGCGCTCCCGGACGACCCGGTCGTCTACCCAGGTCACCTCTATTCACCCCAGCCGTCGGCGCCGTTGTCGGAGGTGCGACGCGACAACATGGTGTTCCGTCCCCGCTCCGTCGAACAATGGCGGGCCGTATTCGCCCGATAGCCGACCTGCCACGCGCAGGAACCGGCCACGACTGCCCACTCCGCTACAACACACTCGGCGACAACGCATTCCGTGACAACGCGCGAAGGGCAGGACGTGATGACCGGTAGTGCCCCGGAAACCTCAGGACAGGCGAGCCCCACGGCGCTCGACCCGACCGACGGTACCGCCTCACCCGCAGGCCTCGATCTTGCAGCCCTGACCGGCTTCTTCGACGCGC
>NZ_CADDZT010000054.1:0-3179 GCF_902812655.1 Candidatus Frankia meridionalis | reverse complement strand
CCAACCTGACCTATCGGGTGTGGGACGACGCGTCGCGCTGGGTGGTCCGCCGCCCACCGCTCGGCGGTCTCACCCCGTCGGCCCACGACATGAGCCGGGAGTACCGGGTGGTCGCCGCGCTCGGCGGCACGGATGTGCCGGTGCCACGGGCGGTGGCGCTGTGCGAGGACGTCAGGGTGATCGGCGCGCCCTTCTCGGTGGTCTCACTCGTCGAAGGCGCGGTCATCCGGACCCGCGAGGATCTGGACGCCTACTCCGACGCCCAGGTGGTGCGGGCGGCCTTCGGGCTGGTCACCGCATTGGCCCGGTTGCACGCGGTGGAGTACCCGCAGGTGGGCCTCGCCGACTTCGGCCGGCCCGCGGGATACCTGGGCCGCCAGGTCGGACGCTGGTGGGATCAGTGGTCCCGCGTCGCCACCCGGGAGCTGGCCGACATCGCCGCCCTGCACGCCCTGCTGGCCGAGAGGCTACCGCCGGAAAGCGGGGCAGCGATCGTCCACGGGGATGCGCGGATCGACAACGCGATCCTCGATCCGGACGATCTCGGCACGGTGCGTGCACTGGTGGACTGGGAGATGGCCACGCTCGGCGACCCACTTGCGGACCTCGCGTTGGCCGTCGTCTACCACGATCCGGCCTTCGAACCGGTGCTCGGTGGGTCGGCCGCGTCCGCCAGTGACCGGATGCCTTCCACGGACGTGCTGATCGAGACGTACGCGGCAGCCTCGGGGCGGGACGTGGTGAACTTCGACTTCTACCTGGCCCTGGGTTACTTCAAGAGTGCCGTGATCGCGGAGGGGATCCACTCCCGGTACATCCGGGGGAAAACCGTTGGTGACGGTTTCGAGACGGTAGAAGCCGCTGTGCCAGATCTTGCCGCCGCCGGCCTGCGCGCCCTGCGCTGACTTCCCCACCCCTTTCAGCCCACACGGCGACGTCGAGGACGGCAGCCCGTTCCTCAACTACTCGCGCGGCCGGAGGCCCCGAGGAACCTGGAGGGCGGAAGGCGAGTCACATGACAAGGATCACCGGATCCGGCATCCGCCAACCCCTCAACCGCGAACGGATCATCCGTGCTGCCGTTCACCTCGTCGACCGGGACGGAGTCGAGGCTCTCAGCATGCGCCGCCTCGCCGCCGAGCTCGGCGTGGAGGCCATGTCCCTGTACAACCACGTGCCCAACAAGGCCGCGGTACTCGACGGAGTCACCGAGGCCGTACAGGACGAGATCGACGTGACAGTGGCCGCGACCGGGAAATGGGAAGACCGTGTCGAGGCCATAGCCGGTGAGTTCCGCCGGGTGGCGTTGGCCCACCCGAATGCGTTCATCCTGCTGGTCACCCGGCCGGTGGGTTCGACAGTGGCTCTCCGGGCCTTCGACACCGCGATGGTCCTGCTGGCCAACGCGGGATTCGACACTGCCACGTCCGTTCACATACTTCGAACGATAGTCGCCCTCCATACCGGATCCGTCCTACGCGAACTCAACGGCGGATGGAACTTGCTCGTTGACCAGCAGCAGTCACCCGAGCTACTTGCCCTCCGGATGGGGGAGCTGCGGGCAGCCGGCTTCCCCGCGCTGGCCACGGCAGCCTCCGATCTTGCCGTCTGTGACCATGAAGAGGAGTACCGGTTCGGACTGAAACTACTTCTCATCGGGTTGCGCCAGCTTCTGGCCAGCCGGTGAGAAACCGGATTCCACGGAGTTCCTGTTCCCGGCGCACCCCCTCCCGGTAATCACCTAGTTGATTCTGTAATATCCGCGACCTTGTCTGACGAGCTGGACTCGGACAGGGACGGTGGCGGCAACCCCCACGCCGCCGAAGTCGGAAATCCCCCTCCCCGGAGCCATAGACCGTGATGTAACAACCACTCCACGTACACGAGTAGGGCGATATGTACCCACAGGGACCTGCTCAGGCGTGACGTCCCACGCATCTGGGCGTTCGGTGAATGCCCGGGTTTGCCACGCGGTTGGGTTGGAATCGTCGGACGTCGGGCGTCGCCGGCGGCGGTCGAGAGCGGCACAGGTGATGTCAGCCCTGCCGGTGAGCTCAGGAGGAGAACCGAACGGTGCGTGAGGAGAGTAACGGCGCCTGTGAACCAGAGCAGGTAGGACGTCCGTTCCCACCGGAGGCGCCGCGCCAATGGCTGCTGCGGGCGACCGTCATCGCCTGTGTCGCCGCGGTCGCCGCAGCCACCCCGACCTCCGGCGTGGCCGGCAGCGCGGTCGGGGCCGCCGATGCCCCCAGCATGGCGATCCAAGCATTCACCGTTCCAGGCTTCTCCACCGCGAACAGTGCCACCATCGGGTCCCAGACGTCGAACGCCGTCCAGAAGGTGATTCCGGGCGTGGTCAGCATTGTTTCCAGGCTCAGTTCCCAGAATGCCTCCGTCGCCGGAACCGGCATGGTGCTGCGTTCCTCCGGTGAGGTACTCACCAACAATCACGTCGTCCAGGACACCGCGGGCATCACCGTCACTGTCGCCGGCAGCGGTCGAACCTTCACCGCCGACATCGTCGGTACCGACCCGACCGACGATGTCGCCGTGCTCCAGCTGAAAAGTGCTTCAGGGCTCGTCACGGTTCCGATCGGTGATTCCTCCAAGGTAGTCGTCGGCGACTCGGTCGCCGCCATCGGCAATGCCGAAGGCGGCGCGCCGAGCGTCGTCGCCGGAACCGTCAAGGCGCTCAACCAGAGCATCACCGCAACCGATTCCGACGGGGGGAATGCCGAGCAGCTCACCGGGCTGATCAAGAGTGACGTACCGATCAAACCCGGCTTCTCCGGTGGCCCTCTCATCAGCACGACCGGCGAAGTCATCGGGATGGACACCGCGGCGACAGCGCTCAACGAGTACCTGCCAGCCGGTCTGCGGGCCGGATACTCCATCCCGATCAACCATGCCGTGTCCGTGGCCAAACAGCTCGAGTCCGGGAAAACCACTGCCGCCGGACATGTCGCGACCACCGGCCTGCGCTCGGTACCGGCCACGCACGTCCAGATGGCGAGCGGCAGAGTCGTCGACAGCGTCGGAGCCGTGGATGACCAGAGCGGGCGGAACGCCCCTGACTCCCCCATGCCGGGTATCACCAGGAACATATCCGGCGGACCGTTTCGGTCACGACCGCGTTTCTGTTCGCAGGAACGCGACAGCTGAACCGAATGTTTCACATG
>NZ_CADDZT010000053.1:10573-15411 GCF_902812655.1 Candidatus Frankia meridionalis | reverse complement strand
CGGGCGGGTCGTGCTGTCGGGGGTTCCCACCGGGTCGGTCGACCTGGCCCCGCTGTGGTTCCGTGAACTGGAACTGGTGGGGACCTACGCGTCCAGCGTCGGATCGGGGACGGCCCGGTCGGACTTCGACCGGGCGCTGGAGCTCGCGGCGACCGCGCCCCTGGACGGGATCGTGTCGGCGACCTATCCGTTGGACCGCTGGCGGGACGCGGTGGACCATGCGCTTGCAGCCGGTCGTCTCGGAGCGGTCAAGGTCGCCTTCGACCTGATGGCACCGTGACAGAGGGCACCGTGACAGAGGGCACCGTGACAGACGGGCGATCTGTTGTTCAGTACCAGGACATCTACTGGATGGCGGCCGGCGGCAGCGTCGCATGGCCGCGACCGCGCGTGAGGGGATCGCACAGGTGAGACCGGGGTTCGTGCTCGAGGTCGATGAGCGGACTCCTCCGCTGCTCGTCCATCAGGGTGAAGGGTTCGGGCTGGAGCGGTTCCCGCTCGGTACCCGGGTCGTCTACCCGCCGGAGTCCCTACCGGAGCTGGCGGATGTGGACGCGGCGATCGACCGGGCGCTGGCGGAGCCGGAGAACAGCGAGCCGCTGCGGGCACTGCTGCGTCCCGGGATGCGGCTGACGATCGCCTTCGACGACCTGTCGCTGCCGTTGCCGCCGATGCGCCGGCCCGACATCCGCCAGCGGGTGATCGAGCGGGTGCTGACGATGGCCGCCGAGGTCGGTGTCGACGACGTCGTACTGATCGTCGCCAACGCCCTGCACCGGCGGATGACCGCCGCCGAGATCGAAAGGGCCGTCGGGGAACGGGTGTTCCGGTCGTTCTGGCCGGACAACCTGTACAACCACGACGCCGAGGACAAGGACAACCTGACGCACATCGGTCTGACCGACAGCGGCGAGGACGTCGAGATCAACAGGCGGGCCGCCGAGTCGGACCTGCTGGTCTACGTCAACGTGAACATGGTGGCCATGGACGGCGGTCACAAGTCGGTGCCGATCGGGCTCGCGTCCTACAACAGTCTGCGACACCACCACAACAGCCACACGATGGTCCACTCGCGCTCGTTCATGGATCACACCCGCTCGGCCATGCACTCCTCCGCGTGGCGGATGGGCCGGCTGCTGGCCGACCATCTGAAGATATTCACGGTGGAGACGACCGTGAACAACGCCTCGTTCCCGTCCCGGTACGCGTTCTTGATGAAGCGGGAGTGGGAGTGGTCCGTCCGCGACCAGGCGATGGCTTTCGGGATGTCACGGGGGCTCGCCGCGATGCCGGTGCGGGCCCGCCGCAAGCTCTTCGGCGACCTTGTCGCCGACTACGGGGTGACCGGCGTCCACGCGGGTGAGACCGAGGCCGTGCATGCGAAGACGCTCGCGAACGTGCACCGCCAGCAGCTCGTCGAGGTCAACGGGCAGAGCGACGTCCTTGTCGTGGGCCTGCCCTATCTGGGGCCCTACAACGTCAACTCGGTGATGAACCCGATCCTCGCGATGTGCCTGGGGCTCGGGTACTTCTTCAACATGTACCGGGGGCAGCCGCTGGTCCGTCGTGGTGGAGCGATGATCCTCTACCATCCGGTGACGCCGGAGTTCTCCCAGTTGCATCATCCGTCGTACGTGGACTTCTTCGAGGAGGTTCTCGCCGAGTCCACCGATCCGGCGACGATCGAGGCCACCTTCGAGAAGCAGTACGCGACCGACCCCTGGTACACCCACTTGTACCGCACCTCGCACGCCTACCACGGTGTCCACCCGTTCTACATGTGGTACTGGGGTGCGCATGCGATGGACCACCTGGGAGACGTGGTGTGGGTCGGCGGTGACCGTGCGGCATGCGCGCGGATGGGTTTCCGTGCCGCGTCCACCCTGGCGGACGCGTTGGAGATGGTGTCCGCGACGGTGGGCCGTGACCCGTCCCTGACCTACCTGCATTCCCCGCCGCACGCCATCGCGGACGTGCGGTGATGGCGCGTCGGCCGGCCGGGGTCGGCCTGCGTGAGGTGGCCCGTGCCTGGCGTTGGGGGTCACGGCCGCCGGTGCCGCGCTCGGCTGAATCCCACCGGCCGCCGGTGGTGGCGAAGGAGTTCCCGACCGCATGGGCGCGTACCCCCGCGATGCGGGCGGCCCGGGTTGCGGCCCTACAGGTCGGCATGAGGCCGCTCCTGGACGCGAACCTGGCACTTTCGGTAGCCGGGCTGGACGCGATCGAAGGGTTGCGCACACCCGCGGTTTTCGTCTCGAACCATGCGAGCCACCTGGATGCGCCGCTGCTGCTGTGTGCGCTGCCGCGCGGCGTGCGGGAGCGCACCGCCGTGGCCGCCGCCGCCGACTACTTTTTCGACAGCTGGTGGCGGGGCCTGTCCACAACCTTCCTGTTCGCGACCGTGCCGATCGAGCGCCGCGGGGGCGCGCCCTCGACCGCGCCGGCCGACCTGCTTGCCGACGGCTGGAATCTGGTGATCTTTCCGGAGGGTACCCGGTCGTCCGACGGCCGGCTTGCCCGGTTCCGGTTCGGCGCGGCCCATCTGGCGATCACCTGTGGCGTTCCGGTGGTCCCGGTCGCGATCCGGGGTAGTTTCGCCGCGATGCCGCGCGGTCGGGCGTGGCCGGTTGCGGGCCGTCCCGGGGTGTCCGTGCGGTTCGGCCGGCCCATGCATCCGACGACACATCCAGCAGCAGAGGATCTTCGGTCGTTCACCAGCCGTGTCGCGGTCGAGGTGTCCCGGCTGCTGGACGAGGACACCACCACCTGGTGGGAGTCGCTACGTGCCGTGCCGGCCCCTTCTCCAGCGCCGGTCGGGTCGAGACGTACCCCCCGTGAGGCCCGCTGGCGGCGGGTCTGGGAGTCGACCGAACCCGTGGGCCAGGGCAGGGTGTCCTCCCCCTGGGATGTCCCGCGCAGGGGCTCCGGAAGCGTGGTGTCGCCGGATCGGCAACCCCTGTGATCGAATGTGAGAACGGTCACACCTGCCCGAAAATGTGGATAACCCTGTCCACAGGCCGGTGGGCATCCATCTCGTGGCTGGGGATCACCTGTGGGTAACCGCGGACCTGCCTGACGGGACCGATGTCAAGGGTTGATTCCAGATCCCCCAGGCCCGTCACTGGGTCCATGGACCTGCGCAACCAGCCCCGCCGTTCCAGCCAACAGCCCCGTTTCGACCAGCTCCGCCGGTTGGACGCCGGCCGGCCGGCGTCCGGATTCCTGCCGCCGAGCGTCGCCCGGGTGGCGGACCGGACCCGGCTGTCCGCCGAGCTGCTCGCCGCGATCATGGAGGTTGAGGAGCGCACCCGGGTGTCCCTCGACGACATCGAACGCGCGGACGCGCTCGCCGACCGGCTGCTCGCCCGCCGTCGCGACCGTCGCCGCCTCGCCGCCTCGGCCTGAGCCACGTCGATCCATCCTGTGGATAACCATGCGTTGTCCACAGATCGTGGTCGGATCTGGTACGCAGGGTGTGGGACGATCAGTGTGGCGTCATGGCTGAGAGGAGCCCATCATGGCGTTCATGGCGGTTGCGTACGAGGATCTCCCGGTCCGCGAGGACGGGTTCACCGTCGAGGATCTGGCGGGGATGCCGGACGACGGCCGGCGTTACGAGCTGGTGGATGGGGTGCTCCTGGTGAGCCCCGCCCCCCGTTGGGAACACCAACGTGCCTGCCTGGAGCTGGCGATCGCGTTCACCAACGCCTGTCCTGCGGACCTGGTCGCCTTCGCACCCACTCCGGATGTACGTCGGGGTGAGCGGACGAGCGTCCAGCCGGACGTGTGCGTGGTCCGCCGGGCGGATCTGGTCCGTGGGCAGGGGTACCTGGCCGTGCCGGTACTCGCGGTCGAGGTGCTCTCCCCCAGCAGCGTCGGCGTCGACCGGCTACTCAAACGCGACGTCTACGCCCGCCTCGGTGTCCCGCACTACTGGATCGTCGACGCGGACAAGCCCTCGATCACCACCCTGGCCCTCCGCGACGGCGAAAGCGAATACGCCGAAACCACGACCGTCCACGACGACCAGACACTGACCGTCACCGATCCCTTCCCTGTCGCGATCAACCCCGCCCAGCTCGTCCTCGCCTAATGAGCCGGCTCGCCGTGGTGCGGGTGGCTGTGGTGCGGATGGCCGTCCAGATGATGGTGGCGGCCGTGTGGATGGGTCGGGTCGTCCGGGTGGTCGTGCGGGGTCTGCGCCGCACCGACCCGGTGGGCGAACCCGGGCAGGGCGACCCGGTACAGGCAGGTGTCGCAGTTCATCCGGATGTCACCGTCGAGTGCCTCACCGAAGCGTTCGAGTACCAGGTCTACCAGCCCGTCGCTGTCGCCCAGCAGGCCCGCGCATCGCACGTCGACGCCGCGATGCTCGGCGGCCCAGCCACGGGCCTGGGCGACGACGCGGTCCGGGAGGACACCTGCGAACAGGAAGTACGGCGCCACCACGATCCGCGACGCCCCCAGCCGGCGGCAACGCTCCAGACCGGCCGGCACCCCCGGGTCGGCCAGGCTGATGAACGCCGGTTCGACGCCGGCGAACCCGCGTCCCTCCCACAGCAGCCGGGCGACCTTGGCGATCTCGGCGTTGGCGTCCGGGTCGGTGGAGCCGCGGCTGACCAGCAGCACCGTCGTGTCCGCGCGGTCGCGGCGGGGGCACACCGTCCCGATCCGCTCGTCCAGCGCGGCCAGCAGCGTCGGATGCGGGCCGAGGGGCCGTCCGTAGGTGTAGTCCAGGCCGGGATGGCGGGTGCGTTCCCGGGCGAGCGCGCCGGGAATGTCACCCTTGGAGTGCCCGGCGGCGACCAGGGTCATCGGCACCACGGCGAGCCGGCGCT
>NZ_CADDZT010000053.1:9532-10293 GCF_902812655.1 Candidatus Frankia meridionalis | reverse complement strand
GGCCGGTCGCGACCAGCCGGGCCACCGCATCGGCCACGGGTGGACTCGACAGCTCGATGAACCCGCCGTCCACCACCGTCTCGCCGGCCCGTTTGCGGACCCGGTCGACGAACGCCTGGAACTGCGACACCCCGGGCGCGCTGCGCGTCCCATGCCCGACGAGCAGCAGGGCGGGTCTCGACTGCGCAAGGTCTGCCTGTCCCACGGCGGTCACGGGCGCACCCCCTCGTACAGCAACGCGTTGAGCGCGGCGGCGGCCACGGCCGCCCCACCCTTCTCCGACCGGTTCGAGACCGCTGGCAGGCCCGAGGCGCGCAGCGCCTCCTTGGCCTCGACCGCGCCGACGAAACCGACCGGCATGCCGACGACGAGCGCCGGCCGGGCGACGTCGGCCAGTGCGAGCAGGTGCGCCAGCGCGGTCGGCGCGCATCCGATCACCCACACCGCGCCCGGGCCGACCTCGTCGAGGGCGAGTTCGACGGCCGCGGCCGAACGGGTCAGACCGTCGCTGGTGGCCGCGACCGGGTCGACGTCGGCGAGTCGGCACACCACGTCCCGGGTGGTGATGCCCGCGACCGTCATCCGCACGTCGGCGACAACCGGTGCGCCCGCGGCGAGCGTGGCAACACCGTCGCGCAGGGCGTCCTCGTCGCAGATCAGGTCGGTGGCGTAGTCGATGTCGGCGCTGGCGTGCACGACCCGTTCGATCACCGCGCGGGTCAGTGGCGGCAGGTGCCGGGTGTCCGGGCCCGCCGCGGCGA
>NZ_CADDZT010000053.1:4869-9220 GCF_902812655.1 Candidatus Frankia meridionalis | reverse complement strand
GGCGTGCCCGCAGGATCGCGTAGGAGTGTTGTTCGATCGGATGCGCCACCCGTCCGCCCACGCTGTTCATCGCGCCGCCGCCCTGGCATCGACGGCGTCGATCGCGTCGACCGGGCAGATCTCGGCGCACTCCCCGCACCCGGTGCAGTGACCGGTGAGGATGACCGGGGCCCGGCCGCCACCGGGCCGCGATGGCCCCGGCCGCAGTGCGTGTTCGGGACAGGTGACAAGGCAGGCCCCGCACCCCGCGCATCCCTCGGCGCGAATCTGGTAGATCAGCTCCATCTGTATCCCCTCGGAGTGACAACACGGCCTGCCACGACGCGGGTCCAGGTGCTGCCGACCACGACCGTCGTGGTCATGCCGACGAGATCGAGACCGGTGTCCGCCGTGTCCGGATCCGTCAGTTCGGAGAGCGTCGTGACGGTGACCCGTTGACCGGAGCGGAAGGCGTCCGTGACGATCCCGACCGGGGTCGACGGCGGCCGGTGGGCGGCCAGCAGGTCCAGCGCCCGCGGCAGCTGCCAGGTCCGTGTCCTGCTCCGCGGGTTGTAGAAGGCGACGACGAGATCGGCCTGCGCCGCAGCCCGGACCCGCCGTTCGATCACCTCCCAGGGCGTGTGCAGGTCCGACAAACTGATCATCATGTGGTCGTGGCCGAGCGGCGCTCCGAGCAGGGCCGCGGCGGACAGCGCCGCGGTCACCCCGGGAACGCCCACCACGTCGAAGGAGTCGTCCGCCTGGTCCAACGCCGGGCTGCCCATCGCGTACACCCCGGCGTCCCCACTGCCGAGCAGTGCCACCGCGTGCCCTGCGCGGGCCGCGTCCACGGCCATGCCGGCGCGTGCCTCCTCCGAACCAAGGCCGCTGGCCAGCACCCGTGCGCCCGGCCGGATCAGGTCGGCGACGGCGTCGACGTACTGGTCCAGGCCGACGATCACGCTTGCCCGGGCAAGTTCGCGGGCGGCCCGGGGAGTGAGCAGGTCCCGTTCACCCGGACCGAGACCGATGATCGCCAACCGGCCGCGGGGACGGTGGCGGGCCACTGCCACGGTTGCGTGTGCGCTGGCCCGCTTGGGCACGACCAGTTCGCCGCCGGCGGGCGCGTGGCCGTCAGCATCGAGCAGGCTCGCCGCCTCGGCGACGCTCGCGGTGCCGACGACGGCCCGTACCACTTCGGAGGGATGCGGGACGTCGACGGCCGCGAGCGTCGCGGCCGGGTGGATGACCAGCGGCCAGCCCCGTGCGTGCGCCGCGGCGACGATGCCCGCTTCGTCCCGTTTAGCGTCGATGGTCGCGAGGTGGCGCACCGCCAGCGGTGACAGGCCCGCGTCGGCCAGGGCGGCATCGACGAGGTCCAGTATCTCCCCGGCGGGCGCGCCGCGGCTCGCGCCGACCCCGACGACGAGGCTCGGGGGTCGGTAGACCACGGTTGGTCCGGCCGGCGGGACCAACCGGCTGGTGACGGCGAGCCGGTCGGTGACGAAGATGGCCGGCCCCACCGCGCGTTCGTGTTGGCGGTCCCGGTCCCGGTCGCAGGCGCCGGCCACCAGGACCGTCGGGGGCAGCGGGGGAAGCGGCCAGACGGCGTCCGCGTGCAGGGTCACCGGCTCGCCCGACAGGATGGCCACGCCCACGGCAGCGAGCGGGGAACCGGGTTCGACGCGCAGGCCGATGTCGGCGCCGAACGAGTCGAGTGCGGTGGTGGCGGAGGCGTCGCTGGCGGTGGTGACAACCGCGGTCGCGCCGAGCGTGGCGGCGACACGTTCCGCCAGCTTGTTGGCTCCCCCGCCGTGCCCGCCGACAAGGGCGACCGCCCACCGGCGTGCCTCGTCCACGCAGACCACACCCGGACCTCGGCCCTTGTCCGCGAGGGTCCCGGCCGTGTGCGGTTCGTCGGCCAGCAGCCGTACCGTCGCGCCCGTGGCGAGGAAGCAGACCACCCCCACGCATTCGGCGACCGCGGCGGCGAGCGCCTCGCGGGCCGTACCGCCGTAGACGCGGGCGTCGGGCCAGGCATGCGCCAGTTCGTCCGCGGCGGTGCGGCCGGCGGCGGTCACCGCGACCAGGCCGATGCCGGACCTGCTCTGTGTCATCTCCGCCGTCATCGTGTTCCCCAGACCACGACGATCGGGTTCGTCGCGGCCAGCCGCAGTACGCCGTCCGGGAGCGGTCGTAGCCGGGACGCGGCGAGCTGGGTCCCGGCGACGTCGAGGCCGGCGGCTGCGAGCGCGTCCCAGGTGGGCCTGACCCGGTCGATGGCGGCCAGGGCGACGACCACCACGCGCCTGGCGTGCCGCGCGCAGGCGGTGACCACATCCGGTCCGCCGCCGCCGACGAACACCGCGTCCGGTGTGGGCAGGTCCGTGAGTATGTCCGGTGCGGTGCCGGTGACAACCTGGATCGACACCCGGTGTGTGCGGGCGTTCACCTGGGCGTGGTCGCACGCGTCCGGATCGTGATCGATAGCGATCACGCCGGCGCCGAGGCGCGCGCATTCGACCGCCACCGAACCGCTGCCGGTGCCGACGTCCCAGACGAGGTCACCCGGCCCCGGGCCGAGTCGTGCCAGGGCCATCGCCCGCACCTCCACCTTGCTGATCATCGAGTCGCGGTGGGTGAACGCGGCCTCGGCCAGCGCCCAACCGGGTGGGGACGGCCGGGGTGGGAACAGCCAGCCGGCATCCCCCTCGTCCGCCCCCGGATCCGTTGGATCTATGTCTGTTGGATCCGTTCCTGTGCAACGGCCGGTATCCCGCACGATGACCACGTTCGGATCGCGCCAGTCACTACGGGTAGCGGCCTGCTCCGGCGTGCACCAGGCGGTCCGTTCGGTGGGCATCCCGAGCCCCTCGGCGACGAACATCCGTCGGGGCAGTCCGGCGAGCGCCGCGCCGAGCCTGGACGGATCGCCCGCCGGCCCGGTCAGCACCGCCACGGTGTGGTGTGCGCGGCAGACGTTCACGGCCCGGTCCAGGCGGCGGCCGTGCGCGCTGACCACCATCGCGTCCTCCCAGGGCAGTCCGGCCCGGGCGAACGCGAGGGTGACGGAGGATGCCGCGGGCAGCACCTCGACGTCCAGGTCGTGGCGCCGCAGCGCCCGGACGATACCGAAGAATCCCGGGTCGCCGCTGGCGAGGACCGCCGCCGGTCCCCCACCCGCGGCCAGGTGCGCGGTCAGCTCAGCAAGACCCGCCGAGACGTTACCGAAGGTGATTGTCTGTGTGTCCGGGGGCAGGATCGGTCCGAGTGCGTCGAGGTGACGACGCCCGCCGGCGATCAGCGACGCGGCGGCCAGCGCGCGGGCCGCGGGTTGCGTGAGCGGACGGCCGTCCCAGCCGATCACCGTCACCCGGTTCATGGTGCAGATCCGCATGGGCCGACCCACGCCGGTTCGGTAGCGGCGACGCAGGACGTCCCGGTGAAGTCGACCATGGCAACCCGGGCCCGCAGGCGTCTCTCGGTGAACCGGGTGAGAACGTCTGCGACCCGGGCGCAGAGCAGGTCACCGGCTGCCCGCAGCAGGCCCGCGGCGTCCCACAGCTCGTGGGCGTGCCGTGCGCTGTTGGCCGCGGCGACCGCCGCCACCAGGCCGGGGTCGCCGGCGGCGGCGGCGGTGATCCCGGCGAGCAGGTCCGCGGAGACCTTCGACCGGGTGTAATGCGTCATCAGGATGCCTGCGGCGAGTTTGGTGAGCTTGCCGGCCATGCCGACGAAGACCACGTCCGTCATGCCGACTTCGACCGCCCGGCGCAGCGCCGCTCCGGTGAAGTCGCCGACCTCGACGAAGCACACCTGGGGCAGCACGGGTAACAGCCGGACGGCTGCCTTTTCGGTCCGGCCACCGGTGGCCAGCACGATCGTGCGCTGGTCCTGGGCGGCGGCCACCGCCACGGCCTGCTCCACCGACGCTCGCCATGACGCCGTGGAGAACGGCCGGACGATACCTGTGGTGCCGAGAATCGAGATCCCGCCGAGGATGCCGAGCCGGGCGTTAGTGGTCCGCCGTGCCATCCGTTCCCCGTCCGGGACGCTGATCACGACGCGTAGCCCGTGGGTGTCGAGGTCGACGACCTCCCCGACCGACTGGGCGATCATCGACCGGGGTATCGGGTTGATCGCCGCTTCGCCGACGGGAAGACCGAGGCCGGGTTTTGTCACGACCCCGACCCCGACGCCGCCGTCGATCCTCAGACCGGTCCGCGCCCGCCAGGTCACCGTCGCGGTCAGGTGCGCGCCGTGCGTCACGTCCGGGTCGTCTCCGGCATCCTTGATCACAACCGCCTCGGCGGTGCGGCCGTCGTCCAGCGCGCACCGCTCGACCGGGAACAACACCCGCTGACCGGACGGC
>NZ_CADDZT010000053.1:3625-4595 GCF_902812655.1 Candidatus Frankia meridionalis | reverse complement strand
GCGTCCGGTCGGACCTTGGCGGTGCGCGGCAGATCCGGTTCGCGTAGCGGAACCGGTTCGGAGACAGGAGTCGGTTCGCGTAGCGGAACCGGTTCGGAGACAGGAGTCGGTTCGCGTAGCGGAACCGGTTCGGAGCCGCTCACGCCGGTGGCTCCCCGGACGCCTCGGGAAGGTCACGGGGCTGGTTGCGATCGCGCAGCGCGGTCCGGGCGGTCCGCTCCGCCCTGCGGAACCCATGGAAGTGACCCGGGTGATAGAGGTGCGAGCGGGTCCCACCGGCCGTGAGCGCCGGGCCGACCAGCACCAGCGTGTGCTTCCACAGTTTGTGTGCACGGACCGTGGCCGCGAGTTCCGCGAGTGTGCACCACACGATCAGCTCGTCCGGCCAGCTCACCCGGTAGGCAACCACGCAGGGTGTCTCCGGCGGGTAGCCCCCGTCGGTGAGCTCGTCCTGGAGCTGACCGGACCGGGCCGCCGACAGGAACAGCGCCATCGTCGTGCCGTGGGAGGCGAACCGGGCGACCTCCTCACCGGGAGGCATCGGGGTCTTCCCGCCACCGAGGCGGGTCAGGATCACCGACTGGGCCACCTCCGGGATGGTCAGTTCACGGCGCACGGACGCGGCGGCCGCGGTGAAGCTGCTGACCCCGGGCACGATCGCCGTCGCGAGCCCGAGATCGGCACATATCTCCAGTTGTTCGGCCACCGCCCCCCACAGTGCCGGATCGCCCGAGTGGACCCGGGCGACGGCGAGGTGGTGGTGAGCGGCCCGCCGGTAGATGTCTCGGACACCTTCCAGGGGAAGCTCGGCCGAATCGATGATCTCCGCGTCGGCCCGCGCGTGCGCAAGAACGTCCGGGTGCACCAGGGAGGAGGCCCAGATCACCACGTCGGCCTCGCTGATCACCCGGGCGCCGCGCAGGGTGATCAGGTCCGCGGCCCCGGGACCGGCCCCGACGAACGTCACCCG
>NZ_CADDZT010000053.1:1143-3274 GCF_902812655.1 Candidatus Frankia meridionalis | reverse complement strand
CGGCGAGGTCCTGCAGTGCCATGATCCCGGGTATGGTTTCGACGGTGACGCCCGGTAGCAGGACGCGGACCCGGGTGGCCAGTGTGGTGAAGGTCGAGTAGACGTTCGGGTCACCGATGGTGGCGAACGCGATGGTGCCTGCCGGACGCGCGCGCAGGGCTTTGGCGACGACGGCCGCCGGGGTGTCGTAGTCGGCGTCGCCGGTCATCGCGAACGGCAGATGTCGGATCCGATCGTGGGTGACGTGCGCCCGCACGGTCGCCTCCGCCCGTCCGGGCGGCGGCACCCCGTCACTGACCGGGACGAACACGACGTCGGCCCGCTCCAGTACCCCGACCGCCTTGACCGTCACCAGGTCCGGGTCGCCGGGACCGACACCGACCCCCACCAAAAGACCGGCCTTCGGCGCTGCGCCGTTGTTCATCCCGCACCTCCCGATCCCCGTCCGAATGATCCCCGAGCCCGGCCGGCGGCCGCGACGAACCGTTCGGCCACGCCGGGCACACCCGCCCAGTGCAGGTGCAGGTAGGAGGCGTGCACCTGGCCGCGTACGAAACCCTCCGTAACGAAACCCTCTGTCCGGTGGCCGACCTGCCAGGCGGGTTGTGTCGATGCACGGACCGGGTTGTCGGGCAGGGCCACCCTGGGCAGGGCCGAGGTGCGGTGGAACTCGTGCGCGGTCACCGGGGTACCGGCTGTGGCCACCGGGCTGTCGCAGGCGGCCACAGCCCGGCGGTAGCCGAGAGTAAGGCCTGGCCCCATCGCCATGTCGGTGTCGAGCACCCCGCACATCGGATGTCCGTCCAGGGAGCGGGCGAGGTAGAGCAGGCCCGCGCATTCGGCGACGATCGGCGCATTGCGGTGTGCCAGCGCCGCAACCTGGGCGCGCAGGTTCGTGTTCGCGGCGAGTGCTGACGCGTGCTCCTCGGGGAAGCCCCCACCGATGACCAGCCCGTCCGTGCCGTCCGGGAGAGTCTCGTCACGCAGCGGGTCGACGACGACGACCTCGGCTCCGGCCGCACGGAGCAACTCGACCTGCTCGACGTAACCGAACGTGAACGCCGGCCCGCCCGCGACCGCGATCCGCACCGGCCGGCCCAGGGCCGCCGGTGCCTCGACGGCTCTGGTCGACGTCCAGGGCCGGGCGTCCAGCGCCGATGCCGAGCGGGCGACGGCGAGCACAGCATCAAGATCGCAGGATGCGGCGATCAGCGCACCGAGCGCCCGCACGGCATCGGACGCCGCGGGCGCGCGTTCGGCCGCGGGCACGAGCCCGAGATGGCGGGACGGCACGGCGACGCGGTTGTCGCGGCGCAGCACCCCGAGCACGGGGATGGCGAGGCCCGCGACCGCGTCCCGCAGCAGTCGTTCGTGGCCGGCGGAACCGACCCGGTTGAAGACCACTCCGGCCAGGCGCACCCGGTCGTCCCAGCCTGCGAAGCCTGCGACGGTGGCGGCCACCGATCTGCCGGTGGCGGACGCGTCGACCACCAGCACGACCGGGGCGTCCAGCAGACGGGCGATGTGGGCGGCGGAGGCGAAGTCGACGGGCTGCCCGGGTTCGGGTACCGACACCCCGTCGAACAGGCCCATCACCCCTTCGATGATGGCGATGTCGGCGTCGCGCGCGCCGTGCGCGAACAGCGGTCCGATCCGGTGCTCCCCGCAGAGCACGGCGTCGAGGTTGCGACCGGGGCGTGCGGCGGCCAGGGCGTGGTAGCTCGGGTCGATGTAGTCCGGGCCGACCTTGTGCGGGGACACCCGCAGGCCGCGGGCGGTGAAGGCGGCCATCAGCCCGGTGGCCACGGTGGTCTTGCCCGACCCGCTCGCCGGCGCGGCGATCACCAGACGGGGGACGGTCACCATTCGATCCCCCGCTGGCCTTTCTGACCGGCGTCCATCGGATGCTTCACCTTGGTCATCTCGGTGACGAGGTCGGCGGCGTCGAGCAGCGCGGGTGGCGCGGCGCGGCCGGTCACGACCACATGCTGGCGCCCCGGCCGGGTACGCAGCACCTCGACGACCTCGTCGGTGTCGATCCATCCCCATTTCAACGGGTAGGTGAGTTCGTCGAGGACGTACAGCCGGTAGGTTTCGGTGGCCAGGTCCCGGCAGATCTGCGCCCAGCCCT
>NZ_CADDZT010000053.1:0-1108 GCF_902812655.1 Candidatus Frankia meridionalis | reverse complement strand
TCGATCCGGCGCTGCACCCAGCTCCAGCCCTCACCCATCTTGTGCCAGGTGACCGGGCCGCCCTCGCCGCCGGCGCCCAGGGTCCGCAGCGCCCGTTCCTCCCCGATCCGCCACTTCGCGGACTTGACGAACTGGAACACCCCTACCGGCCAGCCCTGTGCCCAGCCGCGTAGCGCCAGTCCGAACGCCGCGGTCGACTTTCCTTTGCCGTCACCGGTGTGGACGATCAGTAACGCCTGGTCCCGGCGTTGCCGGGTGGTCAGGCCGTCATCAGGCACGGCGGTGGGCTGTCCCTGTGGCATGTCTAGGCGGCCCTTCGCTGGTGGGCGGTGCCGGCCGCGAGGGCGTCGAGCGGGACGGTCGAGCCGCCGAGCGCGGTCGCGAGGCGTCCGGCCAGACCCAGGCGGACGTGCCCGCTCTCGCAGTCGACGACGACACTCGCCACCCCTGCGCGGGCCAGCGCCTGCGCGGCGGCGAACGGGTCCGGGCCCGCGGTGGACCGGCCATCGGTGACGACGACGAGCAGCGGACGGCGGTCGGGGTCCCGTCGGCGTTCGGTTGCGAGGACCTCCCCGGCGCGGGCGAGTCCGGCCGCGAGCGGGGTGCGCCCGCCGGTCGGCAGGGACGCGAGCCGTGCGGCGCCCACCTCCACGCTGGACGTCGGCGCCAGCACGACCTCGGCGCCGGACCCCCTGAAGGTGATCATCCCGATTCGGTCGCGGCGCTGATAGGCGTCCAGCAGGAGGGACAGCACGGCGGTGGTGACGGTACGCATCCGGGTTCGGGCGGCCATGGAACCGCTGGCGTCCACCACGAACAGGACGAGGTTGCCCTCACGTCCCGCCCGGACCGCTCCACGCCGGTCGGATGGTCGCAGCACCAGCCCCGGGCCGGAGCGTCCGCGACGATGCTGCCACGGCGCGGCTGCCCGCAGGGTCGCCGGCAGGTGCAGCCCGGGTGCGTCCGGGGATGCGGTCACGACCGCGCCGTGGGAGGTGCGGGCACGTGACCGCCGGCCGGCCGCACCGAGGTTCGTCCCGGTACCGGGGATCTCCAGGCGGCGGGGACGCAACGACGGGCCGGGCGGTCCGGGCGGGCGGCCGGGCGG
>NZ_CADDZT010000052.1:165701-171315 GCF_902812655.1 Candidatus Frankia meridionalis | reverse complement strand
GGTCCGGGTCGGGGTCGGGGGGAGCTTCCCCCGCGCGCTCGAGCGCCTCGGTGAGGACGTCCTCGTCCAGACCGGGAGCGTCGAACGGGCCGCGGCGGCGCCGGTGCGGGAGGGCGAGGCGAGCCGCCCGGCGGACGTCGTCGGCGTCGACGTTCGCCCGGCCTTCCCACGCGGCCAGCGCGATCGCGGCCCGGGCCACGACCACGTCCGCGCGCATCCCGTCCACGTCGAACGCCGCGCAGACCGCGGTGACCTGGCGCAACGCCGCGTCGGGCAGCTCGACGGCGGGCAGTCGGTCGCGGGCGGCGGCGATCCGGGTGGCGAGCGCGGCGTCCTCGCCCGCCCAACGGGCGGCGAACGCCGTCGGGTCGGCGTCGTAGGCCAGCCGTCGGCGTACGACCTCCGCACGCACCTGCGGGTCCCTGCTCGCGGCGACCTCGACGGTCAGTCCGAAGCGGTCGAGCAGCTGCGGGCGCAGCTCGCCTTCTTCCGGGTTCATCGTCCCGACCAGCAGGAACCGGGCCGCGTGGCGGACCGACACCCCGTCGCGTTCGACATGGGCGATGCCGAGGGCGGCCGCGTCCAGCAGCAGGTCGACGAGATGGTCGTGCAGGAGGTTGACCTCGTCGACGTAGAGCAGGCCACGGTGGGCGGCGGCGAGCAGTCCGGGACGCAGCGCGGTGACACCTTCGGTGAGCGCCCGGTCCAGGTCGATCGCCCCGGTGACCCGGTCCTCGGAGGCGCCTACGGGCAGTTCCACCAGCCGGGCCGTCCGGGTCGTCGGCCGGGCCTCGGGTGGGTGCGGGCCGTCCGGGCAGTCGGGGTCGGGCCCGGCCGGGTCGCAGGAGAACCGGCAGCCGGTCACCACGCTGACCGGTGGGAGCAGTGCGGCGAGCCCACGCACCGCCGTCGATTTGGCGGTGCCCTTCTCGCCGCGGACGAGTACCCCACCGATGGCCGGTGACACGGCGTTGAGGACGAGTGCGAGCCGTAGGTCGTCCATGCCCACCACCGCGGACAGCGGGTAGGCCGTCATCCTTGCTCGAACTGGGCGCCGAACTGCGAACGGGCGCCGAACTGTACGCCGGAGATGAGCTGACGGGTGTACGGGGGCATGCCGCGGTCCTCCCTCGGGTTTCCTCGCCCTCGGTAACGGTGCGGACGGCCGGAGTATCCTGACTTCCGGATCGGCGCTTCCCCTCGGCCTTCCAACCGCATTCACGGCCGTGACACATGGTGAGAGGTTGCTCCCCGGTGACAGTGGCGGGACCGCGCCGGATTCCCACCGGCTTCCTCCACTGCCGTCGCGCACCCCAGCATGACACAACGGACCTGCATGCGGCGGTCAACCGTGACGTGCGTCCACCTGGGTACAGGCCTCTACCCATCGCATGATCATTAAGCCTGACATGGTCCGCGACTACCGGGTAGGGGCTGCCTGCGTATCGTGACAGCTGCCAGGATTTCCTGCCGTGGGGGAACGATGCTTGGTTTCGGATGGTTCACAGGTGTTTGTTCCGGTTGCGGAGTAGCCGTCCCGCAATGATTATTGATCGTGCGCGGGTTGCCGCGGCACTGCCCGCATACGAGCTGGGGGGCGAGCTCGGCGCCGGTGGCTTCGGGTTGGTCCTGAAGGGCCGGCACCGTCGCCTTGACCGCGATGTCGCGGTCAAGGTACTGGCAGCGGCCGACGACGGCGCTCCGGCGGGCTTCGCCGCCGAGGCGCGGGTACTCGCGGGGATGGACCATCCGCATGTTGTCCGGATCTACGATTATGTCGAGGACGACGAGCTCTGTCTGATCATTATGGAGCTGCTGGCCGGCGGAACCCTCACCCGGCGCCGGGGTGGGATGCCCCCCGAAGGCGCCTGCTCGGTCGGACTGGCCGTTGCTGAGGCTCTGTCCTGTGCGCACGACCAGGGCGTGCTGCATCGTGACATCAAGTCGGACAACATGATGTTCGACGGTCATGATCTGCTGAAGGTGACCGACTTCGGCATCTCGAAGATATTCGAAGGGACGGCGGTCAGCGCGAGCGCCGTCGTGGGAACCCCCAAGTACATGGCCCCCGAGCAGATCACCGGCGGCCGGCTCGGGCCGGCAACCGACATCTACGCACTCGGTGTCGTCCTGTACGAGCTGCTCGCCGGAGTGCCGCCCTTCGACCCGAAGTTGCCGCCGCTCGCGCTGTACCACCACCACCTCAGCACCACGCCTCCACCACCTGCCGGAATTCCGGTACCGGTGACGAACGTCGTCATGCGCGCCCTCGCCAAGAACCCTGCCGAGCGGCACCCTTCCACCCGGGCGTTCGCGCTCGACCTCGCCCAGGCCGCTGCCCACGGCTACGGCCCGCGCTGGACCTCTCGGTCCGGCATCGTTGTCCGCCTCAGGGACGAGGTACGGGAAGCCGCGGAACGCACCCCCGCCCCCACGGCCATGCATCAGGCTCCCATGCATCAGGCTCCACAGCCCACGTTCCACATGCCGATGCAGCCGCCTGCCCCACCGGTTCCGTCGGTTCCCCCTACCCCCGGGCCGGTTCGACCGGTTCCGCCCCCACCGGGCCGGACTGTCCCACCGGTATTGTCGTCCGCCCCTCGTCCGGTGTCGGCCCGTCCGGCAAGGCGGTTTCGGGGGCTGCGTAGTCTCGGATGGACCGCCGGCGGCCTGTTCCTCTTTTTCGTCGTGGTGTGTTGCGTCTACATAGCGGTGGTACCGCAGTCCTTTCAGAATGACCCCGACGCCAGTGTCGACTTCGGCGAGTTCTGGGGATGGGCTTTCCTGCTCTTCACGATCAGCTTGTTCGGCTCTCCGTTCGTGTTTGCATGGCAGGTGTGGCGGCTGCGCCCCACGCCGGTATCCGTCGTGCCGGGACAGCCGTGGGCCTGGAAGCGGCCGAACAAAATCGAATGGAATCTGAATATCAATAATTCCCCCAGTCATACCTTGACGGTTCAGCTTCCTGGCCCGCACGTAGCCGTCGCTTTGAGTGGCGATCTCCGCGCTGCTGTCCCTCTGCCGTATCCCGTTCGGCTCTGGTGGGCGTTGCATGACAGCGCGGACGGGACCGTGCTCATGCAAGGTCATATTCCGTTGGTGCGGGGGCAAACTGATCCGCTACATCGGCAGATGTTCACTCCGCGCACGGTCCAACGGGTCACCCTGGTACTACGCGTCGAGACCCCGCAATCCGAGCTTCGTCAAGTGAACTCCTCCCACATGACCAGTCCCCGGCCCATCCGTGTGACGTGGCAGTGGCCGGGGGTGTATGGACCAGTTTCTGGTCAATAAGGGGGTGGATCGTCTTCCGGGCTGTGGGGCTTGGATTCGTCACAGGGTGTGGCATCGGGTTCGGGTGTGATGTGGTAGGTGCGTTTCTCCGGGCTGGTCCAGGTGAAGTGGCCGGGTGTGGGCTGGTGCAGTGTCCAGCTGTTTTCGTGTTTCAACCGGTGGTGATGGCGGCACAGGAGGCCGAGGTCGCAGGACCGGGCGGGTTTCGCGCAGCCGGGGAAACGGCAGGTGCGGTCCCGGGTCTGGATGTGGCGGGCGAGCGCCGGTGAAGGGAACCGGCGGCGGCCGACCTCCCGCAGGCGGCCGTCGGCCGGGTCGGTGAGGATCCGCCGCCAGGTGGCGTGTTCGGCCAGCGCGCGGGCCAGGGCGGCGGGGATCGGCCCGTAGCCGGCCAGCTCGCCGGGGGTGTCGGTCAGGCCGAGCAGGGTAGTGGCGGGGACGGTGACAGCGATCTCGATGCGGACCCTGCCCCGGTCGTGGCCGAGGAGCAGGTCGGTGAGAATGTCGGCGCGGCGTTCATCGATGCCGCGGGAATCGCCAGGACCGCTGCTACGGCGAGCGAGACCGTCGATGCGCTGGTAGGCGGCCTGGGCCTCGACAGCCGGGAGCAGCGCCCACAGTTCGGCCATGCCGTCCTCGACCGGGCGGAGGTGTACCTGGCGGTCGCGGCGGGCATGGCGGTGGCGGGCTGCGGCACCGGCGGGGTCGACCGCTAGGACCGTACGGCGCAGCGCGTCGCGGAACCGGGCATGACTGGCCCGCCCACCGCCGGTCAGTATCCGTTGCTCCACCTGTGATGCCTGGGCGTGCGACAGGGCTCCAGTGGCCTCGGCGAGCGCCCGGGCCCGGAGCAGGTCGATCGTCCCGGCTGCCAACGCGTCCACGGTCGCAGGCAACCGGCCGGTCAGGGTGTGCGCGAGGTCGAGCTGGCCGGCGGCGGCGGTCGGGGACACGGCAAGTTCGGCGGCGACCTCGTCGGCCGCGAACTCGCAGAACCCCCGACCGGAACCGGCCGCGGCGGGCCGCAGCCGGGTGAACCGGTCCTGCGCGCGGACCATGACCGCATCCCAGTAGGCCCGCTGCCGAGCCGCCCGGACCATCAGAGTCAGGCAGCTATCCGCATCCAGCCCCTCCACGTCCACCGACTTCGGCTGGGCATGATCGGACCCGGGGGTGACCGTCACCCCCACGTCGGCGCGGACCGCGCCGGCAGCACGCCCGTTTTCTTCGAACATATGTTCAGTCTAGCCGATGGATCCGACAACGAGGGACTTTTTTGGACAAGACCGGCAGTGTCGCCGGAGGGCCTTCGAAGCCGAACTCGACGCCTGGGCCCGCACCGCCACCGACGCCCTGCGACCGGGCGGACGCCTCGTCGTCGTAGTCGCCTTCGAGTTCCGGGTAGATCTGTTGCAGGGTGTCGACGGTGGCATCGTTAACGTAGCCGGATCGGGTCGCATAGATGATGAGGTGTCGGTTGAGAGGCGTCGTGGTTGTCACGGGTGGCAGCCGCGGTATCGGTGCGGCTACGGCAATACTGCTGTCCCAGCGGGGCTGGGATGTGTGTATCGGTTTCCGGGAAGCCGCCGAGCCAGCCCGTATGGTCGTGGCTGCCTGCGAAGCCGCCGGTGTGGCCGCGCTCGCCGTACCCGCCGACGTCACGTCTCCGGACGGGATCGCGGCGCTGTTCGAGGCCGCCGGCCGTCTGGGAAAGGTGACCGCGCTGGTCAACAACGCGGGCATCGTCGCCGCACCCACCAGGGTTGAGGACATGACCGGTGAACGACTCGTCCAGATGTTCACGGTCAACGTCATCGGTGCCTTCCTGTGCGCCGGCCATGCGATTCGGCACATGTCCACACGACATGGCGGAACAGGAGGAGTAATCGTCAACGTCTCCTCCGCAGCTGCTCGCCTCGGCAGCCCCGCCGAATACGTCGACTACGCCGCGTCCAAGGGCGCCATCGATACGATGACAATCGGTCTGGCCAAGGAGGTCGCCCAAGACGGTATCCGGGTCAACGCCGTTCGCCCCGGGCTCATCCATACCGGTATCCATGCTGGTAACGGCCAGCCTGGCCGTGTCGAGCGGCTCGCCTCGGCCGTCCCGGTGGGACGCGGAGGCGAGCCCGGCGAAGTAGCCCACGCGATCGCCTGGCTGTGTTCATCCGAAGCGTCCTATGTGACCGGCGCGATCCTTGACGTTACCGGCGGCCGATAGACAGACCGGCCGGTAACGGAACTTTTCGTTCCTCTGCTGCCAGTCTCGGGGGCCTCGAATCCAGCTCTGTCGCATCCCATGACTCCGGCAAAAGGCGAG
>NZ_CADDZT010000052.1:152385-165645 GCF_902812655.1 Candidatus Frankia meridionalis | reverse complement strand
CCATCCCGTCCGCCATCCTGTCCGCGAAATGTCGGTGTGGCTGTTCGGCAAGTGTCGGTCGAACCTGCTGTCAGATGTCGTATCACCAGGCTGTGGAATGTCGGTCCAAGGTTCCGTGAGATGTACACTGCCCCTGTCCGAGCGCCGTCGCTGGCAGGGGTGTTCCCAATGGCTACCGACCTTCGACGCGCCTGCGCCGCAATCGCCGAGGAGTACCTGTCCGTTCCCCCGAGGCCCTGGCCAGGCCGGTCGCGCCGGCCCGCGGCCCGCTGGTGGAGACCTTCATCGTGAACGAACTGGCCAAGCAGGCCACCTGGAGTGACAATTCGGTGCGTCTCCACCATTGGCGGATCAGTGGCGGCGCCGAAGTCGACATCGTGTTGGAACGTGACGACGGCTAGATCATCGCTATTGAATGCAAGACAGCCGATACCGTCACCGGTGACGACTTCCGTGGGCTGGTAACGTTGCGTGACCTGCTCGGCCCCCGGTTCGTCCAGGGCATCGTTTTGAACACCGGACGGCAGGGTGTACTCGGTTTCGGCAACCGGTTGATGTCCGTCCCGATATCAGCCCTGTGGGAAACAGAGAGCTGACGGGACAGGGAACTGATACCTAATATCGATCGGAGCCTGTCCTCCAGCTATTCTTTGGTGCCTTCGAGGTCGCCTTCGAGTTCCAGGTAGGTCTGTTGCAGGCCGTCGATGGTGGCGGCGTCGGGTTTCTCCCACAGTCCGCGGTCGGCGGCTTCCAGCAGGCGTTCGGCGACGGCGCGCAGCGCCCACGGGTTGGACGTGCGCATGAAATCGCGGGTTTCCGGATCGAAGACGTAGGCGGCGGCCAGCGACTCGTACATCCAGTCCTGGACCACGCCCGCGGTGGCGTCGTAGCCGAACAGGTAGTCGACGGTTGCCGCCAGTTCGAACGCACCCTTGTAACCGTGGCGGCGCATCGCCGCGATCCACCGCGGGTTCACCACCCGGGCGCGGAACACCCGGTGGGTCTCCTCCTGCAGCGTCCGTGTTTTCACTGAGTCCGGCATGGCGCTGTCCCCGACGTAGGCGGCCGGTGAGGTTCCGGTGAGCGCGCGGACCGCCGCGACCATCCCGCCGTGGTACTGGAAGTAGTCGTCGGAGTCGACCAGGTCGTGCTCGCGGGTGTCCTGGTTCTTCACGGCCACCTGGATGCGGCGGAACGCCTGCTCCATGTCGCCCCGGGCCGCCCGGCCGCCGAGGCCGCGCCCGTAGGCGTAGCCGCCCCAGACCGCGTACACCTCGGCGAGGTCCGCGTCCGACCGCCACGCCCGGGAGTCGATGAGCGGCAGCAGGCCGGCGCCGTACGCCCCCGGCTTCGATCCGAAGATCCGCGTGGTGGCCCGCCGCGGGTCACCGTGCGCGGCACCGCCCTGGGCCAGGTCCGCGCGGACGTGGGCGGCCAGCGCGTTGTCGGCGTCGGCTTCGTCGTCGAGCGCCGCGACCGCGGTCACCGCGTCGTCGAGCAGCGCGACCACATGGGGGAAGGCGTCCCGGAAGAAACCGGAGATCCGCACGACGACGTCCACCCGGGGCCGGCCGAGCTCCGCGAGCCCCACCACCTCGAAGCCGGTGACCCGCCGGGAGGCGTCGTCCCAGGTCGGACGGCAGCCGAGCAGCGCCAGCACCTCGGCGATATCGTCACCCTGCGTACGCATGGCGGAGGTGCCCCACACGGTCAGGCCGACCGAGGACGGGTAGGTGCCGGTGTCCGCGAGGTGGCGGGCGAGCAGCGAGTCGGCGAGGGCACGACCGGTCTCCCAGGCCAGCCGGGACGGGATGGCCTTCGGGTCCACCGAGTAGAAGTTCCGCCCGGTCGGCAGCACGTTGACCAGCCCACGGGTGGGTGAACCCGACGGGCCCGGTGGCACGAACCCACCGCCGAGGGCCCGTAGCACGTTCGTGATCTCGTCCGGGGTGCGTTCCAGGCGCGGTACCACCTCGGATGCGGCGAACGCCAGGACCTTCTCGACGGCCGCGGCATCAGCACGTATCGCATCGTCGGTATCGGCTCTGGGAACGTCCGTTCCCAGGACGTCCGCGTACACCCGGGGGGCGGCGGACGGGTCCCAGCCGGCGGCGTCCATCCCGGTGACGAGCGCGCGGGCGGTCGTCTCGAAACCGTCCACCTCGGCCCGCGCGGCGCCGCCGCCCTCGACATGGCCGAGGGCGGCCCGCAGACCCGGCAGCGCCCGGGCGGTGCCGCTCCACACCTGCGACGCCCGCAGGATCGCGAGCACCAGGTTCACCCGCGCCTCGCCGGCCGGGGCGTCCCCGAGGATGTGCAGCCCGTCGCGGATCTGGGTGTCCTTCACCTCGCACAGGTAGCCGTCGACGTGCAGGAGGAAGTCGTCGAAGTCGGCGTCGCCGGGCCGTTCGTCCAACCCCAGGTCGTGATGGAGCTGCGCGGCCTGGATCAGCGTCCAGATCTGGGCGCGGACCGCGGGCAGCTTGGTCGGGTCCAGCGCGGCGAGTGTCGCATGCTCGTCGAGGAGCTGTTCCAGGCGGGCCATGTCACCGTAGGTGTCGGCGCGGGCCATCGGAGGCACCAGATGATCGACGATCACCGCGTGTGCGCGGCGTTTCGCCTGGGTGCCCTCGCCCGGGTCGTTGACCAGGAACGGGTAGACCAGCGGCAGGTCACCGAGGACGGCGTCCGGGGCGCACCCCGCGGACAGTCCGAGGCCCTTGCCGGGCAGCCATTCCAGCGTGCCGTGCTTGCCGAGGTGCACGACCGCGTCCGCGCCGAACTCGGCGTCCAGCCAGCGGTAGGCGGCCAGGTAGTGGTGGGACGGGGGCAGGTCCGGGTCGTGGTAGATCGCCACCGGGTTCTCCCCGAACCCCCGCGGCGGCTGGATCATGAGCAGGACGTTGCCGAAGCGCAGCGCGGCCAGCACGATCGCCGGTTCCCTGCCGGCATTCGGTCGTCCTGCATTCGGTTTCCTGCCGGCATCGGGATCATCGACGTACAGGGAGCCCGGCGGGTCACCCCAGTGCCGGACCATCCCCTCCCGCAGGGACTGCGGCAGAGCGTCGAACCAACGTCGGTACACCGGCGCCGGCACCCGGGCCGGCGCGGCCGCGAGCTGCTGTTCGGTCAGCCACTCCACGTCATGCCCGCCGGCTGCGATCAGGGTGTGGATGAGGGTGTCCCCGTCGACCGGGACCGCCCGCCCGTCCGGGCCGTCCTCGCCCAGGTCGTAGCCGGCGGCGCGCAGCGCGCCCAGCAGCCGGATCGCGGACACCGGGGTGTCTAGGCCCACGGCGTTACCGACCCGGGCGTGTTTCGTCGGGTAGGACGACAACACCAGCGCGATCTTCTTCTTGCTGTTCGGGACGTGGCGGAGCCGTCCGAGCCGGACGGCGATCCCGGCCAGTCGCCCGGCGCGTTCGGGGTCGGCCGTGTAGAGGGGTACACCGTCCGGCCCCGACTCCTTGAAGGAGAACGGCACCGTGATGATCCGACCGTCGAACTCGGGGATCGCGACCTGCATGGCCGCGTCCATCGGGGACAGGCCCGCGTCCCCCGCCTCCCACTGCGCCCGTGACGAGGTCAGGCACAGGCCCTGCACCACGGGCACGTCCAAGGCGGCGAGCGCGCCGACGTCCCACGCCTCCTCGTCACCGCCCGCGGACGCATCCGACGCCCGGGTACCACCGGCGGCGAGCACCGTCACGACCAGCGCGTCCACCCCGGCGAGCAGATCCAGGACGCCGCCGGTACCGCCGCCGCCCGCGCGGTCGGAGACGTCCAGGCCGCGCAGGGACGGGGCGAACACCGGCCGGGCGTTGGCCCCGCGTGCCTCCACCGCGTCGCAGAGCACGTCGACGAACCCGGTGTTCCCGGACGTCGCGTGCGCCCGGTAGAACACCACACCGACCGTGGGACGTCTGGATGTGTGTTCCCGCGTGCCGTGCACCCCGGCGGCGGGCATCGTCGCGGGCGGTGCGAAGCCGAACCCGGTGAGCAGCAGCGTGTCGGCGAGGAAACGGTACAGCTCGACGAGGTTCGCCGTACCGCCCTCGACAAGGTAGCCCAGGGCCGCGGTCGCGACACCGGCGGGAACGGACGAACGGCCCATCAGCTCCGCGTCGGGCACCGCCTCCCCGCCGAGACAGACCGTGGGCAGGCCCGCGGCGAGCGTCGCGGCAAGACCGTCCGGCCAGGTCCTGGTTCCGCCCAGGAGACGGACGACGACCGCGCCCGCCCCGTCCAGCAGCGCGGGGACGTCGGCGGCGGTGAGCCGCGCGGGATTCGCGACCCGCCACGCCATCTCGCCGGCGCGTGCCGCGAGCAGTTCGGTGTCCGCGGTGGACAGCAGGACGATCACGGGCTCGTCGATCACAGGCTCGTCGCCGGCGGACATCTCAGGGCGCTCCGGGGGGGATGAAGGGTAGGCCGGCCGGTGGGCCGCCGTCGAGCAGCCTGCGGACGGCGGCGGTGTCGAGATGGTCGGCGACCAGGTCACCGAGGGCGTCGAGCCGACGCTGGCGGACGTCGGCGAAGCAGGTCCGGGCCGGGGTGAACGATCGTCCGGACCGTGCCGCGACCTCGGTGAGGAACACCCGGCGGAACCCGTCGTTCTCCAGCAGTCCATGCCAGCTGGTACCGGCCACCGAGCCGACGCGGACACCGTCCACGGCGAAGGGCTCACCGCCATCGACGGTGAGCCGGCCGTGGCGGATCTCGTATCCGGTCACGTCCAACCCGTCGGATGTGGTGCCGGCGCACCGGCCGAGCAGCTTGTCCGGGGCGAAGACGGTGGTCACGGGTAGCAGTCCGAGTCCGGTCACCTCGCCGGCGCCGGATTCGACAGGGTCGTCGATGCGCCGGCCGAGCATCTGGTAGCCGCCGCAGATCCCGAGCACCGGCGCCGCGTCGGCCGCCCGCGCCCGCAGCGCGGCGTCCAGACCGCGGCGGCGCAGCCATCCGAGGTCGGCGACGGTGGCCCGGGTCCCGGGGAGGATCACCAGGTCGGCGCCCGCGAGGTCGGCGGGCCGGGTCGCGAACCGGACGGCCACCCGGGGTTCGGCCCGCAGCGCGTCGATGTCGGTGATGTTGGACAGTCGCGGCAGCCGGATCACCGCGACACGCAGGACATCGCATCCGGTGTCCTGCGTGGTGGCCGGGATGGCGGTGGCCGGGATGTCGCCCGGATCACCGTCGGTCGGGTAGGAGGCGAGATCGAGGGAGTCCTCGACGTCCAGCCACAGCCCGGACCGCCACGGCAGCACGCCGTGCACGCCGCGTCCGGTGAGCTTTTCGAGTTGGCGCAGCCCGGGTTCGAGCAGCCGGACGTCGCCGCGGAACTTGTTGATGATCCAGCCCGAGACCAGTGCCTGGTCGTCCGCGTCGAGCAGGGCGAGGGTGCCGAACATCGCGGCGAAAACACCGCCCCGGTCGATGTCGCCGACGACCAGCACCGGCAGGTTCGCGGCCCGGGCCAGGCCCATGTTCGCGATGTCGGTGTCCCGCAGGTTGATCTCCGCGGGTGAGCCGGCGCCCTCGCAGATCACCGCGTCGAACCGGCCGCGCAGGTCGGCCAGGCAGTCCGCGACGATGCCGGCGAGGCGCGCCTTGTGCGGACGGTAGCCGAGCGCATCCACCTCGGCGACCGGGCGGCCCAGGACGATGAGCTGGCTGTGTCGGTCACCGCCGGGTTTGAGTAGCACCGGGTTCATCGCCGCCTCCGGTTCGACCCCGGCGGCGGCGGCCTGCATCGCCTGGGCGCGGCCGATCTCGGCGCCGTCCGCGGTCACCGTCGAGTTCAGCGCCATGTTCTGCGCCTTGAACGGCGCGACCCGTACCCCCTGGCGGGCCAGCCATCGGCACAGCCCGGCGGTGACCACGCTCTTGCCCGCGTCCGACGTGGTTCCGGCAACCAACAGCGCCCCCCCGGTCACCGCTGGTTGTCGCGGTGGGTGCCGGACGGCCGGGCCGACGTCCACGCAGACCAGGCTGCCGACCAGGCTGTCGACATTGCCGCGCTCACTCCCACCGACAGTACGAGCGCGCTGGCGCTGACCGCGGCGGACAGCACCGCGGCCCGTTCCAGGTCGGCGGGTTCGGCCGGCCGGCCGTAGCCCAGGACGGGCCGGTGTTCCACCCCGTGGTGGTAGCGCAGCGTCCCGCCGAGGCGTAGTCCGAGCGCGCCCGCGAACGCGGCCTCCACCTGGCCCGCGTTCGGGCTCGGATGGCTTGCGCCGTCACGGCGCATCACCCAGTAGGCGTCGACCGGTGAGCCGCCGACAACCGGCGCGCATGCGCAGGCCAGCAGCCCGGCGACCCGGGACGGCAGCAGGTTCGCGAGATCGTCGAGGCGGGCGGAGGCCCAGCCGAAGCGGACGTGGCGGGTGCTGCGGTAGCCGACCATCGCGTCCAGGGTGTTGATCGCCCGGTAGCCGAGCAGGCCCGGTACGCCGCCGAGGGCTCCCCACACCAGCGGTCCGACCACCGCGTCGGAGGTGTTCTCGGCGAGTGATTCGACCCCGGCACGGGCAAGCCCCGCGATGTCGAGGACAGCCGGGTCCCGGCCGCACAGCGCGGGCAGGCGGCCACGGGCCGCGGCCACGTCTCCGCGGATGAGTTCGGTACCGAGCCGGCGGCCATGCCTGCGCAGTGACGTTCCACCGAGGACCGTCCATGTCGCCGCCGCGGTCAGGACGGCCGAGGTCGTACCCTGATACCCGAACCGGCGGCCGGCTCTGGTCATGCCGGAACGCGCCAGGGCGCCGACGGCAATCGTGCCACCGGCGAGAACGGATGTGTAGGCGAGGCCCGCGGTACGGCTGTCCCGGTACAGCAGTCGTTCGGTACGGTCGGCGACCGTACCGAAGGCGGCCACCGGATGCATCCGGTGCGGGTCGGCGAGGGCTGCGTCGAGGGCGGCACCGGCGAGCAGCCCGGCTACCCGTGCCCATCCGGACACATGGACTCCCTCAGACGCGCGCCGCCAGCGGACTCCCACCCGTTTCCTCCTGACTTTCTTCGCGTCGATCGCCTGGGCGTCCGTTGTCTTGGCCCGATGAGCACAACAGATCTCCAAGCTCCGGGTCAAGTGCATGGATCTGACCTCAGCCGGCCGGCTGAGGTCAGATAGCTGTCTGCTGTAGGTGGAAACCGTTGCCCCGACGATGGTTTCCACCTACAGCAAGGCCTGCCCGACGCTGTGGGGCTTACCCGCATCCGGCCCGCCACCCGCGGATCTCGACCTGGCCGGGATTTTCCGCTCACGCCTGGTAGGTGATGTAATCCGTAGTGTGAACACTGTTGACCTGTCGCCCGACGACCCCCCGCTGGCCGACCGTCCTGGCCGTGGCCGGTTGGCGGATCATGGACACCGCGTCGGCTCTGCGTAAGCTCCACGTCGACGATCTGGTCACGACCGCGCAGGCCCGGTCGACCTGCACCACCGGATGCACATCTGGGCCCACCACTTCGCCAAACCGCTGAGGTGACCTCACGCAGGTCCGCCGGTGAACGGGTTCGACATTCGCGCGCCGGTGGACGCGAAGTCCTTGGTGTTACGGGTGACGAGAGTCCAGTCGTACACCGTGGTCGTGGCAGCCCTGTGTTTCCTGGTCTTGGACAGAGTTTCCTGGTCTTGGACAGAACGCCGAGGTCCAGTAGATAGCGCACCCGTCGATACTCGGATCGATCTCCCTGGGAAAGTCCTTCCTGCGCTCGACCTCGATCTCGTCCAGGGCGGAGATGACGTCTTCATCGAAATACGGCGAGCCGCCCCCGCCTGGTGCCGTCGCCACCAGGACCGTGCCCGCCACTGCCACTGCAAACGTCACATACACGCAGCTCAGACCCTATCTATGAGGATCAGGAACACGCCGCAACCACTGATGCTGCAGCACTCGACAGAATGCTGGTATTGGCAGTACCAGGAATCGTTGCCCAGTATTGCGAAAACAGGTAACAGTCGATACTGGTATAAGGCGATCCTGGTATAAGAGACCGCAACGCGGGAAGCTACGCCCCACATCGGATCCAGCTTTTCCCGGGCCGCGCGAAGCGGACGTGATATTCGCGATGCGGGTACGTTATCAAGCCAGCGAAAGGGACGAAAATGACCGATCTGCAAACATTCAGGCTGCCCGAGGCCGTCAGTGGAACGGAATCCGATATTCATCTGGCGCGCGAGATGATCCAGGCATGGCGGTCCGACGGAATTTACCAGGTTGCCACCGACCCGGCACAGGACCGAAAGACCCTGGAGGCGCTCGAGGCGAGCAGGCGTTTCTTCGGCATGCCCATGGACTTCAAGGCCCGGTGCATCAGTGATCTGACCTACAGCGGGTACATCGCTTCCGGGGAGGAGGTCACGGCCGGAGAGGCGGACTACTCCGAGATTTTCACGGTCTGCAAGGACGTTCCGCTGGACGACGCTCGGGTACAGGCCCGGTGGCCAGGTCATGGTCCGGCCCCCTGGCCCGACCGCGAATACCAGCAGAGCATGCAGGTGTTCATGGATGAGCTGGGTTCCGTCGGCGAGAGACTACTGAAACTCACGGCTCTGGGCCTGGAGCTGGACGACACCGACGCGTTGACGAAATTAGCCGTCGACGGCTGGCATCACATGCGGGTCCTGCGTTTCCCAGCCCGCTCGGAGCAGACCTCCCGGGGCATCGGTGCCCACACCGACTACGGCATGTTGGTGATCGCCGCTCAGGATGACGTGGGCGGGCTCTACATACGTCCACCGGTCGAAGGGGAGCAGCGGAACAGGAACTGGCTGGAGAACGAAAGCGCGGCGGGCATGTATGAGAACGAACAGCCGTGGACGTTCGTGAAGCCGGTGCCGAGCGTGCTGACGGTGTTCCCCGGCGACATCCTGCAGTTCCTGACGAACGGTTTTCTGCTCTCCACGCCGCACAAGGTCAGACTGAACACTCGCGAGCGCTTCGCCCTGGCATATTTCCACGAGCCCAACTTCGAAGCGTACCTCCGTCCGCTGTCCGGCCTGGGTACCGAGTACATCCGCTACGGAACTCATTTCACCAACATGTTCATGCGTTCCTATCCGGAGCGGATCACTACACGGCGGATTCTCGCGGAAGACCGCCTGTCATTCTTCGTCGCCGCACGGTGAAGCTCCACGAAATGACACCTCGGACGAGGTACGCCGGATCCAGTCAGTGACAAAACGGTGCTACGAAGGAGCGTTATGGCGGCGTCCGACAACAATCGGGTCACCTTCCAGGGTAGCTGGGCGCAACATGCCGAGGCGCAACTGCCGACCCGGCGGTACGAGGACGAGGTTCAACGTCGGCTCGCCCACGGCCTGCCCGGGGCGGCGACGATCATTGATCGCACAATTCCGACCTTCGCCCGAGGGGAGATACCGCATTTTTCAGGTGAGCGCGGCACATTCCTGAAATGCCCTTATATCGAGGACGTGCACGATGTCGGGGATGCCGAGGTGGCGGTTTTCGGGGTACCGCTGGATGCGGGGACGACCTACCGGCCTGGCACCCGGTTCGGCCCGCAGGGCATCCGACGCTCGACCAACCTGTTCGGCACCTACTCCTACGAACTCGGCGTCGACCTGCGCGAACAGCTCAACATCGTCGACATCGGCGACGTGTTCACCATCCCCGGCAACCTGGAGAAGTCCTTCGACCAGATCAGCCAGGCCATGGCCCACGTCGTGCAGCAGGGTGTGGTGCCGGTCGTCCTCGGCGGGGACCACTCGATCGGTTTCCCGACCATTCGTGGAATGGCGCCGTACCTGGACGGCAACATCGGAATCATCCACTTCGATCGACATGTCGACACCCAGGAAACCGACCTCGACGAACGGATGCACACCACGCCGTGGTTCCATGCGACCAACATCCGCAACGCGCCGGCCACCAACCTGGTCCAGATCGGTATCGGTGGCTGGCAGGCGCCACGGGCCGGGGTCAAGGTCGGCCGTGAGCGTGGCACGACCGTCATCACCGTCGGAGACGTGGAACGGGTTGGCATCGAGAAGGTCGCCGAGGTCGCCCTGGAGACGGCGTGGAAGGACGCGAAGGCGGTGTACCTGTCCTTCGACATCGACGTCATCGACGCCGGCTTCGTCCCCGGCACCGGCTGGCCCGAACCGGGCGGTCTCCTGCCCCGCGAAGCCCTCAACCTCGTCCGAATGATCTCTGAACCCGGTCTGGCGGGCATCGAGGTCGTCGAGTGCTCCCCTCCCTACGACTGGGCCGAACAGACCGCGCTGCTGTCCAGCCGGGTGATCCTCGACAGCCTCGCCACCCAGGTCCGTTCCGGCAAACTCGGTCGTAAGCCCGCCACCACCAGCAGGCAAGCATGGGGCCCCTATCCGGATGCCGCGCACGATCGGACCTGACCCGTGACCCGACCCGTGACCCGACCCCTTACCCGCCAGCCAGGCTGCTCATGACAGCGAGGTATATCAGTGGGACAGGCGCCGGCCGGGACGCTGAGGCTGATGGCCGTCGCCTGTAGGTAGAAACCGTCACCATGGTGATGGTTTCCACCTACGCATCACAGTCCCGAAAGGAGAACTCCGTGGATGGGCAGGCGCATCACCGTTATGAGGCCCGCTGTTCCTGGGAAGGCTCCACGGCCGGCGGTTACCGGGCGTACGACCGTGGTCATCACGGTGAATGCCCGCCGGCCGGGACGGTTGTGCTGTAAAGAACTTTGACGGCCGTGCAACCACAGTCACGTGACTGCACTGCCGCGTCAGGGATATGTCATACCTTGCTCAGGCGGAGACCGCGGCTCGGGTGGAAATACGCCTCAGGCCGGAGCACCGCTCGGCGAGGAGCCGGGGGCTCCGGTGGGATTGCCGGACGTGGCCGTGTAGCTCGGATCGACACCGACCGTTATCGTGCCGACAAAGCCCTTGGACACCGACCCCGTGACGGTCAACAGGCCGTCCTGCACGCCCTTGCCCGTGTAGACCGAATCGTTGGCGAGCGTGGTGATGGTGCCCGTGTGCTGGTTGTACGGCGCCGTCGCCTCGAGCTGGGTCACCAGGTCGTCCGCGAAGAAGAACCGGCCGGTGTGGTGTGCCGTGCCGCCCTCGTAGGTATCGGTGTTGCTGTCCACCGAGCCGCCGGTGTAGACCTTGCAGTGAATGTGCACCGCCCTGCCGCTGTACCAACCGGGGAAGATTGTCTTGAATTCGATGGCGCCCGTACTGTCGGTGATTTGAATCCCGCGGAGATAGGTTTTCTCATCACCGACGCCGTCTTCGGCGGGCACGGTACCACCCGGGTTGGTCGACGTGTAACCGGAGTAGTAACCCCACGCGTCGCACTGCCAGATCTCAACGGCCGCGTTCGCCAGTAGCCCGCACGAATTCTTGTAGTCGACGACTTTGAGTCGCAGCGTCAGCGCCGCGCCCGACTTGCCCTCGGTAACGTCCTTGCGGACGAGGCTGTTGTCCAACCAGTAGGGGCCTTCCTCCGTCTCGGAAGTCAACACGCATACGCCGGCGGCCGTGGTGGTTGTGGCCGTTGACGGCGTCGCCGTGGCGGTGGCGCCCGACGACGAACCGCCGGTGAGTTTGGCCGGCTGGCAGCCGGCCAGCACGATACCGCCGATCGTGACGCCGCCGAGGGCGAAGAGCCTGCGTCTGTCCATGGGCGTGGCAACGGGATCTGTCATGGCTCCACCATGACGATCACCGCTGTGTGTCACCTGTGGGGACCGTCAACGCACGGAAAAGGGCCTGTCCGGCAGATCCCGCGAAATCCACCGGGCAGGCCCCGAGCCGGGGCGAGGCGGATTACAGACGACGCAGGACCGCCTCGCAGGAGCTCACGTCCACACCCGGTTTTGACTCCACGTCCAGATGTGTGATCACACCGTTGTCGAGGACGGCCGCGTAACGCTGGGAGCGCCGTCCGAGCCCGGCGCCCTGTCCGTCGAACGTCAACCCCATTGCCTCGGCGAAGTCGCCGTTACCATCTGCCACCATCACGATGGTGTCGTCGGCACCCTGGTCGCGCGCCCACGCCTCCATCACCCACACGTCGTTGACGGCGACGCAGGCGATGGTCTCGACGCCTTTGGCGGTCAGTTCCCGCGCGTGCTCGACGAAACCCGGCAGGTGCACCCGTGAACAGCCCGGAGTGAATGCCCCCGGTACCGCGAACAACACGACCTTGCCCCGGCCCAACAACTCGGCGGTGCCGATCGCCTTGGGGCCGTCCCCGGTCATGATCTTAACTTCGACGTCGGGGATCGGGTCACCGATTTTCACCGTCATGCTCGCTCCTTCTGGAGAATCTACGGGGATCCACCCTCCCATACCCGATCATATCGACTTCGGTCATATCGACATGGAATAGGCGACGACCCCGCGGCGGACCGCGTTCAAAGCCGTGCGGGCGGTGCCGCGTACGGTCGAGCCCTCCGGCGCGACCTGGACGATCTGGTCAAGCAGATCGATGAGCTGGCGCATCCAGCGGACGAAGTCGCCGGCGGTAAGGTCCAACCCGGAGTCGGTCAGGACCTTCTCCAGCGACAGCCCGGAGGCCCAGCCGAACGCCACCCAGACGAATCCGGGCTCGGGCAGGCGCAGGAAGTCCAGCCGGTGGTCGGCCTCGACGTCACGCAGCCGCCCGGCGAGACGGGCCGTTGCCGCAAGCGCGTCCCGCAGCCCCGGATCACCGGGGATCTTCGGCGCGGCGGTTTCCTCACCGCGGGGCTCGTAGACCAGCGTGGAGACCGCCGCGGCGAGCGCTGCGGGTGACAGCCCGTCCCATGCGCTGTCGCGCAGGCATTCGGCGACCAGCAGGTCCTGCTCGGTGTAGATGCGGCCGAGGATGGCGCCGATGCCGGTCACGGTGTCGCCGTGCAGGTAGCCCAGGGTCTCCAGGGTGGCACATACCCGATCGAAGATCTTCGCGACGGTGTTCGTGCGCCCTTCGATCCGCCGTTCCAGCGTGTCGGTGTCCCGCCGGAGCTTGGCGTGCCGCTCGGCGACGCGCATGTGCGCTTCGCGGTCCGGGCAGCCGTGTACCGGATGGGCACGCAGTTCACGGCGCAGGCGGGCAAGGCCGGCGTCATCGGCGGCGGCCGCTCGGGCGTGGGCGCGCCGCCCTGCCTCGGGTGGCACCTCGACGTGGTGCAGGAAGGACGCCAGGTCGCGGCGGGAGTGCGGCGACCGTGGATTGAACGTTTTCGGGACCCGCACCCGCCCCACTGCTTCCACGGCCACGGGAAAGTCGACCAGTGACAGCCGGCGGACCT
>NZ_CADDZT010000052.1:151082-151956 GCF_902812655.1 Candidatus Frankia meridionalis | reverse complement strand
GGA
The DNA here is from genome assembly GCF_902812655.1 of Candidatus Frankia meridionalis. Lineage (GTDB taxonomy): Bacteria > Actinomycetota > Actinomycetes > Frankiales > Frankiaceae > Protofrankia > Protofrankia meridionalis. The sequence continues at coordinate 151,953 of NZ_CADDZT010000052.1, read as the reverse complement.
ACACGAACGACATCGCCGACACGTAGCCGGGAGAGCGCTTCGACCGCTTCGGTCCGACGGCGCGCGCTGCCCTCGCGCGAAAGCTCCGCCTCGCGGGCCCGGATCGCGTCCCGCAAGGCCGAGTATCCCGCCACCGACCCCTGCTCACACGCCATGCTGGCGGCCAGCTCGTCGAGCGCGCCGCTGTTGCGGCGGACCTGGCGGGCCAGACCGACGACCGCGCGGTCGGCCTGGAACTGTGCAAAGGACGACTCAAGAACACTGCGGGCCTCGGCCCGCCCGAGTCGCCCGACGAGATTGACGGCCATGTTGTACGACGGGCGAAACGACGACCGCAGTGGATATGTGCGGGCTGACGCGAGCCCGGCGAGCGCGACCGGGTCGAAACCGGGCTGCCACAACACGACCGCGTGCCCCTCGACATCGATCCCGCGTCGGCCGGCACGCCCCGTGAGCTGGGTGTACTCCCCGGGTGTGATCTCGGCGCGGGTCTCGCCGTTGAACTTGCTGAGGCGTTCCAGGACGACCGTGCGCGCCGGCATGTTGATGCCGAGCGCCAGGGTCTCGGTGGCGAACACCGCCCGCACCAGACCGCGGACGAACAGTTCCTCGACCACTTCCTTGAAGGTGGGCAGCATCCCGGCGTGGTGCGCGGCAATTCCGCGTTCCAGGCCTTCCAGCCACTCCCAGTAGCCGAGTACGCGCAGATCATCCGAAGGGATGCTGGAGGTGCGGGACCGTACATGCCCGCGGATGGTGTCCCGTTCGTCAGGGGTGGTCAGTCGAAGGCCTGCACGCACACAGGCGGCGACCGCCGCGTCGCAACCCGCCCGGCTGAACACGAAAGTGATCGCCGGCAGCAGCCCGGACC
>NZ_CADDZT010000052.1:136792-151057 GCF_902812655.1 Candidatus Frankia meridionalis | reverse complement strand
CTGGCTGATGACGTCCGGGCGGTTCGGCACGGAGGTTCGTCGCGGAGGCGGCCCGCCCCGGCCGGGGCCGCCCGGACGTCCACGTAGCCGCTCGGGACGTCTGCTCTCCTCGCGGGAGAGACGGACCAGGTCCGGGTTGATCCGCGGCCGGCCCGCCGGGGCCTCGGACCCGGCGTCCGGCTGCGTGCGCAGCACCTCGTCGATGGACAGGGGACCACCACCGCCGGGCAGGAGACCGTTGTCGCCGGGCAACGGACCGCCGTCGACGAACAGGTCGTACATGTCCCGGCCGGCCAGAACGTGTTGCCACAGCGGCACCGGTCGATGTTCGGTGACGACGACGCGGGTATGCCCGCGGACGGTGACCAGCCAATCGGCAAACTCTTCGGCGTTACTTACCGTCGCCGACAGTGATACCAGGTGGACATGCCGCGGAAGGTGAATGATCACTTCTTCCCAGACGGCCCCCCGCTGCCGGTCGGCCAGGTAGTGAACCTCGTCCATGACGACGAACGCGAGCCGGCCGAGGCGATCGAGCCCGGCGGATTCCGTGTACAGCATGTTTCGCAGGACCTCGGTGGTCATGACGACCACCGGTGCATCCGGGTTGCGGGATGTGTCGCCGGTCAGCAGACCGACCGCGTCACCGCCGTGGCGGGCCACCAGGTCGGTGTACTTCTGGTTCGACAACGCCTTGATCGGCGTGGTGTAGAAGCAGCGCTCACCGCGGGTAAGGGCAAGATGGGCCGCGAACTCGCCGACGATCGTCTTGCCGGCGCCGGTCGGTGCGGCGACCAGGACGCCGTCGCCTGCCTCGAGGGCCGTGCAGGCCTCGATCTGGAAGGGATCGAGGCCGAACGGGTAACCGCCCACAAAGTCGGCGAGAGCCGCGGGGAGAGCCTCGGGGTCTGGCTGGCCCGCGGGCACGGTGAACACTTCGTCAGCCTACGGGACGCCCGCTCGGGTACCGGCCGCTCAGGTGATGTCGAGGTGGGCCGCGTTGGTCGGGGTGCTGCCGGAACCCGCGGCGCCCACCCCGCTCCCCACCGGATCAGCGGGTATCGAAGGCGCGGCTGTCGATGATATGGACGGCTGCGGTATGGACGGCTCCCCCGCGCCGGAGCTCATGCCTTCCGCCGAAGGCGACAGATCCCCGAAATCCAGCGGCGACGTCTCGTCGTCGTCAAGGCCGGCGTACGGGGATGTGTCACCGCGGCGACCCCTGCGCCGGTCGTTGAGCCAACCGATGACGAGCGCGACCTCGTACAGCAGGCACATCGGCAGACCGAGAGCGATCATGGTGAACGGATCCTGGCTCGGCGTGACCACGGCCGCGAAGACGAACACGAGGAAGATCTCTGCGCGCCGCCAGGAACGCAGCTTGGCCGTGCTGACCACACCCGCGAGGTTCAGCATCGCGACCAGGAGCGGGAGTTCGAACGACAGCCCGAAGATGAGCAGCATGGCGAAGACGTAGCTCAGGTACTTGTTGACGTCGAGGAGGCTGACGAGGCCGTCACCGCTGAAACCGAGGAGCAGCTGGAGGCCCTTGCTCAGCGTCAGGTAGGCGAAGTAGGCGCCCAGTCCGAACAGCACCAGGGAGAAGCCGACGAACGTCAACGACCAGCGGCGTTCGTGCCGGTGCAGACCCGGGGTGATGAACGACCAGAGCTGGTAGAGCCAGACAGGTGCGGAGAACACCGCACCTGAGATCAGCGAGATCTTCAGCCGGATCATGAAGGCGTCGAGGATGCCGAAGAAGAACAGCTGGCACTTCCCGCCGCCGGCGCGGGCGCTTTCCGGCAGGGAGCAGTACGGCTCCTTCAGGATGTTGAAGATGTGCGGCTCGAAGATGAAACAGACCACTGTGGCGATGGTGAGCGCGACGAGTGCTTTAGCCAGTCGGTTCCGCAGCTCCCGAAGGTGCTCGGTGAGCGACATCCGACTGTCCTCGACCGTCCTGGTACGGCGGAACTGGACCGCTCGCGCTACCCGCTGCGGCGTTGGCACCCGTGGCACGGACGGCAACTCCTGCTCGTGGACGGAAGGATGGAGGAAGGATCGGTCGTCGGTGCGTCAGTGCCCGCTGGCGTCGCTCGCAGTGACCGACTGGCCGTTGACCGGGATGGTGATACCCGGTGCGGGCGGTGGGGTCACGAACGGCTGGGCAGCCTCGATCGGCCGCGGCGCCGGTGGCACCGGCTGAGCCTGCGAGGTCGCAGCAGCTGCGGGTGTGGCCTGCGACTGGTCGTCCTGGCTGAGGCCCTTGGTCTCGGCCTTGAAGATCCGCAGTGAACGCCCGATCGAGCGTGCGGCCTCAGGCAGCTTCTTCGATCCGAACAGCAGGATGACCACGAAAGCGATGATCAGAAGCTCGGGGGTGCCGAGGTTGGGCATGGCATGCATCCTTCGCTTCGAGGTCCGATCCGACGACCGGTGCGCGCTTGATGGTACGTCGGCCAACCTGGCCGCGTCAGACGACGGCCCGATGTTCCTTTCGTGACGGGACCCTGACCAGGACCTGTCTTCATGGATGGCGGGCCGGACGGTCAGCCCGCCGGCGAGGGTAACCGTCAGTTCGCGGCCCGCTCGCCGAGCCTCTCGGTCACCTCGGCGGCGTCCAGTCTGGCCGCGAGAGCGGTGGTCTCGTCGGTGAGACCGGTCAGTCGGTTCCTCAGACCTCCGATCTCACCATTGACCTGGCGCACCTTGCCGTACAACCGGAATGCCAACAGGCCCAGCAGCGCGAGCGTCACCAGGATGAAACCGACGTCAATGAGCAGCCACCGCACCAGATCAACCTACCGCCCGGCGCGGGACGGGCTGACAACCCCGTCCGTGATGCCCCCGGTGTGTCGTCCGTCGGGGGGCTGTCCGTGCCCGTAGGCGGCCAACGCCCGGACGGCTACGTCGTGGATGTCACGGACGACATCCACCGGCTCCACCACCCTTGCCTGTTCGCCGAGGCCGAGCACCAGTCGACGCAGCCAGGATGCCTCCGACACCCGCAGGGTGATCAGTAGCCGTCCGCCGTCGAGTTCACGCTGGGACTCGACGGGATAGTAGTCGACGACCCACCGTGCGGCCGGATGCAGTTCGAGCACGACCCGAAGGTCGTTCGGTCCGGGCTGGTACAGCCCGTCATCGGTGTCACGCGGCTCCGCCTCGGGCGGCGGTGTGGCGGGCATGTCAAGAACCGTGGCCCCATCCGGGCCGTCGATCCGGTCGAGCCTGAACATCCGGACCGCCTTCGCCCGGTGGCACCAGGCTTCCAGATACCAGCGGCCGTCCCGGGACAGCACCCGCATCGGGTCGACGTCACGCTCGGTCAGCTCGTCGCGGGACCAGACCAGATAGCGCAGGTGCAGCCGCCGTCCGCGGGTGACCGCATCCTGGACGACGCGCAGGACCTCGTCCTCGGCGTCGAGTTCGATCCGGACCCGGTCCGACGGCAGGGTGCCGACCGCGTCCTCCAACTTGGCCAGAGCCCGGTCGAGTGCGTCACGGGCAGCCAGCCCCGGCACATCGGCCAGCGTCCGGGCCGCGACGACCAGCGCCATCGCCTCGTCCGCGGACAGCTTCAACGGTCGATCCAGGGTCTGCGGGTCGAGAACGGTGATCTGGTCGGCGGAGTAGCTCAGGTCGATCAGATCACCGGGTGCGCCGCCCGGCAGCCCGCAGACGAACAGCAGGTCAAGATCGTCGCGAAGCTGGCGCACGCTGATCCCGAAAGTAACGGCGGCTTCGTCGAGGCAGACGCCCGGATGGGCACGCAGCCACGGCACCAGCGCGAGCAGCCGGCTCAGCCGATCCGTCGAGGATGCCGTGGGCGGGCTCACGTCGCCACCCCCGTCGGTGACCGTCCGGAGCCCCTCGGGTCTGTCGGATCCGCGTCCGTCGAACCCGGATCCGGCGGATCGGGGAGGGTGTGTACCCGCACCGCGTCGGCCAGCCGCCGCACCACCTCGTTACGCAACTGCCATGGTTCCACGACCACCACGTCCTCGCCGTACCCCACCACCCACCGGGCCAACCGCTCGGTGTCGGAGTAGTCGATCTCCAGAAGGTCGCTCCCGGACGGGCCGGAGACCGTACGGGCATGGCGGCGCAGCGCATGGCCCGTCCCCGGGCGTACCCGCAGCACCGCGGTACGGGTGCGCTCAGGAGGCGCCGACGCCGACACCAGTGCCCGCAGGTCGACGTCGGCCGGCATCCGGACCGCTCCCGGCGGCCCGACCGGGCGAACCGCGCCGGTCACCCGCGACAGGCGGAAGACCCGCGGAGCCTGTCGATCATGATCGTGCCCGGCCAGGTACCAGCGTCCCCGCCACGACACCACACCCCACGGTTCGACGTGGCGATCTTTGGGCTCGGTCTCCTCCGGCTTGCGGTAGGGGAACCGGACCGCCTGCCCGGCCTGCACCGCTGCGAGGCAGGGCGCGAACGCCGGTTCGGCCGTGCCGACGCGGGGTTCCAGACCCTCCGGGCCGGGCCGCGTCCGGGTGCCCACAGCCGCGAGCTTACGCAGCGCGCTCGCGCTTGCCGCCGCGAGCGACGTGCTCGACCACAGCTGCGCGGCGAGCGCGAGGGCGGCAGCCTCGTCCGGGTCGAGAGAGATCTCCGGCAGCGCGTAGTCACTGCGTTGGATGCGGTACCCGACCTCGTCGCTGAAGAACGAGTCCGACCCGGTCTCCAGCGGGATACCCAGGTCACGCAGGTACTGTTTGTCCCGCTCGAACATCCGGCGGAACGCCTCCTGCTCGTCGGCGTTGCTGCCGGGGGTGTAGCCGTCGACGAGGTCGCCAATTTCGGCAACGCTGAGAAACCGCGATGTGGCCATCAGGCACATCGTGAGGTTCAACAGCCGTTCCAACCGCCGACGGGACACCGTACGAGGCTAGGCCATGGCTCTGTGCCGCGGGCGACCGGTCAGCCGTTCGCGGCCTGGACCCCGACAAGGTCGACGACGAAGACGAGGGTCGAACCCCCGGGGATCGGTCCCTGAGCCCGCGCGCCGTAGCCGAGATCCGGAGGAATCACGATCTCGCGCCGACCGCCGATCTTCATACCGTCGATACCCTGCTGGAAGCCGGGGATGACACCGTTCAGGGGAAAGACGGCAGCCTGCCCGCGGTCCCAGCTCGAGTCGAACTCCTTGCCGCCGGCCCAGAGCACGCCGACGTACTGCACGGACACCGTGCTCTGCGATGACGCGGTCGCTCCGGTACCGACCACCAGATCCTTGGTGACCAGCTTCGTCGGAGGCGCGCCGGAACCGGCCGCGACCGTCGGCTTGGCCGACAGGTTCGCCGCACCGGTCACGGCGGGCGCCGCGCCGCCGGCCCGAGCCGCAAGCGTGTCATCGACGTGTACGGGCGCGGCCTTGGTCCCGTCAGGCGCGGCGGAGCTGGCGCAGGCGGCAAGGGCGGAGGCAATCAGGACCGCTGACAGTGCAGCAGACAGACGTCTGGCCGGATAGGTCACAGGTAGGTGGTCCTCACATACTGGCGATGAGCTTGTCGACCCTGTCGTCGACGGAACGGAAGGGATCCTTGCACAGCACGGTGCGCTGGGCCTGGTCGTTGAGCTTGAGATGCACCCAGTCGACCGTGAAGTCACGCCGCTTCTCCTGGGCCCGTTTGATGAACTCGCCGCGCAGCCGAGCCCGGGTGGTCTGCGGGGGCACGGATTTCGCCTCGAAGATGTCGAGGTCACGGCTGACCCGCTCCACCAGCCCGGCCCGTTCCATGCGGTAGTACAGACCCCGATGACGGTGGATGTCATGGTACTTCAGATCAAGCTCGGCAATGCGGGGCGAAGCCAGTGACAGGCCGTGCCGATGGCGGAACCGGTCGATCAGGACGTACTTCGTCACCCAGTCGATCTCTCGGGCGACCAGTTCCAGGTCGTCGGTCTCGATCGCCAGCAGCGTCCGCCCCCACAGGTCCAGGACCCGTTTGGCGACCGCGTCCCCACCGCGGCGTTCGACGAACTCCACCGCCTTGCTGAAGTACTCGCGCTGGATCTCCAGCGCGCTGGCCTCACGACCGTTCGCCAGCTTGATCTTCCGCTGGCAGGTCATGTCGTGGCTGACCTCGCGGATCGCCCGGATGGGGTTCTCCAACGACATGTCACGCAGCACCACGCCCGCCTCGATCATGCGCAGGACGAGGTCGGTCGAGCCGAGCTTGAGCAGGGTGGTCGTCTCGCTCATGTTGGAGTCACCGACGATCACGTGCAGACGCCGGAACCGTTCGGCGTCCGCATGCGGCTCGTCGCGGGTGTTGATGATCGGGCGGGACCGGGTGGTCGCCGACGACACCGACTCCCAGATGTGCTCGGCACGTTGCGAGATGCAGTACACCGCGCCGCGTGGGGTCTGCAGGACCTTGCCCGCCCCGCACAGGATCTGCCTGCTCACCAGGAACGGGACCAAGACGTCCGCCAGCCGACTGAACTCGCCGTGGCGTCCCACCAGGTAGTTCTCATGGCAGCCGTAGCTGTTGCCGGCCGAGTCCGTGTTGTTCTTGAACAGGTGGATGTCGCCGGCGATCCCCTCCTCACGCAGCCGCCGTTCCGCCTCGACCAGCAGCCCCTCCAGGATCCGCTCGCCGGCCTTGTCATGAGTGACAAGATCGGGAACGGAGTCGCACTCGGGGGTGGCGTACTCGGGGTGGCTGCCCACGTCGAGGTAGAGCCGGGCACCGTTCTTCAGGAAGACGTTGCTGCTGCGACCCCAGGACACGACCCGACGGAACAGGTAACGCGCCACCTCGTCCGGGGACAGCCTTCGCTGACCACGGAACACACAGGTGACGCCGTACTCGTTCTCGAGGCCGAAGATGCGGCGATCCACACCGACGACCCTATGCTTCATGGGCGCCGCGGTGTGGCCGGACGCTCTGACCGGGCACGGTCATCGTCCTGTCATCGGCGTTGCGGCCGTATGCCGGGGGCGTCGGATGCGTCTGTTCGTGCCCGCTATGTTGAAGTGAGCGTGCGATGGGCAGGACGGCGGGGCAGGATGGCGGCCATGACGCCGGAGACCAACCATCTGAACACCGTTACGACAGTGGGTGGCACGGTTCCCGCCACCGTGGTGGCGCCCGCCGCGGACGATCCGCCGTACGGCGGGGTGATTGTGATCCAGGATGCCCGCGGCGTCACGCCCTACCTGGTCTCGGTCTGCGAGCGTCTCGCCGACGCTGGCTGGCTCGCCGTCGCGCCACACCTCTACCACCGGGACGGGACCGCCGAGGTCGACCCGGTCGGCGGCTGGCCATCCGCCACTGCCCGGATGACCACCCTGACCGGTGCCGGGATCGTGGCGGACGTGGACGCGTGCCTCGCCCATCTCGCGAACACCGGCTTCGACTCGAAACGGACCGCGGTGATCGGCTTCTGTATGGGTGGGACCGTCGCCCTGTTCACCGCCACCCGTCATGGCCTGGGCGCGGCCGTGTCCTTCTACGGCGGCGGGGTGAGCACCCCGTACTGGGACGGCGTTCCCCCGCTGGTCGAGCTCGCCCCCTCGCTGCGCACACCGTGGCTCGGTCTGTACGGCGAGGACGACGAACTGATCAGTACTGCGGAGATCGGGATGCTACGGGTGGCGGCCGGGACGGCGGCGGTACCGACCGAACTGGTCAGCTATCCGGGCGCCGGCCATGCCTTCCACAGTGACGACCGTGCCGTGGTCCACCGGCCGCGGGCCGCCGAGGACGCCTGGGCCAGGACGCTGCACTGGCTGCGCAGCCGGGTCGCCCCTGCCTGAACCGCCCCTGCCTGAACAGCGCACGCCGGCCCCGCCCGGGGAAAGCGACCGGCGGGGCCGGCGTGCGTATGCCGCGTGTGCTCAGCCGGCGGATTCTGCGGATTCGGCGGATTCGGCGAGCAGCAGGTCGAGCTGGGGGCCGAAGATGCGCTTGAACAGCCGGCGGCTGCGGGTGCGGTCGAGCATGGCCACCTCAAGGTTCGCCGACGACAGGACGCGGTCGCCGTTGCCCCCGGGAGGTGTGCCGGCCCGCAGCGCGTTCACGGCGACGCGCAGCGCCGCCGCAAGCGGCTGGGAGTCGGCGTGGTGCTCCTTCAGGGACGTACTGACCTGTTCGGACTGCCCTCCGATGGCCACGAAGCCGCGCTCGTCGGCGATCGACCCGTCGTAGGTGAGTCGGTAGATCTGGTCGGACGCGGCCTCCTGCCCGACCTCCGCGACGACGAGTTCCACCTCGTACGGTTTGATGCTGTCGGTGAAGATCGTGCCGAGGGTCTGGGCGTAGAAGTTGGCCAGCGCCCGCCCGGTCACGTCGCGGCGGTCGTACATGTAGCCGCGGACGTCCATCATGCGCACACCGGCGGTCCGCAGGTTCTCGAACTCGTTGTACTTACCGACCGCGGCGAAGGCGACGCGGTCGTAGATTTCACTGATCTTGTGCAGGGTGGACGACGGGTTCTCGGCCACGAACAGGATGCCGTCGGAGTAGCTGCGGACGATGACGCTGCGCCCGCGCGCGATCCCCTTGCGTGCGTATTCGGACCTGTCCCGGACCTGCTGCTCGGGGCTGGCATAGCCGAAGGGCATGGTCACGTCAGCCTCCCGGGTTCGTCATGCGGTCGGCGACGACGGTGTTGACGACGACGCCCACCTCGTCGTCGGTGAATCGACGGAAGCCGTCCTCGGTGACCGAGGCGACCACCGGGTAGATGCGGCGGATGAGGTCGGGGCCGCCGGTAGCCGAGTCGTCGTCGGCGGCGTCGTAGAGCGCGTCAACGCAGACCCGGGTGGCATCCTGCGGGGTGAGGTCCACCCGGACCCGCTTCTTCAACGCACCGCGGGCGAAGACGGAACCGGAACCGATCGCATGGAAACCGGTCTCCTCCGCCCGGGATCCGGTGATGTCGTAGGAGAAGATCCGCCCCTTCCGGGTGTCGGGGTCGTAGCCCGCATACAGCGGGATGACCGCGAGTCCCTGCAGGGCCATGCCGAGGTTGTTTTTGATCATGAATGACAGCCGGTTGGCCTTGGCGTCCAGACTGAGCGTGGAACCCTCGATCTTTTCGTAGTGCTCGAGCTCGACCTGGTAGAGGCGGACGAGGTCCGCGCCGATCCCGGCCGTGCCCGCATACCCGACACAGGAGTACTCGTCGGCGTGGAACACCTTCTCGACGTCGCGTTGCGCGATCACGTTGCCCATGGTCGCGCGACGGTCACCGGCCATGATCACGCCGCCGGGAAACGTCACCGCCACGATCGTCGTGCCGTGAGCCACCTCGGTGACGGCGACCGGCAGACTCTCTCGCGCGCCCGGCAGCAGGTCCGGCGCGGCCGTGGCCAGGAACTCGGTGAACGACGATGTTCCCGGTGTCATGAACACAGACGGTAGACGCCTGGCGACTCCCGCTGGATCAGCCACAAATCCCCCTTCAGATAGTCGATTGCGCGGGCCAGCAGTACCTGGTTGTCGCCGAAGCCGCCGAGACCCACGTTGCAGGTGAAGCACACGATGTCACTTGCGGCATCCGTCGCCGGCGGGAGGGCCATCGTGCCGACGACCTCGGGTGACGGGCCCCACCTACCGTGCCGCCGGCGCGGTCCATGCGGACAGCCGACGCGCTCGGTCGCGCGCTCAGCCGTGATATCGTGCTTCTGGAATTTCGTAAAGGGCTTTCTGATCTCGTGGTCTCCGTGTTCTTCGGAGTCCCCCGAGATAAAGATCATTCTCCCCCTTTTTGTACATAGCCTTTTACGAACTCCTCCGCGTTCTCCTCGAGTACATCGTCGATTTCGTCGAGCAGGGAATCGACGTCCTCGGACAGCTTCTCGTGCCTTTCCTTGAGATCGCTGGCGTTGGACTCGTCGACTTCGACCTCGTCCGTCTGGTCCGTCCGACGGCCCGAGCGCTGCTGACCGCCGCCGGTGTCCTTGGTAGCCATGGGACCCTCCTTCGATCGTCTGGAGCGACACTATCCCCGGGCTCGGACATCCTGAGCCGTTCGCGGTCTCCGCCGTCGACCTCACCTGACGTCGGCGGCCTGGAGGATGCCCGGGCCGTATGAGAGCACCACTCCATCACGATCCGGGCCGTGCGTCGCGGCGTCCGCCCACGGCGCAATGCGTAGCGTCCCCGGCCCCCTCTCCGAGGGCGACCGGGAAGGGGCCGCGGCTCCGGCGGGTCAGCCTCCGGCAAGCGCATCCACGAGGTCGAGAGCGGTCGGGCACCGGGCCAGCAGCTCGCCCACGTGGTCCTTGGTTCCACGCAGCGGCTCCAGGGTGGGCACGCGTTGAAGGGAATCACGCCCCACGTCGAAGATGACCGAATCCCACGAGGCGGCGGCGACCTGCTGCGGGTACAGCGCCAGGCAGCGGCCACGGAAGAACGCCCGGGTGTCATGCGGCGGCTCGGTCATGGCGTCGACCACATCGCCCTCGTCGAGCAGCAGATCGACCCGTCCACGTGCGGCCAGACGGTTGTAGAGGCCCTTGTCCGGCCGCACGTCGGAGTACTGCAGGTCGACGAGTTGGAGGCGGGGGGCATCCCAGCCCATGCCGTCACGCGCCCGGTAGCCCTCCAGAATGGCGAGCTTGGCGACCCAGTCCAGTTCCCGGGAACAGCTCATCGGGTCGTCCTCAAGGCGTACCAGGACGGACTCCCAGCGGGACAGCACGTCCGCGGTCTGGGAGTCCAGATCCGTGCCGAAGCGGTCCTCGACGTACTTGCGGGCCTGCTCCAGGTACTCCATCTGCAGTTGGACGCCGGTCATCTTCCGGCCGTCCCCGAGGGTGAGTAGATGCCGCAGGGACGGGTCGTGGGAGACCGCTCGCAGGCCCGCCACGGGGTTGTCGACGGTCAGGTCGACGTCGAGCCACGAGTCCTCGATCATTGCGAGCACGAGCGAGGTCGTTCCGACCTTGAGATAGGTCGAGATCTCGCTCATGTTCGCGTCGCCGATGATCACGTGAAGTCGGCGGTACTTCTCCGGGTCCGCGTGCGGCTCGTCACGGGTGTTGATGATCGGACGCTTCAGCGTCGTCTCCAGGCCGACCTCGACCTCGAAGAAGTCGGCCCGCTGGCTGAGCTGGAAGCCGGCCTCCCGCCCGTCCACCCCGATGCCGACCCGGCCGGCGCCGCAGACGACCTGCCGGGAGACGAAGAACGGGATGAGATGACGGACGATGTCACCGAACGGCGTGGACCGGGCCATCAGGTAGTTCTCATGGCAGCCGTAGGAGACGCCCTTGTTGTCGGTGTTGTTCTTGTAGAGGTGTACCGGCATCGTGCCCGGGACCGACAGTGCCCGCCTGGCCGCCTCGGCCATCACCCGCTCCCCCGCCTTGTCCCACAGCACCACGTCACGAGGGTTGGTCACCTCGGGGGTGGAGTACTCCGGGTGGGCATGGTCGACGTAGAGGCGCGCGCCGTTGGTGAGGATGACGTTGGCGAGCCCCAGATCGTCCTCGTTGGCGGGCGATGACGGGTCGACCACCGGTTCGCGGGGAAGTTCGAAGCCGCGCGCGTCGCGCAGCGGTGACTCCTCCTCGAAGTCCCACCGGGCACGGCTGCTACCGGTCGCCTGTCGGTTGGCGTAGGAGTTCACCACCAACGACGAGGCAAGCATCTGGTTGGTGGATGGCTGACCGGGCACCGAAACGCCGTACTCGGTCTCGGCTCCCATGATCCGGCGAACGCTCACACTGTCAGCGTAGGTGCTCCGAGCCATCGCCGAGACCTGGACCCGAAGGGTGACTCTTTGTGCTCGCCTTGTAGGCGCCCGGGAGTAGGACACAAAAGCCCGCTATCGACAGCCAACGGATGGACAGCCATCCTGGTCCGTGACCCGAAAAAGATCAATGAACGGCTTTTGAACCACGGTGCGCGATCCGGTGACCGGTGCGCGGCCGGGTTTCACCAGGCTCCGCTCGTGGGCGTCGGTGGGGAGCCGTGGACGCAAGCGGCGGGGATGCAGGGATGATCCCCGGCATCCCCGCCGCTCAGGAAACAGTGCGGGTATCTGAAAATGCGGGTGCCTGTTACAGGTACTGGCCCGTGTTGGCGATCGTGTCGATGGATCGGCCCGCCTCGGTGCCCTTGGTGCCCGTGATGAGCGTACGGATGTAGACGATCCGCTCGCCCTTCTTGCCGGAGATGCGCGCCCAGTCGTCCGGGTTGGTCGTATTGGGCAGGTCCTCGTTCTCCTTGAACTCGTCGATGCAGGCGTTGAGCAGGTGCTGCATCCGCAGCCCCTTGACGCCTCCCTCGATGAGCTCCTTGACGGCCATCTTCTTGGCCCGGGCGACGATGTTCTCGATCATTGCCCCGGAGTTGAAGTCCTTGAAGTACAGGACCTCCTTGTCGCCGTTGGCGTAGGTGACCTCGAGGAAGCGGTTCTCCTCCGTCTCGGCGTACATCCGCTCGACGACCCGTTGGATCATGCCTTGGCAGGTCGCTTCCCGGCTGCTGCCGTGTTCGGCGAGATCTTCCGGATGCAGCGGGAGATCCGGCGTGACGTACTTGGCGAAGATGTCCTTGGCCGCCTCGGCGTCCGGACGTTCGACTTTGATCTTCACGTCCAGCCGGCCCGGCCGCAGGATCGCCGGGTCGATCATGTCCTCGCGGTTGGATGCGCCGATTACGATCACGTTCTCCAACTGCTCGACACCGTCGATCTCACTGAGCAGCTGCGGAACGATCGTGTTCTCGACATCCGAGGACACACCCGAGCCGCGGGTCCGGAAGATCGAGTCCATCTCGTCGAAGAACACGATCACCGGCATGCCCTCGGACGCCTTCTCGCGCGCCCGCTGGAACACCAGTCGGATCTGCCGTTCGGTCTCACCCACGAACTTGTTGAGCAGCTCTGGGCCCTTGATGTTCAGGAAGAACGCCCGTCCACTGCCCTGACCGGTCTGCGCCTCGACCTTCTTCGCGAGCGAGTTCGCCACCGCCTTGGCGATGAGGGTCTTGCCGCAGCCCGGCGGGCCGTAGAGCAGGACGCCCTTCGGGGGCTTCAGCTTGTGCTCGAGGAAGAGCTCCTTGTAGAGGAACGGCAGCTCGACGGCATCGCGGATCGACTCGATCTGACCCTTGAGACCACCGATCTGCTCGTAGCCGATGTCCGGCACCTCTTCGAGGACCAGCTCCTCCACCTCGGACTTGGGGATGCGCTCGAAGGCGTACCCCGACCGGGTCTCGACGAGCAGCGAGTCGCCGGCCCGCAGCCGCCCGTCCAGGAGCGGCTGCGCAAGCATGACCACCCGCTCCTCGTCGGTGTGGCCGATAACCAGCGCCCGGTCACCACTCTCAAGGACCTCCTTGAGCAGGACGATCTCACCGTGACGTTCGAACGCCCGTGCATCGACGACGTTGAGCGCCTCGTTGAGCATGACCTCCTGCCCGGGACTCAGATCGCCGATGCCGACATTCGGCGACACCGTCACCCGCAGCTTGCGCCCCTGGGTGAACACGTCGACCGTGCCGTCGTCGTACGACCCGATGAAGATCCCATAACCGCTGGGTGGCTGGGCGAGTCGGTCGACCTCCTCCTTCAGTGCGATGATCTGATCTCGAGCCTCGCGCAACGTGGCCACGAGCTTGTCGTTCTGCCCGCCGACACCGGCGAGTTCCGCCTGCACCTCGGCCAGTCGCTCCTCGAGAACACGGACCTGCCGCGGGGACTCGTTGAGCCTCCGCCGCAGCATCGCCACCTCCTCCTCGAGGAAGGCGACCTGAGTTGTGAGCTCGTGCACTTCCTTCTCGTATGCCGAAGCTCGTGAATCTCCATCACCTGGACGACCCGAACTCCCACCGGAGCCAGAGTCCGAACGGGGACCGGACACCGCGCCTCCACCTCCCCCGTGCTGACCGGGACGCACCCAACACTACCGTTGTGACCGCCGCTGGCACGCCTGTCTGACGACTACGGGCCTGCTTTGCCGTAAACAGCGAGTTACGGTGCCATGGTGACAGAAGATCGGAGCTCTGTGGCAACGCCAACGAACCTCACTGAACCCTCGACGTTGCGAGTACACGTCGACCAGAATTCCTGTACGGGTGACGGACTGTGCGTCCAGCTCGCTCCGAGCGTGTTCGAGTTTGATGTTGACGGTCTGGCATACGTCAAGGGTGCGGACGGTGAACTGCGTACAAAGCCGGGCGAGTCGGTCCTGGTGCCACTGCTCCTGGTGGGCGACGTGGTGGCCGCCGCCGACGACTGCCCGGGCGACTGCATCTACGTCGAGCGCCCCGACGGGACCCTTGAGGCCGGCCC
>NZ_CADDZT010000052.1:133819-136448 GCF_902812655.1 Candidatus Frankia meridionalis | reverse complement strand
GGGCGATCTCGGCGAAGTCGGGCCGGCGTTCGTAGGAGACCAGCTGCCCATGGTCCCCGACGGCGCGCAGCAACGAGCACGACAGCGCCCCCGAGCCAACTCCGGCCTCCAGCACGCGCGCACCGGGGAAGATGTCGGCATAGGCCACGATCTGCGCCGAGTCCTTGGGGTAGACCACGGCGGCACCGCGCGGCATCGACAGTACGAAATCGGTCAACAGGGGACGCAGCGCCAGGTACGGCGTCCCACCGGTACTCGTGACGACCACACCCTCGGCGCGGCCGATCAGATCGTCGTGTTCGATGGCGCCGGAGTGGGTGTGGAACTGCCGGCCCGGTTCCAGCAGCACGGTGTGCCGCCGTCCCTTGGGATCGGTCAGTTGGACCCGGTCGCCTTTGGTGAGCGCGCCATGACGGTGCGCCGTACCTGTCGGTGGCCGGTTCACCGCTGGGCCGCCGTCCCGGCGATGCCGCCCGGATCGATACGGGCGACCAGGTCGACCGTGGCAAGGACGCCGACGGGCCGTCCCGCCTGCGTCACCAGGTACTCGGACGCGGGTGTGCTGCGCACCGCTGCCAACAGGTCCTCGCCTTCCAGTTCCGCTGCCAGCACCATGCCGGGGGAGATCGTGCGACTCACCTCGTCCACGGTCATCCACGGCCGGCGGTGTTCGGGCAGGGCGTCCACCGCCGAGCCGTTCATGACCTTAAGGGGTGTGCCGTCCCGGTCGACAACGGCCACCGCCGTCGCCCCGGACTCCCGCGCGCGCCGGAGCACCTCGGCGAGTGGGACGCCGCCCTCCACCGGCAGCGTGCGGCGCGCCAGCCGGCCCGCGGACAGGCCCGGCAGGCGTGACCGGATCCGGGTCTGGTGCAGCAGCTGGTTCGCCCCGACGGCGATGAACACGGCGAGCCCCAACAGCCACAGACCGCCGAACCGGCTGCCCGGTGCCAGCACGGCCCACAGTGCCCACAGGGCCAACGCGGCGGCGACGGCGAAACCGCCGTACGCTCCGGCCCGGATGCCGCGCAGCCGGTCCCCGCTGGCGCCCCAGACGGCGGCCACGACAAGGCGGCCGCCGTCGAGTGGAAGGCCGGGTGCCAGGTTGAACACGCAGAGGGCCAGATTCATCATGGTGAGGTCGAGGATGACGATGCCGGGCTGCGTGTAACCGTCCACGACGGTCATCAGGGCGAAGCCCGCACCCGCGAGAAGCCCGTTGACGGCCGGGCCGGCGACGGCTACCAGGAACTCGCGTGCCGGGGTCTGCGGCTCGGGTTCGATCTCGGTGAACCCGGCGAACCCGTGGACGGTCACCGCGTGCACGCCGAGGCCGAACCCGAGGGCCGTCAGACAGTGGCCGATCTCGTGCGCGACGAGGGACGCGACGAATCCGGCCGCGGTGATGGCGGCCAGCAGGTACAACCGGTTGTCGGCCACGCCAGGCAGCCGGTCGCGGTTGGGGCTGATCAGCAACGAACCGATGATGACGGCGAAGACAAGGGCCAGTGGGGAGAGATAGACCGGGACGCCGCGTACCCGCCCGATCAGCATGCCGGGCGCGCGACGACCAGGGTCGCCTCCACCACCCCCCGTTCGGGTGGAGCCGTCACGTCGGACGTTGTGAGGCTGATCGGCCATATCTGCGATGCTACGGATTCCCCGGGGCGGGGGGCACGCCCCGCATCCGGTGAACCCCGGCGGTGCGATGATCGTTGTTTCACGCCGCCGGAGGTCTGCGGCCGTTACTGTCGGACCAGGCGCCTATGGTCCGAAGGCATGAACCCATCCGTGGTCGAAGTCCCCGCACCCGGTGGGGACGCCCCGCATCCCGCGGGCGGCGTCCGCATCGTCGGGTCGTTGTCGCCGTCGCGGGCGGGCGACTTCATGAACTGTCCGCTGCGTTACCGCTTTCGGGTGATCGACCGGCTGCCCGAGCCGCCGAGTTCGGCCGCGGTTCGCGGGACGGTCGTCCATACCGTTCTGGAACGCCTGTTCGATCATCCGCCGCCGGAGCGCACCATCGCCCTCGCCGAGGCTCTGGTGGAGCCGGCCTGGCGTGACCTGCTCGGCCGCGAACCGGAACTGGCTCAGCTGTTCGCGGACGACGACGAACGGGGCGCATGGCTGGAATCGGCCCGTCCGCTGCTGGCCGGCTACTTCAGCCTGGAGGATCCGGCTCGTCTCGCGCCGTCCGCCCGTGAGCTGTATGTCGAGCATGTGCTCGCGTCCGGGGTCCGGCTGCGTGGGTACATCGACCGTCTCGACGAGGCATCGACCGATGACGGGGTGGCGTTGCGGGTCGTCGATTACAAGACCGGACGCGCCCCGGGGCAGGCGTTCGAGGGCTCGGCGCTGTTCCAGATGAAGTTCTATGCCTACCTGGTCTGGCGGATTCGTGGTGTGGTGCCCCGCGAGCTGCGGCTCTACTACCTCGCGGACCGGACCTGGCTGCGGGTCGTGCCCGACGAGGCGGACCTGCGGGCAACCGAACGGAAGATCGACGCCTTGTGGTCGGCCATCAGCCGGGCTCGACGCACGGGTGACTGGCGTGCGACCCCGAGCAGATTGTGTGACTGGTGCGACCACAAGATCCGCTGCCCGGCGTTCGGTGGCACGCCACCGCCGC
>NZ_CADDZT010000052.1:122305-133555 GCF_902812655.1 Candidatus Frankia meridionalis | reverse complement strand
TGTGCGAGGCGGAAGGCTGACCGCACCGGTCGATACGGGTTGACCGCCCGGCTCCGGATCGAACGCCCTTCGGGGAACGCCTCGATTTTCTGACATGTATTGGACAGGTATGGGGATCGAACCCGTGCTCGAGCGACGTTAAGAAGGCCGAGGACGGACGGCGCAGGTCAAGGATGAGAGAGTACGGGCACGCCCACGATTTTCCTGTCGGGCAGGCGGTCCGCGGATGTCGGTGACGATCCGCCGGACAGCCTCGTTCGCCGCGAATCGCACACTTCGTGAACCGACCGGACAGACGATGCGAACATGTCCTCCCGAGAGGAGCTTCTTCCATGAGCCGAGCGGGCCGGGCCTCCGGCGTCGATCCCCACGTCCGGCCGGTCGCATCCGTGGATTCGCCCTACGGTCCGGACGGCCGGGCGTCAACCAAGGTTCCCGCAGCGCGGGCCGAACGGTTGACCAAGGTCTACGGATCGGGGCAGACGGCGGTCACCGCGTTGCACGACATCGATGTCTCGTTTCCCCGCGGGCGCTTTACCGCGATCATGGGCCCTTCGGGATCGGGAAAGTCGACGTTGATGCACTGCCTGGCCGGTCTGGACACGGTAACCCATGGTCGGGTCTTTATCGGTGACGTGGATCTGTCCCGGTTGTCGGACAGGCAGCTCACCCAGTTGCGTCGTGACCGCATCGGCTTCGTGTTCCAGCAGTTCAACCTGCTGCCCACGTTGACCGCCGCCGAGAACATCACGCTTCCCCTGGACATCGCCGGACGCAAGCCGGACCACGACTGGATGCGCGCGGTGATCGAAGCCGTCGGGCTCTCGTCACGGCTCAGGCACCGCCCGACCGAACTGTCCGGTGGTCAGCAGCAGCGGGTGGCATGCGCCCGGGCGCTGGTCACCCGGCCGGACATCGTTTTTGCGGACGAACCGACCGGCAACCTCGATTCCAAATCCGGAACCGAAGTGCTGTCGTTCCTGGCCCGGTCGGTTCGGGAACTCGACCAGACCGTTGTGATGGTCACCCACGATCCGACCGCGGCGTCCTTCTCCGACGAGGTCGTCTTCCTCGCCGACGGCAGGCTCGTCGACTCGATGCCGAACCCGACGGCCGAGAGGGTGCTGGACCGGATGAAATATCTCGACCAACTTCAGCAGGCGACAGAAGAGGACGAGGACGAGTTGTCGGACGGGTTCGACCCACGACCGAGTCGGGACGACAACCCGAATTATGATCACGAGGATGGGGACTACCGGTCCGACCACGATCAACGTGGGTACGGATCCGCCGACTACGGACCTTCCGGCCGGGCGTGACAGATGCTGCACACCACCCTGCGAAACCTGTTCGCACGGAAGATCCGGTTGCTGCTGTCCGCGCTGGCGGTCGTGGTCGGAGTCAGCTTCGTCACCGGCACGCTCGTTCTCACCGACACCCTCAACCGGACGTTCGACACACTGTTTGCCAACATCACCAAGAATGTCAGCGTATCGGTTCGTGCTATCAACGCCGTCGACGACGGCTCCGGCGGGAACAGCCCCGGCCGGCCTGTTCCCGCGTCCCTGCTGGACTCGGTCAAGGGCGTACCCGGCGTCCGGGCGGCTGTCGGCAAGGTCGACGGAACGGCTGTTTTCGTCAACCCCCGTACCGGCAAGGTTCTTGACACCGGTGGCGCGCCAGGAATCGGCACCAGCTGGGACGGTGGTACTCCGGTGTCCGCGGTTGGGATCGCCACCGGCCGGGCGCCGCAGGGCTCGGAAATCGTCGTCGACAAGGGCAGCGCAGACAAGGCGAACCTGCTGATCGGCGACCGGGTGACGGTGCTGACCAAGGGCGCACCCGCCGTCTACACCCTGGTCGGGACGTTTCGACTGGCCGGGCAGGACAGTGTCGGGGGTGTCACGGTGATCGCTTTCGACACCGCCACCGCGCAGCGGGTCCTGCTCGCCCCGGGCCAGTTCACCTCGATCAAAATCGCCGCCGCCGACGGACTATCCCAGACCGAGCTTCGCGACCGGGTCGCGGGGGTGCTGCCCGCGGGCGTCGAGGCGATCACAGGAAAACAGCTGGCCGACGAGAACGCGAACGCGGTACAGAAGGCCATCGGCGGCTTCTCCACGTTCCTGCTGGTCTTCGCGGGGATCTCGGTCTTCGTGGGTGCCTTCATCATCTTCAACACCTTCACGATGCTGGTGGCCCAGCGGGTCCGAGAGCTTGCACTGTTGCGGGCGCTGGGCGCCAGCCGACGTCAGGTGCAGCTTTCGGTCCAGCTTGAAGCGTGCATCGTCGGGTTCGTCGGCGCGACGGTCGGGCTGGTGCTCGGCGCGGCGCTGGCCCTCCTGCTGCGAGTGGTGGTCACGGCGATCGGGGTGTCGCTACCCGGCGGGGGGTTGGTTTTCCAACCCCGAACGATCATCGTCGCCTACGCTGTCGGGGTCGTCATCACAGCGGTCGCCGCCTTCATCCCGGCGCGCAAGGCCGCGTCGGTCCCACCGGTGGCGGCGATGCGCGAAACCTTCGTCCTGCCCACGCGTTCCCTGCGTACCCGCGGGATCGCCGGTGGCGCTCTGACCGTCATCGGCGCGCTTCTCCTCGTATACGGGCTGACCACCGTCACCGGGAAGTCCGGGGCGGCGGTGGTCGGCATCGGCGCCGGGCTGTGCTTCCTCGGTATCGCCACCCTCTCCCCGCTGCTCGCGAGGCCTGTCACCAGGTTCATCGGCAGTCCGCTTCCGATTCTGTTCGGCGCCACCGGCCGCCTCGGACGAGAGAACGCGATGCGTAACCCGCGCCGAAGCGCCTCGACAGCGTCCGCGCTGATGATCGGCCTTGCGCTGGTCAGCGCGTTCTCGGTGCTCGGTGCGTCGATCAAGCAATCGGTCAAGGAGACCGTCAGGAACAGTCTCGGTGCGGACTTCTACCTGTCCGGGTCCGGCTTCGGTCAGGGGTTCAGCCCCGAAATAGCCCGGTCCCTGCAGGGCAAGCCGGGTATCGACCTGGTCACGGGCCTGCGGTCGGACATCGCCGAGGTCAAGGGGAAGAAGGGAACCCTGCTGGCAGGTGACCCGGTTGCCCTGCCACAGCTGCTCGCCCTGCAACAGATGAACGGGGATCTCGGCAAGCTCGGCAACGGAACAATCATCATGGACAGCGACACGGTGACGGCTGAGGGGCTTGTCGTCGGTCAACAGGTTCCAGTGGTCTTCCCGGACGGCCCGACCACACTCACCCTCGCCGGGACATACAAGAAAAGCCAGGTAGCCGGCAAGTACCTCGTCTCCCTGAGCGAATTCAGCCGGCATTACAACTCCGGCCTCGACATGTTCGTCATGGTCAGGACCGCTCCGAATGCGGATCTTTCCCAGGTCCGGAAGGAGATCGATTCTGTCGCCCAGGCGTATCCGAACGTGCAGGTGCGCGACCAGTCCCAGTTCGTCCGCCAGCAGGAGAAGCAGGTCGACCAGCTACTGGGCTTCGTCTATGTGTTGCTGGCGCTGGCCGTCGTCATCGCGCTGTTCGGGATCGTCAACACGTTGGCTCTCTCCGTGATCGAACGGACGCGGGAGATCGGTCTGCTGCGCGCCGTCGGCATGAGCAGGCGTCAGCTACGTCGGATGGTCCGGCTTGAGGCGGTCGTGATCGCGGTGTTCGGAGCGGTTCTCGGAGTCGTCGTCGGCAGCTTCTTCGGATGGGCGTTGACGCTTGCTCTCAAGGAACAGGGCATCAACTCGTTCGCCTATCCGGTCGGGACGGTCATCGTCGTTGTGATCGTAGGTGCCCTTCTCGGCGTCCTGGCCGCGATCTTCCCGGCCCGGCGGGCGGCGAGGATGGATATCCTGCGGGCGATCGCGACGACCTGAACCCGACTCGGGCTGACCAGTCATCAGCTGGCCATGTCCCTATCCGACCATGTCCCGGATAGGGACCGTGTCCCTATCCGACCGTGTCCCGGGGCGCGACGGCGTCCCGGGGCTGGGTAACCAGTTCGTCCAGCAGGCTGAGGGTCACCTCGTGCAGGCTCGACAGCACCCTCGCCCGCGTAGCGGCCGAGGAGACCATGGCGGCAGGGAACGACGGGATGAGGATCGTCGCACAGCCCGCATCGAGACCCGCCCGCGCTCCCGCCTCGCTGTCCTCAAGCACGACGCACCGGGCTGGGTCGACCCCGAGCAGCTTCGCGGCGGTGAGGTACGGCTCCGGGTGGGGCTTGCGCAGTGAGACCTCGTCCCCGGCCACCGTCACCGTGAACCGGTCACGGCCGATCGCGACCAGGACGGGATCCATCAGCATGCGGAACGACGACGACACCAGGGCGGTCGGGATCCCGGCGGCGGCCACCGCGTCCAGCAGTGCGACGGCTCCCGGCATCGGGACGATCCGTTCGGGTTCACCGAACAGCTCGGCTGTCCGTGTGAGCAGGAACCAACCGGCGGCGTGCGGGTCGGCGTCGGGTACCCCGAGCATCGACAGCATGAGCGGCAGGGCCGTGTCGATGCCATGGCCGATCATCGCGGCCTTGATGTCAGGGGTGAACCGGGAGCCGAGACTTGCCGCCAGCTCGTGCTCGGCCACGGTCCACAGCGGTTCCGTGTCGACCAGCAGCCCGTCCATGTCGAACAGGACCGCCGCGACACCGTCATCAAGGCTCACCGGACCTGAATATCAGGTCGCATCAGGTCGCGAAGTACTTTGCCTCGGGATGATGCGCAATTATCTCCGAGGTGGACTGTTCCGGGACGAGCTGGAACTCCTCGGACAGCTCCACCCCGACCCGCTCGGGACGCAGCAGTTCGAACACCTGGACCTGCTGCTCCAGGTCGGGGCAGGCCGGGTAGCCGAAGGAGTAGCGCGACCCCCGGTAGCCCTGGCCGAAGACCTCGTCGAGCTCGCCCGCGTCGGTGGCGGCGGCAGCCGTGCCATCGGGCAGCACCAGCTCGGAGCGGATGCGCTTGTGCCAGTACTCGGTGAGCGCCTCAGTGAGCTGGACCGACAGCCCGTGCAGTTCCAGGTACTCCCGGTAGGAGTTGGCGGCGAACAGTTCGGCCGTGACCTCGCTGATCCGCCGGCCCATCGTCACGATCATGAAGGGGGCGACGTCGACCTCACCGGACTCCTCCGAACGATAGAAGTCGGCCAGGCACAGCCGGCGGTCGCGGCGCTGACGGGGGAAGGTGAAGCGGACCCGCTCCGCTCCGCTGCCGGACAGGACGATCAGGTCCTCGCCCTTGCTGACGCAGGGGAAGTAGCCGTAGACGACGGCGGCCTCCAGCATCCGTTCGGAGGCGATGCGGTCCAGCCACATACGCAGCCGGGGACGGCCCTCGGTCTCCACCAGCTCCTCATACGACGGCCCCTCACCGCCGCGGGCGCCGCGCAGCCCCCACTGGCCGAGAAACGTCGCACGTTCGTCCAGGAAGGCGGCGTAGTCGGCGAGCGGGATGCCCTTGACGATCCGGTCCCCCCAGAACGGCGGGACCGGCACGGGGTTGTCAGCGGCCACGTCCGAACGCGGCGGCAGCTCCCGCGCGGGCTCGTCGGCCCGAGCCTCGGCCCGGGCGGCGACTATCCGGTCGGTGCGCGCACGGCGGGCGCGGCGCTGCGCGGCGCCCGGGTCGTCCGCGAGCGGCGGCGCCTCACCCCGCTTGGCCGCCATGACCGCGTCCATGAGCGAGAGCCCTTCGAATGCGTCGCGCGCGTAGCGCACGTCACCCTCATACAGCTCCGCGAGGTCCCGTTCGACGTAGGCCCGGGTGAGCGCTGCACCGCCGAGCAGCACCGGCCAGGTGGCGGCCACCCCGCGGGTGTTCATCTCCGCGAGGTTCTCCTTCATGATCACGGTCGACTTGACCAACAGCCCGGACATGCCGATCGCGTCGGCGTCGTGCTCGGCCGCGGCGTCCAGGATCGTG
Source organism: Candidatus Frankia meridionalis (assembly GCF_902812655.1). Classification (GTDB taxonomy): domain Bacteria; phylum Actinomycetota; class Actinomycetes; order Frankiales; family Frankiaceae; genus Protofrankia; species Protofrankia meridionalis. Next base: position 127,643 of record NZ_CADDZT010000052.1, on the reverse strand, counting down.
GTGATCGGCTGCTTGATCCCGAGGTTGACGACGGTGTAGCCGTTGTTCGACAGGATGATGTCGACAAGGTTCTTGCCGATGTCGTGGACGTCGCCCTTGACCGTGGCCAGCACCAGCGTGCCCTTGCCACGGGTGTCGGACTTCTCCATGTGCGGCTCGAGGTAGGCGACCGCGGCCTTCATGACCTCGGCTGACTGCAGGACGAACGGCAGCTGCATCTGCCCGGAGCCGAACAGGTCACCGACGGTCTTCATGCCGTCGAGGAGGGTGTCGTTGATGATCGCCAGCGGGTCGCGGGACCGCATCGCCTCGTCGAGGTCGGCCTCCAGACCGGTCCGCTCGCCGTCGATGATCCGACGCCTGAGTCGCTCGTCGAGGGGCAGCGCGGCCAGTTCCTGCGCCCGGGTCGGCCCGTCGCTACCGCCCTCCACTCCCTCGAACAGATCCAGGAACCGGGTCAGCGGATCGTAGCCGTCCCGGCGGCGGTCGTGAACGAGGTCGAGGGCGACCTCACGCTGCTCGTCCGGAATGCGCGACATCGGCAGGATCTTGGAGGCATGCACGATGGCCGCGTCCAGGCCCGCCTGGACGCATTCGGCCAGGAACACCGAGTTGAGCACCACCCGGGCGGCCGGCTTCAGGCCGAAGGAGATGTTGGACAGTCCGAGGACGGTCGAGACGTCGGGGTGCCGGCGTTTGATCTCACGGATCGCCTCGATGGTGGCGGCCCCGTCGCCGCGGGACTCCTCCTGCCCGGTGCCGAGGGTGAAGGTCAGGGCGTCGATGAGGATGTCGGACTCGCGCATCCCCCACTGCCCGGTCAGGTAGGTGATCAGCCGTTCCGCGACCCGCACCTTCCACTCGACGGTGCGGGCCTGGCCCTCCTCGTCGATGCACAGCGCGACGACGGCCGCGCCATGCTCACGGATGATCGGCATGACCGTCGCGATGCGGGACCCGGGGCCGTCCCCGTCCTCGAAGTTGACCGAGTTCACCACCGAGCGTCCACCGAGGCATTCCAGACCCGCCTCGATGACCGGGGGTTCGGTGGAGTCGAGCATCACCGGCAGTGTGGACGCGGTCGCATAACGGCCGGTGACCTCACGCATGTCCACGGTGCCGTCCCGGCCGACGTAGTCCACGCATACGTCGATCATGTGCGCACCTTCGCGGGTGGCGGTGCGGGCGATCTCGACAACATCGTCCCAACGGCTGTCGATCAGTGCCTCGCGAAACGCCTTCGACCCGTTGGTGTTGGTGCGCTCCCCCACCATCAGCACCGAGTTGTCCTGCCGGAACGGTACGGACTGGTACAGCGACGCGGCGGCCGGCTCTGCGTCCGGCCGCCGTGCCGTGACAGCGCGCCCTCCGACCCGCTCGACGACCTGGCGCAGGTGCTCGGGGGTGGTTCCGCAGCAACCGCCGACCAGCATCGCGCCGTAGTCGCGGGTGAAGGCGTCCTGCGCGTCCGCGAGTTCCGCCGGGGTCAGCGGGTAGGTGGCGCCGTCCCGGTCGAGCACGGGCAGGCCGGCGTTCGGCATGACGGACAGTCCGACGTGGGCATGCCGGGACAGGTAACGCAGGTGCTCGCTCATCTCGGTGGGCCCGGTCGCGCAGTTCAGGCCGATCAGGTCGATCCCGAGCGGTTCCAGCGCCGTGAGCGCGGCGGCGATCTCCGTGCCGAGCAGCATCGTCCCGGTCAGTTCCACGGTGACCTGCGCGATGAGGGCAACCCGGCGTCCGGCGGCGGCCATCGCCCGGCGCGCTCCGATGATCGCGGCCTTGGCCTGCAGAAGGTCCTGCGCCGTCTCGATGAGGACGGCGTCGACGCCGCCGGCGAGCAGCCCGGCGACCTGGAGTTGGTAGGCGTCCCGCAACGGCGGGTAGGTGATATGGCCGAGGGTCGGCAGCTTCGTGCCAGGACCCACCGAGCCGAGGACGAAACGGGGTTGATCAGAAGTGCTCCAGAAGTCGGCAGCCTCACGGGCTATCCGGGCACCCGCCTCGGCCAGTTCCCCGATACGGTCGGCGATGCCGTACTCTCCGAGATTGGCGAGGTTGGTCCCGAACGTGTTCGTCTCGACTGCGTCACATCCGACAGCGAAGTAGGCGTCGTGTACACCCCGCACCACGTCTGGACGGGTCGCGTTCAGAATCTCGTTGCAGCCTTCGTGACCCTCGAAGTCGTCGAGGGTCAGCTCAGCGGCCTGCAGCATGGTTCCCATCGCGCCGTCGGCCACCAGGACGCGCTCGGCCAGCACGGCCAGCAGATCTTCTCGCACGGGGGAAGCGTACCGGTAGCGTCACAGTCAACTGTGATACCAGTTGGTGATCGTGGCCGGTTCTGTCGGTATTACGGATTGAATGTCCGCCGGAATTTCCGTGCGACACCCGGCAGACTGGGTCAGGCCGGGCCGGTCTCACCGTGCTTCTCCGAGCGCGGGCGACGAGGATCCACCGGCACGCATCAGCGTAGGACGTACCGTTGCACTGTCACGGGGGCAGTGAGCCGCCGCGGGGCGGCAGGAGGTGGCAGGTGATCGAGTTCTCCGGTGTCGGCCAGCTACGATCGCCGATCGTAGTGGCTGCCTTCGAAGGCTGGAACGATGCCGCGGACGCGTCGTCCGCGGCGGTCGAACACCTGGAGTCGGCGTTCGACGCGAAAGTCATCGGTGCGATCGATCCGGACGACTACTACGACTTCCAGGTCAACCGTCCGACGGTGAGCGGAACCGACGGTGCCTCTCGTAAGATCGCCTGGCCGACCACCCGGCTGTCGGTCGCGCGTCCCGCGCACGGCGACAACGACCTTGTCCTGATCCGTGGTCTTGAGCCGAACATGCGCTGGCGTGGCTTCACCGACGAGCTGATCGAAGCGGTGCACGCGCTCGGCAGCGACATGGTGGTCAGCCTTGGTGCGTTGCTCGCGGACTCTCCGCACACCCGCCCGGTGCCGATCAGCGGGACCGCCGGGGACGCCGCCACCGCGGCCCGTCTTCGTCTGGAACCGTCGAAGTACGAAGGTCCCACGGGCATCGTCGGCGTGTTCGCCGAGGCGTGTGCCCGCGCCGGGCTCGCGTCCGTGTCGTTCTGGGCCGCGGTCCCCCACTATGTGGCGAACCCTCCGTGCCCGAAGGCGACGTTGGCGCTGCTGCGGCGGGTCGAGGACCTGCTGGACATGGAGATTCCCCTGGGGGACCTGGCTGAGCGGGCCCGCGCATGGGAGCGCCAGGTCGACGAGCTCGCCGCGGGTGACACCGAGGTCGCCGAGTACGTTCGGGCACTCGAGTCACGGGAACCCGAGACGGAGCTGCCGGAGGCCAGCGGAGACGCGATCGCCCGCGAGTTCGAGCGCTATCTTCGCCGCCGAGGCAAGTAGCCCTTCGCGGACCGATGTCGTAGGACTATTCTTCGACGATCTCGGCATCGATGATGTCGTCGTCCTTGGGGTAGCGAGGCACCGATGTGCCGGCCGAGGCCGGTGGCCGGGAGAAGAAACCCCCACTAGTGACGTTCTGTTTTGTTTTAGTTTCCGTCTGTTCGTGCGTGGAGGTTCGCGGCCGGAACATCTCGGGCTGCTCCGCGTCCCTGCCGCCGGTCCCGGTCCCGGCGCGGGCAAGGTCTGTCACGGCCCGGTCGATCTCATCCGCGTTCATCAGGCTACGCAGTCGCAACAGTGCCCCAAGGACCTCACCCTGCTGGTGGCGTAGCGTTTCCAGGTTTCCGGACGCCTGCGCGATCCGCTTTTCAAGATTGTCCTGCTGTAGCTGGGCGCGGTGCCGTGACTCCTCGACCGCGTCGAGGACGAGCTTGTCCGCCTGTTCGCGGGCCTCCCGCACGATCGGGTGGTTGGCGGCGGCGTCCTCGATGGCCTCCTTCAGTGCACGCTCCGCGATGCCGCGGGCACCCGCGACGATCTCGTCGGCCTCCTGCTGCGCGACCGCAAGCATGATCCCGATCCGTCCGCCTGCCTGCGCGGAGAGCGGTTCGGGCAGGCGGGACTCGGCGTCGTGGCGGCGGCGTTCGCCTTCCAGCGCCGCCTCTGCCGCAGCCGCCCGTGCCGTCACCTGACTGGCGTACCGCCACAAGGTGGCCAGGTACTCCTCGACCTGGCGCGGGTCATAACCCCGGGCCACTTCGTCGAAGGTCGGGCGTTCGGCGTCAGTTCCGGCGTCTACGCCGGGGTAGTTGGCACCCATCAAACCGAGCTTCCTCCAGCAACGACAGGATCAAGGTCTACCCCCAGCAGCGAGTCGCTGATGGTACGTACCAACCCGGGAGCATCCGGGTCATGCCCCCCGGTGGTCAACGCGGCGGTCGTCCAGCGGTCGACGGCGGCGACGGCAGCGGGCGCGTCGAGATCGTCGGCCAGGTGCCGGCGGACGTCGTCGAGTAGTGGTCGGGCATCCGGACCGTGCTCCCTGCTGGTGGCCAGCTGCCACCGGGCCAGCCGCCCGCGGGCGGATTCGACGGCGGCCGGCGTCCATTCCCACCCGACGGTGTGCTGGTGGTCGAGCAGCGCAAGGCGGATCGCCGCCGGTGGGACGCCGTGGCGCCGCAGGCGGGATACGAACTCCAGGTTTCCTCTGGATTTCGACATCTTGTGACCGTCGAGGGACACCATCGCGGTATGCACATAGGTACGCGCGAACGGCCATACCCCACTTGCGACCTCGGCGTGCGCCACACCGCACTCGTGGTGCGGAAACGTGAGGTCGGTACCGCCGCCCTGAACGTCGATGGTTGCACCCAGGTGGGTCAGGGCGATGGCTGCGCATTCAATGTGCCAGCCGGGCCGGCCCGGACCGAACGGGGATGGCCACGCCGGCTCTCCAGGACGTTCCGCGCGCCACAGCAGGGGGTCGAGCGGATCCTTCTTACCGGGACGGTCCGGGTCGCCACCGCTGTCCGCCGCGCGGGCGACCATTGCCTCGCGACCCAGATGGGAAACCGCGCCGAAATGTGGGGCCGTTTCGACCGGGAAATAGATGTCACTGTCCACCTGGTAGGTGGCACCGTGGGCGTGCAGTTTCCCGATCAGTTCGATCACCAGTGGAATCGACTCGACCGCCCCCACGTACACGGTGGGCGGAAGGACGCGCAACGCGGTCATGTCGGCCCGGAACAGGTCGGTCTGACTGCGGGCGATCTCCCGCCAGTCCGATCCGTCGCGTCTCGCGCGTTCGAACAGCGGATCGTCGACATCGGTGACGTTCTGCGCATAGATGACGTCATGCCCGGCGTCCAGCAGGACCCGGTGCAGCAGGTCGTAGGTGACATAGGTGAATGCGTGCCCAAGATGCGTGGCATCGTACGGGGTGATCCCGCAGACGTACAT
>NZ_CADDZT010000052.1:121047-121743 GCF_902812655.1 Candidatus Frankia meridionalis | reverse complement strand
CCGGGCGGTCCGCCCGGCCGCGAGCGGCCGCACCGAACGGGTGGCCGTGTCGTAAACCCGAAGGGGCATTCCCCGGCCCGGGAGCCGGGAGCGGGTGGGTGCCGGCCAGGATTGCATGCGTGTCAGCGTAGCCGGCTCCGTGTCGGACAGACGCATTTGGCATTAGAAGGGGGGCCAGGGGATTGCCGGCCGGTCGCCGGACGGTACCGGGAAGCGACGTTCGGTCAATAGCCGGTCGATGCGAGCCCGCAGGCTTCGGATCTCCGCATTGGTGAGAAGGCCCGCGAGCGCCCCCGCAAGCCGGCCATCGAGCGCGTCCCGAAGACAGGTCAGCAGTTCCACCTCGCGGGTATGCAGACGCTGCCCCCGCCACGTCCACAGCAGTGTCCGCAGCTTGTTCTCGACGTGGAAGGTCACCCCGTGGTCAATACCGTAGATCCGGCCGGACGGGCCCGGCAACAGGTGGCCTCCCTTGCGGTCGGCATTGTTGACCACCACGTCGAACAGGGCGATCGCCCGGAGCTGACGGTCGTCGGATCTGGTCAGGGTCACCAGGTCGACGGTCTCGTCGACGTCGATCCACAGCTGGACCATGCCGGTGCCGAACGGGCCGTCGCGCAGCACCGTCGGTGGCACGATTCCCGTCCCGGCCTCTTGCGAGACCAGGTAGGCCGCGCGTTCACGGCCGGCGAGCGT
>NZ_CADDZT010000052.1:117955-120719 GCF_902812655.1 Candidatus Frankia meridionalis | reverse complement strand
ATCCCACCCCGGTCGTTCACCCGGATCACGAAGGGTCGGCGTTCCGTGTACTGGATTACCGTGAGTGAACATGGGTCGACGGATATCCGCTGGAACAGATCGAGGTGCATACCCATGGCATCCGCGACGATGGACTTGATGACGTCGCCGTGGGAGCAGGCGAGCCAGACCGCGTCCGGACCCAGCCGGGTGTTCCAGTCGCGTACCGCCGCGACCGCGCGATACTGGGTGTCGCGCAGAGCCTCCCCGTCCGGGCCGGGGAAGACCACCGCGCTCGGCTGTTCCTGGACGGTCCGCCACAGCGGGTCCTTGGCCAGCGTCTTCATTTCCTGACCGGTCCAGTCGCCGTAACGGCACTCCCCGAGACGGTCGTCGATGACCACGGGACCGTCGTCCCACGGTTCGGATTCGGATTTGGGTTCGCCCTGGTGCTCCGCGATCGCCAGGGCTGTCTCCTGGCAGCGTTGCAACGGGCTGGAGACGATCGCGGTGAGCGGTACCGAGGCGAGACGCTGGGCCAGGGCCTGGGCCTGTTGCCGACCGCGGTCGTCGAGACCGACACCCGGGGTCCATCCGAGCAGGACGGAACCTGTCACCGCGGTGAGTCCATGGCGGACGAGCAGGACGGTGGTCACCGGACTTCCAACTGGCCGGGCGTCACGGCGTGGCCGCGATGACACCGGAGGCCACGAGCAGCAGCACCAGGCTACCGAGCGCCACCCGGTATGCGACGAACACCATGGTGCTGTGGTGGGCGAGGAACTTCAGGAGGCCTGCGATGGAGGCATATCCGACGATGAACGCGAGGACGGTGGCGAGAAAGGTCGGAGCCGCTCCCACACCGCCGCCGTCGCCGATCTTGCCGAGCTCCAGGAGACCGGACAGCACGACGGCCGGGATCGACAGCAAAAAGGAGTACCGCGCGGCCGCCTCGCGGGTGAGCCCGATCAGGAGCCCGGCGGTCATCGTCGAGCCCGACCGGGACACCCCCGGGATGAGCGCACAGGCCTGGGCGCAGCCGATGATGGCCGCGTCCTTCGGCCCGATGTCGCCGACGGTCCGCTTGCGGGTGGCCTTCCTCTCGGCGTAGAGCAGCGCGAGACCAAGCGTGATCATCGCCGATCCGATCACCCATAGGTTGCGGGCGCCCGTCTCGATCTGGTCCTGGAAGGCGAGGCCGGCAAGGCCGATCGGGATCGTGCCCAGCCCGATATACCAACCGAGGCGGGAATCGAGCGTGCGGCGCACCTGCGGGTCCCGAAGACCCCTGGCCCACGCCACCGCGATCCGACCCAGATCGCTGCGGAAGTAGATCAGGACCGCGGCCATGGTTCCGAGCTGGGTAACCGCGGTGAACGCCGCGCCGGGATCCTCCCAGTCGAGAAACGCCGGGACGATCCGAAGATGGGCCGTGCTGGAGATCGGCAGGAATTCGGTCAATCCCTGCACAGTGCCCAGTACGACCGCTTCCAGGGCGTTCAACAACAGCCCCCTTCTGGACATGGCGCCGAATCATGAACGCCGGACGCGGCTGTCAGCACAGCCATGGACACAACGAGACCAGCTCGGGTGATCGGAACACCAGCCGTACCGACTGGTGCGATCTCACGGTGGCGGGCGTTGCGTCGTGTACTCACCGGCCGCGTACTCCCCCGGAGACTGATGCGTTGCGTCGCAACCCTAACCGGACACAAGACGTGATCTTTCGTCGCCTTGTGTGGTACCGCTGTTCGTCGCCGCACGGACGCCGCCGGCCGAGGCGCCGGCGATGGCTAGGCTTCCGGCATGCCGGCCGAGACCACCATCACCGACGAGACGCCCTTGGCCGACCAGGCTGCCGTGTTCGGCGCGTTCTGTGCCGCCGGGCTGTGGCCGGGACTGGGCCGCACGACCGCCGCGCGCCTGCCGGAGTCCGGGATCCGCACGCCGTCCGATGTCGAGGTGACCCGCCTGGCAGCCATCCAGGGGGTCTCCCCCGTCCGGGCCCGGCGGCTGGTCGACTCCTTCGCCGCAGCCTCCGGTGCCTACACCGCGGCGGAGCTGCTCGTCGCGGCCGACCTGCCGGCGCGCCTGGTGCGCAGGCTGGTGGACGAGCTCGGGCCGGGAGTCGCCGACGCGCTGCGCGCCGACCCGTGGGCGCTGCTCGCCGCGGGTGAGGCCGAACTCGCCCAGGCCGATCGGCTCGCCCGGGTGATGGGCGCCGGACGCGATGACGCCCGGCGCGGTCCCGCGGTGGTGATGTACCTGCTCGGCCGGGCCGCGTCCCGTTTCGGGGACACCGCGGCGCCGCTGGAGACACTGCTGCGGGCCGCGGCCCGGGACGGGGTTGCCGATCCGGTGGCGGCGTTGCGGACCGCGGTGGAGGAAGGCCAGGTCATCGTCAACGGCGAGCTGGCAGCCCTCGACCGGTACGCGATGGCGGAGCAGACCCTGGCCGAGGGGATCGCACGGCTGCTGGCCATCGCCGAGCCGCTGCGTCCGGGGTCCGTACGGCCGAAGCGGTCGGCCGTCCCGGCGCCACCGGCGGCGTCCGCGGCGGATCAGGACGACTTCCCCGGCATGTTCGACGATCTTGATGGTGTCGCCGGGCCCGGCGATGGCACAGGACAGGCCGGTACCGAGAGCGTGCAGGGCGTTTCCGCCGCGGCCGAGGACACGGGCGGCGACAGCGCGGACGGCGACATCGCCGCCGTCCTGGCCGGTCTCGACGAGACCCAGCTGCACGCGGCCCGCACCGCTCTCGACGTCGGGGTGAGCATGCTCA
>NZ_CADDZT010000052.1:115452-117605 GCF_902812655.1 Candidatus Frankia meridionalis | reverse complement strand
ATCGCGACGCTCGCGATGGCGGTGCGCGCCGGTGAACTGCCACCACCGCCGTCCGGGTCGGACCGGGAGGTGGTGGTGGTTCCCGCCCGTGGCGCGGGCGAGGCGGCGCACCGCGTCGTCCAGCTCGTCACCGACTCCATCCCCCGGGTGTTGGGCATACCCGTCGCGGATGTGCAGGTCGTCACACCTGTGCACGGCGGTCCCGCCGGGACGGCCGCGTTGAACTCCGCGCTGAAGAAGGCGCTCAACCCCGGAGACGGGGCACACGGCGGCTTCGACGTCGGGGACAGGGTGGTGGCTACCGCGAACCATCTCGATGACGGGTTCGCGAACGGGGAGATCGGGGTGGTGCGCGCCATCGGTGACAGGGGTGCGCTCACCGTGGCCTTCCCCGGCGGGGATGTCGAGGTCCCCGGCGGGGCCGTTCCGGACCTGCGGCACGGCTGGGCGGTCACGGTCCACCGCGCTCAGGGCAGCGAGTGGCCGGCGGTGGTGGCGGTGTTCCCACCGGAGGCCGGACGGATGCTGACCCGCCCGCTGATCTACACCGCGTTGACCCGGGCTCAGCGGCATCTGTCGGTGGTGTCGGTAGGCGGCCCGGCGCTGCGAGGCGCCGTGCGCCAGGCCGGTGGTCGGCAGCGCTGCACGCTTCTGCCGTTCCTGCTCGCCCAGGAGATCCAGCCCGAACCCGACGACGACACCGACACCGATATCGATATCGACGACGACACCGATATCGACGACGCCGAGGGTGGGGCGACCGGCTGACACGGGCCGTGGACGGAGTGACTCCGTCGGTGCAGTGAGGTGGTGGGTACCGTCTCGGTGGTGAGCGCCGACCATTCTGGGAGTCCGGTGGCGGACCTACCCGCATCCGCGTCCGTCGGGACGACAGCGGCCACGAGGACGGCTGTGGCCGCTGTCGTGCCGGTCGACCCCGCGGGGACGCAGATCCGGCCCCCTTTCGACCCTGACGGCGTCGGGATGCGCTCGGAGCTGCCCGCGGGAGCATCCCGGCGGGGAGCATGGACCCGCCGGCTGCTGATCGCCGGCACCGTGGCGGCGATCGTGACCGGTGCCTGTCTGCGTTTCGCCACCCCGAGTCACCTGTGGCTGGACGAGTCACTGACCGTCGACATCGCCCGCAGACCGGTCGGTGGGCTGCTCGACGCTCTGCGGCACGACGGTTCGCCGCCCCTGTACTACCTGCTGCTGCACGGATGGATCCGGCTGTTCGGAACCGGTGACGTGGCGGTCCGGGCGCTGTCGGGCCTGCTGTCGCTGGCCACGCTGCCGGTCGCCTGGATCGCCGGCCGCCGCGTCGGGCGCGTCGCGGCGACGTCCGGCAGCGGTGACGCCAGCACCCCCGGGCGGGTGGGGACGGCGGCGCTCCTGCTGTTCGCGTGCTCGCCCTACGCGATCCGGTACGGCAGCGAGACCCGGATGTACTCGCTCGTCGTCCTGCTGGTGCTGCTGTTCGGGTTGGCGCTCGTCCGGGCGCTTGAGCAGCCCTCGCGTGGCCGGCTGGTGGTACTCACGGTTGCCACCTCGGCGCTGGTCTACACCCACTACTGGACGTTCCTGCTGGTCGGAACGGTTGCGGTGTTCCTGGCCGTGCAGGCGCGTCGGCGCTCTCGCTACCGCCGTTCGGCGGGTTCGGCGCTGGCGGCGATGGCCGCCTCGGCCTTTGCGTTCGCGCCGTGGATGCCGTCCTTCCTCTTCCAGATGTTGCACACGGGGACGCCGTGGGCAGCGCGGGTACAGGCACAGGTACTGCTGGACACGGTGTTCGACTGGGCCGGGCCGACGTCGACGGGCGCGCTGCTCGGGGTGGTTCTCCTCGCGGTGGCCCTGATCGGGCTCACCGGTCGACCGCAGGACGACGGACTGCACCTCGTCCCCCGTGGACGGGTGCCCGGACGGTACCTGGCCGCGTTGTGGCTGGTCCCGCTTGTCCTCGCCTACCTTATCAACACTTTTGGTGGTAGCGCCTTTACGGAACGTTATACCGGAATTTCGTTGCCGGCCTTCCTGCTGCTCGCCGCGCTCGGCATTGGGTTGCTTCCCGGACGGGCACGTGTCGCGGTCGGTCTGGTCATCTGTGTGACCGGGCTGTCCGGTGGCTGGAACATGGCACGCCAGGAACGCACCCA
>NZ_CADDZT010000052.1:114146-115179 GCF_902812655.1 Candidatus Frankia meridionalis | reverse complement strand
GGCCGCGGAGATCGCGAACAGGATCTCCGCGCTGGCCCGCCCGGGCGACGTGGTCGCCTACTGTCCGGACCAGCTGGGTCCGGCGGTGTACCGGGCCATCGAACGCCGTGGCGACCTCGACGTCCAACAGGTCGTCTACGCCGACCCGAGCGGTCCGGCGCTGGTCGACTGGTTCGACTACGCGGTGCGGATGCGGCGGGCGAGCGGCGCGGACTTCGCAGCCCGGGTGAACACGATGGCCGGACCCGGCCATGCCGTCTTCCTGGTCCGGGCGGACGGTTACAAGACCCTGGAAGGGGCCTGCGCGGTCGTGTCCGACCAGCTTGCGGTGCTGCGCGACCGGACCGTCCAGGTTGATCGCCGCAGGGTCTTCGAGGGCGCGTCGCTGGAGCGCTTCTCCACGCTGCGTTAGCCTCCGGTTCCGGTTCCGAGCTCGGAACCGGAACCGGAACCGAGAGCGAGCGTCATCACCAGCAGCGCCATCGGTAGCGTGTAGTGGTTGAAGTACGACTGTTTGTTCATGACGTCGAGGGTGAGCAGCACCGCGGCCGCGCCCGCGCAGAATCCCGCCGCGTCCACGCGTACCCGCCAGGCGAGCCAGTAGGCGAACCCGAGGGCGACCGCCATCGGCGCGAACCCCGTCGTGACGCCGGCGTGGGCCAGCACTCCGGGCACGGACAGGGAATCCCCCCGGACGGGGTAGCGAAGGTTGGTCATCACCGCGTCGTGCCAGAAGTCCGACGGGCCGGCCAGCACCCAGGGGAGGACCACCGCAACCGCGATACCCACGGACGCGAACGCCCGTCTCGGGCCGAAGGCAGGCCATGCCGCGGCGATCGGCACCAGCAGTGCCATGTGCTGCTTGCTCGCAAGGGCGGCGGCGAACAGGACGATCGCCCATCGGGTCCGGCCCGAAGCCACCGCCCACACCATCCCAGCGAGGCATGCGATGAGCAGCGGTTCGGTCCAGGACTGCTGGAGCGCGTACATGGACCCGGGGAAAACCAGTATGACCAGCGGCAGCGCCGCCGGG
>NZ_CADDZT010000052.1:112244-114121 GCF_902812655.1 Candidatus Frankia meridionalis | reverse complement strand
CCCGGCGAACGGTCATGGCGGCCAGCACGAGCGCGAGCAGCAGGCCGTAACGGACGTCCCCGAGCCCGAGCCGGAACGGGACGAGCGCCAGCGTCGTTCCCGGCAGGTAAGGGTAGACGTCGAACAACCCGCGGACCGGGTAGTCGGCGCGGCTTCGCGCCCACTGCTGCCGGTACATGTCGGAGCCCTCGACAAGGCCCCGACCTGAGACCTGCAGCAGGTGGAAGACGTCGATCCGCGGCTGCGGCGCGGCGAGCACCATCGCGATCCCGGCGCCGGTCGCAAGACCGACGATCGGCCAGAAACATGCCGGCGACACCAGCCAGCGGGCTGCGGCCCATCGGGGTCCGGCCGGTGGATGCTGCCAGCGCAGGACCGAGGCGGCGGTCAGCAGTCCGGCGGTCACGCCGAGCAGGTCGGAGATGTCCGCCCATGGCCCAGCCGCGTAGTAACGGGGTCGTAGGGCCACCCCGACCGCGACGACCACGGCCAGTGCCGTCCAGGCGGTTGTGGGCGTGCGGCTCATGCGCGCCCGGATGCGGTTGGCGAGGGCACCCCGGCCGGCCTGGGTGCCCACCGCGAGCAGTACCGCGGCCCAGCCGATCACGATGAACGGCAGTGGCCAGGGGCCCCGCCCGTCGCCCGCGGCGATACCCACGGCCACGGCGCACCAGCCGGCCAGCAGCAGGCCACCCGTCCCCCGATTCGGGTGATCTCGTGACGCCCGCCCGGCCGCGGCCGCGGAATTGTCTGCCCGGTCGGGTAGGGACACAGCCATGACGTGCACCATGCCAGAGGGTCCGCGTGGGCCTCCGGCGCGCCCATGGTGCCCGTTCGCGAGCATCGCGGTGTCGCAATCGTCAGGGGGTGCGGGCAGGCCTCCATCCGGCTCATGCCAGACTGAGAAGCCAAGCCGGATTTTGTCCACCGGCTTCTTAGTGTGTCGCGCGGATGACCATCGCGTGCGAAGTTGAGGAGAGGTCAGGCACAGTGGCCGAAAAGCCCGAGGTCGTCGTTATCGGAGCCGGACCGGCAGGTCTTACAGCTGGCTGGGAGCTGGTGAAACGGGACGTACCCGTGACGGTCCTTGAGGGTGACTCGGTGGTGGGGGGTATCAGTCGGACTGCGCAGCGTGAAGGCTGGCGCTTCGACATCGGTGGGCACCGCTTCTTCACCAAGGTGCCCGAGGTCGAGGCTCTCTGGCACGAGATTCTGCCGGACGAGGACTTTCTGATGCGCCCGCGGTCGAGCCGCATCATGTACAACGGGAAACTATTCGATTACCCCCTGCGTGCGGGCAACGCCCTGCGTGGACTCGGTGTGGTCGAGGCGGCGCGATGCATCCTTTCGTACTTCTGGGCGAGGGTCCGGCCGCCGAAGGACCAGACGAAATTCGAGGGGTGGGTCGCGTCACGCTTCGGCTGGCGTCTCTACGGGATCTTCTTCAAGACCTACACCGAGAAGGTGTGGGGTGTGCCCGCGAACACGATCGAGGCCGACTGGGCCGCGCAGCGTATCAAGAACCTGTCATTGATGAACGCCATCATGAACGCTGTCATGCCGAAGCGGAACCAAAAGGACATAGCGTCCCTCATCGAGGAATTCCAGTACCCGAAGTTCGGGCCGGGAATGATGTGGGAAACCGCGGCGGACAAGATCGTCGACCGCGGCGGAAAGATTGTCTTCGAGGAGAAGGTCCGCAGGATCCACCACGCGGATGGCCAGGCCACCGGTGTGACGACCGTGGTCACGGGCGGGTACGGTCCCGGTGCGGGTGCCCCGGAGCCCTCCCGGACCGATATCGGTACCGAGCACCGGTACGAGGCCGACCAGATCGTGTCGTCGATGTCGTTCTCCTCCCTCATCCGTGTGATGGA
>NZ_CADDZT010000052.1:109785-111753 GCF_902812655.1 Candidatus Frankia meridionalis | reverse complement strand
CCCGCCGGCTCCGGCGCATGTGCTGGCGGCGGCGAACGCCCTGAGCTACCGCGATTTCCTCACCGTCGCCCTGGTGGTGCCCGAGTCGGCCGGGTTCCCTGACAACTGGATTTACGTCCACTCCCCCGAACTGCAGGTCGGGCGCATCCAGAACTTTGCGTCGTGGTCGCCGTTCCTGGTGAAGGAGGGACGCACCTGCCTCGGTATGGAGTACTTCGTCTTCGAGGGCGACGAAACCTGGTCGATGCCGGATGACGACCTGATCGCACTCGCGTCCAAGGAACTGGCCCAGTTGGGTCTGGTTCCGGCCGACCAGGTGGAGCGCGGTTTTGTCGTCCGGATGCCGAAGGCATACCCGTTCTACGACGCGCATTACAAGAAGAACGTGGACATCATGCGCGGATGGCTGGCCGAGGTCGCGCCGAACGTGCACCCGGTCGGGCGCAACGGCATGCACCGGTACAACAACCAGGACCATTCGATGTACACCGCACTGTTGACCGTTCAGAACATGATTGACGGTGCCAGCCACGATGTCTGGGGTGTCAACGTCGAGGAGGACTACCACGAGGAAGTCTCTCCCGGTTACACGAGCAAAATGTCGCTCTAGCGGGTCACGGGAAGGGGAGGGGACTGACCGTGACCGACGTCGCGGTTCGGCCGGTGGAGAACATCCCCGGCTCGGCCGAAGAAATCCCGGTCCGGGGGGACCGGGCCACTAAAGCCTTCAAGGCGACCGTTTTTGTTCTGGTTGCCGCGGCCGTGGTGGTGCGTTTTTCCGCACGTCAGGCGTTGTGGCTGGACGAGGCGCAGAGTGTCGCGATTGCGCGGCTTCCGCTGACCGGACCCGCTACAACGCTGTTCGACGGGCTTCGCCAGGACGGCTCACCGCCGCTTTACTACCTGTTGTTGCACGGTTGGATCACGCTGTTCGGAGCGGGCACTTTCGCGGTGCGCGCACTGTCAGCGCTGATCAACCTTGCCGCAGCCGTGCCGTTGTACCTGCTGGCGCGCCGGGTGGTCGGCGAACGTGGCGCCCGGGTGGCGGTGGTGCTGTATCTCACGTCGCCGTTCGCGTTGTACTTCGCGACCGAGACCCGGATGTACAGCCTGGTGGTGCTGCTAACCGCGGCCGGGGGGCTGGCGCTCGAGGCCACGCTGCGGCGGCGGTCAACCGGTTCGGTCATCGCGGTGGCATTGTGCGCCGGGATGCTGGCGTTGACCCACTACTGGTGCTTCTACCTGCTGCTCACGGTTGCCGGCTGGTTGCTGCTCGTCGTGCTGCGACCGCGTCCGGGGTGGGGCACGAGGGGTCCACTCGCGGCGCTCGGCGGTATTGCGGCCGGCGGGCTGGTGTTCGCACCGTGGCTCGGCGGCTTCTTCTACCAACTGGCGCACACCGGTACGCCGTGGGGTGAGCCGGCTTCGTTCGCGGCGATCGCGCATGCCTACGGGCAGTGGGCGGGCGGTCCGACCACCCAGGGACGGTTGCTGCTGTTCCTCATCACGGGACTCGCCGCGGCCGGGATTGCCGGCCGGGCGGTCGACGGCCGCTACGTGATGATCGACCTGAAGGGCCTGGAGCCGGGCCGTACGCTGTTCTTCCTGGCAACGGTGACGCTGTTCGTCGCCGTCACGGCGGGCAAGGTGGTGGGCAACGCCTGGGCCGACCGTTACACGGCCACGGCCTTCGTCCCGTTCCTGCTGGTCATCGGTCTCGGGGCGACCCTCGTCGCGGACACCCGCCTGTTCCGCGGGGTTGTGCTGGTGTGCGCCGTCCTCGGGCTCGTCGGTGGCTACGGCGATCTGTCACGGACCCGAACGCAGGCGGGTGAGACGGCATCCGTACTGGAGCGCCTCGGTCATCCGGGTGACGTGCTGCTGGTCTGTCCGGACCAGCTCGGGCCGGGGCTCGCGCGCACGGTGCCGTCGTGGATGCACACCTATGTGGTCCCGACCTACGCGCCG
>NZ_CADDZT010000052.1:98197-109624 GCF_902812655.1 Candidatus Frankia meridionalis | reverse complement strand
TCTCTGCGGCGATCCCCGGGATGCGGCAGAGCGTCGCGGATGGCGCACACTGCCCCTGCGTGACATCGCCATCGCGTGGCTGACCGCACGTATCGTCACCGCAGCCGCCTACGCCCTGGCCCGTTACATCATCGGGCGGTTTGCCGGCGCGCATCCGAGCGGGGGTGCGCCGCCCAGGCTGACGGGACTGCTCGGCTGGGACGCAGGCTGGTATTCGGCCATCGCCGAGCACGGCTACGCCGGGGTCGGCGAGCAGGGGCTGCGGTTCTTCCCGCTGCTTCCGCTGCTGGCCAGAACGATCGCGGTGCTTCCCGGTCTGGGCGCGCACACCGGTGTCACGCTGGTCGTCCTGGTGAACGTGATCGCGTTCGTCTTTGTCGCGGGGCTCGCCTGGCTGGCTCGAGCGGAAGGCTTCGATGCGGCGGCGGTCTCCCGCACGGTGTGGCTCGCCTCGTTAGCCCCGCCCGCGTTCGTCCTGGTCATGGGCTACACCGAGGCGCTGTGGGGGCTGCTGGCTGTCGGGGTGTTCGCCGGCATCCGCACCCGCCGGTGGGAGCTTGCCGGCGCCTGCGGACTACTCGCCGGGCTGTGCCGGCCCGTCGGCATCCTGCTGGTCGCACCGATGGCGGTCGAGGCCTTCCGTGGGATCGGGGCCGCCGGGGCAACCGACCGGCTGCGCCGCGGGATGGTTGTTGTCTCGCCGGCCGCGGGCCTCGCGGTGTTCTTGCTGTGGACTCGGATCGCCTATGGGGACGCTCTCCTACCGGTCCGGGTTCAACGGCAGGAGTCGTTGCATGGGAGGTCGTCGAACCCTGCCGCGGTGGTCTGGCATGCGGCGCGGGGCATCATCCACGGTGATGTGGGTACCGGCCTGCACGTCCCCTGGCTCGGGCTGTTCGTCGTGCTGGTGGTCGTGATGGCACGGACGCTCCCGTCGTCGTACACGGTGTGGGCGACGGTCAGCATTGCCGCGGTGCTCACCGGCAGCAACCTCGACTCGAGCGAACGGTATGCCTTCGGCACGTTCCCGTTCCTTCTCGTCGCAGCCGCCATGACTCGCCGCGACGAAGTATTGCGTGGAGTCCTCGCGGTGTGCGTCGCCATGATGGTGGTCTACGCGTCTTTGGCATTCCTCGGCCTCTACGTACCGTAACCACATTGTGGTTCGTAGTTCGCGGCGGGCAGAAAACCGCGGGTTCCCCGCTCCTGCTGTCCACCTCGTCGTTACGGTGGCGTCATGGACGTGGAGTACCAGCGGTTGTACCTGCCGCCGGGCACCGACCGGATGCAGGCCCTGACAGTGCTCACCTTGCACGCCGAGTTCGGTGACTGGGAACTGGAGCGGCTGCGCCTGTTGCCCGACGGGTCCCGGCGAGTGGTATTGCGCCGCCCGCGCCGCGCGGGCGGCCTACCCGGCTACCTACCCACCTGATCCGGTCGGCGGGGCGACCGTCGTGTAGCCGTCCCGCCTCCGCCGGGAAGGAGCGCGCTCAGGCCGCGGCACCGGCCATGGTCTGGCAGGAGTTGGCGCACGCCCGGCAGGCTTCGGCCAGCTTCATCATCTGCGCGTCGCCGGGCATCTTCATGCACATCTCGGCGCACATCATGCACATCCGTGCACACATGGCGCACATTTCCTTCTGCATCGGCGACATGCGACACATCATGTCCGCGCAGACCTTCGTGATAGCCGCGCAGTCCATCAGGGTACGCATGTTCATCGCATCCATCATCGTGCCGGGCATGTCCATACAGTAGGCGATGGTCTCCTCGCACATGGATGAACAGGACATGCAGTTGTCGATCGCCCGACGGGTGTCCTCGCTGATCATTTCGGCGTGCTGCACGGAAGCCTCCTCGACGTTGGCGCGGTGCGGGTCACCGCAGCCACTGACGCTGATCGCGTTCGCGCCCTCGCATTCGTGGGTTCCGCGAGAGCTCGAAATCACGATAACCCGTCGTGACGCGCTTGCACACCGGCGCCGCGACGGTGACAATGTCGAGAAAATATCGTTATATCGCCGACAAAGAAGAAATACGTGACATCGGCTCTTTCGGGGTTTTCCGGAGTTCGGAGCGCCCGACAATAGGGTGCTCCAAACTCCCGTCTTTTGTTCCGGTGTACTAGGACGTCGCGTGGCCGGGTTCGTTGGGCCTCACCTCGTCGGAGGCCCCGGACGGACCGCGCGCCGCGAACGGTCGGGCGCCGGTCGGCATGCCCGTGGGCACGGTGGCGGAGGTCCCGGCAAGGGGCATGCGGGCATGCGGCACCACGGGAACGCCACCGAGGAAGACACCGGTGACCGACCCTGGCCGCTCGAACAACGACAGGTCACCCGGGTCCTCGTCGAGGAGGAGCGCGTCGAACTCGTAACCTGGCGCGATGCGGCCGATGCGGTCGGCTACGCCGCACAACCGGGCACCGTTGATCGTTGCGGCGAGCAGTGCTTCGGGGACCGACAACCCGTCCCGGTGCAGATGAGTGATCTCGGCCAGGTTGCCGCCATGACGGTCACGGTGGCGGCAGTCGCTGCCCAAAGCGATGGCGACCCCCGCGTCACGGGCGACGGCGATCGTGTCGGCCAGCAGCGCCTCGGTCGCAAGCGCGCGGTCGGCGGCCCACTGCGGCAGGTACCCAGATCCGGCCAGGTGCGCGAGCTCGTGGTAAGGCGCGAGGGTCGGGACGAGGGTGACCCCACGCTGAGCCATCAACGTTGCCTCACGCTCCGTGAGACCGATCCCATGCTCGATCGAACGGACACCGGCCGTCACCGCCGTGCCGACGGCGGGTGCTCCGAAGGCGTGCGCCATGACCCCGCGCCCGAACGCTGCCGCCTCCGAGACCGCGACGGCAAGATCGGCGGTGGTGAACTCCGGCAACGGTTCGCCTGGGTGGGCCGACATGACCCCGCCACTGGCGAAAACGTGGACCCAGTCGGCGCCGGCCCGCAGAACCCCGCGGACAGCTCGGCGCATCCCTTCCGGCCCATCGACGACATGCTGGGGCCGGCCGGGATAGTCGGGGACGGTGACGGTGGCTGACGCTTCCAGGCCCGGGCCGAGCAGAGCCCCGTCGCCGTGGCCACCCGACCGGGTCAGCCCGATCACCGACACCGCGAGACGCGGACCGGGAACGTGCCCGGCGGTCAGCGAGTCACGGACGCCTGCGTCCGCGCCGCCGGCGTCGCGCAGATAGGTCACTCCGGCGGCGAGGGTGCGGCGCAGCGCCGCCGCCGTTTCAAGGAAACGTTCGGACAACGATGTTGTCAGCAGCTCCAGCGGGTCGTAGGTCGGGAAGGTGACGTGGGCGTGGCAGTCGATCACTCCGGGCATCAGCCACAGCCCGTGGGCGTCGATGTCGACGGCTGTCGAATCCAGGGGAAGATGCGGGCCGACGGCGGTGATACGCCGGCCGCGTACCGCGACATCCACCGGGGCTGTGAAATAGCCGTGGTTGTCGAGCGCATGCACACCACGGAGCACGAAACCGTCGGCAGCGCGGGTGGCGTGCCGGGCCGGGCTGTCGGTTCTGGTACTGGTCATGGGGCCGTTCCTGCCGAAGTATGCTGAAGGTCGCGAACCGCTCCGCCGCTTTTCGTCTACTTTCCGCCGGTTTCCGGGTTGGGATGTCGGATGCTCGGGTCATCGACAGCGGCACCCGCGGGGAGCATCCGAAATCAGCGTCGACAGGCGGTGCTGGATACGCGGCAGGTGTCGAGGTAACGACGGGCCGTGAAGTTCTGTGACTGCGCCGCGTGGGAGGCCGGCACACCGGCCGTCTCAAACCTGGCGCTACGCACGTGTGTCCTCCATTGTCGGCGTCCAGAAGGCTTCCGACACGCACCAAAGCTAACTAACCGTTACCGGCAGGGTCAAGTGTCAGGGCAGCGGGCAGCAGGCCCGCGTCGTGCAGTCGGATGCGGGCAAAGGCGATGGCTTCGGGAGTGGTGGCGAACACCCGCCCGTCGTGGCGCAGTCGGGTGATCACCCCGAGTGCGTCCAGGGGTCGGTGATGATCGGTACGAATGCCGGAGACCAGCACGGTGATCTTGCGGTGTTCCAGTTTCTCGATCGCGTCCCTGAGGACGAGGGCGCCGGTGGCGTCGATGGTGGTTACCCGCGACATGCGCAGGATGATCACCGATACGTCGGCGGTACCGGTCAGCTCCAGAAGAAAGCGGTGGGCTGCGGCGAAGAACAGCGGGCCGTCGAGGCGGTAGGCGATGATGTGTTCTGCCAGCAGGGCACGCTCTTCGCCGCGATGGTCACCGGGCAGGTCCTCGGTGAGGGAAACCTCGACCAGGCGGGCGTTCATGGCGACCGAACGCAGGGCCAGCACCGCGGTCACGGCCAGGCCGAGGATGACCGCCATGACCAGGTCCAGGGCAAGGGTGGCGATCGCGGTCAGCGCCAGGACAACCCCGTCACCGCGGGTGGCACGGGCCATCGCCCGAACCGAGCCGACCTCGACCATGCGGGTCGCGGTGGCCAGCAGCACCCCGGCCAGCGCGGCAAGGGGAATGCGGGCAACCAGAGGTGCCGCGACGAGGACGACGACGGCCAGGACGACCGCGTGGGTGAGAGCGGCCAGTCGGGAGTAGGCACCTGCACGGACGTTGACCGCGGTGCGGGCGATCGCGGCGGTGGCCGGTACCCCGCCGAACAGCGGGACCGCGAGGTTGGCAAGGCCCTGTCCGAACAGTTCCCGGTCCGGATCGTGCTGCTGGTTGACGCTCATCGCGTCGGCGACGGCGGCTGACAGCAGGGACTCCAACGCGGCCAGGGCCGCCACCGCCACCGCCGGGGTGAGCAGCGAGATCAGCATGGACGGGTCGAGGAAGCCCAGCGTGGGTGCGGGCAGCGCGGCCGGGAGACTGCCGATACGGCGTACGTCCAGGTGAACCGCTTCGGCCAGCACTGTGACGAAGGCGACACCGAGCAGGGAGAATGGGATGGTGGGGCGCCGGCGGGCGCCTACCAGCATGACCGCGGCGACCCCGGCGGCAACACCGACTGCGGCCCACCGCGGATGCCGCGCGAACTCTTCGACGGCGCGTAACGCCACCCCGACGACCTTGTCCCCCTTCGGGGTGGGTACTCCGAGCGCGGCGGGTACCTGTTGCAGGGCGATCACGCAGGCGATACCGAGAGTGAACCCCTCTACTACCGGCGCGGGCACGTACCGCATGTAGCGACCGGCCCCGGCTACGGCCAGCGCAATCAGCAACACCCCGGCCAGCAGGCCGACGGTGAGGACTCCGGAACGGCCGTACTGGTGGACGATGGGGACGAGAACCACGGTCATCGCGCCCGTCGGCCCGGACACCTGCAGGTTGGAGCCGCCGAACAGGGCGGCCAGTGTGCCGGCGATCACCGCGGTGGCGAGCCCGGCCGCGGCTCCGAGGCCGGAGGAGATCCCGAATCCCAGTGCCAGGGGCAAAGCCACGATTGCGACCGTCACCCCGGCCAGCAGGTCCCGGCGTGGCTGCCGACGCATCGGGGTGAAGTCGGTGCGGGTGGGCAGCAGCGGCCGTACGCAGGCCCATGCCCCGTCGATCATCCTGATCACGTGCCGATGGTCTCGGTCTCCTGCTTCTCGGTCAGCAGGTCTCCCCTCGGTGCGTCCTTGACCCTTCATCGGTAGCGTCCGACGGGTCAGCAGCACACACTATGTCAGCAATTGAAAAATTTTGCAATTCATCCTCCTGGCAGTTCATGCCTCGGTGATTGGAAGGTCGACTACAGGCAGGCCGGACCATGGTCAGGCCAGGAGCGCGTGGCCCGGTTCGGGACGTTCGCCCACACCGGTGATGCCTGCGACCGGTGGATCCACCGGCTGTCCGGCCGCGGCGCCCTCCGGTTCCCCCGGACCTGGGGCATCCATCGGACCCGCACCGGCGAGGCGGCCACGGAGCTCGGCCAGTTCGGCCCGTACGGCGCGCAGTTCGGAGGCAAGTTCGTCGGCCTGACGTTCCGCGCGTTCGGCGCGAGCACGAGCATCCGCCCTGGCCTCGACGAGAACGGCCTGGCGCTCCTCGCCGACCCGGTTGGCCGCGTCGATACGCCTGTCGGCGTCAGCGTGGATGCGGGCGATCTCGGCGTCGGTACTGTCCCGCAGCCGCACCAGATCGGCGTGGAGCCGGTCGGCCTCCGCCCGGGCCGCCGCCGCGGCGCGCTCCAGGGCATCGGCCCGCGTCAACGCGGAGTCCCTGGCGGCATGGGCGGCCGCGGCCACCTGCGCCGCGTCCTTCCTGGCCTCGGCAAGCGCGGTCACGGCCTCGTCACGGGCCGCCCGGACGACGGCGTCGGCATCCTGGCGGGCCTGGCGGATCTCCTCTGCCGCCTGCCCGCGTGCCGTGGTTACGTGGGTGTCAGCGTCCCGCCGGGCCGTCTCGGCTGCGGCCACGGCCTCGGCTCGGGCGGCTTCGAGCACCGCCTGTGTGTCAGCCCAGGCCGCGGCCTCGGCGTCCCGCTCCGCGTGCAGGCGGGTAAGCCGTTCGTCGAGCTGGTCAACGGCGGCGACCGCTTCGGCCGCGACAGCCTCCGCCTCGACCCGCGCGCCGTGGGCGCTGTGGGCGGCCTGTTCGGCGCGGACCGCACGGGCGATCGCTTCGGCGACCCGCTCGGCGGCTTCCGCCTCGACCGTCTCGACATGTGCCTCGGTGGCGGCCACATCGCCGAGGTTCGCCATCTCGCGGACGAAACCGTCCAGGGTCCGGGTGAGGCCGGCGGCAAGCGTCGTGATCTGCTCGGCCAGCGCGTCAGCCCGTGCGCGTGCACCGGCGGCACGCTCCGGCCCGACCGGTCCTCCGGCCACCGCGTTGCCGGGCTGCATGGACAGCTCACGCCGCCGGCGGTAGGCCGACAGCCGGTTGTGCGTGGGATCATCGCAGTACGCCGGTGGCCGGCCCGGTCCGGCTGGTGCGCTCGGTGGATGCACACATCCTGGATACGCACACGCCACCGGCTCGGTCTCGTTGTTCGCCGTGCCCTCGACCATGCCAACAAGGATGCACGAGTGAGTGAAACAGCAGAACGCGCGGCCACCACGGTTGCGCTCTTCGACCTGGACGGCGTCCTGGTGCGGGGTGACACGTTCACCCGTCTGCTCCGCCGGCACCTGTCGGGCTCCCTGTCGCGCACGGTGCTGGTCGTGCCTGTGCTACCCCTGACGGCCATCCCTGTGCTGCGTCCAACAGCAACACGTCTGATCATGAGGTTGGCGCTGATCGGCTGGGATCCCGCCCGGTTCCGCGCACAGGCCGAGGCGTTCGGCCGTGAGCTGGCGGCCGATCACGGCGTCGCGATCCCCGAGGCTGTGGCCGCCGCACGCAGCCACGGCGGGTCGGGCGGGCGAGTAGTGGTCGTGACCGCGTGCGAGCACGATCTGGCCCGTGCCGTCCTTGACGCACTGGGGCTGGCCGACGTCGAACTGGTCGCGTCCCGCCTGGGCTGGGGTCGCTTCGGGGTCGGCCGGGGCAGCCTGCACAACTACGGACGCGAGAAACCCCGGCAGCTCGCCGCCTACGGGGTGCTACCGCCGTGGGACCATGCGTACGGCGACTCGCCCGCCGACCTACCGATGTTGGCTGGCGCCCGCCGTGCGGTTCTGGTCAATCCCGATCAGGACCTGGTGATTCGTGCCCGCCGCGAACTGGGTAGCCGCCTGGAGATCGTCCGCTGGTAAAGCCGGGATGGTTGGCGGTACCGTGAGCCCCACAAAGAGGACAACCAGTTTGACAAAGGCGACGACTCTGGAAGATCGAGGGCGACAATGGCGGTTCTGGCAGGCAAGGTCGCCCTGATCACCGGGGCCGCACGGGGGCAGGGCCGCGCTCACGCCGTGCGGATGGCCGGCGAAGGCGCCGACCTGATCCTTGTGGACGTCTGCGCCAAGGTGGCACCGACCGGCTATCCGTCCGCCACCCCGGAGGATCTGGCGCAGACCGAACGGCTCGCCACGGACGCCGGCGCGACGGTGCTGGCCACCCGGGCCGACATCCGTGACTCCGGCGCCCTGCGTGGTGTCATCGACCAGGCGGTGGAC
The DNA here is from genome assembly GCF_902812655.1 of Candidatus Frankia meridionalis. Taxonomy (GTDB): domain Bacteria; phylum Actinomycetota; class Actinomycetes; order Frankiales; family Frankiaceae; genus Protofrankia; species Protofrankia meridionalis. The sequence continues at coordinate 101,577 of NZ_CADDZT010000052.1, read as the reverse complement.
CGGTTTGGACGTCTCGACGTCATCGTCGCCAACGCTGGCGTGTCCTACTTCCGCCCGTTCCTGGAGATGTCCGACTCCGACTGGGACGACATGATCTCGGTCAATTTGACCGGCACCCAGCGCACTCTGCGCGCGGCGGTGCCGGCGATGGTGGCGGCGGGTAACGGCGGTTCCGTGGTGCTGATCGGTTCCGTCGCCTCTGTGAAGGTGGTCCCCTTCGAGGCGCACTACGTGGCGAGCAAGCACGGGGTCCTCGGTCTGACGCGGGCACTGGCGGTGGAACTCGCGGAGCACCGCATCCGGGTCAACTGCGTGAGCCCTGGTGGGGTCACCACCGCGATGGGCGAGGATCCAGGCATCCCCGAGCTGTTCGCCGACCCGGGCCGGGCCGCGTTGTTCATGGCCAGCTACAACCCTCTGCTCGACCCGCCGATAAGTACCGCCGAGGAGATCGCCGACGCCGTGCTGTGGCTTGCCTCCGACGCCTCCGGCAGCGTGACCGGGCAGAACCTGATCCTTGACCGAGGCGTCACAGTCCGCTGACAGGACCATTCGCTGACAGGACGGAAAGATGCTGACGGGACGGGTCGCTCTGGTCACCGGCGCCGGCCGAGGCCTGGGCGCGGCACACGCGCGACTTCTCGCGGCCGAGGGAGCGGCGGTGGTCGTCAACGATGTGGGCGCCAGCCTGGACGGTCGAACCAGCGGTGAGCAGGTGGCCGCTGACGTGGTCGCCGATATCACGGCGGTGGGGGGTCGTGCGGTGGCAGACACCTGCGACATCTCGACCTTCGCGGGGGCCGCTGCCGCGGTGCGGCGGGTGGTGGACACCTTCGGGCGCATCGACATCCTGGTGAACAACGCCGGGATCATGGACACCTCGGGCGTGGAGGACCTGGCCGAGGACTCCCTCGACCGGGTCCTCGACGTCCATGTGAAGGGCAGTGTGGCCACCACCCGTGCCGCGTTCGCGTACATGCGTACCCAGGCTTTCGGACGGATCATCAATACCATCTCCGAATCCGCGCTGGACATGCGGATGGCCGACTCGATCGCCTATTCCTCCGCCAAGGCGGCAGTCTGGGGGCTGACCATGGCCACGGCGAAGAACGGCGCCCCGTACGGCATCACTGCCAACGCGGTCTCGCCCGGAGCCCGGACCCGTATGTCGGCGGGAGTGCTTGACGCCGGCATGTCCACCGGACTCGACCTCGCGCCTGAACATGTGTCGCGGGTGGTTGTTCTTCTCGCCTCGCCCGGGGCCGGCGACATCACCGGGCGAGTGGTGCACGCCGCCGCCGGGCAGGTCCGCGAGTACATCCTGCGCCGGACCGCGGACACGGACCTGGTGCGCCGCCTGGCCGACGGCTCGACGTCCACCGTCGCTTCCTGACCTCTTCGCCAGCAGCGGTCACAAGATTCTTAAGGTTTGTCAAAGGATACTGAAGAAGATTACGAGATCCGAGATCAACAACAAACGGCTCCCAGGTCATCCGCTGTTCTGTTTCACATTCACAGGTGATTCAAAGAATCGGACTTTATGCTAACACGGACCACCTGAAGAGGCCCCTCCTCCCAGTGATAGCCGGCGGGCGAGGGCCTCGATTCAGCCCGAACCCTGGAGTTGTTCGATGCATAGACGTCCCCTGGCTCTGGCCTCCTTGGGGCTTGGCGTGATGCTCGTTTTGTCAGCCTGTGGCACGTCGTCGTCGACGACGTCGGCCGGTTCCGCCACCGCCGCGAGCGGTTCAGGATCTTCCTCGGATCGTGACCAGATCCAGCAGTGTCTCGCAAAGGCCGGAATCACCATGCCGACCCCTCCCGCGGGTAATGGCGGTAATGGCGGTACTCCCCCGACCGCCATGCCGTCGGCCGCTCCGTCGGCGGGATCGTCGGCGGGATCGGGCAACAACCCCGCTGACGATGCGGAGGTACAGAAGGCTCTCAAGGCATGTGGTCTCACCTTGCCGACCGGAGCGCCGCCGAGTGGAGGACCCGGTGGAGGACCGGGAGGTGCGCCACCGAGTGGTGCGCCCCAGCGCACCACGGCCTGACGTGTCCGAGTAGTCGTGGTGGCCGATCGGTAACCGATCGGCCACCGCAACGGCGGTGAGAGGGGTGTGTGAAGAATCCGGTCGCCGGTCGTCCGCGCGACATCCGGCGGTCAACGCGCTGGTTTGTGGGTTCACTGTCCCCAATGACCCGCAGGCATGAGCGCGTCGGAGTGAAGGTGGCCGGCTTCCCCGAGGCGCGATGGCAGGAGGAGGAAGCAGGAATGGGCGAGATCGTGGTCGAGCGCACTGGCACGGAAAACACCGAGATGGTGGCGCCGATGCCTCCCGTCAACGAGATCGAAGTCTTCCTCATCGGCACCAGCCGCAATCATATAGACGTTCTGTTCACGCTCCCGAACTTCTGACCGCCGCGCCGATCCGACGGTCGGGTGGCGATCGCTCGGGATCCCTGGGCGGCAACGGCTCCAGCTCGCGACCACCGGGTTACACATGCCGACGAAGCGGGTGTTCCTGTGTCGATCCTGTTTGATCTCGGCCTTGCGGCCATCGATATTACTATTAGCGTGTAGTGCCTTCTTCTACCTGAACATCCTTTCCTGCTTGGTGTAGCAGGTTGTGGACTTCCACTAGGCGTAACAAGTTGCGGACAGCTATCGTCACGTTCCGTGACTGACAGGTTGCGCGCCATGTGGCGCACAGGTAATGAGGCCGGCGCGGCCGGCCGGGCAGGGGCTGCGACGACATCGCCCCCGTTGACAAGACGCCGTTCGTCGCGAGTGGTGTTCGCGGGTGCGCTGACACTGCTTTTGGGGTTCACCGCAGCCGGGTCCGCCTCCGCCGCCGCGGCAGAGCGAACCGATATGCCAGACATGTCGGGTATGGCCATGTCGGGCACGCCGAACGACTCGTACTGGAACAGCGTCGGCGGCGAGCCGTTCCACCCGACCGGAAAGGTGCGTACCTACTACATCGGCGCCGACGAGGTGGTGTGGAACTACGCCCCGGACGGACGCAACGACATCACCGACCAGCCGTTCGATTCCATTACGAAAATGTACATCGACTCCGGCTCGGGTCGTATCGGGACAAGCTATCTCAAATGTCTCTACCGTGGCTACACCGACGAAGGCTTCGCTGCGCTGGCGCCGCGCCCTGCGCAGGATGCCTACCTCGGTTTTCTCGGCCCGGTGATCCACGCGGAGGTCGGTGACACCATCAAGGTGGTGTTCCGCAACGGATGCCGCTTCCCGGCCAGTGTGCACCCGCACGGCGTCTTCTACACGAAGGCCAACGAGGGCACACCGTACGCCGACAACACCTCCGGAGAGGAGAAAATGGACGATGCCGTTGCCACCGGCGGCATCC
>NZ_CADDZT010000052.1:96783-97599 GCF_902812655.1 Candidatus Frankia meridionalis | reverse complement strand
GCACCTACACCTGGCTGGTGCCCGACCGTGCCGGTCCGGGCCCGCATGACGGCAGCTCGGTCATGTGGATGTACCACTCGCATACCAACGAGGTCTTCGACACCAACGCGGGCCTGATAGGCCCGATGCTCATCACCGCCAGAGGGATGGCACGCCCGGACGGCAGCCCCAAGGACGTCGACCGTGAGCTCGTCACTCTTTTCTCGATCACGAACGAGAACGAAAGCCCGTATCTGCAGGAGAACCTGAAGCGTTTCGCAAAGCCTGCCTCCTCGCAGCAGAACGACCAGAGGCTCGCCGGGATCAATGAGCCGCACGGTGTCAACGGCTATATCTTCGGCAACGAACCGATGATCACGATGCGGAAGGGTCAGCACGTCCGCTGGTACGTGATGAGTATGGGTTCCGAGACCGACCTGCACACACCGCACTGGCACGGCAACGACGTGGTGGTCGGCGGGATGCGCATGGACACGGTCGGTGTGCTGCCCGGCACGATGGCCGTGGCGGACATGGTGCCCGACAACGTCGGCATCTGGCTCTACCACTGCCATGTCAACGACCACATCCTCGCCGGAATGATCACCCGGTATCGGGTGGTGTCCGACACCACAGCCTTGGATGGGTCCGCCACGACGATGCCGGTACCGGTAGGAGGCGTCCCCGCAGGTGAGGGTGGGGTAGCCGGGTCGCGCTCATCGTTCCCGGTTGTCCCGGCGGTGGCCGTGGTGGCGATGGCACTGGTCAGCCGAAGCATGATCGCCCGGCGCCGTCGCGCGCTTCTTCCCGGACGTTAGAACATCAGGTGTGCTGCCT
>NZ_CADDZT010000052.1:93596-96409 GCF_902812655.1 Candidatus Frankia meridionalis | reverse complement strand
CCGGCGGTTCCCGGGTTACCACCCTTGCCGGCATCATGAGCTCAACGGTTGAGCGGGCGAGGGTGGTCATTGTCATCAGGAAAGGCGTGTGGGCATGCAGTGGATGAGGAGACGCGACCGGGTCGCACGGGAGCTGAGGGTCGCGGCATACGCTGTCTGCATCCAGGAGGAAAAAATCCTTCTCGCACGTTTTGTCGGCAGGAGCGGGAAGGTCTGGACCCTACCCGGAGGCGGTATTGATCACGGGGAAGACCCGTACTTCGCGGCGATCCGGGAAGTCGAGGAGGAAACCGGCTACCACGTCGTCATCGAATCGTTACTGGGCGTGGACTCGATCCTGCGGCGGTATCCACGTGGGCGCGGTGTCGAAGCCGACCACCACGCCGTTCGAGTCTTCTACACGGCACGAGTGGTCAACGGCGCGTTGCGGCACGAGATCGGCGGTTCCACCGACCAGGCCGCATGGATCGATCTTAACCGGGTCGATGCACTCGACCGGGGCGATCTGGTAGACGTCGCGCTGAAACTCGAACGCACCCGCCCGCCAGCCGGTCGGGTGGACCGCGAACATTCCTGACGTACACCCTTCTGGCACAGGTGTTTCTGGCACAGGTGTTTTGACATATGCAGGTGCCGTTTTCGTCGCGGTCGGCGGATGACAGCGTGCCGGGCCCCGGGCGAGATTCGGTAGTCGAATCCAGCCCGGGGCCCGTGCGCTACCAGGCGGACATTGCCCGGCGCGGGTACTTGTCATACCCGGAGTCATGTCGGGCGCTGTGGGTCAGCTCCTGCCGCCCCAGCAGTGCTTGGATGCGTACCAGGGGTTGGTGCCCTGCTGCGCGTACAGGATGCGCGCACGCTGCCACTGCTCGGCAACGCTCGCGTTCTGCGGCAGACCTGATCCACCCACCCCATGCCAGGTGTCCGGGAGGAACTGGAACAGCCCACCCGCCCCGATCGAGTTCACCACGTTGGGGTTTCCACCCGACTCACAGAGGGAAATGGATGCCAGAACCTGATCCGGTGTTGCCGCACTCGCGGACTGGGACATCGCAACACCGCCACCGATAGCGGCAGCAAGCGCCGGGACAACAACCATCGCACGGGCACGCATGGTGATTCGGGACATAAAAATGCCCTTCCCCACGCCTTCGAGGTGAGCTGTCGGGTTCGGACTGGGAAGTCGCCCGGCCGCGCTACGCGGCTTCACCCCAAGGACGCCTGACTGCGACGCCCAAAAAAATGGTTCCCCCGCTCCTGCCATTTTTTGATGTTCGTCGGACGGGGCAGGATTCGGCGTGCCGTCCGACGGCGCCTTCCTGGTCGAAGGCACGGCGAAGACCATACACACATCGCCCGTCCAGAAGGCAAGGCAGTCCACCGCGCAGTGAAGAGGCGCACATTAAACGTCCGATGTTGACGGTGGTAAACACGACCGGTACCGCGCCCGCGCGCACGCACACCGGTCACAGCACGTACGCACACCGGTCACAAAATGATCGGCGCCGTTCCATCCCGGCCGGATACGGAATCGTCACCGCATCCTCACGCACCGACTTTGATTGCGCGTTTCGCGTTACGTAAGCAGTCGGGTCGACCGGGTGGCGATCGCGGAACGAGTACCGGTACGCGTATGGTCGGGGCCTGCGATGTCATTTTCGGACTGATCCGGCCGTCAGTGGTCGTGTCCTTGACCGGTTCTCCACAACCGGTTCTCAGCGCAGACAGCCGGAGATCGGACAGTCGGAGAGGCGAACGAAACGGAAGCCGGAACCGGTCAGTCGGGGCACCGCAGCGGCGATCCCCTGGGCGGTGCCGCCGGACGGGTGGTTCATGTGGCCGATGACGACCGATCCGGGCCGTGCGGTGAGCACGGCGTGCGTAACCTGGTCGGGGGTGAAGGTCGCCCCGGCATCGCCGTTGACGTCGAAGTTGACGACGCGTTCACCGAGATCGGCGACGATGCGTGTCGCTACGTCGTCGCAGTGTGCCGTACCTGATCGGAAGAACCCCGGCGGATGGCCAAGGAGCGCGTTGAGTTTGTCCCGGTTCCCGGCGACCTCGTCGAAGACCTCGCCGACGTTGTGTGTGCCGGTGATGCCGTAGGCGGACCGACCGGACACCGACAGCGGGCGGTGGAACGTCCCATGGTTGGCGATCTCGAACAGCGGGTCGGTGGCGAGATCGTGGAACACCTGGGGGTTGGCGTCGATCCAGCGGGAGTTGAGGAACAGGGTTGCCGGTACCCCGTGTCGGCGGAGAAAGTCGGTCAACGCCTGGTCGTAGCCGTTGCCGTGTGGCCCGCCGCACGCGTCGAAGGTCAACGCAATCACTCTGTCGGTGGTGGGCAGCGTCGTGGTCACCCCAGGGACTTCGGTGCCCCAGGCGATGGGGCGGATGCGCCCGTAGCGGACGATCATGTCGTTGCGGGTCACCGCGCCGGTTACTGGCGCCGGGCTGGCCGAGGACACGACGGCGATCGAGGAGCCTGACCCGGTTTCCTCCGACCTCGAGCCTGGTACGGCAGCAGGCCCCGGCCGAGGGGTCGAGGGGTGTGCCTGGCCGGCACAACCGGCAAGGACGGTGCTCGTCCCGGCTGCCAGCAGGGCGCGACGGCTCAGTGACAACCGTCCTCCTTCTCCTTCTTCTTCTTCTTCACATCGACCGGTTACGGCCATCATGGTGGCAGAAGAGAAGGCACGTGGGCACGGCTAGCCGAGATCCATTTTCTTGATCTGGTTGGAGTGAACGGCATAGATGAACGGTCCCGGTTCGGCACATGCGGTGACGATCGCGCCCAGATTGTCGATCAG
>NZ_CADDZT010000052.1:88667-93493 GCF_902812655.1 Candidatus Frankia meridionalis | reverse complement strand
TGGCGCCCGGCCCGGGCCTGACCGTCAGCTCGCCGTTCTGGATGATCTCGCCGCAGTGGCTGCAGTGCAGTCGTGGGTCGGCGTCGTGGCCGCAGGTGGTGTGTACCGGCACCCGCGGCGGTCCGCCCGGCGTGGCGTACCGGTCGCCCCACTGCAGCAGGGTGATGATCACCGGGTTGAGGTCGACGCCCTTGCGCGTCGGAACGTACTCGTAGGACTCCGGGTGCTCGCTGTAGCGCCTGCGCCGCAGGAGTCCGTGCTCGACGAGCACCTGCAGGCGATCGCTGAGGATGTTGGGCGCGACCCCGACGTTTCGTCTGATCTCGGCGAACCGGCGGCGGCCGAGGAGAACCTCGCGCATGACCAGCAGCGTCCAACGCTCGCCGACGATCTCCAACGCTGCCGCGATCGAGCAATTCTGATCTGTGAACGGACGGTACGGCACCAGGTCATCCTAACCGACCTGATTGCATTTCGATAGCAGCCTCTGCTACGGTGCCGATCCGCTTGCAAAACGCTACCTCCTGGGGGGGTTGCCGGTGCCACGCCGCTGGAAGGTCCTGACGCTGGTGTCGATCGGGGTTTTCATGGTCAGCCTCGACCTGTTCATCGTGAATGTCGCGTTCCCGAAGATCGAGGGTGACTTCCGCGGGTCGAGCGTGTCCACGGTCTCGTGGGTACTGAACGCCTATGCGATCGTGCTGGCCGCGCTGATGGTCTCGGCGGGTCGGGTGGCCGACCGGCATGGCCGGCGCCGCGCGTTCCTGGTCGGCCTGTTGATCTTTATCGTAGGCTCGGCCCTCTGTGGGGCGGCTCCCTCGGTCGGGGCACTGGTCGGGGCGCGAGTCGTGCAGGCTGTCGGCGCGGCGCTGCTGCTGCCGACGTCCCTGGCGCTACTGCTACCCGAATTCGAGCCGGCCGAGCGTCCAGCGGCAATCGGTGTCTGGGCGGCGATCGGCGGGCTCGCAGCCGCGGCGGGACCGCCCGTCGGCGGGCTTCTGGTCCAGGCGAGCTGGCGGCTGGTGTTCCTGGTCAACGTGCCGGTCGGACTTGCCGCGCTGGCGTACGGCATGCGCCTGCTGCGGGAGAGCCGCGACGAGACGCAGCAGCGTCCTGACCTGCTCGGCTCCGGGCTGATCATCGTGGCCGTCGGGGTGCTGGCACTCGGCCTGGTCAAGGCTCCTGGCTGGGGATGGAGCGACGCGCGAACCATCGCCGCGCTCGCGGGCACGCCCGTCGGCCTGCTGGCATTCTGGGCACGCTGTCGCACACATCGGTCCCCCGTCATCGATCCCGCCATGCTGCGGGTCCGGGCTTTCATGGCGGCGAACGTCGCGTCCCTGTTCTTCTCGGCGGCCTTCGCCGCCTTCCTGCTGGGTAACGTGCTGTTCATGACGTCGGTGTGGCACAACTCGGTCCTCGTCGCCGGACTCTCGCTGACGCCGGGGCCGGCCACGGCCGCCGCCTTCGCCGCGACGTCCGGGCGGTACATCAACCGCTTCGGGCAGCGCACACTCGGCACCCTGGGTATCGTGCTGTTCAGCCTCGGCTGCCTGTGGTGGCTGCTGCGTATCGGCCAGTCACCCAACTACGCCGGCGAGATGCTGCCCGGCCTGCTCATCACCGGCATCGGCGTCGGACTGGTCCTACCGAGTCTCGCCAGCGCCGCATCGTCCGCCCTGCCCCCGACACGCTTCGCCACCGGCTCGGCGGTATTCACCATGACGCGTCAGACCGGTTTCGTCCTCGGAGTCTCGATCTTCGTAGCCGTCCTCGGGACGCCCAGCCCCACGCATCCGGTCACCGCGTTCGACCACGGCTGGATCTTTATGATCATTGTCGGCGCGCTCGGCGCTTCAGCCGCGCTGTTCATCGGCCGCGTCCACCGCGCGCCCACCGGCACGGCTGGCACGACTGACACGAAGCCACAGGTCGCGGTCGGGGCATGACTGTCCGGTCTCGCTGAAGGTGCTCTTGTCTCAGAGAAGTTGCGTCGATCCGCCGGTCCGTCTCGGCGAAAATGCCTATGACTTCCTGTCCGTTCCCTGCGAGGTTGGGACCTTCTCGCGAAGCCGCGTTGGACCAGGTCGATTCCCAGGTGATCTGGGCTGTGAGTGGCGGCTTTGCCCGGTCTGTCGCTGTTGTCGTCGCTGCACGTCCCGGTTGAGCTGGCTTTTCTCACTGGATCTTGCGTGTGTCAGGGTTGCGCCCATGAGTGACGCGATGGACACGCAAGGTGTGACGTCGTCGGATGTCGGGGAGGTCGAGCTCTTGTGGGTGGAGGGCGCCCGGGAAGTGCGCCAGCCGCTGACGTCGGTGCGCACGGTCGCGTTCGAGGACGTCGCTCCGGTTCGGGACTTTCCGTCCTACCGGGGGCAGCGGCATTTCCCGGGGTTGTACTGGTCGGCGACGATGGGGCGCCATGTCGGGTTCGAGTCCTGGCTCGAGCGTGACCATGCGATGCTCCTCGACTTCGACCCGCTGGTCGTGGGGTTCGCGTCGCAGCCGTTCTGGCTGCGGTGGCGGCGGGATGGTTCGCCGGGCGGCGCGCGGTCACATGCGCCGGACTACTTCGCACGGGCGACGGACGGATCCGGGCTGGTGGTGGACTGCCGGCCGGTCGACCGGGTCGATGCACGGTCGGCGGAGTCGTTCGCCACGATGCGACGGGCGTGTGAGCAGGTCGGCTGGTCGTATCGGCTGGTCGGCTATCTCGACGGGGCGCGGGTGACCAACCTGCGCTGGCTGGCTGGCTACCGACATCCCCGGTTCGGCGAGCCTTCCAGTCTGGCTGCCGCGGTCGCCGCCGCGTTCGCAGTGCCGGCGCCGTTGACGGGGCAGGCCGCGACGGTCGGGGATCCGATCGCCGTGCTCCCGGTGGTGTTCCACCTGCTCTGGGCCGGGCGGCTGACAGCGGACCTGTCCATGCCGCTGAGCGATCGGACGCTGGTGCGCCGAAGCGGGCGGCCATGAGTGGGCCGCGGGGGGTCTTGCGTGTCGGCGACCGTGTCCGCGCCGAGGGGCGGGTGCAGACGGTGGCCGGGCTTGCCGGAACGACGGTCACGCTGGTCGACGAGCGGCAGGTCGCGTCCTTGGTGATGTTCTCGTATCTGGTCGGTTCCGAGGGTTTCGAGCTGCTGGAGTCGGGGCCTGACGCTCCGGGCCTGCCGCCGTTCGGGCTGTTGGACACCGTCCCGGAGGGTGTCTTGGCGCGGGCCCGGTTCTTCGAGCGCCACCTGGCCGAAGTGGAGACCGGTCTCCCACCGGATGCGCCGGAAGGGACGAGGCCGCGTCCAGAGCTTGATCCGGCCTGGCGCACGCTGCAGGAACGGATCGCGGCGAAGGCCGCAGAACTGACGGCCGGGGGCACGGCGGTGTCGGAGGCGACGCTGCGACGCATGCGGACCCGGTGGCGGGAGCAGGGAGTCTGGGGCCTGGTCGATCGCCGGGCGACCCGCGGCTCGGCGCCGGCGGGTGAGCGGTGCGACGAGCGGCTGGTCGCCGTGGCGCGCGAGGTGCTCGCGGCGCAGGAGAACGTCTCGACTGGCACCCGCGGCCGGGTGATGCGCCAGATCGAACGACTCCTGGCGGAACGGCACGGCGAAGGCGTCGTGCCGGTGCCACCGAAGTCGACGTTCTACCGGCTGATCAACGACCTTGCCCAGGGGCGGCACAGCTTCGGGCAGGCGACCACCCGCAGGTCGCAGGCACGGCGGCCGGAAGCGCCGTTCACCCCGACCATGGCGGCGAGGCCTGGGGAGATCGTCCAGATCGATACCACTCCGCTCGACGTGCTCGCGGTCCTCGATGACGGGGTGACCGGCCGGGTCGAGCTGACGATCGCGGTCGATGTCGCTACCCGCAGCATCTGCGCCGCGGTGCTACGGCCGGCGGGGACGAAGGCGGTGGACGCGGCGCTGCTGCTGGCCCGAATGTTGGTGCCCGAACCGCTGCGGCCGGGTTGGATCGACGCGCTGCGGATGTCGGCGTCGCTGATCCCGCACGCCCGCCTGATGGGCATCGACGCGCGCCTTGAGCACGCCGCGGCGAAACCGGTGATCGTCCCGGAGACGGTCGTGATCGATCACGGCAGGGTGTTCGTCTCCGAGACGTTCCTGACGGCGTGTCGGACGTTGGGTGTCTCGGTGCAGCCAGCGCGGCCGGCGACCCCGACCGACAAGGGCGTCGTCGAGCGGACTTTCTCCTCGATCAACACACTGTTCTGCCAGCACGTCGCCGGCTATGTCGGGTCGAACGTCACCGAGCGGGGCGCCGACGTCGAGGCCGTCTGGACGCTGCCCGAGCTCGCCGACCTGTTCGCCGAGTGGATCATCGCCTGCTGGCAGGCCCGACCGCACGACGGACTACGTACCCCGTTCCTGTCAGGGCGGGCGCTCTCCCCGAACGAGGCGTACGCGCTGCTGGTCGCCCGGTCCGGCCATCTGCCTGTCTGCCTGGACGGTGACGACTACGTCGAGCTGCTGCCGGTGGAATGGCGGAAGATCAACGACTACGGCATTCGGATCGACTACCGCACCTACGACTGCCCGGAACTGGGCCCCTACCGCCGCCAGCCGTCAGGCGTCGAGACCAAAGGCGGCCTCTGGGAGGTCCACCACGACCCCTACGACCTGTCTCACGTCTGGGTCCGGGACTCCCGGCAGGGTGGCTGGATCACCGTTCCGTGGACCCGGCTGGGCTCGGTCTCGGCGCCGTTCGCGGACTTTACCTGGCGGCACGCCCGCTCGCTGCTGGCCGTCCGCGGCCAGGACGACACCGACGAACGGGCCATCGCCGCAGCGGTCGAGGACCTGCTGACCCGCGCC
>NZ_CADDZT010000052.1:87920-88334 GCF_902812655.1 Candidatus Frankia meridionalis | reverse complement strand
GCGACCGCCACCACGCCGCCACGTCCTCGGCCAGCCGGCGACCCTGCGACGTCCGACGCCGACGAACCCGCCGACGAGCCGGCGGCCCCGGTCGTCGCCTTCGGCGTGTTCGATGCCTTCACTGACGGGGCCTGACCGTGAGCCAGCTGGCCAGCCCGGACGATGCTGGCCACCCGTTGACAACCAAGGAGGGGTGGGCCGCGTTCGTCGACGAACTCGTCGCGCCGCCGACCCCGCTCGCCCCCGCGGCCCTGCAGCGGCTGACCGAGACCGAGCGGCGGGACTACGACACGGCTCGCGAGGACTACCACGCCCAGCTCGTCATCGTGTCCACGCCGACGATCCGGCACGTCACCGCGACCGGTCGCGCCCGCATCCAGCTCAACCGCCGCCAGCACTCGGCCCGCCGCGGCC
>NZ_CADDZT010000052.1:82693-87329 GCF_902812655.1 Candidatus Frankia meridionalis | reverse complement strand
GCCGCGGCGAACTGCCGCCGGGCGGCCTGCCGGTGATCTACCTGACGGTCCCGCCGGCCGCGACCCCGAAGATGCTCGCCGTCGAGTTCGCCCGCTTCCTCGGCCTGCCGCTGCCCGCACGACTCAACCAGATCGACATCACCAACAGGGTCTGCGACCTTCTGACCACCCTCGGCTGCCGGCTCGTGCTCATCGACGAACTGCACAACCTCGACATCGGCACCCGAGTCGGCGCGGAAGCATCAGACCAGATCAAATACCTCTCCGAGCACCTCGCCGCGACCTTCGTGCTCGCCGGCGTCGACATAGAGGGCACCAGCCTGTTCGCTGGCCGCCGCGGCGGCCAGATCGCCAGCCGCTACAGCCTCATCCCCACCAGCCCGTTCCGCCACGCCACAGCCCCCGAACGCGACGCCTGGCGGGCGCTCGTCGTCACCCTCGAAGACGCGCTGCGCCTGCACAACCACCAGCCCGGAACGCTGCTGAAACTCAGCCCCTACCTGCACGAACGCACCGGCGGAATGATCGGCAGCCTGTCCCACCTCGTCCGCGAGGCCGCACTGACAGCCATCCTCACCGGCACCGAGAAGATCACACGCGCTGGGCTGGACGCCGTCGAACTCGACGAAGCCGCCGAACAGCAGAACCCCACCCGCCGACGGAAACACCGAGGCACCCCGAAGCGCACAGCGTGACGACCCACGTCCGAAGCCTGCCGATCCCGCCACCACCGATGCACGGCGAGACGATCGGCTCCTACCTGCACCGCCTCGCCGACGCCAACCACACCACCGTGACCACCCTGGCGGTCGTGCTCGGGCACGGCCGGCGCTACCAGCGCGCCGACGACACCACCGACGGCTGGCCACCCGAGGCATTGCCCCGACTCGCCGCCCTGACCAGCAGGACCATCCCCGCCCTCCTGCACGCCCTGCCCGCACTGCGCGCCCTCGACACCACGAACCCGGACATCCCGCCCGGCAGCGAGCAACACCACGTCATCCGACTGGCCTGCCGCCTCTGCGCGGCCCGCCTCGGGATCCACAACCTGGTCCTGCGCCGCACGGCCGACCACGAACACCTCTGCCCCAGCCACCGGCGCTGGCTCACCGGCAGTGACCAGCTCGACGTCTCCCCGCTGCCCGATGTGCTCCGCGCGCACAGGCACCACCACCGGATCCAGCGACGCCACGGCCGCCGCGGCACCAGCCCGGCCTATCCCGAAGCCGCGCGACTGACTCTCCAATGGTTCCGCACCAGCAGCCCACCCGAACTGCACCACCGCTGGAACCAGCGCCTCGCAGCCCTGCCCACCGAACCCTTCGGTGATCCCCACCGCCCCTCCGACCAGCGCGTCGAACTCGCCACCTACCCCGAAAGCGTCATCCTGACCAGCCTGCTCACGTCCACGCACTGGCGGCACCACGACCGGCTACCCGCCGAGGCATCCCGCCGCCTCGGCATCCCACACCACGACCTGACCGCCGACCTGCCACCGAAAAACTCAACTTCGATGAGAAAACGCCCACCGACGTCCCAGCGAACCTGTCCCATGCCAGGTCACGACCACCCCGACGAACATGATCCTTGGGAAGAACGCAACACACCGGCCGGCGCGGCCAAAACGACACACGGACAGGCCCCCGCCGGATTCCCATCGAACTTGTCCGAGTCCAGGTCACAGCTTGATCACCAACCATGATCCTTGGGAATGGACACTTCCTCATCAGGTTCTGAGACCAGCCCGGAGACGGTGCGATCGGTGGCCGGCGCTCTCGCCGCCGTCGGCCTTGCCGCCGGTCGCATCACGCCTCTGCCCGGTGGGTACGGCGGAGGGACCTTTCGAGTCGCGACGCAGGTCGGCGAGCTGGTCGTCAAGGTGCGGTCCGACGTGCGGCCACTGGTGGTGGCACGGACGGCGTCGCACCTGCTGTCCAGCCACGGTCTGCCCCACCAGGACGTCGTCGTGCCACCCACACGCACGCCGGCCGGCTGGCTGATCGCTGTGCGTTGGATCGACGGCCACGACCTCTCCCACGAACCGGTCAGCGGATGGAGCGCGGAGCAGGCCGCCCGCCTCGGCCGGGACCTGGGTGCCTGGCTATCGAGAATGCACAGCATCACGGCGCCGGGTCGGGACTGGCTGGGCAAGGCGGACCGGCGTTTCACGGCGAAGCTGCGCCACGGCGCGGAGCGTGGGCACCTCGCCACGGGGCTGGTCATCCAACTGGAGGATTTCTGGCAGCGCGTCCGACCGGCCCTGGACGGAGCTCCTGTCGCCCTGATCCACCGCGATCTTCGAGACGCCAACATCGTGGTGCAGGACGGGCTGTTCGCCGCCGCGATCGACCTGGAGCAGGCACGGCTCGCCGATCCCCTCTACGACATGGTCAAGATCACCGAATCGGTGCTGACGCTGCACCCAGTCCTCAGCACCGCGTTCTGTGAGGCATACGGGCTGGACACGGCACGTCCCGATATCCGCGACCGGCTTGCCGCGGTCTTCGCCCTGGAATACCTCTCGGCTGTCGTCTACTTCGACACGCGCGGCGACCAGGTCATGATCGCGGAGCAGTGTGACCGTCTCGCCAGACTGCTTCACCAACCGGTGACGATGGGATGACGGCAGGTCCGATGGTCCATGGAACCTCCGATGGTCCATGGAACCTGAGAACCTCCAGGTCGGCGCCCCGGCCAATTCTCATGATTTGTCGAGGAAGAAGCGGACAGTCGTGCTGTCAGGCGGGTCCTTCATCGACGATGAGCCAGCGCCGGCCATCGCTGTTACGGGCCAGGAGGTAGCCCCGGATGACGTGGCCGTCCGGTATGGACGCGGCATGCTCCTGCAGCAGGGTGAACTCCACGGGCACATGGACAACCTGCTGGTAGCCCTGCGCGAGGGTACCTTTGCCGCTCGCTGGCATCAGCTGGCCGATCTTCAAGTCGCCGATGCTGACTGGTTCAGCCCACTATGTTGCGCTGCGCGACCAGTTTTGTCGGGGTCAGCCGGACCAGCAGCTCTCCGGGTACGCCGTTGCGCCGGCCGAACTCCTCAGCGCGGTCCGTGCCCATGTAACGGCCGCCGATCGCGGTCGCCCACCGCAGCAGTTCGGCGGGATCCTCGGAAATGGTCACCGGCCCCTCGACCAGCACGAAGGAGAACGGCGGTCTCTCGTCGTCCACGCACAGGCTGGCACGTCCCTCCCGGCGTAGTGCCCGGCCCTTCACCGTGGCCGCACCGGGATTGAAGACACGGATGCCCCGCATCCCCGCCTCCGCGTTCATTATGTTACGTATAGTTTCGTATCCATGTTACGTATCGTTTTGGATTTTCGGAACAGAACGTTCCAGCTTCTGACGCCCGATAAGCTTTACTTCTCAGGCGTCAGACGAGCGACGAAACGGGGAGAGACGGACATGAGCGAAGGCGACTCAGAGGTTGCGATCCGTGACGATATAGAGCACTCTGCGCTGTCACCCGCCCTGATCGAGCGGATGGCCGACTATGCCCGCGCGGCACGGGCCTCCTCGACATGGCGCGCCTACGACAGCGACCTGCGGCACTTCACCGCGTGGTGCATCGAGCACTCTCCGCCGCTGGCTGCGTTGCCGGCGGTGCCGGCGACCGTGGCGGGCTATCTGACGGCGCTCGCCGACAGCGGATACAAACCGGCGACCATCCGACGTCGGATGGCGGCGATCTCCGTGGCGCACCAGCTCGGCCGCCACCTCAACCCGACAACATCTGTCGAGGTGGCAACGATCTGGGACGGCATCCGCCGCACCCACGGTGTCGCGCCCGCGCGCAAACACGCGTTGGAAACCAGCGTGCTGACCCGCGTGCTCGACGCGATGGACGGCGACCGCCTCACCGACATCCGGGACCGGGCGCTGCTGCTTGTCGGCTTCGCAGGATGCCTGCGCCGCAGCGAACTCGTGGCCCTCGACGTCGCAGACATCTCCGAGACGTCCGACGGTCTGGTCCTTGCCATCCGCGTTTCCAAAACCGACCAGGAGTGGGCGGGTGCACTCGTCGGACTCGCCTATGGCTCCTACCGGCCGACCTGCCCGGTCCGGTCGTGGATTGCATGGCGTGAGGCCGCAGGCCTGGTCGACGGGCCGGCGTTTCGGGCGGTGAACCGCCATGGCGCAGTGAGCTCCGGCCGGCTCTACCCGGGTTCGGTGGCCCGGATCGTCCAGCGCCGGGTCGCCGCGGCCGGCCTGTCCCCTGCCGACTTCGCCGGCCATTCGTTGCGGTCGGGGTTCGCCACCGCGGCCGCCCGCGCCGGCGTCACAGACCGAGCGATCATGCGCCAGGGCCGCTGGCGGTCATCCACCTCGCTGGACAGCTACGTCCGGGCAGGCCGCCTGTTCGACCGGGACAACCCCTCCGGCAAGGTCGGCCTGTAGCACCATTCACAGACCGACCTTGCCGGAGGGGTTATTGCGGAACAAGGTGCTTCTGTCCGGATACCGGTGTTCAGCAGACTGAACGCGGAGCCGCTGTTCCCTGGCGGCGTCAAAGGGTCATAGCGACGCTCCGATAGGATAATCTCGGTAGCGTCGACAGACTGGACGGTGGATGGCCCGGCACGAGCTGTTGAAAATCGAGGAACGGGAAACCATCTCCCGGGAA
>NZ_CADDZT010000052.1:78314-82608 GCF_902812655.1 Candidatus Frankia meridionalis | reverse complement strand
GCCGCGGCGTACTCGGCGGCCTGTCCGGGTTGCGCCGCTCTGGCGCCGGTTGAAGCCGCTACGCTTGTACAGACAAATGTCGGTTACCACACAAGGGGACAATCCGGTGGCTGAGCGTGGCAGGTCGTGGGACTTCAAGTCGGTCGCACCCGACCCGGATGCCGTCGGCACGCCGGCGGTCGAGCTGAACCCGGATGTCCCGCACATCGCCCGGATCTACGACTACTGGCTGGGTGGGAAGGACAACTACGCCGCGGACCGCGCGGTGGCGGAGCAGGCCATCGCGGCGATGCCCAGCATGACCGCCAGCGTCCGCACCAACCGGGCGTTCCTCAGCCGGGCGGTGAACTACCTGGCCGCCGAGGCCGGCATCCGCCAGTTCCTGGACATCGGCACCGGCCTGCCGTCGGCGGACAACACCCACGAGGTCGCGCAGCGCGCCGCCCCCAGTTCGCGGATCGTCTACGTGGACAAGGACCCGATCGTCCTGGTGCACGCGCGGGCGCTGCTGACCACCACCGCGGAGGGCAGGACCGCCTACCTCTCGGGTGACGTCCGCGAACCGGCCGCCATTCTCGCCAAGGCGGCGGACACCCTGGACTTCCGCCGCCCGGTCGCGTTGATGCTGGTCGCGATCATGCACTGCGTCCCGGACACCGACGACCCCTACGGAGTCGTCGCGACGCTGTCCGCCGCGCTTCCCGCCGGCAGTTTCCTGGTGCTGTCCCATCCGGCCCACGACGTGAACCCGTCGACCGGAGCGGGTGCTGCCGCGGCCCGCATGAACCAGATGATGCCGGAGAAGGTCACCATGCGTAGCCGCGCTGAGGTCACCCGGTTCTTCGACGGCTGGGAGCTGCTCGAGCCAGGGGTGGTGCCCGCGACCCAGTGGCGCACGGACGATCCCGCCCCGACGGCGCTGTGGGCCGGCGTCGGCCGCAAGCCGGCCGACGGGTGAGCGCGTCGGTCAACGCGTCGAGTTCGTAGGCAGGATGGCGGGCCTGGACCCGTTCGTACAGTGGCCATGTTGCGGGAGAACATGGTGGCCGCTCCTCCGTGAGGACGCTCCATCAGCATGAGTGTCGTGAACTCACCCGCTGATGGCCACGACCAGACACGCCGCGCCGTTGGAGGCGGTCACCCCCGTTTACACGTCCGGGTCCCCAACGAGCGAATCGTCTTCATGCGGATGCGTACGTCGCAGGACCGTGCGGCGGACGCGATCACGTCGTTCGCGGGCTCGCTGCCCTTCGTTTATCTTCACGCGGCCTGGTTCGGTGTCTGGGTCCTGATGAACGAGGGCGTGTTCGGGCAGGCCGAAGTTTTCGACCCGTATCCGTTCGGGCTGCTCACGATGATCGTCAGTCTGGAGGCGATCTTCCTGTCCACCTTCGTGATGGTGAGCCAGAACCGCGAAGCGGCGCGGCAGAATCTGCGAGCCGACCTGGACTTCGAGACCAACCTGCGGTCCGAGGTGTGGTCGGTCCACATCGGCAAGGCGCTTGGGCTCGACGCGGAACAGATCGAGCGACACGTCCAGGAGATCATCGAACAGGCCAGGGCGGGAATCAGCAACGGTCAGGCCGCACCGATGGACCCCCGGACGCTGTTAGAGGAGCGACCGGAGTACGACAGAAAGCCGCCGTTGCCGCAATCCTGATACCGGTTCCGCGGGACGCGGTGTTTCGTCCGGTGTCATTCGGATGGCATTCGGATGGCACCGACCTCACCCCAGCCGCGTGGAGGGCTGTCAACGTGGCGGGGCATCCGGGTCGTGGGGCAGGGCGCGCAGCAGGACCCGAGCGGTGCGGCGTTCGCCGTCCAACGCCGCCATGGCAGTCGCCATTGTCGGCGCGTGCAGTTCCTTCTCCTCGCGTTCGATCATCGTCTCGGCGGCCTGCAGTGCATCCCTGGCTGCTGAGACCAGCGCCTGTGCGGCGATCATGCAGCATAGGAATAATGTGGCCGGATATCGTCTGATCATGCCGTTCCTGCTGTCGGTCAATCTCGGAGCCGAAAGCCCCACCGAGTACTCACGGATCGGTATGACCGGTATCGACAAGAGGCCGGTGACAGGTCCTGTCGAGGTGCGTGCGCCTGGTCCCAAAGGGGTCGGCGGAAGTGGACTGGTCGGTGACCGGGTCTGCGACCTGAGGCATCACGGCGGAGATGACCAGGCCGTCTACGCCTACGCCCGCGAGGATCTGGACGCCTGGTCCGCGCAGTTGGGCCGCCCCCTGCCGTGTGGGGCGTTCGGGGAGAACCTGACCACCATGGGAGTCGACGTCACCGCCGCGCTGATCGGGGAACGCTGGCAGATCGGCGGACACGTTGTGCTGGAGGCTGCCGTCCCCCGCATTCCATGCCGGACCTTCGCCGGATGGCTCGACGAACGAGGATGGGTGAAGACATTCACTACCCGGGCGGTACCCGGGGCTTACCTGCGCGTTGTCGAAGCAGGGGTGATTCAGGTCGGTGACCCGGTGACGGTCGTGCACCGTCCCGACCATGATGTCACGGTCGGGATGGTTTTCCGCGCGTTGACCACCGAGCCTCGGCTGTTGCCTCGTCTGCTCGTCGCCGACGCGCTCCCGGACGAGGCCAGGCAGAGAGCCCGCCACGGCATGCCCTTCGAGCTGGCATCCGACACGTTGTAAGATCAGCGATATGGCATCTCGCCGCGTTCTGCTGCACAGCGACCGGGTCACCGATCTCGCTCTTGCGATCAGCGCGGCGTGTACCGGCAGGCGTGACCCGCGCGCAATGCGCTGACACGCCACAGGCTGCGCGACCGTAGTTCACCCGCGCCACCGAGGGTCCACGACACCACTGCGCGGTTCATTCCGACTGTCCGGGAAGCTCCGAGTACTCGTCCCAGTGCGCGTGTTCGCCGCCGCCTGGACGAATCGGCGCGAAAGCGCGCTCTTCATGATCGCCTCGCATCCTGTCGCGATTCCTGAGGCCGCCCGGACCCCGCACACGCCACCGGAGCCAGCCATGCCGCTCGTCCACCCCAGACTTGCGGGCACCACGCTCGTGCCCGACTTCCTCCTGCGGGACGAAAGGGAAGCCATCCCTTCGACCACTCTGGAGGCACTGACCCGAGCTCTGAGCGCCGCGTCCGGGATCTGGGCGCCGATCGTGCGCCATGACCCGGTCGAACGTTGGTACACCCGTCTCGTCCTGTCCGGATCGGTCGAGGTGTGGCTGATCGGGTGGTACTCCGGTCAGGAGACCGCCACGCACGATCATGGCGGCGCCCTGGGCGCGCTCTGTGTCGCCCAGGGCCGTGTCGAAGAGGTCATCCACGACAGGCGGTGGCAACCGTGCGGTTCACGACACTTCGGGCAGGGAACGTCAGCCACCTTCGGCCGCAGCCACATCCACCGGGTGGTGAATCCGGGGCCCGGCCCGGCCACGACCATCCACGCCTACTCCCCGCCGGAGGTGCCGCTGCGGTACAACCCGGACTCGATGGCCCCTGCCGCCGGGATGGAGACCCAGCCGGGCCCGGTCCGGGTACGGGACCGGGCATGAGCAGCCGGGTCGAGGCGATGCTCGCCCGCGCCCGTGCCCGGCTCGACCGGCTCGACCCGTTCGCGGCAGCGACAGCCACCGCGAACGGCGCCTTCCTGGTCGACATCCGGCCCGCCGCCCAGCGCGCCGCCGAGGGAGAGATCCCCGGAGCCCTGATCATTGAACGCAATGTCCTCGAATGGAGGCTGGACCCCACGTCGGACGCGCGGCTGCCCCAGGCGACCGGCGACGACATCCAGGTCATCGTTGTGTGCTCGGAGGGCTACACGTCCAGCCTGGCCGCAGCCTCGCTCCAGGATCTCGGCCTGCACCGGGCCACCGATATGGCTGGCGGCTTCCGCGCGTGGGCCCGCCGCGGTCTTCCGACGACGACCGGAACGCAACCCCAAGACTGTCACCCTAGGTAATCAGTATCGCTGAAAGTTCTCGGCCGGTCTCTTAGCGTAAGAGCGCTCACCGTGACGGTGAGTAACGGGGATGACCGCCGAGGCCCGTCCGCATCCCCGTACCGGCGACACGACGTGGACGGGACCCGGGCTCACCTGCCCGGACGGCGGCAGAGGGGCGATGGCATGTCCATCTCAAGCCGTACGGTCCCACCGACGGTCACCGCGGTCTCCTGTGCTGTTGCCGTCGCGGTGGCTCTGACGCCTCGTCCGGCCACCGCGGCCACCGCTCTCCCGAGCAGCCCGATCACGGTTACTGCGGCGATCAGCACCACGGCGACCAGCGCGGTCCTGAGTAGCGCAGCCACCCA
>NZ_CADDZT010000052.1:76524-78106 GCF_902812655.1 Candidatus Frankia meridionalis | reverse complement strand
CGGTGGCGCAGGTCCAGAGTCAGCTGGGGATCACCGCCGACGGCGTCTTCGGACCACGGACCGAAGACGCCGTCCTGGATTTCCAGTTCGAGGCAGGCCTGGTGACCGACGCCATAGTCGGTCCGCTCACCTGGGGCGCGCTGTTCGGTACCTCGACACCACGGAATCCGATAACGACTTCGGATTCGATCGGCGCGGCGGCGATTGTAATCGCCCGGCAACAACTCGGCAAGCCCTATGTCTACGGCGGTGACGGACCGGACGTCTTCGATTGTTCAGGTCTGATCCAGTACGTCTTCGCACAGTTGGGTGTGTCGGTCCCCCGAACCACCTACGAGCAGTTCGACGCGCTGGCCCCGGTCAGCCGTGCCAATGCCCGACCGGGAGACGTGGTCTTCTTCCTCAATGATCAGGGACAGGCATATCACGACGGCCTGTACGCCGGAAACGGCGAGATGATCGTCTCCCGCAAGCCCGGCACCGTCGTGCAATACCAGAAGATCTGGACGGACGACTACCGCGTCGGACGGGTCTGACCCGGCTCTCCACCCGGACACGGACGATCATGGTTGTGATCCTCGTCACAACCATGATCATCACAGATGTGGTGTTGAGTCGACCACCGACATGCAGGTCCCCGAAATACCCCATTTATTGCTGATTGTACAATCAAGTTATCTACTATAAGTGATCGAATAATCACTTATAGTTCCAAAATTGTAGTGACGGGATCGCTACGGACAGATGGATGCGACCTGTGACACAAACCGCGGACGTGACCGTTCCGGAACCCTTGCTATCCGGTCGAGAGCCGTCTACGTTCCTCGGTTAACGAGACGAGACAGGTTCGTTTCCAACGCGCGGGGCGCCTTTGTCGTGGCGCACTCCGTGCCGGTGAACCTCGTCGCCGTCTTCCGCAACGGTCGTGGTCCCATCCGAGCAGGGCAGATGTGTTCCAGAACACACCCGCGCGGTGCTCCTCCCTGTTATGTCCGCCATTTGCGATGTCCAGCAGGAGACGGTATGCCCAGTCAGTCCCGTTCGCTACCCGCGGGTAGCACTGCCGTTCCGGACCCCCGATCCAGGTTGCACGCGGATGCGAGCAGGATCGAGGGAACACGATGAGCGCCGGAGTACCGGTCCTGCCCGGACGAGACCTCCCGCCGCAGCCCTACGGCCCCGGATGGCCCGCATACTGGCGGCAGGAAGCCGCCTGCCAGGACGGGGATCCGGACGCATTCTTCCCACCGGACGGCCGCAACACCAAGGCGCGGGCGGCAGCCGAAACCCGAGCCCGCAAAATATGCGCGAGCTGTCCGGTACGGCGGGCCTGCCTTGCCACTGCCCTGTTCCGTCAGGAAGAGCACGGAGTATGGGGCGGGCTCACCTCGGACGAGCGCAATTCCATCGTTCCCCGTGGTCGACTGAGCCCGGATGACGCGCTGGCCTTCGCTGATCGCCTCCTGGTCTCAACGTACGCAACAAACTGATCTTACCATCTCCGTCGGGGCATCCGTTGTCGCCTCGGGGTGTGGCGTCCACGGGCTGCCGCAGACGCCACACCCCGAGGCGACCGGGGCGG
>NZ_CADDZT010000052.1:65221-76158 GCF_902812655.1 Candidatus Frankia meridionalis | reverse complement strand
CTGGCGGTTGAGGATCTTGCCGTAGGTCGTTGGGCGGAACTCGGACCGAGCACGACCCGCCTGGTGTCCTTTGCCACCCCACGCTCCCTGGCCGGTTCCGCCAGCCACTGACGACCCCGTGGTCGACGAGTCAGGAGCGCAGGTGGTCCTCAGTCGCGGTCAGTACGCCTGTTCCATGATCCGGGAGGTCGCCGCAGCGATCATTCCGACAACCAGCGCCACGCCGGTGACGATCCACAGGAACACCGAGTGGAGAACAAGCGCGAAGACACCGATCGCGAACCCGGCAATGATCAGAATCACCGCGGCCCACGAACCCGTGTTCGCCTTGTGGTGACCGCCGGAACTCGCCACGTCCGCTCCCCAAACATCGACAACCGTTACCCTGCCGGATTCAGAGACTACCCGCGAGCCGCGGCGGAGTCCCGTCCGGGTGTGCGGGACCATACGGACCCGGACCCGGACCCGGACCCACCGCGCCGGAAACGGGCGCCGTGGGGCGGGTCCGAGGACATCAGAGAGGACATCAGAAAAGCCCGGAGAGCCGGGTGAGATCGTCCATCTGCTCGCCGAGCCAGCGGCTCAGGTCGTGGGTGCGTACCTGCTCGGCCGCCGCGGCCAGCCTCCGGTAACGCTCCTCCACCGGCATGGTCAGGGCCTCATACAGGGCGTCCGCCATCTGCTGCACGTCGAAGGGATGCAGGGTGACCGCGTACTCCCCCAGCTCCTCGTGGGCGCCGGCGTTCTCCGACAGCGTCAGGACGCCGCCACGCCGGTTGACCACGGCGACCTCCTTGGTGACGAGGTTCATCCCGTCCGCCAGGGCGTTGACCATGATCACGTCGCAGATCGAGTAGGCCGCCACCGCGAGCGCGAAGTCCTCGGCCATCCGCAGATCGATGGGTTGCTGCCCATCCTTGGTGTGCCGGGCGTTGATCTCCGCGACGACCGCACCGATCAGCGCGATGTAGTCGGCGTATTCGGGGACGTCGGTGCGGCTCGGTTGCATCAGGGCCAGGAAACTGACCTTCCCGACAAGCTCCGGATGCTGGTCAAGCAGCGTGCCGAAGGCGAGGAAGCCACGTACGACGTTCTTGCTCGGGTCGGTGCGGTCCACCCGCAGGACGAGTTGGCGGTCTCCGTCGAGAAATGCGTAGCGCAGGATGGCGACGTGCGCGGCGACCTCCTCGGTGGTGAGGGTCGCCTCCAACGCGGCGGTATCCACGGAGATCGGGTAGTAGCGGGCCCGGACCGTCCGGTTCCCGATGGTGATCTCCAGGTTGTCCAGGTCGACATCCAGACCGAGTAGTTCCTGCGCGCACAGGACGAAGTTGCGGGCATAGCGCCGGGTGTGGAAACCGACGACGTCGCTGCCCATCAGGCCCCGCAGGAGCCGTTCGCGGATGCCGGTCGGCAGGACCCGCCACTCGTCCGGGCTGGGCCACGGGATGTGCACGAAGTGGGTCAGCACCACGTCGGGGCACAGTTCCCGGACCCGCTCGGCCACCAGGTAGAAGTGGTAGTCCTGCAACAGGACCAGTGCCTTGCCGCCACGGGCGTGGACCTCGTCGGCGACCGCCTCCGCGTACACCTGGTTGACCGCGGCATAGCCGTTTTCGAACGCGTCATGCTCGGCCTGCGTGATCACGGGGGACAGTGCGCGGCCGTACAGTCCATGCTGGACGAACCACAGAATCGGGTTCGACCAGACGCTGTAGAAGTCCGCGTAGGCGCCCGGATCGGTGATGACCAGGCGTACCCGGATGGCGGGACCATCAGGTTCACCGACGACCACGTGCGGAGACGGCGAGGTCTGCACGAGGATCGACCCTCCCTCCGCCTCGCTGGCGACGACGGTGTCCTCCTCGGTCGCCGCCCCGCACACCCAGACGGCGTCGTCGAGGTGTTCGGCGAGACCGGACAGCGCGGACACAAGTCCCCCTGCCCCGCGGATGACCGTGCGTCCGGATGTGCCGCGGTCGAAGCTCACCGGGCCGCGGTTGGACAACAGCACGAGCGGCAGGTCGAGCATTGTGGTAACCGGCACGGCGGTGCGGCCTCCTCAGTCGCGCGGGGAAGCGGCGCCGGAGAACGGCCGGGCCCGGGAACTTCCGCACGCACTAGCGTTACCTGGGCCTCCGACGGCGTGAAAGCAATCACAATCATACCCTCGTCGACTTACCAGACGATCCGGACTTTAGTAAGGCCCGCTAACGGATGCATCCTGTTGTGAACCACCTGCGGACTTGTTACCCGGATCTTCACCTGGAACACACTGGCAACCGAATGCGGGCAGCTGCTCACCGACCATATATGACCCTTGACGGCATCGCGCCCGATATGGACAATCCGCCGCGGCGAGTCCCACCGGCAGCCGTTACAGGCTGTCGCTGTAGTCCCGGACTTCCTGGACGGCGGAGCCCAGGGCCGCCAGCGACTCCTGGATACGTTCCCGGGTCTCCACCAGCGCGCTGGTCAGCTGCTCGACGGCCCGATGAGCGCTGCCGTCGGTTGCGGCCAGAACGATCGCCTGCGCTTCCTCGATCATGGTCAGTGCGCCGTCCAGCTGTCCGGTGACCTCATCGGTGCGCTTGAACGCCTCACCAAGCTGGGATTTGACGTCGGCGATCGTGCTCGTCACGGAAGTCCCGCCCTTCTTCTGTCACACCCGTGTGGGTTCGTATCCGGACAGCCGGTCTCCGACGGACGGTTCACTTCCCGCGCGGGCTTCGCGGTGCTCCGATGCCGAGCCCGAAGCGGCCGGCAAGCACAAGAGCCGTCAGTGAAGCGATCACATCCGGTGGGTCCAGCGGCGCGACCCGAGCGGTCGCCACCACCGCGACACCTGCCGTACCGGCCCCGAGTAGCGCCGAACGGGCGATATCCCCGCGGCCCGCGTCAGTGAGGGCCACCACACAGACAGCGGCGACAACGGCGGCGCCGACAAGTGGCGGCAACGCCTGGACACCAAGGAAGACCCGCAGCGCGGTCACCCCGCCGGCCACCAGCAGGCAGGCCAACCCGATGACGATCGCGGTCGACCCGGTCGCGCCCGCCCGGGTGATCCCTCGCAGCTCGGCCGCCTGCCCCATCGCGGTCAGGCACAGCTCGTGGGCACGTCCGAGCGCCGAGGACGGATCGAACGCGCTGTCGTCAGGTGAACCAGCCGCCGCGCCATGGACGCCTGGGCTACCGGCCTGTCCCGTCCCGGCTCCCCGCCCCGGCTCCCCGCCAGGGCCTCGGCCCGAGGCGTGACGACCGTGGTGTGCCCGGCCACCGCGCCCGGACAGCGCCGTGGCGGACACGTCGAAACCCGGATCATCCGCCGCCGGGACCGGAGCCGGCCGCAGTTGGTCGAGGTCGCTGATGCCGTGGTGGGCCAGTGGCCCGGCCACGGTGTTCCAGACCTCGTCGACCCGGGCACGGATCGCTTCCGCGGACTCCCGGTGTGTCCGCGCGAGCGCGCCGCGCCGTTCCTGACCGGCCAGCACCCGGTCCGCCACCTTGGTCCGAGCCTGGTCGAGCTCGGCAAGCAGCGCCCGGTAACGCGCGGCCGCGATCCGCGGATCGTCGAGATCAGGGTCGTGCGCGTCGCCACCACCACGTCGTCGATCATCGCCTGGCACGGCAAGGGATCTACCCGTCTGGTCGGACAGATCAACCTCGGCCGCGGGCCCGGCCGCATCCGAGGACACCGACAGCGAACCCCCAGGACCGTGCTTGTCCACTCGTACAGCCGGCCGGGTCACCGAAACGGTCCCTTCTCGAAACTCGGAGGCAAGATGCCGGGGGTGTCCGCGATCCGGTGCAGTGGCGCGAACGGGACGACCGTGCGCGGTTCCGCTTGCCCGTGACGGTCGAACAGCACTGCCCGGTTCGGGCTGGTGCCCGCTGTGACCATCCGGTTCCCGGCAAGGCTGAACAGATCGTTCCCGGGAAGACCGACCGCGACCCACGCCCCGATATCGTCGCGGTGGGTGGGACCCAGATCGTCGAGCAGCCGGCCCGGACCACGCCACCAGCCGAGTAGGTGCACCCGCTGGCCGGGACCCCGACGGGTCACGAAACGCAGGTCGTCCAGGCCGGACCGGCGGGTGGCCGGGTCCTTGGCCTCCAACACCGCCCGTCCGGCGTCCGCGGCAAACAGGACGAGTAGACGAAGCGGCATGTCGGGCGCGCCCGACATGCCCGCAAGGGAGGACTCCTCACGGGCCCGCACCTCGTCACAGGTCTCCCGCAGCACGCGACGCAGCGCGGCCGGCGGGTGCACCTGGGCCGGCTGCCCGAAGGCACGGACCCGGTCCGCGAGAGTGTCGGCCGCCTGCGACGTGTCACCTCCGACCGCGACGACGTCGACGAGCACCCCGCCCGGTGGGGCCTGGGCGGCGAGGCTGGTGACGGCCGCCTGCAGCACTCCGACCGCCTCACGGCGCAGCGGTCCGAGAACCGCGAGGTTGCGTCCGGGCAGCGGAGACAGCCGCACGCCCACGGCTGCGGGATGCAGGTCGAGAGGAACCCCGACGAGCGCCAGCGGCTCGCCCACCTCCGCGGGTTCGGCCGCGGGTTCGGTATGGCCGGCATCGGTGTCGGCGCGCTCGTGCGGGGCAGGCACGCCCGAAAGCGACCGGTAGAGCGGGTTGTCGTCCAGGAATGCCGGAGCGTGGCCCACAAAAACCCGCGGGGGTCGGATCCCCGGAACGCTCGCCGCTGTCGCCCGGGACAGATTCGCACGTAGTGTCGCGAGCACCGTCGGATCGGGGTAGGCGACCCGGACGAGCTCGTTACCGGCCGGGTGGCCGTTGCGCCGGTTGACGATTGCCTCACCGACACCGGAGAGCGCACCAGCCGCCTCGTTCGTGGTGGACAGCAGCACCCGTGACTCCGAGATCGACGTACGCAGCGCGATTCGCAGTGCGAACTGGCCGAAGATCGAACCCCGTTTGCCGGCCGTCGCGTCCAGGGCGTCGATACCTGACAGGGTCTGGCTGGCGAGCAGGAGATGGATTCCGTAGGCGCGTCCCTGGCGGGCCAGCACCTCCAGGTGGGAGACCGCCTCCCGCGACACCGCGTCCAGCGGTGTGAGCATCACCTGGAACTCGTCGATCACCACCATGATCCGCGGCCATCCGGCGCCGGTCTGCGCGGCGCGCAGGCCACGCAGGTCCCGGGCGCCGACCGCCCGCATCGTGAGAGCACGGCGCTGCATCTGGGCGCGGACGTGGCGCAGCACCGCGACGCCGAACTCCCGGTCGCTGTCCATCCCGATGGTGTCCGCGTGGGGCAGAACGAACGGGTCCTCACCGCGGGGGGCGAACTGGGCGAACTCCAGGCCCTCCTTGAAGTCGAGCAGGTGGAAGCGCAGCTGGTCGGGGGCGTAGCGGGCGGCCAGCCCGTACACGACGTCTAGGAGCAACGTCGACTTACCCGAACCCGCCTGCCCACCGACGAGGGCGTGAACGGTGTCGTCGTCGAACCGCAAAGTCACCGGGCCGTCGGGGCCGAACGCCACCGGGACGCCGAGACCCCCCGCGGCGTCAAGACCCCACAGGGTGTCGGGCAGCAGCGCCCGGGCGTTCGGCGGCCGGGCGGCTTCCCTGGCCGCGGCCGCGGCCACCACCGCGGCCACCGCGGCCACCAGGTCCGGCGGCGGCGGCTCGTCCAGGTCGCAGGGAAGCGGTCCGGACAGCGAGCAGCGCCACACCGGCCTGCCGTCGCCGGGTCCGTCCACGTAGGCTCCACCGCCGTCATCGGCCAGGCGCAGTGTTTCGGCGTTCGCCAGGGCGTCATGCCCGCGCCGGGTAACGGGAGCGCTGACACCGTCCTCGACCAGGGCGATGATGTGCACGCCGCACGCGGGACCCTGCGCGGCGATCGCTTCCAACGCCCGGGCGGCGTCATCCGCGAGCGAGGGCCAGGCGAGCAGCACCAGCAGCTGCCACGGCTCGGCTCGCGGCAGGCCCGCAGCCTCCCGTTCCCGCAGCGAGGCGAACCGGCCGGCGAGCCGGTCGACGGTGATGCGCCCGACGTCCGCGGACAGTTCGCCGAGTACGCCCTCCAGCCGGGTCCGGGTGGTCAGGGTGGGGCTCGCCACCCCCACGGCCCGCAGCGGGGCGAAGCCTGCGAGTCCGGCACCGAGCTCGTAGGGGTCGTAGACGGTGACCTGGACCGATCCTGCCGGAGCCGCCGCAAGGACACGGGTGAGCAGCCCCCGCACGACACCGACACCCTCGGAACGCCGGTCGCGGCCCACCACGATGCGCAGGTTGCCTCCGTCGAGGAGGCTGACGGCCAGGGGCACCTCGGTGGTGTCCCCGCCGGGCAGCAACGGCGGGACGATCACTTTTCCCAACCGCCACAGGCCCGGCCGGTAGGACATGCCGGTGGTCTCCTGCCCGGGTGGGATGGCGGGGGGGGATCCGGGGCCTGCGGGGTGGTGACCGCCGTGGCGGATCTGTGTCCACAGTGGTGCCGACCAGCGGGCACCGGCGAGGTCCGGGGTCTGCTCACGTGCTATCGCGGCAGCAGCGCTGATCGCAGCGGGCACCCGTTCGGCGGTGCCCGCGACGGCATGCCAGGCGTCGTCGCGGGGGTGACGCTGCTCGGGCGGACGGGCGCCGGCCGCCACCGGTAGATCGACTCCGGACGACTCGACCTGGTCCGCCAGCGCGTCCAGTCGATCAGCCAGGCTCAGCGCTTCGCCGAGGCAGGTCTGGATGCCGGCGACAAGCGTCCGCACCCGCCGAGTGCCCGACACCGCGACCTCCCCACGATCAAGCCGATGGCACGACGATGGTGGTGTGGCACCATGGCGGTGTGGCACCCTGGAGCCCATTACCTGATCGGTAGCCCCACCGGTAGCACCAAACTAACGGCGAGATCCGCCGGAGGCGGGGTTTTCCCCCGACTGGGCGGGTTGCGTCGATGTGACGCTACCGGACGGGGTTATCGCTCCCCCGCCACAGGTCTCCCGGCGTGTCTGCGCCGGCCGTGGGTACTGCCCGAAGGCAGCTTCCGTCAGCCCCCCGCGGACCGGCGGTAGGCCCGGATGCACCACGGCACGAACACCGCATCGAGCCCCAGCACCTCTGCCCGCCCGGAGTCGGCACGCAACAGCCGTGGTGAGGATCCGTACCGCGGTGGTCTTGCCGGCACCGTTGGGGCCGAGGACCGCATGCACCGTTCTCCTCGCCATGCTGAGATCAAGACCTGCCAGCGCCACGCTCGTACCGAAGCGCTTGTGAAGATCCCGCGCGAGGACCGCGGGTTTGTCAGCCACGGTTCGTGATCGTACGCCGGGTATCTGTCACAGAGGGAACCCGACGGAGGAAACCCGACGGCTGCTCAGGCCGAGCTGCGCCGGCCACGCCGATTCGCCAATTCGTCCCGGGGATGGCCGACCACCGCGTGCCCGGCGTGCCCGACCGGACGCTCGGGCCGCTCCGTCGGCAGCTGAGACAGCTGCCCGCGCATGTCCCGTACGGCCCGTCCTACCGCGATGGCGAAGACCCCCTGCCCGCCCTGTACAAGGTCGATGACCTGATCGTCGGAGGTGCACTCGTACACGGTCGACCCGTCGCTGACCAAGGTGACCTCGGCGAGGTCCTCGATGCCACGGATGCGCAGGCAGTCCACGGCGGCACGGATGTTCTGCAGGGAGACACCCGCCTCCAGAAGCTTGCGCACGACCCGCAGGACAAGGACATCCCGAAAGGAGTACAGCCGCTGGCTGCCCGATCCCGTCGCGCCCCGGACGCTCGGCACGACAAGCCCCGTGCGGGCCCAGTAGTCGAGCTGCCGGTAGGTGATCCCCGCGGCGGCGCAGGCGGTCGGGCCCCGGTAGCCGACATCATCCCCGGGAGGCACTGGAAGATCGTCTGGGAAGAGCTGACCCTGCACGATCATCGCCGTCCGCTCATCGCTGCCGCCATCTCGTCCGCCCGGCCAACCGCCTGGAAGGTGCACCCGGTCCTCCGCCCATCCGACTGCCGGCCGCAGCCCCGCTGGCGGCAGGACCGGAATCTTGACCTGACGGTAAGAGCCCTGGACAGTCCCTTCAACGATCACGATTGGCGTGTCTCGTAACAGACCGAAAATCTTCCCAGGCCAGACCATTGTTGAGAATACAGCCGTGCACACGCCGTGGCCGTGCGGAACCACGCTTCGTGACGCTTTGTGACGGCCCGCAACCGGTACCAGGAGCCCGCGGTCAGGAACCCGGTGTGTTGAAGTCCTCCGGCGAGATCGTGTCGAGAAACTCCCGGAACTTCTCCAACTCGTTCTCCTGCTCCTGTTCCTGCTCCTCGGGCACGGTGATGCCGGCCTCGGCGAGCACCGACTCCTCACCGTAGACCGGCGCGCCCATGCGCATCGCCAGCGCGATGGCGTCCGACGGACGGGCCGACACCTCAACGCCGTTACCGAACACGAGTGTCGCGTAGAACACACCGTCCTGCAGATCGTTGATAGTCACCCGGGTGAGCTCGGTCTGCATGGCCCGCAACACGTCACGCATCAGATCGTGGGTCATCGGACGAGCGGTCGTGATGCCCTCCTGCGCGAACGCGATGGCGGTTGCCTCCACCGCGCCGATCCAGATGGGCAGATAGCGTTCACCACCGACCTCCTTCAACAGGACGATCGGCTGCTTCGACGGCAGCTCGACACGAACGCCGACGATATCCAGCCGATGCACCGATCTACCTCCTCGGACAGGTGGGCGGGGTGGGCTGATCCAACCCGAATCCGTAGAGCCCCACCGGCTGACAGTATCTCCGTCGCCGGACTTCGTCAGCGTGCCTGGTGGTTCCGGCAAGATCGACCGCTTGTGGACGCCTTCTGCCACACTTTCCACGATAGGTGCCCGCTCGCCGGACGCCCCAAGCGTCCCGGCATGGGCAGGCCCGTCCGGCCGCTGCACGACGCGCCCGGCCCCCCGGCCTGGAGGATGCGGGGCTTCGCGGATCACTGTCATCCGCTCGGACCGGCCCGCAGCCGGGACCTCAGCAGGGCCGCGTGCAACCGCAGGAGGAGTCCCGCGAGCTCGTCGACGGCATCCTCCGCACGGGCACCGCTGCGGTCGCGCTGGCCTCGCAGCGGCGCCGCCACCTGCTCGATCAGCCCCGCCTCCCGGTCGGCGACCACCCGTGACGAGCGCAGGTGACGGGGTTGGACACCGAAAGCGCTCAGCGCGGCGAACGTGTGGGCAACAGCCACCGCGTCCGCGTCGAAGTAGCTTCCGCCCGGACGGGGTGCCAACAGCCCGCACTGTTCGAGTTCGGCGAGCTGTTCCTCGCTCAGACCGGTAGCCGCGAGGAGCTCCCGTCGTGACATCCGCGTCGCCTCGCCGCCGTCGAGCAGGACGTCGAGAGCACGTGGCGCGGGCGGCGCCACCGGACGCGGACCGGGGCGTTCCTGCGGGGTCTCGCCACGGTCGAGGGACTCCAGCTCCTCTTTGATCACTCTTAGTGGCAGAAAACGTTCGCGCTGCGCCCCCAGCACGTACCGCAGCCGTGCGACATCATCAGGTGAGTACTTGCGGTAGTTCGCACTGGTACGCGCCGGAACGACAAGCCCCTCCGCCTCCAGATAGCGGATCTTGGACAGGGTCACGTCGGGATAGTCCACCCGCAGCCGGTCGAGCACCTCGCCGATGTTGAGAGTCCTGGCGGCGGAACCACCCACTCGACCGTGACGCGCCCGATCGGACGTGGGCAACGACGTGGCCGCAGCACCACCGGCGGTCATCGGTGAGATCCTCGGTTCACTGCGGGCCCCCGCCACCCGTCGCGATGATCGATCCGGTCAGGAACACCAGCCGGAACTTGCCGATCTGGACCTCGTCGCCGCTGGACAGCTCGGCCGAGTCGATCCGCTCACGGTTGAGGTAGGTGCCGTTCAGACTTCCGACATCACGCACCGCGAAGCCCTTCGTGTACGGAGACCGGTGGAACTCGGCATGGCGCCGCGAAACGGTCACATCGTCGAGGAAGATGTCGCTCTCCGGATGCCGGCCAACCGTGGTCAGGTCGGCGTCCAGCAGGAAACGACTGCCCGCGTTGGGTCCCCGCTTGACCACGAGCAGGCCGGAACCCGGCGGCAGCGCGTCGACCGCGGCGACCGCGTCCCGCTCCGTCGACTCGTCGACATGGTCACCTTCGATACCCGACAGTGCGGCGGCAAGGTTCAGCGTGGAAGTCTGCTCGGCAGGTCGTTCCGGCGCGACGGGCTCACCTGGACGTACCAGTGGAGACCCGCACCGTGCGCAGTACAACGCATCGGACGGGTTCTGCTGTCCGCACCTCGTGCAGAACACGGTCGCGTCTGCTTCCTGCCGGACCGCCGCGGTCGCGGTGGGGCCGGCCGCTCGGGCCACCTGCCTGGGGTGGCGAAAACGTTCGTTTCCTCCTCGGGGACCCCCGTCGCTGCCCGGACGGCCCCCGACCGAAACAGACGACACCGACCGTGACATCCCGGCCTCGCGTCGCCCTTCCGGCGCACAACGAGGCTAGTGCATCAGACCCACTACTGCGAAAAGGGAGCGGGTCAGCCATTCCGGCGTGCCGTCACGAGGGTCTCAAGGACCAGCTTTGACGTGCTGGGCGTAGGCGACGGCGTCCAGCAGCGCATCGGTGACGGAAGTGTCCTCGACGGCCACCTCCACCAGCCAGCCTTCACCGTAGGGATCGGAGTTGACCAGCTCAGGGGTGCTGTCGAGCACCTCGTTGCGGGCCACGACCTCGCCGGAGACCGGCGCGTAGACGTCGGAGACGCTCTTGGTCGACTCCACCTCCCCGAACGGCTGACCGGCCTGCACACGGTCCCCCACGGCCGGCAACGTCACAAACACGATGTCACCGAGCGCGTCCTGTGCAAAGGATGTGATACCCACCCGCACGGTGCCGTTGTTCACCCGGATCCACTCGTGCTCCGTGGTGTAC
>NZ_CADDZT010000052.1:54443-64695 GCF_902812655.1 Candidatus Frankia meridionalis | reverse complement strand
TTCAGGTCGTCCGGGTACACCGGGGATCGCCTCCCAATCATCGTTGCGGTCATCGTCGTGATGACCGTTCGTTCTCTGGCCGGCCGCCCGGATCGGCTATCCGGCCGGCCGAGCGTAGCGGGGTGGCGGAAGTTGCCGCAACGCCCGCACCTCGATGCGCTCCAGCTCCGTCAGGCCGGCCTGCGCACCCGCCCGGCTTGCGACCGTGTCCACCACACCACCAGGAATCCTCATCGCTGCAGCGAGCGTGTGGGCGTCACCGATCGCCAACAGCCGGTACGGTGGCAGCACCGCGCTGCCGTCCACGGTCATGCCCCCGTCGGCCCGATCGACCACGGATGTGGCGGCTACGACCCGGACGCCGGAGAGCTCCATCGCCTCCGCCCCCGCGTCACGCAGCTCCTGCAGGGCGTCGACGAGCACCTCGGAACCGACCGTGCCCCGCGGGTCGGTGACGGTGAGTGCGACGCCGGGTCCCTGGACGGCAACGGTACCGACGAGAATCGCCAGGCCGTCGGCCTGGGACCGAGCGTCGTCGAGGGCTGCCTGCGTGCCGGGGGTGCCGGCCAGCTGCTGGCGGGTGCCCTGCAGGTGTTCGATTTCGCCACGCAGCCGTTCCCCGTCGGCATCAAGGCCGTTGAGGATCCGGACGAGGTCGGCAGGCCGTGCGGTGGCAAGCCCCGCGGTGGCCGTGTTCGTCCGGATGGCCAGCGACAGGCCGAAGCCCAAGACGGCCAGTAGCAGTAGAACGACGATCCGCAACGGGCCGGAACGTTGACGGCGTGTGTGTGAGCGCGGCTCCGGTTCCGGCTGCGTGGGAACGGAACCGTCAACGGCCATGGCCATGATCATGCCTTGAACAGCACACGACGGATCGCCGCGGCGTTCGCGAAGATCCGGATTCCGAAGACGACCACCACCGCCGTACTGAGCTGCCCGCCGACTCCGATGGAGTCCCCAAGCAGCACGATCAGCCCGGCAATGGCGACGTTGCCGACGAAGGAGACCACGAACACCCGGTCGTCGAAGACCCTCTCCAGCGCCGCGCGCAGCCCGCCGAACACGGCATCGAGCGCGGCCACCACCGCGATCGGCAGATACGGGTCGAGCCAGTCAGGGGTACCCGGGTGCAGGAGCAGCCCGGCGGCGACCCCCACCGCCAACGCCAGGACAGCGATCATGGTATCAGTTCCCGGGCGACCATGGGCAGGGTCAACGTCGCGGCCGGCACCGTGACCTCACCCTGCTGGAGGAGCGTGGATGACACGCCGACCGCGGTATGCCGGTCCGCGAGACGTCGCCACACCGCGGAGTTCTCCACCGCCCCCGACAGCGTCGCTCCCGGCCCGATCGCTGTGACCTCGTAGGGAGAGGCCAGCGGATGGAACCCGACCAGAATGGCCTGGCCCGCGGCACGGATCGCAGTGGTGGACGTGATCCGCACATCACCGACCGCAACCGCCTCGGCGCCGGCCGCCCACAGCACGTTGACCACCTCAGCCACCTCGTGGTCGTGTACCCGCCCGTCGTCGGCCTGCGCGCCGTACCCACGCTTCCCGGACGCATCCGTGCCGGCTCTCGCCATCGCGGTCACCGAATCCGACAGTCCGATCCGCACACCCGGGCCCCGCAGCGCCGTGCCACCGACAGCGGACCGCAACTGTTCCAGGCGCGCGGCCGGATCCGCGTCGCGCGCGCCGTCCCGCCGTGTCGTGTCACCGTCGGTGAGCTCCCTCAGGTCCGCGACCCGACCTGCAAGAGTTCTGTTCGCCGCCGTGTAGCGATGCACGTCCGCGACCAGCGCGGCACGGGTCCGGGACGGGTCGAGATCACGTTCCGACTGGTGGTATCCAGCGGTTGCCGCAAGCAACCCCACGAGCACTAGAGGCGTGAGGCGAACCAGCCCGCGTCGGCCTGCACCGAGGGACGCGCTGGTCCCTACTGCCGCATACACCGGTTCCAGGGCATCGCGGGCGATGTCGTGGACGAGCGTCCGGCGCCGCGCGGCCGGGGATCGCGCTCCTGCGGATTCGGACACACCCGGCATTCTGTCGTGGGCCGCCGGTGCTGTCACCAGCGCGGTCACCATCCGGCCGGGTCCAGGTGGCGCCCCGAGGGGATGGCTCCGGGGACAGCGCGGACGCCGGGACGGCTCAGATGATGCTCGCGCCTTTGCCATCGGCCTCGACCACGGCGCTCCAGTGGTCCAGGAGTTTGCGCGCATCCGTCGGGTCCTCCCCCTCCGCCCACAGGTGGGTGACGGCCTCGGCGGGATCGGGCAGCACCAGAACCCAGGCACCGTCCGGCATGACCACCCGGACGCCGTCCGTGGTGTCGATCGTGCACCCGGCGTCGGGATCCACCGACTCCACCACCCGACGCATCACCGTGCCCTTGACCGCCCACGGTGTCGACACGGACCGACGCAGCACCGACACCGCCGGGATACGGGCATCGATCGCGCTCAGGGTGAGCCGGGTCCGGGCGACCAGTGCGGCCAGCTTGACGAAGGCTGCCAGGCCATCGATCGCGGGCGCGAACTCGGGAACCACGAACCCTCCGCGGGCGTCCGCCGCGAACGCCATGTTCGGCTCGCCCGCGACCCGTGTGAGGTCCGCCGCCGACAACGACGTCCGCCGCACCGTCAACCCGTGGAAACGGGTCACCTGATCGGCGATCCGGGTGGTGGTGACCGGCAACGCCACCTCGGCACCCCGGTTCTCGGCCGCGACAAGATCGAGGAAGACCAGCAGCGCCCGCTCGTCATCGATCAGGTCACCGCGCTCGTCCACGATCGTGATGCGCTCACCGGCATGGTCGAACTGGACCCCGAAGGCAGCCCGGGAACTGGCGACCAGGGCACCCAGCCGATCCAGGGCCTGTCGGCGAACGCTCGCCGGCCGGGCCGGGAAGGTCTCGTCCAGCCGGCCGTTGACGGTGAGCGCGTCCACCCCGAGCCGGCCGAGCAGGGTCGGCAGCACCAGCGACGCCGCCCCCCCGGCCGTGTCGATCACAAGTTTGAGGTCGGCCTCGGGCAGACCTGACGTGTCCACCCGGTCCAGCAGGTCGCGGGTGTAGATGTCGGCGGTACGAGCCGGAAAGCGCAGCTCCCCGATCTCCGCGGGAAACGCCCGGCGGAACTCCTGGCGGCTGACCACACGGTCGAGCTTGCGCTGCATCGCGGGGGAAAGATCACTGCCTTCGGCGTCGACGAAGATGATGTCGACCCGTTCGGCGTCACCGGGTGTCGTGCGTACCATGACCCCACCGGCGGCGTCCGAGGACCGGACGTCGAAGCGGGTCACCGACATCGGCGCGACCTCCAGGTCCCGCACGTCGATCGCGCTCGCGGTCAGTGCACTGATCACCGCGCGTTTGAGTGCCCGGGCGGCCCGGGAACCGTCCCTGGCCGTCGTCACCGTCGACCCCTTGCGCAGAGTCGTGGCGTAGGCGCTCGCGAGGCGGACCACCAGCTCCGGCGTGATTTCGACATTGATCAGTCCGGAGACGCCGCGGGGGCCGAACAGCGAACGCTGTCCCCGGGACTCCCAGATGACGCTGGTGTTGACCACCGCTCCGGCCTCGATGGTCTTGAACGGGTACACCTTGACGTCGTGGGAGACGAACGCCTCCTCCTCGATCACGCACTCGTCCCCGATGACCGCGCCCTCCTCGACCCGCGCGGCCCGTAGCACGTCGGTACTCTTGCCGATCACGCAGCCGCGCAGGTTCGCCTGCGGCCCGATCAACGCGTTGTCCTGGACGACCGCCCGGTGCAGGAAGGCGCCCTGCTTGACCACCACGTTGTTACCGACGACCGTGAACTCCCGCAGCTCAGCCCCAGATTCGATCTTTGTGTAGTCTCCGATGACCAGCGGGCCCGAGAGCACCGCCTCCGGGTGGACGTCGGCGTCCCGCCCGGCCCACACCCCCGGCGAGACCTCGAATCCGCCGATCTCCACGTCGACCTTGGCTTCGAGCACATCTCCCTGGACGCGCAGGAAACTGGCGATGGTGCCGACGTCCTCCCAGTAGCCGTCCACGACGTGGCCGTAGACGGGGGCACCGGCGGCGACGAGTCTCGGGAACACGTCGCTGGACCAGTCCACCGACTCGCCGACGGGAACGTGGTCGAGCGCTTCGGGTTCCATCACGTAGATCCCGGTGTTGACCGTGTCGGAGAAAACCTGCCCCCAGGTCGGCTTCTCCAGGAACCGGGCGATCCTGCCGTCCTCGGAGGTGATGACGATCCCGAACTCCAGCGGGTCCGGGACGGACTTGAGCGCGACCGTGACCAGCGCCCCCTGCTTGCGGTGGTAGGCCACCAGCGAGGTCAGATCGATATCGGTGAGCGCATCCCCACTGATCACCAGAAAGGAGTCGTGCCGCAACGCGTCCTGGGCGTTCTTCACACTCCCGGCAGTCCCGAGCGGTGTGGTTTCGGTAGCGTAGGACAGATGCATTCCCAGCTCGTCCCCATCACCGAAGTAGGTCCGGATGTGGGCGGCGAGGAACTGCACGGTGACCACGGTCTCGTTGAAACCGTGCCGTTTGAGCAGCCGCAGCACATGCTCCATGATCGGCCGGTTGACGACGGGAAGCAGTGGCTTGGGCTGGTTGGCGGTCATCGGACGCAGGCGCGTGCCCTCACCGCCGGCCATGACGACGGCTCTCACCGACCCACCTCCGCGTCTGCTCGGCCGGCCTCACCACAGTCGGGATCGGTCGCGGGCAACACCGGTGGATCAGCGTCGCCTCCGACACGCCCCGCCCGCGTGAGCCGGCGGGCCTGAACGCCGTAGAGGATTCCCGACCACCAGTACAGAGCAGTACCCCAGATGGCGAAAGCCCACCCGAGCGGACGGGAAACAACGGCGATCCAGTTGTCCCCGGCGGACAGCAGCAACAGCGGAAAGGCATAGAGCAGGTTGAAGGTCGCGGCCTTGCCCAGATAGTGGACGGGCAGCGCCGAACCGTAGCCGAGCCTGCGCACGATGGGCACCACGTATCCCGCGAGCAGGACGTCCCGGCCGATCAGCAGGGCCGCGAACCACCAGGGAACGATCCCGCGCAGGGTGAGCGCGATGATCGTCGCCAGGATGTAGAGACGGTCCGCGAGCGGATCGAGCAGGATCCCGAGGCGGCTGGTCTGGCCGAGCGCCCGCGCAAGCTTGCCGTCCAGATAGTCACTGACCCCCGCGAAGGCAAGAATGCCGAGGGCCACGCCGTCGGCATTCGGCCCCAGCGTCAGCCACAGGAAGACGGGAACACCGGCCAGGCGTAGCGCCGAGAGCAGGTTCGGGATTGTGAGCACCCGGCCCGACGGATCGACCGCAGTGGTCACGGCCGGCACCTCCTCCTCGCCCGAGTCCCGGCGGACCGGGGCGACCCGCTCGGGCGTCCGAGGTCAGCTGTGCCGGCCGACCGTCACAGTATCCGGCCGACGTAGTAGGTCGAACTCCAGATCGGTACGAGCGCGACAGTCTTCCCGGTCTCCGGAGCGCTCCACACATACCCGTTACCGGCGTAGATCGCGACATGGGTGATGTCGCCCGGCGTTCCGAAGAAGATCAGGTCGCCGGGTTGCTTGCCGGACTGCGGCACCCGGATCGAGGCGGCGTACTGCTGCTGCGCGGTACGCGGCAGGGACCGTCCGAGCTGTTTGAAGACGTACTGCACCAGGCCTGAGCAGTCGAACGAGTACGGGCCCTCCGCTCCGTAGACGTACGGCTTGCCCTTCTGTAGCGACGCCAGGTACACGGCCTTCTCCCCGATGGAACTACCCGGGATGACCATGGGAATGGTCGCCGCGCTGCCCGGCGAACCGGTGGTCGAGCCCGTCGGGCTCCTGACCGTCACCGTGGTCGCACCGGCGAGGGAGGGACGCAGGACGTTCGTGCCGTCGAACACCGCGGTGAGAGTGGTCGTCGACAGCAGGCGCGCAGTGATCTTCGCGGTGCCGGTTCCGTCCGTCTGCAGCTCGGCGGTGGTGGTCCACTGCGGGCCGTTCGCCACCGCGATCCGGACGTGCTGGCCGCTGACCGGCTGTTCGGTCCCGATCTCCACAGCGCGGACGGTGAGTAGGACGGGCGCGTTCGGCGCGACGGTCGACTGGTCGGCAACCATCGACACCGCGGTGAAGATCGGATCCGGATTACCCATCTTGCCGGCGAGACCGACCGTGGAAGCGGCGCGAGTGGTCCCGTACGAGGTACCGCCGATCATGGAGGCGGTGTCGAGGGTGGCGGCGATCGGCTCCAACGAGGCGTTCCCACCCGAGCCCGGCGTCGCCGCGGCGAAGCCCGCCGTCGAGGCCGCCAGGGTCCCGGTCGTCACCGCGGCGATCGTCGCGACTCGACGGGACTGCGGGCTCAGACGGATACGGCGGGGACCGGGCCTGTCCTCGGGCACACCGTCGGGTGCCTGATGACGGTGGCG
Source organism: Candidatus Frankia meridionalis (assembly GCF_902812655.1). GTDB lineage: Bacteria > Actinomycetota > Actinomycetes > Frankiales > Frankiaceae > Protofrankia > Protofrankia meridionalis. The sequence goes on along the minus strand of NZ_CADDZT010000052.1, from coordinate 58,257 downwards.
ACCGCGGCCGGCCTCCTCCGCACCGGCGGGGAACCGGATCACGCCACGTGGAAGCAACACGCATCCTTCCCGGACGCCTGTGAGGCGGCATGGGCCTGACCACGACCCATGCCATCGGCAAAGTTCAGGACTACGACCGGGCGGGAGAAGCCAGGTGTCGACCGCAGGACCTCACTCCTGCCCCTGGCTGCTCGGAGGGAACATCGGACCGGGGGCAGGACTCGGCGTTTCGGTTCGATGTGTGTGCGGGTGGTGATCTCTTTCGGAGGTGCAGATGACGTGTCAAACGATATCGGGTAGCCCGTACGGGTAGGCAATACCCCCAAACCCAACAGTTGGCCACATTCAACCAGTGGCCCGATGTAGTCCTTGCGTTGTGCATCGAGATGGGGTAGCCAAGGTCGTGACCGGCACCGGTCCTAGCGGCCGCCGCTGACGTCGAGGATCGCGCCGGTGACGTAGGAGGCCTCAGGTGAGCACAGCCAGGTGATCGTGTGTGCTACCTCGTCAGGTCCACCCGACGAGCACGCCGGAGTGTGTATAGTATGCGCATGGCGAGGGTGAATATCACGGTCCCCGACGAGTTGCTGGAGCAGGCCCGGGCCGCCGATCTGAACGTCTCCCGCCTCGCTTCGACGGCTCTGGCCGAGGAACTGGATCGACGTGCCAAGATCGCCGAGTTGGACGCCTACCTGGCCGACCTGGAAGCAGAGTTCGGGCCGGTACCTGCCCACGAGACGGCTGCTGCCCGCGAGTGGGCCGACCGGCTTGCGCCCACCAGACCCGCCGACACCGGCGTAACCCGGCGGGCAGGCACGGCATGACCCTGGTTCTGGACGCGGGCGGCCTCTCCGCCTTGGCCGGGCAGCGCGCCCGACTGGTGGAACTGCGACAGCGTGGATACTGGCCGGCGCAGGTTCCCGCAGTGGTACTGGCGGAGGCTCTCACCGGTGATTACCGACGTGACTTTCACACCAACCGCCTGCTCCGCGGCTGCCAGGTCCGAGACGTCACAGAACCGCTCGCTCGCGAGGGCGCACGGCTACGTGCCGCGACCGGACGCGCTGGGACGATTTCAGCTACCGACGCGGTCGTAGCCGCCTTCGCCGCCACCTGTCGCGCTCCCGTCGTACTGACGAGCGACCCGCATGATCTTACTGCCCTCGCTGGACACAGCACGCGGCCACTCGCCATCGCGGGCGTATAGACCTCCGCCGTAGCGGCCGCGCGAGCGTTCATCGCGGTTCAGGTGGTCCGAATACGGGAGGCAGGCAGTTGAGTAGTAGGCAGTATCGGATCTCTGGCCGTGGTGTGCAGTTGGCAGCCACCAGCTACGGCGCCCCGGGCCGGACGACCATCCTGCTCATCCACGGCTACCCCGACACGAGTGCGGTGTGGGATCTCGTCCGCGAGCAGCTCGTCGAGCGCTATCAGGTCATCACCTACGATGTGCGCGGTGCTGGAGGTTCGACCGCCCCCGCTCATTCGAGCGGATACGACCTTGAGCAGCTCACCGACGATGTCCTCGCGGTGCTCGATACGGTCGCGGCTGGCCTGCGGGTGCACCTGGTCGGCCACGACTGGGGTTCGGTGCAAGGGTGGGAGTTCGCCACCTCCGAACGACTGGACGGCCGGCTGGCCTCGTTCACCTCGATCTCAGGGCCGTCCCTTGACCACTTCGGGCACTGGGTGGCTGATCGGCGGCGTCGCCACCGCCTGAGCGATGTCCTGGTTTTGGCGGCGCAGAGCGTGCGTTCCTGGTACGTGGGTGCGCTGCACATTCCAGGCGGCCCGGCGTTGGCCTGGAACGGTCCGGTCGGTCGGCGCTGGCCTGCGCTGGTGCGGCGGGCCGCCGGTGGGTCGCTCCCACACGGGTACCCCTCACCAACGCTGCGAGGCGATGCTGTTCGGGGTGCCAACCTCTATCGCCGCAATGTTCTGGCCCGGCTTCGTCACCCCCGCGAGGACCCTTACGCCACAGTCCCCGTCCAACTCGTCGTACCGACCCGGGATGTTTTCCTCTCCCCCCACATCTACGACGACCTGGACCGATGGTCATCTGTGCTGCGTCGTCACCGCATCAGCGCCGGGCACTGGCTGCCGCTGAGCCATCCGGCGCAGCTGGCCGGCTGGATTGCCGAGTTCGTCGAGGACGTCGAAGGCGGGACGGTCTCCCCAGTGCTGCCGAGGCAAGGAGGGCGCAAAACTCAGTCATCGGCAGATCGGCATCCGGTGACCCCAGCACCCGGGTCCTGAGCCGGGATCCGCACCAACCCCGACGTCGCCGGCCGCGCTCTGGCGCTGGTCCACCGCCGGCGAGTAGTGGCTACAGCTGGTCAAGTAGATGTTCGGCGTGGCGTCGAAGTGGGGCGACAAGGTGGGGATGGTCGCCGACATGATCGCGAACCTTCTGTGCTACGGCCGGTTCGGCGAGGCTGTTTCCCAGGTATGCGCGACTCGGGACCAAAGATTTCTGCGGATCAACTACGAGGTACTGGGAAATCTCTGGCCGCATCTCCACGGGCATGTACACGCGCTTTACAGATGGGAGGAGGAGAGTCTTCGGATCGGCCCCGTCTACCTGTATGGCCCGGAGCGGACGAAGAAGGAACAGGCGCTCAGCGCGACGCACAGCCAGCTTCACACCGATCTGCGAGCGGCACTATCCGCCCTTACACGCGACGCGTACGGCACGTGACGAACGTCGCCGAACTCTCCTGGCGGGGATTCGACTGCCAGCCGGACCCGGTATGCCTCGGTCCCTTTGCCCCCAGCCCGAGGCCTGATAGGCCGGGCCTACACCGGCGGCGCCGAGGGTCAGCCTGCTCTTGTGAGATCGGAGCCTCCGGCGGAGTCAGGGTGATCCAACCTCACCCCGCTTGCCATCGGGCACTTCCACAGGGGACGCTCAAGATGACGCGGTACGGCAACGCCCGGAGCTCGTCCGGAGTGACCGCGACCCCGGCTTCGCGCAAACGTTGTTCGAAGCGCTGCCACTCATGCTCTTCGCCCGTCTCCTCGGCATCGTCGGGCAAGACCACGTTGTAGACGTTGCGCACAACGTGGGTGAGCGAGATCCCGCCCAGCTGCGCCGACGTCGTCCACCCCCGGTCGTCCAGGAGCGTAACTTCACGACCATCGGACAGCAGCGCGAACTCACGCATTTTGCACGACGTCCCGCCGGCTGAACCCTCCTCAAGGTCGCCCCAAGCCCCGAGACTCACTACAGTTGCTGGACTGGCGTTCATAAGCCGGACGATATAGGAATCAGCCCGTGCGGCTCGGTCGCGCGCCTGTTGCCGTCAGTCCATTCATCGGCAGCACCATCTCCATGCCGACCGGCTCCGCCAGATCCGCCAGATCCACCCAAAACTAAAACATATCTGACGGCTCTTTGACGAGATCGCGGAGCCAGATCATGATCGCTGCGACGGTCAAGGTGCCGTTGAAGACGTAGTCCCGCTTGTCGTACCGGGTGGCCACCGCCCGACGTCCTTTCCACTTGTTGACGCACCGCCCGTCCGGGTCCACCCGCGCACCGCCCCCTTTTCCGGGAAGTCGTCTTATACAGCTCGCCATATAGGTTGGGCCTGTTGCCGACTTGGCTCTGGTGTGCCCGGGCGGCGGCTATCTTGCGGTCAAACGTCTCGGTGATATCGACGTAGTGGTTCGGCGTGGGCGCGTTGATCAGCCATGCCTCCCGGACCGTCCAGGGCACGAAGCCCTTCTTGCGCAGGTCGAGGTGGGTGAACTGGTTGCCAGCATCTGGATAAATGGCGCTGAGCACCACGTCACCGCTGGTCCGACGATCGTT
>NZ_CADDZT010000052.1:46402-54161 GCF_902812655.1 Candidatus Frankia meridionalis | reverse complement strand
CGAATTACCCCTGAACTACCCCCGCGGGCTCAGGACAGCAGTGACCGCAGGACGTAGGGCAGGATGCCGCCGTTGCGGTAGTACTCGGCCTCCCCCGGCGTGTCGATGCGGACGACTGCGTCGAACCGCTTGTCGTCGGCCTGGACGAGCAACGTCGGGGTCTTCTCGTCGACGCCGGCGAGCCCGACGATGGTGAACGTCTCCTCGCCGGTCAGGCCGAGCGACGCCGCGGACTGCCCGGTCGGGAACTGCAGCGGCAGGACGCCCATCCCGATCAGGTTGGACCGGTGGATCCGCTCGTAGGACTCGGCGATCACCGCCCGGACGCCGAGCAGGGCCGTACCCTTGGCCGCCCAGTCACGCGACGAACCCGAGCCGTACTCCTTGCCGGCGAGCACCACCAGCGGCACCCCATCGGCGGCGTATTTCTGCGCCGCGTCGTAGATCGCCAGCTGCTCGCCGTCGGGCAGGTGCCGGGTGACACCGCCCTCGGTGCCCGGAGCCAGCATGTTGCGCAGCCGGATGTTGGCGAACGTCCCGCGGATCATCACCTCGTGGTTGCCGCGCCGGGACCCGTAGGAGTTGAAGTCCGTCGGCTCCACCCCGTGCTCCACGAGGTAGCGGCCGGCCGGCGAATCCCGCTTGATGGATCCGGCGGGCGAGATGTGGTCGGTGGTCACCGAGTCGCCGAGCAGCGCGAGCACCCGGGCGCCGACGATGTCCGGGCGCGGCGCCGGCGTCGCCGCCATCCCCTCGAAGTACGGTGGGTGGCGCACGTAGGTCGAGTCAGGTGCCCAGTTAAAGGTCTGGGACACCTCGCCTCCGTCACCGATCGGCAGCGACTGCCACTGCTTGTCGCCGGACAGGTCGCCGTAGTCCTCGGTGAACATCTCCGAGCGGATCGCGTCGCCGACCACCGCGGCCACCTCGGCCTCGCTCGGCCAGATGTCGCGTAGGTAGACCGGGTTACCCGCGGTGTCGGTGCCCAGCGGGTCGTTGGCCAGGTCGATGTCCATCGTGCCGGCCAGCGCATAGGCGACGACCAGCGGTGGGGACGCCAGGTAGTTCATCTTGACGTCCGGGTTGATCCGGCCCTCGAAGTTGCGGTTGCCGGACAGGACGCTGACCACGGCCAGGTCGGCCGCGTTCACCGCCTGGCTGATCTCGTCCTGCAGCGGCCCGGAGTTGCCGATGCAGGTGGTGCAGCCGTAGCCGACGAGGTTGAAGCCGAGCTTGTCCAGGTACGGGGTGAGCCCGGCCCGCTCGTAGTAGTCCATGACGACCTTGGAACCCGGCGCCAGGGTGGTCTTGACCCAGGGCTTGCGGGTCAGCCCGCGCTCGACGGCGTTGCGGGCGAGGATCGCCGCGCCGACCATCACCTGCGGGTTGGAGGTGTTGGTGCACGAGGTGATCGCAGCGATCGCGACCGCGCCGTGGTCGATCTCGAAACTGGTGCCGTCCGCGAGCGTCACCCGGGTCGGGTTGGACGGGCGCCCGCCGAGGTCACCGGCGACGCCGTTGGACGACACCGGCGCGTCGCCCGGTTTGTCCGCGAACGCGGCTGCGGGGTCGCTCGCGGGGAAGGACTCGGCGCTGGCCTCGTCCGCCCCGCCGTCCGCGAGAACGCTCGGACTCGCGTAGTCGGCGAGCGCCGCGCGGAACCCGGGCTTGGCGGTACGCAGGGGCACCCTGTCCTGGGGGCGTTTGGGCCCGGCCAGTGACGGCTCGATCGTGGACAGATCGAGGGTGAGGGTGGTCGTGTAGACCGGCTCGTGGCTCGGGTCGTGCCAGAGGCCCTGCTCCTTGGTGTACGCCTCGACGAGGTCGACCTGCTCCTTCGGACGGCCGGTCAGCCGCAGGTAGGCCAACGTCTCCGCGTCCACCGGGAAGATCGCGCAGGTGGAGCCGTACTCCGGGCTCATGTTGCCGATCGTGGCCCGGTTCGCCAGCGGGACGTTGCCCACGCCCTCGCCGTAGAACTCGACGAAACGGCCGACCACGCCGTGTTTGCGCAGCTTCTCGGTGATCGTGAGAACGAGGTCGGTGGCGGTGGTGGCGGGCGGCAGCTCGCCGGTGAGCTTGAAGCCGACCACGGTCGGGATGAGCATGCTGACCGGCTGGCCGAGCATGGCGGCCTCGGCCTCGATGCCGCCGACGCCCCAGCCGAGCACACCGAGACCGTTGATCATCGTGGTGTGGCTGTCCGTGCCGACCAGGGTGTCGGGGTAGGCGAGCCGGCCGTCGGCGGTGTCCTTGGTGAAGACCACCCGGGCGAGGTACTCCAGGTTGACCTGGTGAACGATCCCGGTGTTCGGGGGCACGACCGTGAAGTTGTCGAAGGCGGCCTGACCCCACCGTAGGAACTGGTAACGCTCGCGGTTGCGACCGAACTCCAGCTCCGCGTTGAGAGCAAAGGCGTCGGCCCGGCCGAAGACGTCCGCGATGATCGAGTGATCGATCACCAGTTCGGCCGGCGCCAGCGGGTTGATCTTCGCAGGATCGCCCCCGAGCGCCACCATGGCCTCGCGCATCGCGGCGAGGTCGACCACACACGGCACGCCGGTGAAGTCCTGCATGATCACCCGGGCCGGGGTGAACTGTATTTCCTGGCTCGGCTCGGCGGCCGGGTCCCAGGAGGCGAGCGCGGTGACGTGGTCGGCGGTGATGTTGGCGCCGTCCTCGGTGCGCAGCAGGTTCTCCAGCAGGACGCGCAGACTGTAGGGCAACCGGTCGGCTCCGGAAACCGCGTCCAGTCGGCGGATCGTATACGTGTGGTCACCTACCTTGAGATGACCTGTGCTGCCGAAGCTGTCCATATCTCCTCCTCGCCGCGTTCCCTCGCGGACCATCCTGGCATTCGTCCTGGGCTCCTCGAGGCCTCCGGTGACGCGAGAAGGACGATGATCACGCCACCGGGCCAGGAGTTTCCCGGCCAACCGTAGCCGGGACCAGCAATATCCTATTTACTTAGGATTGCTAAGGATATACCAGAGGATCAACCGACACGCACGCGAGGCCACTCGAAGTGTGGCGGCACACCGCAGACATGTGATGACCGAAAGTATGCGTCGCCGGGCGTTCAGAACGCCCGGCGGCGTCTCAGGCGTTCTCCAGAAGGTCCGGGGAGACACTCGCCTCCGTGTTCGGCAACCCGAGTGCATGGGCTCTCTTGTCGGCCAGGGCGAGCAACCGCCGGATACGGCCGGCCACCGCGTCCTTCGTCAACGGCGGGTCCGCGAGCGCGCCCAGCTCCTCCAAGGACGCCTGCGCGTGCTCGAGCCGCAGTCGTCCAGCGGCCAGCAGGTGCCCCGGCGCGTCGTCCCCCAGGATCCGCAACGCCGCCTGAACCCGGGCGCCTGCCGCGACCGCCGCGCGGGCGGAACGGCGCAGGTTGGCGTCGTCGAAGTTCGCCAGCCGGTTCGCGGTAGCCCGCACCTCACGGCGCATCCGCCGCTCTTCCCAGGCCAGCAGGCTGTCGTGGGCGCCGATCCTGGTCAGGAGCGCGCTGATGGCGTCCCCATCCCGGATCACCACCCGATCCACACCGCGCACGTCCCGGCTCTTGGCCGCGACACCGAGCCGGCGAGCCGCGCCCACCAGTGCGAGTGCCGCCTCCGGGCCGGGAGAAGTGATCTCCAGCGAACACGACCGTCCCGGTTCGGTCAGCGAACCATGCGCCAGGAAAGCCCCCCGCCACGCCGCCGCGGCGTCGCAGGAGGCACCGGTGACAACCTGCGGCGGCAACCCACGTACCGGCCGGCCGCGTTGGTCGAGAAGGCCGGTCGACCGCGCCAGTTGCTCACCGTCACGCTCCACCCGGACGATGTAGCGGACGGAACGGCGCAGCCCGCCCGCGGCGAGAACCGCGATGCTCGACGGGAAGCCGAAGACCTCGGCGATCTCACGGCGGAGCCGCCTGGCAGTGGCACCGGCATCAAGTTCAGCCTCGACAACGATACGGCCACGCACGATGTGCAGGCCGCCACCGAAACGCAACAGGGCGGCCATCTCCGCCCTCCGGCAACACGGCTTCGCCACCCGTAGTCGGCTGAGCTCGTCCTTCACGGTGGCAGTCATTGCGGCCACGCGAATCATTCCTCACCTTCACGGGCCCAGACAGCGGTAGCGGACTCGCCGCGTACCTCATCGTCTGATACCACCTCGTCACCAAACATCACTTCGTCACTGGACGGCTCGACGTCCTCACGCAGCCGGCCGTCCCCGAACAGCTCGTCACCAAGAACACCGTCACCGGGCATCGCGCGGTCCACTGCCACGTCGAGTGACGCCGCGTCGTCCAGCGCAGTCTCGAACACCGTGCGGAACGCGGCCGCCAGCCGCCCCGGGTCATGACGCGGCTCACCGGGATACGCGACAGGCACCAGAAGCAGGCGTGCCCCCAGGTCGGCCGCGGCGCGGACAAGCACGGCCGACTCGGTTACCGCATCGGAGTCGGCGATCACCATGTCGAACGACAACCCCGACGCGTGCGTCCCGATCACCTTCAGATGCTCCTCCGGCGGATACCCCTCGGTCTCACCCGGCTGGGGCACCAGGTTGAGGACCAGCACCCGGCGAGCGGACGAACCGAACAGCCGTTCGATCATCTCGGGCATCAGCAGATGGGGCAGCACGCTGGTGTAGAGCGAACCTGGGCCGAACACCGCCCAGTCGGCGCGCTCGACGGCCTCCAGCGCCTGTGGACACGCGGCGGGTTTCGCCGGCTCCAGGCGAAGGTTCACGACCCGACCTGACGTGGTGGCCACGGCCACCTGGCCGCGAACCTCGACGGTGGCGGCCGGCCGGCGTGGATCGAGCCCGGCGACCTCCGCCACGATGTCGATGCCGTCGTCGGACAGCGGCAGCACGCGCCCAGCGGCCCCCAGCAGCCGGCCGGCGAGGTCGAGCGCGGCAACCGGGGAGGCGAGGCGTTCGGCAAGGGCGGTGAGCACCAGGTTGCCCACCGCGTGACCGGCCAGCGATCCGTCACCACCGAACCGGTGCTGGAACAGTTCCATCCAGGTGGACGACCAGGTATCGGTATCAGCGAGAGCGGCCAGTGCCATACGCAGGTCGCCCATGGGCAGCGCTCCCAGCTCGACCCGCAGGCGACCCGAGGATCCTCCATCGTCACCAACGGTCACTACCGCGGTGAGATCGCGGGTGATGCGTCGCAGCGCACGCAACGACGCGGCCAGGCCGTGACCGCCGCCGAAGGCCACCACCGCGGGTCCGGTACCGCTCACTCCCGCCCCAGATCCCGGTGAACCACCCGAACACCGACGCCGTCGCCCGCGAGCCGTTCCGCAAGCTGCTCGGATACGGCCACGCTACGATGCTTGCCGCCGGTGCATCCGACCGCGAGTGTCAGGTACCGCTTGCCCTCACGCACATACCCCTCCCCTACCAGCCGCAGCAGTGCCGCGTACTGCTCGACGAACTCCGCCGCCCCGGGTTGTCCGAGGACGTAGTCACGGACATCTGGATCGCGGCCCGTGAACGGCCGCAGCGCCTCCACCCAGTGCGGGTTCGGCAGGAACCGGCAGTCGGCAACAAGATCAGCATCCAGTGGAAGACCGTACTTGTAGCCGAAGGAGACCACTGTCGCGGTCAGACGATTTGCCGTCGGCTGGCCGAACGCGGCGTCGATCTTCGCCCGTAGCTCGTGGACGTTGAGGTCCGTGGTGTCCAGGACCAGATCCGCCTCACCGCGCAGCTCCGCAAGCAACGTCCGTTCATGGCTGATGCCATCGATCACGCGACCGTCGCCCTGCAGCGGATGCGGCCGGCGGACATGATCGAACCTGCGGACCAGTGTCTCGTCCGAGGCCTCCAGAAAAACCACCCGCGGATGCATTCCGCGAGCCTCGAGGACGTTCAACGTCGTGCGCAGGTCGGAGAAGAAGGCACGGCCTCGGACGTCCACGACCACGGCGATGCGGTTGACCGCGCCCTGGGAACGCAGCCCGAGTTCGGTCATGGTGGCCAGCAGCGTCGGCGGGAGGTTGTCGACGACGAACCAGCCGAGGTCCTCCAGGCATTTGGCCGCGGTACTACGACCCGCGCCGGACAGTCCGGTGATGATGGTGAGTTCAAGCGGCACGACGGACGTCATGTGGAAGCACCCCATGTCGATGTGGCATCGGAACCGGGATCACGGGTGCGGACACGAGTTGCGGTGGATCCGGGTCGCACCGGTGCGGGTTGGCTTGCCGGCGCGGATTCGTCAGCCTGAAGGATCTCGCCCGTGATCGGGTCGACCGCGGGCGGGGTGGCGTCGACGGATCCCGGGCCCGTCCGGGCAAGCGTGTCCACCACGGCCTGTGCCGTGCGGTGGCCGATTCCCGGAACCTCGGCAATCTGGTCGACCGTTGCCTCGCGTATTCGGGCAAGCGAGCCGAAGGCGCCCAACAGCGCCTTGCGGCGGGTCTCCCCCAGGCCGGGCACCTCGTCGAGAACCGAGCGGACCATGCCTTTGGACCGCCGCTGGCGATGGTAGGCGATCGCGAACCGGTGGGCCTCGTCCCGGATCCGCTGCAGCAGGTAGAGCGCCTCACTGCTGCGGGGCAGAATCACCGGATCGTCCTCGCCGGGCAGCCACACCTCTTCGAGGCGCTTGGCGAGCCCGCACAGAGCGACCCCGCCGGGGCCGCTGTCGATGCCCAGTGAGTCGAGGGCGCGGCGGGCCGCGGCGACCTGTGGTGGGCCGCCGTCGACGACGACGAGGTTCGGTGGGTAGGCGAAGCGCCGCGGCCGGCCTGTCGTGGGGTCCAGCGGTCCGCTGGACGCCTCCGCGCCGGCTTCAGGTTTACCCGACTCCGGCTGCTCCAGGGACTCCGGCGGACCGGCGAGGTCCCCGGAGCGGGCCCGTTCGGCAAGGTAACGACCGAAGCGTCGGTTGATCGTCTCGTGCATGCTCGCGACGTCGTCCTGCCCGTCGACCCCACGGATGGCGAACCGCCGGTACTCCGACTTGCGGGGCAGGCCGTCTTCGAAGACGACCATGCTGGCGACGACGTCGGTGCCCTGCAGGTTGGAGATGTCGAACGACTCGATCCGCAGCGGCGGGTCGGCGAGGCCGAGCGCGTCCTGGATGTCGGACAGCGCCCGACTGCGTGCGGACAGGTCGCTGGCCCGTTTCGTGCGGTGGAGGGTGAACGCCTGCTGGGCGTTGCGCTCGACGGTCTCCATCAGGGTCCGCTTGTCCCCGCGACGGGGAACCCGTAGGTCGACCCGGCTGCCGCGGGCGGTACTGAGCAGCTCGGTGACGGCGTCCGCGTCCGGTGGGAGTTCCGGGACGAGCACCTCCCGCGGGATCTCACCGGCGGCGGCATCGGGGGCGGCATCGGGGGCGGTGTGCGCAGCGCGTGCCGGGACGTCCGTAACGCCACCCGAGAGGTACTCCTGGGTGAGGAACTGTTCGACCAGCTCCCCGGTGGTGAGTTCCTCGATCTTGTCGACGACCCAGCCACGCTGCCCGCGGACCCGGCCGCCGCGCACGTAGAAGATCTGGACAGCGGCTTCCAGCTCGTCCTGCGCGAACGCGATGACGTCGGCGTCGGTGCCGTCGGGTAGGACGACAGCCTGCTTTTCCATGGCTCGGCGCAACGCGCCGACGTCGTCGCGCAGCCGGGCCGCGCGCTCGTAGTCCTGCCCGGCCGCGGCATCGCCCATCTCCCGCTCGAGCTTGCGGACGTGGCGGCCCGTCTGCCCGGACATGAAGTCGCAGAAATCCTCGACGATGCGCCGGTGCTCGGCG
>NZ_CADDZT010000052.1:37820-46343 GCF_902812655.1 Candidatus Frankia meridionalis | reverse complement strand
CGTGCGGGCCGGGAAGACGCGCAGCAGTAGGTCGAGGGTCTCCCGGATGGCCCATGCGTGGGCGTAGGGACCGAAGTAGCGCACGCCGGCCCGCTTCGGGCCGCGCATCACCTGCAGGCGCGGGAACTGCTCGTACAGCGTGACGGCGAGGCTCGGGTAGCTCTTGTCGTCCCGGTAGCGGACGTTGAAGCGGGGATCGAATTCCTTGATCCACGTGTACTCGAGCTGGAGCGCCTCGACCTCCGTCGCGACGACGGTCCAGTCCACCGAACTCGCGGTCGTCACCATGTGTTGTGTGCGGGGGTGGAGGCCGTGGATATCGGTGAAGTAGTTCGACAACCTGGCGCGAAGGTTCTTCGCCTTGCCCACGTAGATCACGCGACCGTCCTCGTCCGAGAACCGGTACACGCCGGGGGTCTGCGGAACCGATCCCGGCGCGGGACGGTAGGACGCCGGATCAGCCATGAACTGAGCCTACGGCGCGCCGGATTGCCACAGAACAATGCCTCCACGTAACCATTTCACCACGCTGCGCGCTCAACCTTGCGGGGTGGCTCTGACCTGCGATGCGAGGGAGCCCTGGGACAGGCCTGTTCGGGCATATCTCACAGCTGCGGGGACACCGCTCATGGCGTCCTGCGGCAGGCGGCATCAGGGTCCATGCTCGGAGACCATGAGCGGTGTGCGAAGCATGATCCGTCGAGCGCTCCAAGGCGGATGGCCCTGGTGGCCGACACAACCAGGGCTGCGGGCACCTACCCCGCGACATCTCCGCGGCGACACCCCCGGAACAGACACTGGATGGCTGGCGCCGACCTTGTCCCGTCTGGTCCCGAACAAGTCCCTTCACGCTGTCCGAGTGGCATCTTGCCTGACTGGCTGTCACCCTCGATACCGCGGTGCACAGCGTCGCAGGACGACGAAGGAGGCACGACGCATGCAGGTGGAGGATGTGACCACCGAGTTGATCGTCGATGACGCACCGTCCCGCGGGCGCCTGACCGTGCTCCAGGTGAACTGGCGACGGGCCGACCCGCTCGCTGTGACATTGGACCTCATCTCACGACCCGACCACCCCGCGCTACCGCGCGGTACCTGGGTGGTACTGCGCGATGCGCTGCGTGCCGGCCTGGAGATCCCGACCGGTGGCGGCGACGTCCGGATCACACCGGAACCCGATCGTGGCTGTGTGCGCCTCGACCTGTCCTCCGGTGAACTGCACTCCGTCGTCCGGCTGGACATCGAGGCCGCACGGGCGTTCCTCGACGCGACCGAACGGGTTGTGCCGCGGGGCGAAGAACGTCCCGAGGAGGAACTGGAAGCCGTGCTCGCGGACATGTTGCGTACCTGACCCAGGGATCCATGCCGGTCGGTCGCCGATCGCCCAGCCGGCATGGACCGTCTGCGTGGCCTCCGGTGCGACCACCGGAGGCGCGAGCGAAGCTACGATCGCTCCTCCCGGCGCTAGCCCGCCACGGCATCCGCGGAACGCCGCAGCGGAACGCGGGGTGACGGCGTGGCCGACACCGGGGTGTCCACCCGCGAACCGAGAATCTCCCGCAGGAACAGACCGGTGTGGCTAACCTCGGCGGCGGCGACCACCTCGGGTGGCCCTTGCGCAACCACCCGGCCGCCGCCGGTGCCGCCCTCCGGACCCATGTCGATGATCCAGTCCGCCGTCTTGATGACGTCCAGGTTGTGCTCGATGACGATGACCGTGTTGCCGGCGTCCACCAGCCGGCCGAGAACCCCGAGGAGTTTGCGGATGTCTTCGAAGTGCAGGCCCGTCGTGGGTTCGTCCAGCACGTAGGCGGTGCGCCCGGTGGAGCGCCGTTGGAGTTCGGCGGCGAGTTTGACCCGCTGCGCCTCCCCGCCGGAAAGGGTCGGTGCCGGCTGGCCGAGGCGGACGTAGCCGAGACCGACATCGTTGAGGGTACGCAGGTGCCGGGCGATCGCCGGGACGGCGGCGAAGAACTCCGCGGCCTCCTCGATCGGCATGTCGAGGACCTCGGCAATGCTGCGGTTCTTGTAGTGGATCTCCAGGGTCTCCCGGTTGTAGCGGGCACCGTGGCAGATCTCGCACGGCACGTACACGTCCGGCAGGAAGTTCATCTCAATCTTGATCGTGCCGTCCCCGGCGCAGGCCTCGCACCGGCCGCCCTTGACGTTGAAGGAGAACCGCCCGGGTAGGTAGCCGCGGACCTTCGCCTCCGTCGTCTCGGCGAACAGCCTGCGAACGTGATCGAAGACTCCGGTGTAGGTGGCCGGGTTCGACCGGGGGGTACGCCCGATCGGCGACTGGTCGACCCGGACGGCCTTGTCGAGGTGGTCGAGTCCGGTGACGGTCCGGTGCCGCCCCGGCACCTCCCGGGCGCCGTTGAGCTTGTTCGCGAGCACCGCGGCCAGGATGTCGTTGACGAGGGTGGACTTTCCCGAACCGGAGACGCCGGTGACGGCGACGAAGCAGCCGAGCGGGAACGACACCGTCACGTCATGCAGGTTGTGCTCACGGGCGGCGTGGACGGTCAGCGCGCGGCCCTTGGTCGGCTGCCGCCGGATGTCGGGCACCGGGATCTCCCGGCGGCCCGACAGGTACGCCCCGGTGATCGAGGACTCCTCGGTGAGCAGCGCGTCCACCGGGCCGGACACGACGACTTTCCCGCCGTGTTCGCCGGCCCCGGGTCCGATGTCGACCACCCAGTCGGCGGCGCGGATCGTGTCCTCGTCGTGCTCGACGACAATCAGGGTGTTACCGAGGTCCCGGAGCCGGACGAGGGTCTGGATGAGACGACGGTTGTCCCGCTGGTGCAGGCCGATCGAGGGCTCGTCGAGGACGTAGAGGACGCCGACCAGCCCGGACCCGATCTGGGTGGCGAGCCGGATCCGTTGCGCCTCACCACCTGCCAGCGTGCCGGCCGCGCGGTCCAGCGACAGGTAGTCGAGCCCGACGTCGAGCAGGAACGCGAGCCGCGCGTCGATCTCCTTGAGGACCCGGCCGGCGATCGTCCGTTCCCGGTCGCTGAGCTCGAGCGTGTGCAGGAACCGCGCGCACTCCCCGATGGCCATACCGGCGATCTCGGCGATCGACCGACCGCCCAGCGTCACCGCCAGTGACTCGGGTTTGAGCCGGGCGCCGCGGCAGACCGAGCAGGCGACGTCACGCATGTAGCCCTCGTAGCGCTCGCGGCTGCTGTCCGACTCGGCCTCCCGGTGCCGACGCTGCAGGAACGCGACCACACCCTCGAACGCCGTGTAGTACTGGCGCTGGCGGCCGTAGCGGTTGGTGTAGGCGACCTGGACCTCGGTCTCGCCTCGTCCGTACAGCACGGCTTTGCGGGCCCGTTCCGCAAGCCCCTCCCAGGGGATGTCCATCCGGAAGCCGAGATCGTTCGCCAGCGCCTCCAGCAACCGGGTGAAGTACTCCTTGTTGTGACCGTTGGACCAGGGTGCGATCGCCCCTCCGTCGAGTGACAGCGACGGATCGGGGACGAGGAGCTCGGGGTCGACCTCCTTACGGGTACCCAGCCCGGAACACTGCGGGCAGGCACCGTACGGGGAGTTGAAGGAGAACGACCGCGGCTCCAGCTCCTCGAAGGACAGGTCGTCGTACAGGCAGGCCAGATGCTCGGAGTACATCCGCTCGCGGTCGGGGTCGCCCGCGTCACGGTCGACGAAGTCGAGCAGGACGAGACCGCCCCCGAGACCGAGCGCCGTCTCAATGGAATCGGTCAGCCGCTGCTTGGCGGAGGCCTTCGCCGCCAACCGGTCGACCACCACCTCGATCGTGTGCTTACGCTGCTTTTCCAACTTGGGTACGTCGGTGAGCGCGATGACGTCACCGTCGACCCGTGCGCGGGCGAAACCCTTCGCCTGCAGGTCCGCGAACAGCTCGACGTACTCGCCCTTGCGACCCCGCACGACCGGGGCGAGCACCTGGAAGCGGGTGCCTTCGGAAAGCTCGAGCAGACGGTCGACGATCTGCTGCGGGGTCTGCCGGGAGATCGGCCGGCCGCATTTCGGGCAGTGCGGCCGGCCCGCCCGCGCGAACAGCAACCGCAGGTAGTCGTAGACCTCGGTGATCGTCCCGACGGTTGAGCGAGGGTTACGCGACGTCGACTTCTGGTCGATGGAAACGGCCGGTGACAGACCTTCGATGAAGTCGACATCGGGCTTGTCCATCTGGCCGAGGAACTGGCGGGCATAGGCCGACAGCGACTCGACGTAGCGTCGCTGCCCCTCCGCGAAGATCGTGTCGAACGCGAGACTGGACTTTCCCGAACCCGACAGGCCGGTAAAGACGATCAGCGCGTCCCGTGGCAGGTCAAGGTCGACGTCGCGCAGGTTGTGCTCTCGCGCGCCGCGCACGACAAGACGGTCTGCCATCGGAGGATCCTTCGCGGTCTACTCGGATGTGACGGGTCATGCCACGAACCGAACGGCACGTCCGCGGCGAGTGCCATGCTACGGACGGGGTCCGACAACTTCGGAGCGGCCGGTTCCCGCCGCCGGACATCCATCACCGTTTTCAGCTCATCGCTGTTGGATCATTGACGGGTCGCGGCGCCCCGGGCCGGCATCCGGGGGACGATGAACACGACAGAACCCGATACCGGGAGAGGAACGATGGGACGCGTGGGACGCGAGATCGACGGCGACGGCTACACCGGGGCGGTACGTGTCGGCGGGCCGGCCGATACCCGTACGCTACCGGGGCTGACGATCACCAAGGTCGCGGTGGGGCCGATGGACAACAACGCCTACCTGCTGCGATGCCCCGTGACAGGCGAACAGCTTCTGATCGACGCCGCGAACGAACCCGACACCCTGCTCGGCCTCGTCGGCGATGCCGGGCTTGCCACCGTGGTGACGAGTCACCGCCACGGCGACCACGTACAGGCACTGGAGGCGGTGGTGTCGGCGACCGGGGCGCGGACGGTGGCCCATCCGGACGACGCCGGTGTCATTCCGGTGCCGACCACGACCCGGGTCACGGACGGCGACGAGGTGCGGGTCGGCGCGGCCACGCTGAAGGTCATCCACCTGGTCGGGCACACCCCCGGATCGATCGCGCTGCTCTACGACGCGGGTACTGAAGCGCCACACCTGTTCACGGGTGACTGCCTTTTCCCCGGCGGGCCCGGCACGACATTCGGGGACGCCGCGATGTTCCGCTCGCTCATGGACGATCTGGAGCGCAAGGTCTTCGGCCCGCTACCCGACACAACCTGGATCTACCCGGGGCACGGCAGGGACACGACCCTCGGCACGGAACGCCCCCACCTGGCCGGATGGCGCGCACGCGGCTGGTGACCCACATCTCGGGCTCGACACCGGTTCGTGGTCGTCCGCGATGATCTGGGCAGCTGTACGAGACCGATGGTCGCATGCGGTCACTTCCCGGTTCTGGTAACGATCACATGGTCGTTGGCGGTCCTAGCGGTGATTGACTTTCAGTCCCGTGAGTAGCTGGTCCATGGTGGTGACGGCCTGGTCTTTGGCGGAGACCGGGTCGTCACCGCTGGCGATGAACAGGGCCGCCTCGTCGACGGCGGCGAGCAGGATATGGGCGAGAGCGTTGAGCTGTTGGGCTGGCATGGTTTCCTCCGCCACCGCGAGGTCGAGGATGGCGTGGATCGCGCCGAGTCCGTAGCGTTCCTCGATCGCTCGCCATTCTCGCCAGCCGAGGACGGCCGGTCCGTCGATCAGCAGGATGCGCTGCACCCTGGGTTGGAGTGACGCGTCGAGGAATCCCGGGAGGCCGTGCCGGAGACGCGCGAAGCGTCGCCACCGCTGGTGGTATCCGCCCACTAATGAGCGATCCAGCCCGTATCGTCCGCGAGTTCTGTGACCTGATGGCCAAGCGTGACCCTGCTCTGCCGCGGCCTTCCTGGCGGGACTCGGACAGGCCCGCCAGGAACGGGTAGCCCCGGAAGCGCACTCCGCTCAAAAACGGGATGACTACCGGCCATGGGGATGGGTTTTATGGTAAGTAGTTGATCCTTGGGTTTTTGTGGGTGGGGTTTTGTTTTTGTTGTTTGAAGATCAAAAAGTACACAGGTGGTCGTCAACATCGTTGACTATCTTATTTGCATTTCATTACAGGACCAAAGATCACGGATCGGCCGGTCCCGCCACAACGACCGTGCCGCCCGCCGAAGAAGCACCACGCGGACGGGCACTGCGCATCGGGATGGCAAAATCTTCGCATGACTCAACCTTCATCGGACTCGATCACCGATCTGCCGATCTCCACGACGTTCGACCTTCCGGGTTTCGCCATCGAGCGGACCCTGGGCCTGTCCTGGGGATTGATTGTCCGTAGTGTCGGCACGGTCAAGGGCATCTCCGGGGGATTTCGCGCACTGCGCGCGGGCGAAGTGCCGCAGTACACCGAGGTCGTGAACGCGGCGCGCCACACCGCGCTCGAACGGCTGGTCACGCATGTACGTGAGCTGGGTGGCAACGCCGTCCTCGGTGTCCGTTTCGACTCCTCGGATGTCGGCGGCGGCCTTGCCGAAATCATCGCCTATGGCACCGCGGTGGTCGTCCGGCCGCTCTGAGACCGGTCCATGAGCCGTGGGTCCGCTGGTATCCGCAAGCGACAGGAGGTCGTCTTCACGCCTGGGATGGGCGTGGCGAAGCCGGCCGCGCTGATCGGGGCGACCGGATGAGGCGCGACAGCCAGTGCAAAAAGATCATCTATAGGACACAGGCCGATGCCATAACGGCAGCCATCGCCATTCAGAAGCGCAGCGGCGCACGATGGCTCAGAGCCTACCGGTGCCCGGTCCACAAGGCCTGGCACGTCGGCCACCCGGCGGGAAAATCCCGGGGAACCGGAGCGTGGAAAACCGCGTAGCACATGTCAGTGCCCGCGTCCTCCGTACCGAAGCGGGTGCCGGACGGTGGCAGCCAGTAGCCTCCGGCCATGGAGCAGCGCATCAGCTTGATCACACTGGGTGTCACCGACGTACAGCGCGCTCGGGCTTTCTATGAACGGCTGGGCTGGCAGGGCCAAGAGGTCGAAGAGACCGCGTTCTTTCAGGCAGGCGGCATCGCGTTGGTCCTCTGGGGCCGTGACAAGCTCGCGCGCGACTGCGGCATCGCCGAGGAGCAGGCGGGTGGCTTCAGCGGTGTCGCCCTCGCGCACAACGTCCGCTCCGAGGCAGAGGTCAACGATGTCCTCGCGGCGGCGGAGCGGGCGGGGGCCACGGTTACCCGTCCTGCGGCCGGGACGTTCTACGGCGGCTACGCGGGGGTCTTCACCGACCCCGACGGCCATGCCTGGGAGATCGCGCATAACCCGGGCTTTCTACTCGCGGAGAACGGCTCGATCACCATCCCCGACTTCAGTAACCCGTAGCTCGTCCTTTCCCGGATCTGTTGCTCCTGGAAGTGGCTCCGCTGTCGAGGCGTGCCGCGGCTGCGCTGAAGCTTCCCCAACACCAGGAGGGTCCGGACGCGGTCGTATGAACCAGCCGCTCGTCATCGCCGACGAGTTCCAGCCCGTCGGCCCACAAAGTATGTTGCACGCAAGAGGTGCACCCACCTCAACCAGATCATGATCCTGGAGAAATCGCATTCTGGCTGGTCAGGTGCACCTCGCCACCGTTGCGGAACGGCTACCACCTCGACGCAGGCGCCGCCCGGCAAGGCACCAACGTTGGCAAAATCGGTGCACTCCGCAACGCCGGGTCGGTGGGAGGAGATGGGTCGTGGCTGCGGGCAGGGCTGGGGACCGTCAGGAACAGATCGCGGAAATCATGCGGTGTACCTCACTCAACCCCGCTGACAGTGAGGTGCTCGCCGTGCTCCTGACAGATCTCGACGGACGCCGGTCCCGACCGGGTGGCCGCTGGGATGTCGGGATCGGGCTGGGCAGTGTCGTCCTGCTGGCGGGTGTGGCACTGCTGAACGCGGACCCGGCGTTACCGTTCGCGACGCGCCCCTGGATACTCGCGGCCGTCCAGGCCGGGGTCGTCCTGGCCTATCTGATGTTCACCGCGACCGGGTTGTGGACGGGGCGGGGCAGGCCTGAAAGCCGTGCGGCGATCCAGATCTTCACAATTCTTGAGAAACTGACGCCGAATTCCCGGTCCACCGACAGCAGCCACCCGCGACAACGCTGGAAGAAGACGGACTTCCGCGGAGAGATCGCGGCGGATCTGGAGCGGGCGGCGATACTCGTCGAACGCATCCCCCTCGCGTGGCGGGGACTTGCCCCGGCGGTGCGCGCGGAGACGCTCCGGGTGAGCCGGGTGAAAGCGGACGGCCTGCGGGAACTGCAGCTGCGGACGGTCACACCGACAGATTCCACCCTCACGGACCTGGTCGGACAGTTGAACGTGGCCCTGAAGCTCCTCATCGACGGGCGGTGGCACGACCTGCCGGACCCGCAATCCGCCATGACACCGGTCACCGCCCGGTCACGGGTACGCCAGTGGGCGGTTATCACGGCGGCGGGGATGGCTGCAGCGGGAATGGTGGCGCTGACCGCGTTCTCCGTGAAACTCGGCCCGGTGG
>NZ_CADDZT010000052.1:27042-37331 GCF_902812655.1 Candidatus Frankia meridionalis | reverse complement strand
CACCGGGCCGGGATCTCCATGCCGATACTCGGGCAGATCACAGAGGTGGGCGGCTCGATCCGCGGGGAAAACCGACGACCCGACTGACCATGGCCCGACCATCCCTGACGTTTGTCATTCCGCAACGGCCGGTCAGGCGGCGGCGATGCTTTCGACGCCGGATCCGGACATCGATGATGGGCCCCGCGGTCGGGAAACCGTCACCCGCTGCCCAGCTGTCCGGACGATGGCCGATAATGCCCAGGCGGCTTCCGGGCGTGGGATACGGCGTCCAGAACGCCGGACCCGGACGGCAGTCGGACCCGGACGGCAAAGGGGACGGAGCACCGAGAATGGCAGCGGGTGTGGACAACTCGCCGACGGATACGGATACGCCGGATGGCAACCGGGGCCGTAGCCGCCGGACCCGCCTGGGATCCTTCGTCGACAATCACCGGTCCTGGACGACGGTCATGACAGTGGTCTTGATGGCCGGCTGCATTGCTCTGGGATGGCTGATCAGGAGCTTGGCGCTCTCCTCGCCCTCTTCCGTGTCGCGGTGCACGCCATCCAGGTCGGTCACATTGTTACTGCCGACCGAGACCTGGGTCGACCGGCAGGGGACCCAGTGCATCGGTTTCAGTGACGGCGGATACCGCTTCGGCACCGACAGCACAGCCCTGGAGAGTCTTTTCAGCGACATCGCCAGGCAGAACATCGAGGTAGCCGGGTCAGGGCTTCCCCTGTACACCGTGGTTGTCGCCGCGCCGTTGACCGGTACCGGTTCCAGCGGGCAGGGATACTCCCCCGGGACGCTGGGGCAGGGCGGGGTGAACGAACTGCGCGGAGCGATGCTCGCGCAGGCGGCGTGGAACAGCGCGGCCGTGCAAGAGAACCAGGCGACCGGGACGAAAAAACCGGTCATCCGGCTGTTGGTCGCGAATGTGGGTTGGCAGTCCGGCTATGCGGATGTCGTCGCACGGCAGATCGACCGCGCCGCCCGACAGGATCATCGCCTGGTGGGAGTACTCGGCTTCTTCCAGAGCGTGGGCCCGGCCGAGAAAGCCGTGGAGTTCCTGAACGACACGACGCGGATCCCGATCGTCTCCTCCACAGCTTCCGACGACATCCTCACGGCACCGGACAGTGCGGGGAAACGCCGCTATCCCTGGTACTTCCGGGTCGGCCCGACCAACAGGGAGGAGGCGCAGGCGATCGCCGACGCCGTGGCGGACAGAAAAATCAGCGAAGTGTCCACCGACGCGCCGTTACGGCCGTTGATCGTGGAAGGCGCCGTCGAGAACTATCAGGACAATTACAGCGATAACCTGGCCCAGGACGTCGGCGACGAACTGCGGAAGCGCGATCTGGTCGACAGGAAGCCGGCTGTCATCCCCTTTCCCGGATCCGCGGACGGCGTCACGGCAACGGCCGGTTCCCACGGCGGGAGCGAAGAGGACCAGCTCATCCAGGCCCTGAAGCGCCAGTGTGAGCAGGAGCTGCCCAACCTGCTCATCTACACAGGTCGGACCACCAACGTCAACATCCTCCTCGACGCCCTCTACGCCCTGGACCAGTCGGACTGCGGGCAACACAACCCCACCATGCCCATCATCGCCGGGGACGACGCCATGGAGCTGGAGACGGACGACACCGAGATCGGTACGAACCGCGCCGGAAGGCATCCATTCTACTTCGCCGACTTCGGCCTCTCACGGATCAAGGAAATACCACCGGACTACCTGAAGAATCCACTCACCCAAAAACGGGGGGAAATCTACCTCCCCGAAAAGTGGAAGGAAATCTACGACAATAATCCCGGCCTGATCTCCGGTCACGTCATGCTGGCTTTCGATGCCACGTCGGTCCTCACCCGCAAACTCGCCGACGCGCTCATCAACTCGTCGGCGGACCTGTCCGACGACCAGGGGAGCCAAAAATTACGGGACAATCTCAGGACCGTTCTCAACGGAACATGCATTCCCGGGGCCAGCGGCTACGTCAGCTTCAACGGGTTCGGCGGCGGGGCGAACCGGCTGATTATGATCCGCAAACTGGATTTCACCGACTGGTCCTTCCCGTCCGTCACGGATTTTCCCGGCACGGCGCCCGCCTTTACCGGCTGCCGGAAGGGCGGCTGAGCCACTCCTCACCGTGACGAGGCAGCCGGGAACATCAAGATCGAATACAGACGGCGAGATGACGTCAACAGCGTTGACTACACTGTAGAGTCAGGGAGGAGAGCCGGCACGGCCCTACCGGAGGAGAACGGTGGAGACGACACCGCCCCGCCACACCCGCACCCCCCGCGGGACGCTGTCTCGCGGGCTCCTACTCGACACCGCCATGGAGATCGTCGACATCGGCGGGGTGGGCGGCTTCAGCATGCGCGCTCTCGGTGCCCGCCTGAGCATCGACCCCACCGCCGTCTACCGGCACTTCCGTACCAAAAACGAGCTCCTGGAAGCCCTCGCCGACCGGGTGGTCCGCGGCGACGAACCCCTCCCCCACACCGACGACCCCCGGGCCGACCTCCGCGAGACCTTCGCGCAACTGCGCCGGTCACTGTTGCGGCATCCCACCCTCGCGCCGATCGTCCTGCGCCGGCCACCCGGCGGTGAAGCCAGCTGGGAACGCACCAACCACGCGATCGGCCTGCTGCGTGACGCCGGAATGCCCGACCGGGACGCAGCGAACGCCTTCGCGACCCTGCTCTTCTACACGCTCGGTCACGCCCTCACCGAAGCCCGGCACACCGCCGCGACCATCGCCAGCAAAGGGCTGGAGGTTCCGGTCACCCCGGCCACCGCGGTCAGCTCCGCCGCGAGCCGCTACCCCCACCTCGCCGCGGTCGCCGACCACTTCGACGAGCCGATGGAAACGCAGTTCCACGACGGTCTCGGCCTCATCCTCGCCGCACTCGCGATCTGACGGATCGCCGGCGAGCCGGTCGTCCCGAAAAAATGATCGGATCAGCCACGACGACTCTTGTATATATGGATCTATCCAAGACGGTCCAGGTGCGGTCCACTTGCTTCCATGGCCGAAAGCAGCGACGGGAACCGGTGAGTCCACCGCACTACCGGAGGGTGTGACCCAGGTTGCGGAATGTCCGCATACCCGTATGACACCGACTCCGCAGGACTCGATCATCGATCTGCCGATCTCCACGACGTTCGACCTTCCGGGCTTCACCGTCGAGCGGACCCTGGGCCTGTCCTGGAGGCTGATCGTCCGTAGCGTCGGTACGGTCACCGGGGGATTGCGCGCGCTTCGTGCGGGTGAAGTACCGCGGTACACCGAGGTCGTGAACGCCGCCCGCCGCACCGCGCTGGAGCGGCTGGTCGAGCACGCACGTGAGCTGGGCGGACGGGACCGCGGTCGGGTACGCCCGGGCCTCGGCGGATCCGGAGTCCAGCCGCGGGCGGGGTAGGACATACCGTAACAAAATCGCCCCTTGGCCCGGGAAGGGCTGCCGCTAACAACGCTTACACGCGAGGAACACCTCGCGCATCCAGGTGACAGCCCCATGCACCGGCTCGCGGTCCGCTGCGCCGGGCCGTGGCCTGTGGACGGCCCGGCACAGCGGACAAGCCTGCGATAACTACGCTACTGCGAAAATCTTGCAGAAGCGTCTATGTGCCGGTTAGTGTCGAACGCCAGCCTGCACGCCTCCGGCCGGGAGCGTGGCACGGACGGGTGGGAAACGCGAGGGGGACAACCATGGCCGTCGAAGCCGGCACCGCGTCCGGTGTACCGCTCTACCAGCGGGTTCGTGGCGCGCTGGGGCCGCGGGAGTGGGCCACGGTTGCCGCCATGGCCGCGGTCATCGTCGGGCTGCATGTGGTCGGCTGGTTCAGCCTGGTAGCGATCATCGCGCCGCACCACTACCGCTTCGGCGCCCACAGCCAGGTATTCGGTGTCGGACTGGGAGTCACTGCCTACACCCTGGGTCTGCGCCACGCCTTCGACGCCGACCACATCGCCGCGATCGACAACACCACCCGCAAGCTGATGGCCGACGGGCAGCGGCCGCTATCGGTCGGGTTCTTCTTCTCCCTCGGCCACTCGACGATCGTGTTCGGACTGGCGTTCCTGTTCAGCATCGGCGTCCGCTCCCTCGCCGGGCAGGTCGAAGACGACAGCTCCACCCTGCACAACGTCACCGGCTGGATCGGTACCACCGTCTCCGGTGGCTTCCTCTACCTCATCGCCGCGATCAACCTCGTCATCCTGATCGGCATCGTCACCGTGTTCCGGGACATGCGCCGTGGCCACTACGACGAAGTCGCCCTCGAAGAGCAGCTCAACTCCCGCGGACTGATGAACCGGTTCCTCGGCCGCTTCACCAAAGCAATCACCACGCCGTGGCAGATGTACCCCCTCGGAGTGCTGTTCGGCCTGGGCTTCGACACCGCCACCGAGGTCGCCCTGCTGTTCCTCGCCGCCGGCGCCGCCAGCAGCGGGCTGCCCTGGTACGCCATCCTCGTCCTGCCGATCCTGTTCGCCGCCGGCATGAGCCTGCTGGATACCATCGACGGCTCATTCATGAACTTCGCCTACAGCTGGGCCTTCTCCAAACCAGTCCGCAAGGTCTACTACAACATCACTATCACCGGCCTGTCAGTGGCGGTCGCGTTCATCATCGGCAGCATCGAGCTCCTCGGCATCCTCGCTGCGAAAGCGCACCTCACCGGCGGCTTCTGGGACTGGATCTCAGGCCTCGACCTGAACATCGTCGGCTACTTCATCGTCGGCCTGTTCGTCGTCACCTGGACGGTCGCGCTACTGGTGTGGAAGTACGGCCGGATCGAGGAGAAATGGTCCGCCACCGTCCACGAGGCCGGCCAGGTCGAACCCGCAAGCTGATCCGGGCCGGCGCCACCGAGGAAGGCCACCCCCTGCGGGTGGGTCTGGTGGTACACCGTGACCAGCCCCGGGGTTTCGGCTCGGCACGGCGCGCACCACGACGCCCACACGTTGATGACCACGGGCCGGCCGTGCAGGGCGTCGAGACGGATGGGATCGCACCCGTGGCGGTGTGCGCCTGGGCGACGAAACCGAGACCGCCCGGTGACAGGTCGACCACGTCGTGGTTCGCGCACCCGGCGAGAACGGCGAGTCCGATCGCGGACACCACGGGGACGCCCCGCAGACGCATATCTCTACTATGCCGGATAGTGGTTGCTGCTTCTACGGCCGGTCGAAGGGGTCGTCGAGGCCGGCGGCGCGCGGCGAGGCCATGGGGTCGGTGCGGGAGGTGGGCGGATGGTGCTGGCGGCGGGTGGCCAGGTGGGGTCGGTGGTGCTGTCCGGGTCGCTGCTGGTCGCGCTCCCGATTGCGGTGGCCGCCGGTGTGATCTCGTTCGTGTCGCCGTGCTGCCTGCCGTTGGTTCCCGGCTACCTGTCCTACGTCACCGGGTTGAGCGGCGCCGAGGCCCGCCAACCCGGCCGCACCGGGACCAGCGGCCCGGACCCTGGTGGCGCCGTCGCAGCACCGCTGGCCGCGCCCTCATCCACCCGAGCGCTGACGATGTGGTGGCGGCGCAGCCGCATGCTGGTCGGCGGTGTGCTGTTCGTCCTGGGCTTCTCGGCGGTCTTCGTCAGCTACGGAGCCGCGTTCGGTGGGGCGGGCCGCCTCCTGTTGATCCACCAGCAGGTGATCACCCGGGTGCTCGGCGGTGTGACGATCCTGCTCGGGTTGATGTTCGCCGGGCTGCTGGAACGGCTGCCGTGGGCGGGCCGGACCGTGCGGATCCGCTACCGGCCGGCGGCGGGGCTGGCCGGTGCACCGTTGCTGGGGGTGCTGTTCGGGATCGGCTGGACGCCGTGCATCGGGCCGACCCTGGCCGCGGTACTCAGCCTGTCGTTCAACGCCGGTACCGCCGGGCGGGGGGCGCTGCTGTCGTTCGCCTACAGCCTGGGCCTGGGCCTGCCGTTCATCGCCGCCGGGGTGGCCTTCGACCGGGCCGTCCGGGTGTTCGCCGCAGTCAGGCGCCATTCGGCGACCATCATGCACCTCGGGGGGATCATGCTCGTTGTCGTCGGACTGTTACAGGTCAGCGGACTGTGGACCGAGCTGATCGTTCGGATGCAAGGACTGATCAGCGGCTTCCAGACACCGTTGTAAGGATCAGACACCGTTGTAAGGATCAGACACCGTTGTAAGGATCAGACACCGTTGTAAGGATCAGACAACGCGGTAGGGATCAGGCCGGGGTCGGGTGCGCCAAGCAGTCCGGGTGAAGCGGGCCGCCGGTCCCATAACCTACGATCAACGATCGTAGGTGGATGGTTGCCCGGTCCGGTCGGGAGGGCACGACGGGCCGGCGGGTCGGCGGGTCGGGCATCCGTCGGGACCGGCGGTGGGGAGGCTGCGGACATGCGCGGGCTGGGTGAGCTGGAGGCGGTGGTCATGGACCGGCTGTGGTCGGCGGGCAGCCCGCGGACGGTCCGGGCGGTGTATGAAGATCTACGCGAGCAGCGGCAGATCGCCTACACGACGGTGATGACGGTGATGGACAACCTGCACCGCAAGGGATGGCTACGCCGCCAGCTCGCCGGCCGGGCCTACCTCTACGAACCGGTGCGCTCGCGGGAGGCCCGCAGCGCGGACCTGATGGGTGAGGCCCTCGCCGCCAGTACCGACCGGGCCACGACCTTAATCCACTTCGTGGAGCAGATGTCGCCGCAGGAAGCCCGGCTGCTGCGCGACGCTCTCGCCCACACCAGCGGGAACGCCGGAAGCCAAGACAGCTCCGGGGCTACGACACCCCGCGTCGGGGACCCGGTGGACGGGCCGCAGACTCCTCGGACCGGGCCTGCGGACGGCGACAGGACCAGGCGGCAGAGGGAGGAAACCGCATGACGGTCGCGGTGGCACTGTTGGCCTACGCCACCGTGCTCGCCACGGTCGCACCCCGGCTGCTGCGCGGCGCGTCCTGGACCGACCAGGCGCCGCGACTCGCGATCTGCCTGTGGCAGGCGCTGTCACTGTCGGTGCTGGCCGCGACGGCACTCGCCGGGCTGGCACTCGCCGTGCCCTCCGCGCGTATCAGCGGTGATATCGCCGCATGGCTACGCGCCTGCGTGATGTCGCTGCAACACTCCTACGCCACCCCCGGCGGCGCTGGGATCGCCGGCGCCGGACTGACCTTGACCGCCACCCTGCTGCTACGCGTCGCCTTCTGCGCCACATCCGCCCTCACCCGGGCCGGACGCGCACGCCGCACGCACGCCCACACACTCGCCCTACTCGCCCGTCCCGCCCCCGCCCTCGGCGCGGTCGTCCTCCCGCACCCCACGGCCGCGGCCTACTGCCTACCCGGCCGCACCCGGCGGATCGTCCTCACCAGCGCCGCGGTCGAGACACTGAGCGCCGACCAGCTGCACGCGGTCCTCGCCCACGAACGGGCACACCTCACCGGGCGACACCACCTCGTCCTCACCGGCGCCGACGCATGCGCCCGCGCGTTCCCGCTCGTGCCCCTGTTCACCGCAGCACGCGCCGAGGTCGCCCGGCTCCTGGAACTGGCCGCCGACGACGCGGCATCCCGCCGACATGAACGGCTCTCCATCGCCGCCGCACTCGCCGCGCTCGCCGGCGGCGGCAGCCCCACATCCGGTCTGGCCGCCGGCGGCCAGACCGCGCTGGGACGGGTCCGCCGCCTGCTGCGCCCCGCCCATCCCCTGGGTGCTGCCCGCACCGGCCTCGGCACGGTAGCCGTGGCCGTGCTGCTCCTGACCCCATTGGTCGTGGCCGCCGGTCCGGCGCTGGCTGCCACCCACGCCGTCTACTGCCCGTTGTCCACCGTCACACCACCCACCGTCACACCACCCACCGTCACACCACCCACCGTCACACCACCCACCGGCCGACCACCCACCGGCTGACCGGACCCCCCGCCCCGGAGCGCCATCCGGTCGATCAGCCGCCCATCATCGGCATCCGCCCATCAGGATGTGAGGACATCTGCTGCTGACAGTGGCGGGGCATCGTCGCGGCGTCTGCCGTTGCCTGCGGTGACGCGGGCGTCGAGCTCCCGCTGGTAGCAGCGGCGCCGACGGGGACACCGACCGCGAGTGCGACCCCCATGGTGACCGCTGCTATCCATCCCTTTCGGTCCATCCGTTTGCTCCCTCGATCGTGAGGTTGGGAGAGCTACCCGGGTAGCCGGGTGGGGCTGCCGCAGCCGTGCCGGACACCCGTGGTCGACCTCCTCCACATGATCCTACTATCCGTGATAGTAGATAGTCGGGTGTGTGCTTGTCGCATCCCCGTGGCGGCGCACGGTCGCCCGATTCCGCCTGGAACAACACGTCCTCGGTCCGCGAGAAGACGATCGAGGTGCCGTGGGTTGCCCACCCGGGTGGCGAAGCCGGCCTGCACGCGAGGGCGATGTCGACGGTGATGGCCGGCCGGGTTGACCTGTCCGGGCTTCGGTTCAGCGGTGCGGAATTGGGGATGCCCCCAGACGAGAGGTGAACGATCGCACCACGGGCTGGGCGCGTCGTCACTCAGGAGGGTGATAGCGATGATGTGGGGCTGGGACTGGGGTTGGGGTGCCTGGCTTGCGATGTCGGTGTTGATGGTCCTGTTCTGGGGCCTGGTCATCGCTGGTGTCGTCGCACTCGTTCGCTATGCGGGCGCCGGTCATACGGCCGCCCGCCCGGATGCCGGTAGCGGTCGGGCCGATGCCGAGAATGTGCTGGCCGAGCGGTTCGCCCGCGGGGAGATCGACGAGGACGAGTACAAGCGGCGGTCCGACCTGCTACGCGCAGGCCGGTGAATCCGGCAGGTGGGGGTAGGAAGGCTCGGCCGGCCGTGGCCGGGGCCGTGGCGGCCACGCTCGTGCTAGCTGCCGCCTCGGCAGTGGCGTTCGCCGCGATGAGCGGATCCTTCCGCGGCCCGGCGCCCACGGCGCCCCGGTGCGGTACACCCCCACTGGCCGGCACGGTCGTGAACGTGACCTTGGCCGACAGGGGCGGGGGCATGATGAGCGGGCGTTACGGACCGGGTCCGATGATGGGCGGCCCAGGGGGCATGGGCATGATGGGTGTCCTCGCCAGCGCTGGCGTGGTTGCGGCGGGGACGGTGTCGCTGCGGGCGCTCAACGAGGGGGGACGGCCCCACGAGCTGATGGTGCTTCCGCTGCCGGCCGGCCAGATGGTCGGGCAACGCCCGGTCGGTGGCGATGGTCGCATCGATGAGGCGGGCAGCCTCGGTGAGGCGTCGCGGAGCTGTGGGGCCGGGTCCGGGGCCGGAATCACCACCGGTTCGACGGGCTGGACAACGGTGACGCTGTCTCCTGGCCGCTACGAATTGGTATGCAACCTGCCTTACCACTATGCGGCTGGCATGTACACCGAGCTTGACACCCGTTGACACCACGGCGGGCTCATCGTCCACTTCGTCGACTACGCCCCTACCAACCGGCTCATCACCGGCCTGCACCTGCGCCACCCGGCCGAACCGGACGAGGGTGAACGGACCCCACCGTCTGCGGCGTATCACTCTGCGTAAACCCATCCCGAGGTATCGCCGAGACACCAACCTGATTACTATGTTGGATAGTACGAGCAAGACTCGTGTGATCGTCGCGGGAAGAACAGCGGCTACACCACACCCTCGCCCGGCTGCCCGCCCCACCGCATCGATCCGCCATCGATCCGCCATCGGACCCGAATCACCCGACGCCTACTCGACCCCACCGATCGACCCACCGATCGACCCACCAGGAGGAGAAATGGACACGGTGCTCTACGCCCTGCCGGCGCTGGCCTGCCCAGTCGGGATGGGCGCAATGATGTGGCTGATGATGCGCGGCAAGAGCAACCGGCCCAGCCAGACCCCCCTGGCAGGTACCAGGCAGGCCGATCCGCGGGAGACCGAACTCGCCGCGTTGCGGGAGGAAATCCAGCACCTGCGCGGCGCGCAGCGTCCGGCGCCCGCTGGCAGCAAGCAGCAGCCCCGATGACCGGGGTGCTGCTGCCGCTCGCCCTGACGGCCGTCGCGGCCATGCTGACCTACCGGTGCTGCGTCCGGCCGATGCTGCGCGGCACGCGCATGACGGGCGACCCGGCCGGATCGGTCACGCCCCGGGCCGCCGGCTGCTGCGCCCCGCCGGATGATATGGACCGGCAGCTGGCCGCGGCCCGTGCCGAGGCCGACCGGCTACGGGAACGCTCGACGGCCAGCCTGTCGGCCACCGACCGCCCCGGCTGAGCCTGCCCGCAGCTTCGCCACCGCTGGTGGACTGGAAGCGGCGTAGCCGCAGGCTGTTCGAGACGACGAACAGCGAGCTCGCCGCC
>NZ_CADDZT010000052.1:23918-27017 GCF_902812655.1 Candidatus Frankia meridionalis | reverse complement strand
GGCGGCGAGCGGCAGGGCTGCGATGTTGTAGGCGAACGCCCAGAACAGGTTGCCCTTGATCGTGGCGAGGGTGCGCCGGGCCAGACCGATGGCGTCCACCGCCGCGCGCAGGTCCCCGCGGACCAGGGTGAGGTCGCCGGCTTCGATCGCGGCGTCCGTCCCGGTGCCCATGGCCAGGCCCAGGTCGGCCTGGGCGAGCGCGGCGGCGTCGTTGACGCCGTCGCCGACCATCGCGACGACCCGGCCCTGCGCCTGGAGCCGGGATACGACGTCGACCTTGTCCTTGGGGAGTACCTCGGCGATCACCTCGTCGATGCCGACCTGCGCGGCGACGGCGCGGGCGGCGCGGGTGTTGTCGCCGGTGAGCAACACCGGTGTCAGACCGAGGTCGCGCAGCTGGCGGACCGCGTCGGCCGAGGTGGGTCTGACGGTATCGGCGACGACGAGGACCGCGTGGGCGGCACCGTCCCAGCCGGCGAAGACCGGTGTCCGGCCTTCCTGCTCGGCGGCCTGTGCTGCCAGATCGAGCTCGTCGGGGATGTGGACCGAGCGGTCGGCCAGCAGCCGGCGACGACCGGCGAGGACCGCGTGACCAGCGACGACCGCCTGCACGCCGAGTCCCTCGAGGGTGGTGAAATCCGCTACGTCTGGCAGGTCGGCGATCCGCTTGCGTGCTCCGCGGGCGATCGCCTGGGCGATCGGGTGCTCGGAGGCGTCCTCGACCGCGCCGATCAGCCGCAGCACCTCATCGGGGTCGACACCATCGGCCGGCACCAGGTCGACCAGGCTCATCCGTCCGGTGGTCACCGTTCCGGTCTTGTCCAGGACGACGGTGTCCACCCGCCGGGTCGATTCCAGCACCTCCGGCCCCTTGATCAGGATCCCGAGCTGGGCGCCCCGGCCGCTGCCGACAAGCAGGGCGGTGGGCGTCGCGAGGCCCAGCGCGCACGGGCAGGCGACGATCAGTACGGCGACGGCGGCCGTGAACGCGGCCGTCGCCCCGTCGCCGAGTGCGAGCCACACCGTGGCAGTGGCGACAGCGAGGACGATCACCACGGGGACGAACACCGCCGAGACCCGGTCGGCGAGCCGCGCGATCGCGGCCTTGCCGCTCTGCGCCTCGACGACCAGCTTCGCCATCTGCGCAAGCTGGGTGTCCACCCCGACCCGGGTCGCCCGGATCACCAGCCGACCGCCGGCGTTCAGCGTGGCGCCGGTGACCGCGTCACCCACCATGACCTCGACCGGTAGTGATTCGCCGGTGAGCATGCTCGTGTCGACCGCGGAGCGACCTTCCTCGACCACCCCGTCAGTAGCGATCTTCCCCCCCGGTCGGACGACGAAACGGTCCCCCACGGCCAGTTGCTCCACTCCGACCGACTGCTCCCGGCCGTCGCGCAGGACCGTGACGTCCTTGGCCCCGAGCTCCAGCAACGCCCGCAGCGCGGCGCCGGCCCGGCGCTTCGCCCGTGCCTCGAAGTAGCGGCCGGCGAGGATGAACGTCGTCACCACCGCGGCGACCTCGAGGTAGATGCTGTCCGCGGCGTTGTCCCGGGTGGCGAGGAGCGTGAAGCGCATCGTCATGCCCCGCTCGCCGGCGTGGCCGAGAAACAGTGCGTACAGCGACCAGCCGAACGCAGCGAGCGTGCCGATCGAGATCAGCGTGTCCATGGTCGCCGCGCCGTGCCGCAGGTTCTTCCCCGCGGCACGGTGGAACGGGAACCCACCCCACACTACGACCGGCGCGGCCAGCGTCAACGACAGCCACTGCCAGTTGTCGAACTGCAACGCGGGCACCATCGCCAGCAGCAACACCGGCAGGCTCAGCACCGCGGAGACGACCAGCCGGGTACGCAGCGGACCGTTCTGTTCCGCCTGCGCCGCCCCGGTGGTCTCGCCGGCATCCCCGTCGAGGCTCGCCACCGGCCCGGCCGGCCGCTCCCGACGCGGCTGGGGTACCGAGGCGCGGTAGCCGGCCTTCTCCACCTCGACGATCAGGTCGGCCGCGGTGAGCCGGCCGGGGTAGACGACACGCGCCTGCTCGGTGGCGTAGTTGACCGCAGCGCTCACACCGTCAAGCCTGTTCAGTCGCTTCTCGATGCGCGCCGCGCAGGACGCGCAGGTCATCCCCTCGATCGACAGGTCGATTTCGCCGCCGCCGACAGGCCGCGCAGCATCCACGATCGTACTCATCGAGAATCTCCCTCCACCCTCAGCGATCTTTCGACGCCGGGCCGGCCAGTGCGTAACCGGCCTCATCCACGGCGGCCCGAACCGCCACCTCGTCGAGCGGCTGCCCGCTGGTCACCGTCACCGTGCCGCCAGCAAGATCGACCAGGACGTCGGTGACGCCCGCAAGCCGGCCGATCTCGCCGCGCACCGCGCTGACACAGTGCGCGCAGGTCATGCCGACAACGGTGTACGTATTCGTGGTCACAGGCCGTTCCTTCCGTTCGCTGGGACAGGTCATCGCTTACCGGGCTTGCCGGTGCGGCCTCACAGGACCGCGCGGGCCGCGTCGGATCAGGACCGGACCAGGCGGGCGATCGCCTCCGAGGCCTCCCGTACCTTGCAGTCGGCCTCGTCACCGCCGGCCGCCACGGAACGCACGACGCAGTGCGCCATGTGCTCCTCCAGCAAACCCGACGCGACCGACTGCGGCGCCTCCGTCGCCGCCGATATCTGGGTCAGGATGTCGATGCGGTACTCCTCACTCCTCCTGCTCGACCATCCGCTGCAGCCTCCGGATCTGGCCTTCGACGCGGCGCAACCGCTTGAGGTAGTCGTCCTTGCTGCCGATGTAGCCGTGGCCCGCGCCCATCCATCCTCCACTACCCCCTAGGGGTATATCGCACGCCGAGGCTATACCCCTAGGGGGTAGCGGTCACGCGAGTGGAGCCAGTGCGTCCGTCGGCTGATCGCGCGCCCGCGCTGACCGACGCACCCGACGCCGGCGGTCAGCCGACGGGCAGGTGACGGTCAGCCGACGGGCAGGGTCACGACGGCGGTGTGCAGCACCCCCGCGGTCTGGAACTGCACGAACAGCCGCCAGTTGCCGGCTTTCGCCAGCATCGCCTCGAATGCCAGCGTCGGGCCGCC
>NZ_CADDZT010000052.1:21877-23432 GCF_902812655.1 Candidatus Frankia meridionalis | reverse complement strand
GGTACCGTCGCCGGCCATGGTCGGGTGCACGTGCTGGAAGCCGGTGAGATCGGACCGGATCAGATAGAGGTGCATCAACATGGTCTGGTCCGGTTTGAACGCGGTGACCGGAGCACCGTTCCCGCCCACGATCTGGAACCGGAACGAGGTCGGCGCCTCGGCCGGCAGCGAGGACACGGCCGGGACGAACCGGAAACCGGACGCCTCAGCGGTCAGGCCGTCGCCAACCGGCCGGTCCTCCATCCCGGCCATCCCGGCGTGCCCCGCCATCGTGGGTGACATCATCGTGGGCGCCGTCATGGTGTGGTGCATCGTCGGCGTGGTCGTGGAACCACCGCCGCAGGCGGTGACCGTCAGCCCGACGGCAACGGTGACACCGGCCGCCACGAGCACGGAACGGGCACGGGCGTGGACCTGGGCGGGTGAACGCAGCACAGTCAACATCGAAATCAGTGATCTTCCCGGACGGCACGCGACGCTCGCGTGCGGATGGACGGACACCTCGGCCGACCCGAGCCCTCGCTCCAGTCAGCGCTGCCCTGTCACGTCCGGGACACGCACAACCTCACCAGCAGACACGAACCCGCCGGCGGCGGGGCACGGCACCCATGACCCGCACGACCGGCACTGGCGCTCCACGGCCAGGCGGGCCACGCCCACCCGACCACGCCGACACCGAGCAGAAGGGCCAGCAACCCGACCAGCCCTGGCCGCGGAGGTGACGACACGCACAACGCGCCATGCCCACCGACATCGCCTCTGACCACAGCCGTCTTCTGCGCCACCGCAGAGGACGCCGCAGCGTGGTCGGTGGCCGGAGCGAGGACCGCCATC
The DNA here is from genome assembly GCF_902812655.1 of Candidatus Frankia meridionalis. Classification (GTDB taxonomy): domain Bacteria; phylum Actinomycetota; class Actinomycetes; order Frankiales; family Frankiaceae; genus Protofrankia; species Protofrankia meridionalis. Next base: position 22,598 of record NZ_CADDZT010000052.1, on the reverse strand, counting down.
TGCGGCATCGTGGAGATGTCGTCGCCGTTGGCCGAACCGCGCACCGCCATCGTCGACCCCACCGCGCCGGCGCCGCCCGGGCACCCCGGCCCGACCATCACGCCGTGCATGACGAACAACCCGGCCAGCACCACGTACACCAGCACCAACCGGGCGGTCATCCGGGCCGATGCGGTCCCGCTGCCCACCGGGCCTCCCTGCCCCATCGAAACCGACGACCGAGGCCACGCAAGCAGCAGATCCACGTGACGCGGCAACTATTCGACATAGTAGTCGATCCATGTGTCTACGGAGCGCGCGCGGGTTGATTGGTCGCCCGCCACCATCGATCTGGCGCATGGCCGTGATGCCCGTGTCCGGCTCGCGCTACCGCATCCCCCCATCGCCGACTTCTCGGCTACCGGCTACGTTCGCGATTCTGATCATCTTCTCATTCCGCGTCCGCTGGGCCATGGACGCTGGCACCCCTACAACGCTGGTGTGGCTGGTGCGGTCCCGTCGCAGGCGGCCCCGCGCGCCGCCACCACCACCATCTCTACTACGCTCTCTAGTACTGCCCGACCAGGCATGACTGTCAAGGGAAGGTGTGGGTGCGGCGTGCACGAGGTGCTGGTGGGCACGACCCTGCTGGCGGCGTTCCTGGGCGGGCTGGTGGCATTGCTGGCGCCCTGCTGCATCTCGGTGATGCTGCCGGCCTACTTCGCCAGCGGCTTCCACCGGC
>NZ_CADDZT010000052.1:18671-21742 GCF_902812655.1 Candidatus Frankia meridionalis | reverse complement strand
CCCGCTCCGGCCGCGGTGTCACCTCGGTGTTCACGTTGGGTGCGTTCTCCGGGGCGGCGAGCGCCTGCTGCGCCCCGGTGCTGGCCGGGGTGGCGGTACTGTCCGGGGCCGCCGGCTCGTTCACAGCCGCGTTGGCGATCGGTGTCACCTACACCTTCGGGATGGTCGCTCCGCTGTGCGCGATCGCCTGGACGTGGGACCGCCGCGGCTGGGGGTCGAGCCGGCTACTCGCCGGCGGCACGGTCACCCTCGGCGGGCGGCGGTGGACGCGGACAGTCCCGCTCGGGAGCGCCGCGGCCGGTGTGCTGCTGGTGGCGATGGGCGGACTGTCCATCGCGTCGGCGATCGCCGGGCCGTCGATGCCTAACCGCGGCTGGCGGGTGATGTTCAGCGCCGAACTGCAACACGTCGCCGCGACCGCCGTCGACGGCCTGCGCTGGCTGCCCGGCTGGGCCACCGGCCTGATCCTCGTCGGGGTGCTGGGGCTGCTCGTCCGCCACGCCGTACGCCGCCGGAACCTGTCCCCACCGACCGACGTGACACCTGCTGGCCGCCACCCCGCCGCGGTCACCGCCGGTGCGATGACGCCCGCGCCGCTGTCCCCACCGACCGGTGAGCCGGACGCGTGCTGCGCCGAGAGGACGGGGACCGCCCTCGCCGAGCTGGAGGCCCACCGATGACACGAACCACGCCGTCCCGCCCCGCGGGGCGCACCCGCCCGCGGGGCGCACCCGGCGGTACCCGCCCGGCGCCTGTGCGTCGGCGTTCGTGGGTTCGCCCGGCCGTGGCCGCCGTCGCGGTCGGCGCCGTCCTGCTGGTTCTGTTCGCAATCTTCCAGACCAGCCGCACCGGCGACACCACGTCAGGCGGCGCCCCGGCGACCTATCAGGTCGGCGCCCCCGGCGTCGGCGCCGCCGCGCCACCGATCCGGCTGGCCGCCACCAGCGGCGGCCAGGTCGACCTCGCCGCCTACCGCGGCAAGACCGTGCTGCTGTACTTCCAGGAGGGCCTGTCCTGCCAGCCCTGCTGGGATCAGATCCGCGACCTCGAGCAGTCCCGCAGCCAGCTGCGCGCCGCCGGCGTCGACCAGCTGCTGTCCATCACCACCGATCCGGTCGGCCTGCTCACGCAGAAGGTCCGGGACGAGGGCCTGTCCACCCCGGTCCTGTCCGACCCGGACCTCGCCGTCTCGGCGACCTACCAGGCCAACCGGTACGGGATGATGGGCACCAGCCGGGACGGGCACAGCTTCATCCTCGTCGACCCCGACGGAAAGATCCGCTGGCGGGCCGACTACGGCGGCGCCCCCCGCTACACCATGTACGTGCCGGTGACCCGCCTGCTCACCGACCTGCGCACCGGGCAACGCCCGTCATGACAGACACACCCACCAGCGCCATCCCTGCACCGGCCGTCCGGACGGTCACGGTGACGCTACTCACCCAGGCCGACTGCACGCTGTGCGACCACGCCAAGGCCGTCCTCGCCCGCGTCGCACGCGATCATCCCCTCACCGTTGAAGAGGTCACCCTGGACAGCGACGCCGGCCGAACCCTCGCCGCGCAGGCGGGGATGCTGTTCGCGCCGGGTGTGCTGGTGGACGGCGCACCGTTCTCCTACGGCCGGCTCTCCGAACGCCGGCTACGCCGCACGCTCGCGCGCCTGCCTCCCTCGCCAGCACGATCTGCGCGCCCATCCGGACCCGCCGGATCCTGATGATCGACTCTCTGGAGAAGAGACGGACGCGACGACGCCGCGGCACACCCATCCGGACCCGCCGCCGCGGGAACGCAATGCAGCCGGACGCCGGACGCGGTACCTCCGCAAACGGCGGATCATCGCCGACCGGCGAGGTCCTGATGGCCGCAGGCGGGGAACCGTGAGCCACACCCGGCGTGCGGCCAGCCTGATGGTCTTCGCGGCGGGGCTGATCCTGATATCCGCGGCGCCGGCCTCCGCGCACGCGGCGCTGCTGACGACCAGCCCACCAGCCGGCTATTCCGTCTCCAGCTCCCCAACACAGCTCACGTTGATCTTCAACGAGCCCGTCACCATCCGCGGGCAGGCGCTGACCTTACATGGGCAGGCCCGGGGGCCGATCCCGCTGTCCACGCCGGCCGTCACCGATGCGGGCCGGCGGCTGTCGGCACGACCGGACGCCGTGCTGCCCCCAGGCCGGTACACCGTGGACTGGCAGGTCGTCGCCGACGACGGCGACATCGTCACCGGCAGCGTCGGCTTCGCCGTCGGGATACCCGCCGCGACCGGCGGCGACGCCCGTGCCGCCGGCACCCGAGGGTTAGCAACGGCGGCGGTGCTGCGCTGGCTGCTGTTCACCGGGCTGGCGCTGGTACTCGGCGGCGTCGTCGGCGCCGAGCTGACCGGCCGGACGCGGCGTCGCGCCCCAGTGGGTGAGACCGTGCCGGCCGTAGCGCCGTTGCTGCGTTCCGGCAGCCTGCTCGGTTTCACCGCCGCGGTCGGCCTGGCCGTCCACCTGCTCGGTAACGGCAGCATCGCCGATGGACTACGGCGGCTGTCCCTGTCCGGGCTGGCAGACACCGCGCCCGGCCGGATCGCCCTCGTCGAGGCCCTCGGTTTCGCCGCCGCCGTCGGGCTGGCGGCCCTGCGCCGCCCCCGCGGCCTCATCGTCGTTCCGATGGTGGCGATGGTCGGCGCGGAGGCGTGGCGTAGCCATCTGACCGCGGCGGCGCCCGGCTGGGGCGGTCTGGTCACCGCGATCCACCTGACCGCGGCGGCGATCTGGGTGGGTACGCTCCTGCACGTCGTCCGCGTCGCCGCCCGTATGCGGCACAGCCCGCTCGCGGTGCGGGCACTGCTCGCCGGATACAGCCGGATCGCCCTCGGCCTGTTCCTCGTCGTGGTCGCCACCGGCACCCTCACCTCCATCGAACTCGTCCCGAACCTGCCCGCGCTCCTCCACACCGGCTACGGCCGGGTGCTGCTGGTCAAACTCGGACTCGTCACCCTCGCCATCGCCCTCGCGCTGGCCGCCCGCCGACACCTGGCCCGGACCCGGCTCACCGACACCGCCACCGCCACCGCCACCGCCA
>NZ_CADDZT010000052.1:8871-18207 GCF_902812655.1 Candidatus Frankia meridionalis | reverse complement strand
ACCCGAACCCGGACCCGGACCCGACACGGGCCGGCCTGCCGGCGCGGCACGCATCGAACGCACCGCCCTGGTCGGCGTCCTGGCGTTGACCGGCCTGCTGGTATCCATGACCCCGCCCGCCCCCACCAGCACCGACCTGGCGTTCCCGCCACCACCGGACGGGCCGACCCTCCGGCTGGCCAGCCTCGCCGGCCAGGTCACCGTCGCGATCGCCGCCAGCGACGGACAACTGGAAGTCCGCCTCGCCGTGCCCGACGACACCCCGACCAGCCAGCCCCGCCTCCGGCTGACCGCCGAACTCACCGCCGCCGGGGTCAGACGAACCCTCACAACGCAACGCTGCGGCACCGGCTGCTACCTGGCGCCGGTCAGCTGGGCCTCCCCCGACAGCCAGCTCACCCTGCACGCCGCCGCGGACGGGTGGACCGGCGGTAGCACCACCTTCACCATCGCCTGGCCCCCGGCATCCGATGCCACCCTGCTCACCCAGGTGATCGACACGATGCGGGCGGTCGGATCCCTGACCCTGCACGAAACCGTCACCAGCAACACCGCGGCTGCCGCACCATCGGGCACCGACACGCCGATGAGCGGAGAGCGGTTCCTCGACGTTGAGCCCTATGGCGCCGCCGCACCCACCGACGGGACCATCCTGAGCCGCCGGGACGGACACACCCAGCTCGCCTTCGCGCTCGTCCCCTCAAGCTTCTATTTCGTCCTCGACGTCGGACCCGACCATCGGATCCTCCACGAGACGGTCACCGCACCCGGCCACCTCCTCGCACGCACCTTCGACTATCCCGATGCCCGCCCACCCGACAGCGCGGAACACCGAACCGGGCCATAACGGTTCTTCTGGCGCCCTCCCGGCATCGACCCGCCCGGCACAGACCCGCCGGCACAGACCCTGCCACCACCCGATAACAGTCCGTGCCAGGAAGCCACGGGGTGTGACCGATGCCGAAGCCGCGCCGTTGCGTCCCGGGGCAGGCGGGACCGGGCCACCCAATCCATCTACGATGGAAGTTAGTACTCTGTGCGAGCGTAGTTGGATCCGTCGCCCGCGTCAGGTAGGACAGTTATGAACAACAAGATCAGCCGCACGCCGAGCAAAGCCGCACGCCACGGACAACTCGCCGAACTGCAACGCGCCCAGCGTCGCGATGAACGGCGCCGGCGGCTACTCATCCTCGGCGTCCCCGCGCTGCTCGCCGTCGTCATCCTCGCGATCGTCGTGGTCCAGGTCGCCGGCCGTAGGAATCCGTCGGACATCACCGGCCTGCAGAAAATCAGCGGCCTGACCAACCCGCACACCGACCAGCCGGTCCGCTACCCGCAGACCCCACCCGCCGGCGGCCCCCACAACCCGGCATGGCTCAACTGCGGGATCTACAACCAGCCCGTCCGCAACGAGAACGCGGTCCACTCCCTCGAACACGGCGCCGTCTGGATCACCTACCAGCCCGACCTGGCAGCCAACCAGGTCGCCGCCCTGCGACGGATCGTCGGCACCAACGCCAAGGAAATCCTCAGCCCCTATCCCGACCTTCCCGCCCCGATCGTCGTCTCCGCCTGGGCCCGCCAGCTCCAACTGACCAGCGCTGACGACCCCCGCCTGCCCCAGTTCCTCCGCGCCTTGCGCAACGGCGCCCAGGCACCCGAACCCGCAGGGCCGTGCACCGGTGGAACCGGCACCCCGACCGGGTGACCCCGACCCAAGCCACCTCCACCGCCAACCACTACCTGATCGACATTGTCGCCGGCCGGGTAGCCCTCGGGCTGGCCGCCCTGACCCTGCGCGGCTGGCGCCGCATCACCCGACCAACCACACCGCCCGACCCGAACCAGCGGCCACCCACGCTCGTCCGCGGCAATTCCCCCGAGCCGTCCCGTACGGTCCAGGTAGAACCGCCACACGCGCCCTGTCACGATCCCCGTGACTCCGTACGTTCGACGTTCCTACCCAGTAACCGTCCCCCGCCGGGCGAAGGACGTGATCGAATGCCGGAAACTCCCCACCCTGGCAATACCGAATACCTGCGCCGCTACTGGGACAGGCACGCACACACCTACGACCGGGAAATGGCCTTCCTCGAGCGAGTCCTGTTCGGCGACGGCCGTGCCTGGGTCTGCGCACAGGCCACCGGCGACGTGCTCGAGGTCGCGATCGGCACCGGCCGCAACCTCGCCTACTATCCAGACACCGTCACACTCACAGGAATCGACCTCAGCCCGGCGATGCTGGACATCGCCCGGCAGCGAGCGCAGGACCTCGGCCGCACCGTCGACCTCCACGTCGGCGACGCTCAGGCACTGGACCTGCCCGACGCCTCCTTCGACACCGTCGTATGCACCCTGTCCCTGTGCGCCATCCCCGACGTCCACCGGGCCCTCGCCGAGATGAAGCGGGTGCTGCGTCCCGGCGGCCGGCTGCTGCTCCTGGACCATGTGGCCGGCTCGCCGTGGCACGTACGAGCAACCCAGCGACTACTCGAAACGATCACCATTCGGATTGGCGGCGAACACCTACGCCGACGTCCCCTGCTACAGGCGCAAACCGAAGGCTTCAAGATCGAACGACAGGAACGCTACAAACTCGGCATCGTCGAACGGCTCGTGGCCCGCAAGCCGCCCACGTTCATCACCTAGTCGTCCGACACCACGGCAACAGCGCCGAACAGCACTGGCAGCGGGCGCTGTCACTGTTCACCGAGGCGCTGCCGGCCGCGTGACCTCACCAAAGATCAAATGCGCCGGCGGAGTCGTCAACAGCGTTGACTATGTTGTGGGCAAAGAAAAGGACCCCCGGACAGCCCGATATCCGACGGTGGCCGTCGACTTGCCGGTCAGGACACGGCGACCGTAGTGTCCTGACCGGCGAGCCGCAGGACCTCCCCGCGGGGGGCGATCGCCCACGGGCCGATCCCCTCGATACTCAACGTGGCCGCCGCCGCCGCGAACCGGACCGCGTCACTCACCAGCGACCCGCTCTCCAGCGCGATGAACAACGAGCTGGCAAAAACATCACCGGCTCCGGTGTCATCAACAAGCCGGGTAGCCGCGATGGCGGGAAACTCCTGCGTGCCGTGGGCCAACAGAACCTCGCATCCCCGGGCGCCCTTCGTGACCACGACGATTCCACCGGCCCGGCGGACCGCCTCGGCCACGTTGCTCAGATAGGCGGCTTCATAGTCCGCGAACACCACCACGTCGATGCTGCCGGCGGTCGGGCCGTCAATCTCCAGCGAACGGTGGCGGACCAGCCCCTGGCCGTCCCAGGAACGAATCAGGCCCTGCGGGGTCAGCCCGAGAAGCCCTCGCCTACTCCCCCGGACAGCCTCGTCGAGAACGATTTCCTGCGCAACGGGCGCGAGGTGCAGCACCCGGCATTCCGGAAGCCGGTCGAGCCCCGACACGGCACCCGCGGACTTCTCCAGCCACTGGGTCCGGATGCTGTCGGTGTTTTCGTTGCGGAAACGGGTCGTGTCCGCCGAGGACTGGACGTAGAGGAATGCCTCCGTCTCGGACGGCGTCCATACCGGTTCCAGCTCCCGGCCGCAGCCACGACCGAAACCGGCGGCGGAAAGGCCCAGCCGGGCCGCCTGGATAACGGCGTAGACCACACTTCCACCGACCGCGAGGGACGAGTCGGGACGGACGTCGAGCGTTGGGTTCCCCACCGCCAGATAATCAACGGTTACATCACTGGCCAACGCCTCCGAAGTCCTGATCGTCATGGCCGCAAGAGTACTCGGGCGACCCGTCGCTTCCCGTGGATCCGGTGCGCTGCCCGTCAGCCGATCAGCCGATCAGCCGACCGGGGTCCGAGGGCAGGGCTGCCCCCGCGGCCCGCAGCGACGCGGCCGCCAACGCCTCCGTGATCTCCACATGGCTGACGATGCCGACCAGCCGCGGCCTGGCCGCGTCCTCGACGGCACCGTCGAAGACAAGGGCAAGGCCGGCGGCTGGACGGTCGGCCAGCCGCGGAAGCAGGTCGGCCAGAGGTTCACCGGGGGTGGTGGTCGCCACCGCGGCCATTGGCACGGTTACCGTGGCGACCCGGGTGAGCCCACGGTCATCGGTCGAAACCGACGCGAGGTCATGCAGCAGCACCACACCGACGAGGTCACCGCCGAAGTCCGCGACGACGAACACCCACTGGTCCGATTTGACCACGGTCTCCTCCACCACCGCGGACACTGTTCGCCAGCCGGGCAGAACCTGGGGGGCAGGCCCCATCACATCCCCCACCCGGACACCTGCGAGCGCCTCCTTCGTCCGCAGCCGGGAGAGCTCGAGGCGACCCGAACCAAGCGCGAACCATCCGAGCAGCGCCACCCACAGACCCACCACACCGACCAGGAAGATCGCCGCGGCGCCCAGGGCCAGCAGAAGCCAACCAGTGATCAATCCGGTTCGGGCGGTGGCCTCGGCCGCGCGTTCACGGCTTCCCGTCCGCCGGTACACCGCTGCCGCGAGCAACCGTCCACCGGTCGTGCGCGGGGTCGGAAGCAGCGCCGACAGGGTGAGCAGGAGCGCCACACCCCCGACCCACAGCCCGACGCCGCCGACAAGGGCCAGGCTGCCGTCACCGGCCCGCCGGCCGAGGACGAAAAGCGCCGTGCCACCGATCCCGGTGACCAGCAGGCCCGCGCAGGCGATGCGAGCCGCCGCCCCGGGCTCGCTGATGTCAGTCGCGGCACGCAGCCGGCTGCCGAAAAGGCCAACGATGATCCCGTCCACCCGCACGCCCACTCGACGCGCAACAGCGGCACGGGCCAGGTCTGCGACCAGCAGCAGGCCGAGGAGCAGCCCGGCACCGGCAAGACCAGCGGACAGGTAGGCGACGGCGGGCCGGTCGGGCGCCGCGTCGGGAAGGGTGAAAGCGGCCAGCAGGAAGGTCAGGATCGCCACGGTGACGGAGGCCCCGGGCCGCACCGACACCGGTGTGTGGACCGTTCCTGTCGGTACGTGGTCGGCTGTCATGTCCGTTCAATCCCCTCTTCATCCCGGACGCAACCTGTGGCAAAAGTCGCGTCGCTGGATGGCTTCCTGGTGTTCATCGTGGGCGTGGCCCTCGCCGACCTCGTTATGCCCGCCCTGCGCCACTACGACTCCCGGTCAGCCGGACACCCGGAGTCAGCGGATTTTTGGTCGGACGTGTTGCCGCGGCTGCGGAGTCAGGCCACGCAACGGCCGGACCGCGGCCGTCGCCCGCTTTTCACCATCGTTCACGCTGGTACGTCGCGGCGGTGCTCACGACTCTGTTGCCCTTCGAGCTCCGCAGGGGAGCATCGCTCACGCAGGTGGCTGGATCGCAGTTCGTGGATGCGCCAGCCGCGTGGCTTGCCGGTGGGCCCTACCTCGCCGGTGGACATGGCGAACGCCCCATCGAACATCGCCAAGCGGCGGATCACAGCGTGCGGGTCCCAGCGCACCACGAGTGCGGCGAGCCGAGCCCACCGCGGGTCCTCGCCGGCGACCGGGTCCAGCCGGGCAGCCTCGCGCAGCGTGTGCTCCGGCGTGCCCGCCGGGTGGATCGCCACGTACAGCAACATCCCGGCTTCCGATCCGGCAGGAACGACAGCGATGTCGGCGGGGCCGAGTTCGGCGCCGATCTGCACGACGAGTACGCCGGTGTCCACGACCGTACCGTCCGGGGCACTCACCAGCGACTGCACCCGTCCTAGCAGCACGATCTCGCCATCGCCACGAATGGTGGCGCGGTCGCCGGTGTGCAGCCAACCATCCCGCAGTGTACGAGCGGTAACGGCGTCCTCGCCGACATACCGCGTGAACAGTGAAGGGCTGCGTACCAACAGCTCGTTGTCGTCGCCGATCGTGACCTCGACCCTGCGGACCGGGACCCCGACGCCGTCGAACGCCGCACCGGACCGGGCTGTGATCGACGTTGCTCCGGCCACCTCGGTCTGGCCGTAGACGTTACGCACCGGGACGCCGACCGCCTCCCACCATGCCCGCAGGTCGGCGGGGACGGGCGCCGTGCCGGCAAATGCGTCCTGGACCCGCGCGAGGCCGGCCCGGCGGCGCAGCTGGCGGCCGAAGACCCACGCGCCGGGACGCCGTCCGGTCCCGCCGGTACGGCCGGCGGAAAGCGCCTCGTCGGCGGTGCGCTGCACCGAGGCCGCCAGCCGCCGTCCGAGTGCGCTGGACGCCGCCGAGGCCAGCGCCTGTCCTCGGACCGCCTCGTAGACCAGCGGCGGCGCGAGCAGCACGGTGGGCCGGCAGGCCGGGAGATCGGATTCCAGGGTTGGCAACCCACCGCCATACCAGGTGTGACCGGCCAGCGTGAGCGAGACATAGAGGGTCAACAGCCGCTCGGAAATATGCGCGGTCGGCAGGAACGACAGGAACCGGGGAAACGGATGCGTGGTCTCGCCGCGCACCGCGAGCACCGCGGCGAGCACCGCAGTCTCCGACACCTCGATGACCCGGGCCGGGCCTGTGGTACCGGTGCTCTGCAGGTACAGCAGGGTGTCACCGGGCGGGCGGGTCGGCAGCGCGGACAGCCGCTCGCGCACGAGCGCGGTGTCGAACGGCTCCACGTCGGCGGCGAGAGTGGCCAGCGGCGTTCCCTCGACGCCCGGCAGGGGAACGAGCATGTCCAGCTCGACAACCGGCAGATGCAGCGCGGCTGCCCGCGCCCGCTCCCGCTGAGAACGGCCGACCACGAGGGCCTCGGCTCCGGCCGTCCGCGCTGCGCGGCGCAGGTCGTCGTCCGTGGATGTCACGTACAGCGGCTGCACCGCGCGGCCGGACAGCCCCAGCGCCAGTTCCAGCGCCGGGTAGCGGGCGTCGGTCTCGGCGAGGACCGCGACCCTTCGGGCCCCCGCAAGAACCTGGTCGAGCCCGTCCACGACGCCGAGTACCAGATGGGTGAACTCGTGCCAGGTGAGCGTGTGCCAGTCGTCATGCCGCTGCCGGGGACTCGATTTCTCCGCCGCCGGTTGGCGACGGTAGGTGATCGCCGGTTGTTCCGGGTGCGCGTGGACGGTGTCCACCAGCATGGCGGACACTGTGATCGTGTGCTGGCCCGCACCGGTCATCACCGATGACGCCGTCATGCTCCTACCTCCACAAGCTGCGGGACGACTGCGGGTGGCGCGGCACGGCGGCGCGGCCGGCCGCGGACGAACAGCAGGTACAGCGCCGGGCCCAGCAGCAGGTCCGTCGCGAGCGCGAACGACATGGTGAACGCGGCGATGAGACCCATCTCCTGCAAGGCGATCAGCGAGCTGGCCGTCATCGACGCGAAACCACCGATCAGCACGTAGGAGGAGAAGCTCGCCGGCCGGCCGGTGCGCAGCATCGTGGCGGTCACCGCGCTCGACGGGGCCGACCCTGCCCGGACCCGGTCCCGGATGCGCACCGACAGGTGAATCGTGTCGTCAGCGGCGAGGCCGAGCGCGATGGCCAGGATCATCGCGGTACCGATGCGCACGCTGATGTGGGTCAGTCCCATGAAGCCCAGGGTTGCGAAGACCGGCAGGACGGTCGGCACGATGCCGGCGAGGAACAGTTTCGCGTCTCGGATGGCGAACCACATGATGGGCAGGATCAACGCAAGCGCGGTGATGGCCGAAAGCATCATCTCGAACGAGAGGCTGTGCATGCCCTGCTGTGCCAGCCACCATTCGCCGACCGTCGCCACGTCGGCATCCGGCATCGTTTCCCGCGCCGCGGCACGAACCTGCTCGACGAACGGCAGGGACCTGGCCGTGCCGATGTCCGGCACCCGAACGATCACTGCGGCCTGGTCGCCGGCCGGGGTGAGCAGCGTGTCCGCGAACCGCTGCACGACAGGTCCCGCCCGGCCCTGCCGTGCAGCCACCGCACCACGCAGATCGGCAGGGCGACGGAGGCAGCCCGGGTCGCTCTGCCCCGCGGTGAGCGACGGCTGTGGCACCAGATCAAGCGGAGACGCCACATAGCGCACATCCGGCATCGCGCAGAGCCGGTTCACCAGCGCGGCGAGCTGCCCCTCAGTACCGACAACCGTGCCGGAACGCGGCCTGACCCACAGCACCGGGCCGAGAAACCCCGCGAACTGATGTTCGTATGTTGACTGGGCGATTACGGCAGGATGATTTTTCGGTAGCTCTTCGTTCACCTTCTGGTCGATCGATAGTCCGGAAGCACCGACGATCCCGAGGGCTGTGGTGCCCATGACGAAGCCGAGGACCACCCTGCCGGGGCGGCGCTGCAGCAGTCCGTCGGCGCGGCTCAGCATCGCGACCGTCCAGGACGCGCTGCGCCGGCGGAACGCATTCGGTGGGGTGTTGCGGTAGAACAGGTGAATAAGCGACGGCACGGTCAGCCAGTTGACGCCGTAGACAATCATCACACCGAGCGCCGTGGACATCCCGAAGGACGAGATCGCCGTCATGTCCGCGGTGAGCAGCGCGGCGAATCCCACCGTGGTCGCCAGACCGGTCATGAACGCCGGCCAGGCCAGGATCGTGAACGCCTCCCGGTTCGCCGTGGCGTGGTCCCGCCCCGCCTCGCGCCGCCGCAGGTACTCCTGCTGGTGGTGCAGGGCCTCCGCGATGCCGACGATCAGGACCAGGGTCAGGACCTGACTGTTGACGATGGAGAACGGCTGACCGAGCAGCGTCATGACGCCGAGCACCAGTGGCACCGACAGGGTGACGCCGGCAAGGCAGGTCACCACATCCCGCACCCGGCGGAAGTAGACGAACAGGATCACCAGCATCACCACGAGCAGAAGCGCGATGCTGCGCAGCACGCTGAACAGCACTTCGTGGGCATAAACCTGCTCGACCTCGGGATAACCGGTGAAGCTGGTCGCGATGCCGGTCTGGCGGGACCAGTCACGTACCGTGGCGCGGAACTGTTTCACCGCGTCACGCCAGTGCGAGAAATCGTCGTTGGCGATATCGAGCGCGACGGTGACCGCGACCTGCCGGTTGTCGTCGCCGAAGATGATCCGCCGGGCCGACGCCGAGTGCAGCACCGAGTCGACGACCGCCCGCTGCTCGCCCGGCGTGCGGGCATCGCTCAGCTCTGCGGCCACGCCGGCGGGATGCAGCCGACCATCGGCGTCGAAGAACGGGAACGTCAGCGGGTCCCGAACCGTGACGAAATGCGGCAGGCCGCGCAGCCGGTCCGCAAGTTCGTGGGTACGGGTCAACGCACGCGGGTCCCCTGCGTCACCGACGTCCGCAATCGCCACAAGGTCGTTGAACCCCAGGTCGCCGAAAGCCTTCTCGAACGCCGACGTCCGTGCCAGCTGCTGATGGTTACCGGTGAAGACGGGACGGAACGACATGTCCATCCGCATACCGAGCGTGCCGA
>NZ_CADDZT010000052.1:4287-8617 GCF_902812655.1 Candidatus Frankia meridionalis | reverse complement strand
ACACCACCCGCGACTCCCGATGCTGACACCCACGCGCTCCTCAGTTCTCCGGCCCGACTGTGGGCCGAAGGCTCGCGGCCGGGACCCCGGCACAGTCCTGGCATTGGCTGGTCCGCACGACAACAGTGTCCATCCCGCGGGAGCCGTTGCTGGTGACATGTTCGTGTGTACCATTTTCGGGGTGAGGCTTGGCCTTCACTGTCCATGTCCGGAGATGATCGCGTGGTCTTCCCGGGGCTGTGGGTTCGCCACCTGCCAGCGAACGGCGGAGCGTGCCTCGGCCCCGCTCATCCCCAGATGGGCCATGCCCAGCCGGGCACAGTCCTCATAGCTGCCGAGAATGATACTGTGTCGGCCGGTGCGGCCGGGGACGACGCAGGTTTCTCCGGTATCCTCCGCACCGATCAGTCGAAATATTCTCAACATCTTCGGGAGGCAGTAGGCGACGTAACGTCGGTGGCTCGTGTGCTCCAGCAGCCACATCGACCCCAGTACCAACACCATGAGTGAATAGCGGGCAGACCACGGCGAACGCACCGCCGCCATCCTGCCGACCTCGGAGTCCGCACCCCAGTCGGGCAGATCGCGCGAGACCCCGAGCACGTCCGAGACGTCGGATGGATACGGTTGTGAACGTGCGGTGGCGACAGGAGTGCCGTCGTACAGCAGAAGCATGACGTGACTTTCCGCGTCTCGACGGCATTCCAGAGCATCGCTGAACATGACGCTGCGCCGATTCAGGAAGACCTCGTTCCGGAAGCCTCGGGCGAGCTGCCGCTCACTTTCGGAATTGCAGCATAATAGCTGGATACCGCCCGTGAGCGACCCGGGAACGTCAAGCGACCCGGAAACGTCAGCGGCCATCGCCGGATTCCCTCGGTGATCCGTCGCTGCGGCGACGCGCCCATTCCGTGTAGGACTGCTCCATCAGGGAAGTGGTCAGCCACAGTGTGGTGACTGCGACACGGTGGACTGCGTCCGCCTGCTCACGCGAGATCACCGAACGCCGGATGGTGTGCTGCACCTCCATGGCGTGCTTGGAATCGATCTCCGAATGCGCCGCGAAGAAGGCCATGTCGTGATCGCTCAGGCCGAGAGACTCCCGGGCCTTCGACAGCACCGGGCTGATGTGGTCGTACACCGTCTCCGCCCAGTAGGAGTAGCCCAACCGGGAAACCGGGCCCTCACGAAGCCCGACGCCGTAGAGGTACTGGATGAGCGCGTCGGTCGCGGGCAGCGGCACGTCGTCGACCGACGCGTCCGGGCCGAGGAGACCGACCGCGCGCAGGTCGTGCAGGACCAGCTTCTCGTGCCCCAGTTCCTCGCGTGCATGGCTGTAGACAAAACGGAGAAGACCGATCTGCTCCGGCTCGGCACGGAAAGCGGCAACCGCCTGGTTGATCGAATTGTGCCGCGTGTAGTGGTAGATCTGCGTCATCATGATGCGGTACAGCTCACGGTCGAATCCATGCGCAGTGACGTGCCGCCAGAAGGCGCCGTTTCGGGCCTGTGCCCAGAGGTCGCCGATCGAGATGTCGAGTCGAGTGAACAGTTCGTCATGCATGGAGCTCGATACGATCTCCTCCGGCATGGATACCGCGTCAAGGATATCCTGGACCACCACCACCGCCCCCTATGTGCGAATAAACAGACAAGATCCGTACGACTTCACAAGGGTTACACGAAGGACGACCTTCTTGGTCCGCATGTCAAAGATCGGACAGCTGGACCGGGTGACCGAATCCGGATTAAATTGCCGAATTCCGGAATGCCCCGAGAAAATTCATGGGTTCCTCGATCTTCCGTCCACCAACATTATCCTGAATATTCTTCAGGATTTCCGAGGACTTGCCGTCCCGACCGAGTTCTCCTGCCGGAACGGTGAGGACACGGGGGTGTCGACCGGCCGCCGAACCGTGCCCGGGTCGGGGACGAGCAGCTCGTCAACGCCGCAGTCGAGGACGGCACAGAGGACGTCAAGGTCGTCGAGTTTGACGCTGGCCGGCTGGCCGGACCACAGGCCGGACATTTTCCCGGTACTGATCGTAAGACCATGGTCGGCGAGCATGCGCTGCAGTTCGCTGGACTTCCAGATGCCGCGCTGAGCTGCGACCAACCGCAGGTTCCACCTCATGGCACAGCTCCTTCTCCACCGAGAGCGGCCGTTCTCCTACCCATGAGAGATGTTGTACGTTACGACACAAGTCCATTCCTCAAAGTGACCGTTACGCGACAGGCTACCCGAACCCGTCGTCGACTACATGCGGCTGGCCAGTCCGGGCTGTCCGCGCCCGAAAAGTCATAGCCCTGCGGCCTGCATGCCGCGAAGCTCCTTCTTCAACTCGGCGATCTCGTCGCGCAGGCGTGCGGCGAGCTCGAACTGCAGCTCCTTCGCGGCCTCGTGCATCTGGTCGTCGAGCTGGCGGATGAGCGCCGCAAGATCCGAACGGGGCATGCCGGCCAACGCCGCCGCGTGCCGCCCGACCGCGCCGTCACGGCCCGTCCTCGACGACATGCCCGGCACGGGCGCCTTCCCCCTGGACTGCGCGCGCCCACCACCACCGATCAGCTCACCCTCGGCGCTTTCGCGCACCAGGTCGTCGAGGATGTCGATGACCTTCTTGCGTAGCGGTTGCGGATCGACCCCCCGTTCGGTGTTGTAGGCGATCTGCTTGGCGCGCCGCCGGTTCGTCTCCTCGATGGCCCTGCGCATCGAGGGCGTCACCGTGTCCGCATACATGTGTACCTGCCCGGAGACGTTGCGGGCCGCCCGGCCGATGGTCTGGATCAGTGACTTGTCCGACCGCAGGAAGCCCTCCTTGTCCGCGTCCAGGATGGACACCAGGGAAACCTCCGGCAGGTCCAGGCCCTCGCGCAACAGGTTGATACCGACGAGCACGTCGAACTCGCCCCGGCGCAGCTCGGTGAGCAGTTCGATGCGGCGCAGCGTGTCCACCTCGCTGTGCAGGTAGCGGACGCGGATCCCGAGCTCGAGGAGATAGTCGGTGAGGTCCTCCGACATCTTCTTGGTCAACGTGGTGACCAGCACACGCTCGTCGCGTGCGGTGCGCGTCCGGATCTCCCCGATGAGGTCGTCGATCTGGCCCTGGGTCGGCTTCAGCACGACCTCCGGGTCGAGCAGGCCGGTCGGCCGGATGATCTGCTCGACCACGCTGTCGGACCGGGACAGCTCATACGGCCCGGGGGTCGCCGACAGGTACACGGTCTGGCCGATGCGCGCGCAGAACTCCTCCCAGCGCAGCGGCCGGTTGTCCATGGCGCTCGGCAACCGGAAACCGTGCTCGACCAGGTTGCGCTTGCGGGACATGTCGCCCTCGTACATCCCGCCGATCTGCGGGACCGTCACGTGCGACTCGTCGATGACCAGCAGGAAGTCGTCCGGGAAGTAGTCGAGCAGCGTGAACGGCGGGGTACCCGCGACACGCCCGTCGATATGCCGGGAGTAGTTCTCGATACCGGAGCAGAAACCGACCTGGCGCATCATCTCGATGTCGTAGGTGGTTCGCATCCGCAGTCGCTGGGCCTCCAGCAACCGGCTCTGGCGTTCCATCTCCGCGAGCCGGTCGGTGAGCTCCGTCTCGATGCCCGTGATGGCCCGTTCCATCCGTTCCGGGCCGGCGACGTAGTGGGTCGCGGGGAAGACGAAAACCTCCTGCGCCTCCCGGACGACCTCACCGGTGAGCGGGTGCAGATAGGTCAGCCGCTCGATCTCGTCCCCGAACATCTCGATGCGGACGGTGAGTTCCTCGTAGACGGGGAACACCTCGACGGTGTCACCGCGGACCCGGAACGTCCCGCGGGTGAAGGCCACGTCGTTGCGGGTGTACTGGACATCGACGAACCTGCGCAGCAGCCGGTCACGGTCGATCTCCTCCCCGACCCGCAGCCGGACCATGCGCTCGACGTACTCCTGCGGCGTGCCCAGGCCGTAGATGCAGCTCACGCTCGCCACGACCACCACGTCCCTACGGGTCAGCAGGCTCATCGTCGCCGAGTGGCGCAGCCGCTCCACCTCGGAGTTGATGGACGAGTCCTTCTCGATGTAGGTGTCGGTCTGGGCGATGTACGCCTCGGGCTGGTAGTAGTCGTAGTACGACACGAAGTACTCGACGGCGTTGTGCGGCAACAGCTCGCGGAACTCGTTGGCGAGCTGCGCGGCCAGCGTCTTGTTCGGCGCCATCACCAACGTCGGTCGCTGCACCTGTTCGACGAGCCATGCGGTGGTCGCCGACTTGCCGGTGCCGGTCGCACCGAGCAGCACGACGTCCTTCTCACCACCGCGGATCCGACGGGCCAGCTCGGCGATGGC
>NZ_CADDZT010000052.1:0-3921 GCF_902812655.1 Candidatus Frankia meridionalis | reverse complement strand
GCGCCGACCACTCGGGCTGATCGGACTGGATGGACTGGACGGCCAGCAGCCGCGACCACACCTCGTCCACCCCGCTCCGCAGGTCGTCGATGGTGCCGGCGTTGTCCACGAGGATGTCCGCGACCGCCCGGCGGGCGGAGTCGGTGGCCTGGTTGGCCATCCTCGCCTCCGCCTGCTCCCGCGGGAGCCCCCGCCCCGCAAGCCGGGCGAGACGGACCTCCCGGGGCGCCTCGACCACGACGACCAGATCGTAGCCGGCGGCAAGACCGGCCTCGACGAGCAACGGCACGTCGTACACGACGATTCCGTCCGCGGGAGCCTGCGCCATGCGGCGGGCCGCCTCCGCCCCGACAAGCGGATGGGTGATCGCCTCCAGTCGGCGGCGGGCGTCCGGATCGGCGAACACGACCGTGCCGAGCGCCTCCCTGTCCAGGCTGCCGTCGGCGCGCAGCAGATGCGGCCCGAACTCCCCGACGACGGCCGCCAGGCCCGGCGTTCCCGGCGCGACCACCTCCCGGGCGATCGCGTCCGCGTCGATCACATGAGCACCATGGTCGGCCAGCAGCTGCGCCACCGCGCTCTTGCCCGCGCCGATCCCACCGGTCAACCCCACCCGCAGCACATCGTCGAGTCTGCCGTATCCGCCGTCTCGAAGTTCCGCCGCATCGTGGTATTCAACCGATGACGAGTCGTTCGCCACCGAAGTCGGCGATGATCTCCAGGCGTCCATCCGCTGTCCCCGCAGCTCCGTCGTGAGGTCCTTGAGCCACCTGTGGGTCTTCCTGAGTGTGGAACGGGGGCGCTGGACCCGGTCCGCGGTCTGGAGCTGCGACATCTCCTCGCCGCCACACTGTTTTTCGCCGACGAGTACACCCGCGCGGCCGCTCTGTTCGACAATGTCGGCCACGAGTACCGCCGGTACCGGCTGGAGCCGAGCCATCCCTATGTGCTCGACTGCGCCTACCATGCCGGCATCGCCTATGCGCAGGCCGGCCAACCCGACAAGGCCCTCGCGCAGCTGCGGTTCTACGTCCAGAACGCCGACTCGGCCGCTAGCGACGACGAACCGGACAGGATCCGCGAGGCCCGCATCACCATCGCCCAGCTGCTCGCCGCCGCCGGCCACCACGACGAAGCCCTTATCGAGCTCGAAGGCGTCCACCGGATCCTGGTAGCCACTTTCGGCCGCGACTCGACCCAGGTCCGCAACCTCACCAAACTCATCGACCGCCTACGGCTCGCCACCGGATCCGGCACCTCGCGCCGGCCTTCGTGATGCCCGCCGACACCACCGACACCGCCGACACCACCGCGACCCCGGGTGGCCACCGGCTTCGGGAGGGCGCGACCGCGAAACACGACACACCGGCAGCTACCGGCCGTAGTCGACTGTCCGGGAGCTATTCGCGTCCGCCGCGGCATGGTTTACCGGAAGCTATACTCGCTGGGTGGACGGACAGCAGTGGGACGTCTACCTCGTCAACGAGGTCCGCGCGTGGATCGACAGTCTGGACGCCGCGACGCACGCATGTGTCGTCCAAGCGATCGACCTGCTCGCGGAGGCCGGCCCTGGGTTTGGCAGACCACTGGTGGACACGATCACGGGTTCGTCGCTCCCCAACCTGAAAGAACTCCGACCAAGAACTGTAAGGATCTTGTTCTGCTTCGATCCGTGGCGTTCGACTATCCTGCTCGTCGCCGGAGACAAAGCCGGACGGTGGAACGCCTGGTACGAGGAGGCGATCCCGTTGGCGGAACAACGCTACAAGACCTATCTGATGGAACGCGGCCAGGAAGGTGATCGGCGATGAGTGGTCACGTGCGCTGGGCAGATATCCGCGCAGAGCAGGTCGCCCGGGCCGGCGGCGAGGACGCGGTCGAGGCCGGCAAGCAGGAACTCCTGGCGGTCTCGGTCGGTCACCGGCTCGCCGAGGTGCGCCGGACGCGGGGCCTGACCCAGCAGCAGGTGGCCGAGCGGATGGGCGTCACCAAGGGCCGGGTCTCGCAGATCGAACAGGGCAAGATCTCCGGCCAGGACGTGGTCGCCCGGTTCGCCGCCGCTCTGGGCGGCCGGCTACATCAAGCGATCTACTTCGACGACGGAGACATCACCGCGATCGCCTGAAACCGGCCTCGACACCGCTGTTCCGCATCGTGGTGGACCTAACGTGTCACTGAGCCTTTCCGCGTAACTACTCGTAGCCCTATGTAACGGCAACTGGCCGTGGTCGACACGCCCAGCGTCACGCTCGCTCCCAAACGAAAGATGGCGATCATCCTGATCTGTTCTGGAAGGAATCGCCCCTCATACCCGTCACGTCCGCCCGCCCGGTGACGTTGCGTGCCGGTAAACGTCGCCTCCTGAAAACGAGGGCCTACGGCCACAAAACCCCCTATCAGGACAGGGTCCGCGCTCAGATCGTGTTGGCGGCGGCGCGGGGGAGGTCCAACGCCCGGATCGCCCGGCAGGTCCGCCTCACGGTGGACACGGTCCGTACCTGGCGGGGCCGGTTCGCCGACCACGGCATCGCCGGGCTGGCCGACCGCAAACGGTCCGGCCGGCCGCCGCGGTCCTGGACCTGTACGCCCGTACCTTCGACGGCGTCGGGCTGGGCGACAACGAGTACGTGATCTCCTGCGATGAGAAGACCTCCATCCAGGCACGCTGCCGCTGCGTTCCCGAACGCGGTCATGGTCCACACCCCTGTCCACGCCTCCTGGTTGAACCAGGTGGAGATCTTTTTCTCCGTTGTCCAGCGCACGGTCGTCTCACCCAACGACTTCACCGACCTGACCCAGATCCCCGACCGGCTCCGAGCATTCGAAGACCGCTACAACGCCACGGCACAGCCGTTCCAGTGGAAGTTCACCACCACCGACCTGGAAGATCTACTAGCCAGACTCGACCGGCACACACCCGACCGACAAGAACAATCCTCCACCCCACAGGCAGCCTGACCAACCCCCGAAGGACCTACGAGCGAGACCACTTAGTCGGTCACTGCAGGTGCATTTCCCGGATGAGCTGCGCGAGCCTGGCGGGCTGGTCAAGAGGGAGGAGCGTGTAGCTGTCCGGTATCTCGACGAGCCATCCTTTCGGGAGGAGTTCGGCGAGACGACGCCCATGCTCCGGAGGCATGACGCGGTCCTTCTCAGCCCAGACGACGAGGGCGGGCCCGTCGAAGGTGGCGAGGCACTCCGCGGCCTCGAGCATGAGGTTGCGCTCTGCCGAGATCGAGCGTAGGACGTGCACCGCGTCGCGGCGGATCTCGCGCTGGTGCAGGATCGGTTTCAGCCAGCGAGCGGTGGCGGCATCGCCACGCTTGGTCAACCAGCCAAAGGAGATCGGCAACCGCCTGAACGGCTTGAGGCGTAGTTGCTGCATGAACAGACCGAACATCGTGGGCGAGAGCTTTCCGGTCAGCACCAGCGTTTTACCGCTCAAGCCCGGTGGGAAGTTGTCGAACGCGTCGCAGGAGGCAAGCACAATTCTATCGACGCGTGCGGCGCCCTCGCAGATGAGCAACTGGACGAGCGCGCCACCGGTGTCATTGCCGACGAGGGTGACGTTGTTCAGATCGAGGCGCTCGAGGAATTCCGCGACGAGCCGTGTAATCGCACGCAGCGAAAGGTCCGCGTCCGCTGGCATCGGATGGGTGTGGGCGCCCAGGGGCAGCGTCGGTGCCACGCACCGATAGTGGCCGCGGAGATCGGTAATCACCTCTTCCCAGAGCGACGTGTCCATCAGGAGCCCGTGCAGCAGAACGATCACCGGCCCGTCGCCACCACTGTCCTCGTATTCGATCGTTCCGGCCGAAAGCTCGATCTTCTCCATTGCTATGCTCCGCACCCGTCTCTTGACCCGCCGCGGCGGGGGCACTTTCCCGATCGCGTCCCGGCTTGCGTATTCCGAGCTGATCC
>NZ_CADDZT010000051.1:20081-22641 GCF_902812655.1 Candidatus Frankia meridionalis | reverse complement strand
GTGCGGGCGGGGTGGCGGGTGTTGTCGCCGCGGGTGCAGGCGCTCCTCGAACGCGGCGACGTCGAGGGCACGTACGGCTCGCGGAGCGAGGTGGCGTTGGCGGTGGCGTTGGGGGCGGTGAACGCCGGCTGGTCGCTGTCGGAGTTGCGGGCCGCTTTTGATGATCCGGGGCATGTGGGGGGGGAGTGGCTGCACGTCCAGCAGCGGGCGGCGAAGCATGGCGGTGGCCGGCGGGCCCGTTCCGGGCTGGATCAGGATCATCGGTTGGAGGCGGTGTGGCGGAAGGCTGTGGTGCGGTTTTTCGTCCGGCCGCCGGCGGCGGATGCCCCGTCGGTCGCTTTGGAGATCGCCGAGATTCGCGAGGCGATGGATGCCCGGCCGCGGTTGTGGGGGGGGCAGGCGGGTAAGGGCAACCGGCAAACCCTCGACGCTCTGTTGGAGGTGGCCGGCCGGGCCGGCCGGCTCGATCCAACCGTGAGCATCCGCCAGCTCGCGGAACATACGACGTTGACGGACAGCACAGTGGATCGGGCGATTCACCGGCTGGTGGAGGCTGGGTGGGTCCGGATCGTTGCGGCGGCGGGGTTCACCCTGGTGGGGATGGAAGATCCCGATGGGGTGCGGGCCGGGCAGGCCCATGCCCGGTGTTTGCAGGTGCGGATCCCGCCGGATCTACCCGCCCCGGTGGACGTCGACGTACTGGTGGATCCGGCGACGGGGGAGCTGCCCCCGGCCCGGGGGTCGGCGGTGGCGGTGCATGACGTGTTTACCTGGCGTGGGTTGGGTGGGGTCGCAGGCCTGCTCTACGCCCGCCTGGACCCCACGGGGCCGGTGTCGACGGGGTTGTTGGCGGCCCGGGCCGGGTTCACCCCGGCGACGGTGCGGACCCATCTGCACCGCCTGTCCGCGTGTGGCCTGGCCCGCCACAGCCCCCGCCACGGGTGGACCCGTGGGGATGGTGACCTCGGCGCGGTGGCCGTCGAGCTCGGGGTCGCCGGCACGCTCGTGACGCGGGCCGCGCAGCACACGGCCGACCGGGAGCGGTACACCGCCTGGGCGACCGCGTTTGAGAACCGGCGGGGGTGGCGGGCCGAACGGGGCCTGCTCCACCCCCCTCAACGCCGTCTGGGCTTCTCCGTCCCCGCCCAGACCCCCGCATCCGGGGGGCGGCGGCGGGCCACGGCGGCCGCCTGAACCCCGCTTCCGCACCATCCCCCTGCCCGCGATCAAGGGATGTCTCTCCTCGGTCGGTAGCCCGCCTGGGGGCGGAAACCCTTGTGGTGCAGGCATTCCCACCCCGACTCCGGCCGGAACACCCGCCACCGGGAGGCCGGGGTATCCCCGCGGGCCCGCCCCGCCCCTGAGCATCGGAGGCACCATCCCCGCCGCTTGGCCCGCAGCAGGCTGCCCGATGGGCCTCCGACGTCGGCCGACACCCCCGCAGAGCCCCCCGCCACGCTCCGCACCGGCCGGTCCGCCCACCCCGGACGGTAAATTCGTCATAGCTGGGGCATTAGCTCACGCGGAATCCAGGCACTAGTCGCCCCAGCTACGACCCCCACCGCGCTGGAGGCTCCCCGCTGTTCAGATTCTCGTTGCGGGGTTGCCCGCGTTGACCGGAGTGGATCTCTTCCCCGGATCTCCCCAGCGGCTGTTCACGCCGGTACCCTGCACGTCCGCCGTACCGCTTCACGGCAGTCGGCCACTCATCTGTGGGTACTCACCCACGAAGATGATCTTTATCGGGCGCCGGTGATGATCTTGTTTGATAAGGGTAGTCAACAGCGTTGACGACGCGGGGACGTGCGCCGGTACGGGCGACTGTCGTCCCGGTGTCCGGGACGGTCCCGGGGGTGTCTTGGGATACAGGAAGACCAGCTCGGCGCGCTCGGCCTGGTCATCAACGCGATCGTGCTGTGAAACACCCGCTACCTCGACGCCGCCGTCACCGAGCTACGCGACTGCGGCCACCCCGTCGCAGACCGCATCTCCCCGCTCGGCCATGCCCACCTCAACGTTCTCGGCCGTTACTCGGGGCTTGAGCAGCAACCGAACGGTCAGTGGCGTTAGCGGGCGGCCGTGGCCGGAGTTACCGCCATCAAGCGTTCCGATGCGGGTCGGTCCGAGGAAGGCCTGATCGTGCGACGGTTCGGTTGCCCTGTGCTGCCTGCTGGCGGGTCGCCCTAGATTGCGGCGTATGCCGGTGGAGTTCCTGACGGATGACGAGGCGGCGGCGTACGGCCGGTACGCGGGAGCGCCGTCGCGGGCTGACCTGGAGCGCGTGTTCTTCCTTGATGACGAGGATCGGGCGCTGGTCGAGCGTCACCGCGGCGAGCACATGAAGCTCGGGTTCAGTCTCCAGCTCGTCACGGTCCGCTGGGTGGGGATGTTCCTGGAGGACCCCCTCGACGTCCCGACCGCGGTGGTGGACTTCATGGCCGAGCAGCTCGGTGTCGCCGATCCTTCGTGCCTCAAGAGGTACACCGAGCGGGCCAAGACCCGGTTCGACCATCAGTGGGAGATCCGGCGCGAGCGCGGGCCGAAGGAGTTCGCCACCGCC
>NZ_CADDZT010000051.1:19081-20043 GCF_902812655.1 Candidatus Frankia meridionalis | reverse complement strand
GCGGTGGCGTGGCTGCGGAAACGGGATGTGCTGTTGCCGGGCCTGACCACGCTGGCCCGGCTGGTCGCCCAGGTCCGCGACGAGACGACCCGCCGCCTTTGGGGTGTGCTGGAGGGGCTGCTGACGGTCGGCCAGCGGTATGTGCTCGACCAGTTGCTGGAGGTGCCGGCGGGGTCGCGGGTGTCGGACCTGGAACGCTGGCGCAAGGGCCCGGCGCCACGCGGGTCCGGCCCGGCGATGGTCAAGGCGCTCGAGCAGGTCGCCGAGGTGGCGGGGCTGGGCATGGCCGGGCTCGGCGCCGAGGGTCTGGGGCCGCCGCGTCGCCTGGCGGAGCTGTCCAGGTACGGGATGAGCGCGGACGCCTCGCAGATCCGCCGTCACGGCGACGGCCGCCGGCTGGCGACGCTGCTGGCCACCGTTCGGCATCTGGAGGCCAAGGCGGTCGACGACGCCCTGGAAGGCCCGCCCGTAGCTTCCAGCGAAAAAACAACGCGTCGACGATCAGACCGCGGGCGCGGCGGCGCTCGTCGGCTGTGGTGGACGCCGGCTCGCCGTCGCGTCGTTCGCGGAGGCGCCGAACCAGGTAGACAGGTGCTGGTGGAGGTCCTGCTGGTCCTCGCCGACCCAGCAGACGTGCCCGTCGGGGCGCAGCAGCAGTGCCGGCACGTCGGCGAGAACATGCAGGTCGACGTCCGGGGCCGCGTCCACGGAGATGTGGGCCGGCGTGGCGGGATCGATGAGGTGGTCGACGCGGTCCGCCCAGCCGTCGAGGCGCAGCGGGCCGGTCCGGTCGAGCAGCAGGCCGCGCCCGGAGCGCATCCGCTCGTAGAGGCGGCCATGGGCCAGGGGCAGGTCACGCAGGCGGCGGCCGAGCAGCGGGTGGGTGTCGCCGAGGTCGTACCGGACACCGATCGCGGTGATCATCTCGATCAGGTGGCGGGTGACGTCGTCGAAGGTCATCA
>NZ_CADDZT010000051.1:17257-18662 GCF_902812655.1 Candidatus Frankia meridionalis | reverse complement strand
TGTCGAGCCGGCGCGGAGACGGTGTGACAATACCGGCGAAGATACCGGCGAGGGGATGCCGGGTGCCGTGGGCGAGGAAACTTTCCAGCAGGCCGCGGCTGTCCATCACCTCAATGCTGCGCACATGCAGGCCGAGCGCGCCGGCGTGCCGGTCGGGATCCGTCCGCGCCTCCAGCACCAGCACGGACACCCCGTGCAGCCGCAGTTCGCCGGCGAGCATCAACCCGGTCGGCCCGCCCCCGGCAACGATCACATCAAACATGAAACCCCCACAAGAACAGCAGCGTAATGGTGCCGTGAATCCTCGTTTTCCCTGCGGGCCACGGCGTCGGCCGATATTCTTGTGCACCTTCCGGGTCTTGCCGCAAGGCCCCCGGTGTGCTATATATTAGAAGAGGCGGAAGGCGAGAACTCCTCGCCTTTTCTTGTGAAGCCGACTGCGGGTGCCTCCCGGCCTACGGGGTGCGGGCGACACCGATGACGTGTGCGCTCGCTCCGAGGCCCGCCCGTAGCTTCCAGCGAAAAACAACGCGAAGCGATCGCCGTGGCGGTGGCTCGGCCAGCTGGACCTGGCCGAGCCACCGACCTGCTCTAATCGCTCATGGGCGGGACGATGCCGCTGAGGCCGTGACCAGGGCGACCCCGCCCCGACTGATCAGGAGCTGCCGCCGCCGGTTGCGAGATGGCGGTAGATGGTGGGGCGGGTGACGCCGAACTCGTCGGCGATCTGTTGGACGGTGTACGTGCGCCGGCCGTCGGGGCTGGTCTCGTCGTACATCTCCTGTGCGAGCTGCACCTGGCGGGGGCCGAGCTTGGGTTTCTGCCCGCCGTCTCGACGATGCCTTGCGCCTTCCCGTCATGCCAAGGGCAGGCGAGCAGACCGACATGATAGATCCAGCACGGCACCTCACCTGTTTCCGCGAGTACCGCGAAAACGTGCAGACCGGGGTGCACCCCGGCTACATGACCGACTGGCAGCAGCCCCTCGTCGTGCTGCTCACCCAGGCCACGGGCGCATCGGTCATCCACGAGGCGATCTACGAGGATCGATTCGGGTACACCCGGCAGCTCAACGCCATGGGCGCCACCATCGCCCTGTCCACCACCCGCATCGGTGGCAGGCACTGCCGCTTCGCCGCCCGGGACTTCGAGCACTCCGCCGTCGTCAGCGGACCCACCCCGCTCGCCGCCGCAGATCTGGAGATCCCCGACCTGCGTGCCGGTTTCGCCTACGTCATGGCCGCACTCGTCGCCCCAGGCACCAGCCTCATCAGCGGCACCCGCTTCCTCGAACGCGGCTACGAGGACCCCCGTCGGGAAACTCCGCTCCATCGGCGCGGACATCACCACCGAACCGATCCCAACCTGACCTGCACCGGGACCGCTCCCCACCCGCCGGGCACCA
>NZ_CADDZT010000051.1:14891-16883 GCF_902812655.1 Candidatus Frankia meridionalis | reverse complement strand
CCCGGTTTTCCGGTCGGTCGCGGCATATGCGGCTCTGCGCCTCAACGAACGCGACCGGCGACACGGCAACCACCAATCATCCTGAACAGATCCGGGTGAGATCTGGTTGTGGGGGCGGCGGCGATGAGACGCACCCCCGCCTACGGGTCGGGCGGGTGCGGGTAGAGCCAACCCGGCGCGTTACAGACACCTACCGTCTCGAAGCCCCCTCCTTATCTCCTCACCGGCAAGCGCACACGTTCATTCGTTCATTCGTTCACTTCTATTGTTGACGAATGAACGAACGAACGGCAGGATGTCGGTATGAACGAGACGCCACCGCGTCCTGACGCCACCCCCGTCGTCGTCTGCGCCTACCCCGGATGCGAGGACCCGGTGGCGCCACCGCCGCCGACCGGGGGCCGTTCCCGGTACTGCCTCGATCCGGAGCACACCGCCGCGACAGCGTTCCGTGCCCGCAAAGGCGGCGGGTCGCGTCCGACCTCCAGCGGGAGTGACCCCGGCACCGACCGGCCCGCGAGCCTGGCCGGTGCGAGCCTGCGAGAAACCGTGGAGCTACTGACCCGGCTCCTAACCCAGTTCGAGACCGCGTCCGAACGCGCCACCGAACAGCTCGCCGTGGCGACCAACCCGGAGGCCGTAGCCGCCGAGCTGGCCACCGTGCGCGCCGAGGCGTTGCGCACCACCGCGGACGCCGAGGGCCGCCTGGCCATCGAGCAAACCGCCCGGCTCACCGCCGAGGAAGCCGCCGAGGCCATGGCCGCCGAGCTGGAGACGGCCATCGACCGGGCCCGCGCCGCCGAAGCCTCAGCCCAGGACGCCCGCGCCGCCGCCACCGCCGCCGACACCACAGCTCAGCAGGCCCGCGCCGCCGCGGCCGACGCACGCAAGACCGCCGAGTTGGAAACGGCCGCCCGCCAGGCCGCGGAAGCCGAACGGACCGCCGCCCAGCGCCGCGCGGACGACGCCACCGCCCGCGCCGAGCTGGCCGAGAGCGACCGGGCCGCCGCCGACCTCGACGCCGACCGAGCACGCGCCGAGCTGGCCGCCGGCCAGGCCGAGGCAGCCGAACGGATCCACGCCGCCGACACCGCGCGCACCAGTGCCGAACAGGAACGCCGTACCGCCGAACAGGAACGCGACGCCGCACTGTCCGCCGCCGCCACCGCCCGCCACGACGCACAGCTAGCCACCCTGCAGGCGGACACGACCCGCCAGCTCCTCCAAGCCGCCCAGCAGACCGCCGCCGCTCAGCAGGCCCGCGCGGACACCACCGAAACCGACCTGGCCGCCACCCGCAGCCAACTCGAGGCACGCGCCACCGACCTCCGCGCCACCGAAACAGCCCGAGCGCAGGCAGACCGGGACCTCGCCGTGACACAGGAACGGCTTCGCGCGGCCGAGGAGGACCTGGCCGCCACCCGGACCCGCGCGCAGACCGCGGAAAACTCCGCCGCGGACCTACGCACCCAACTCGCCGTCGCCGCCTCACCACCACGGACGTCCGCAACCGAGCCCGAGCCCTAAACCCCGATTCCCGGGAGACGGTGAGGTCATACCCGAGTTCATCTCCGCAACATCATTGTGGGACACGTGTTGTGGGACGATTTCCGGAACGGTTTGGGGTGGGTTCCGGGTCTGCTGGCGGGGTTCCGCCGGGGTGTTCCGTTTCCAAGGATGTGGAACGTCGATTCACCTGACGATTCTGTGCGTAGTGTCACCGTTCGAGTGCGAATATGGTAGATGTAAGCAAGCAGTTACCATGGGTGTGGTAACCCGCGTTCAAGGCTTGACCTGCGGTGGACCATCCGACAAGATCACCGACGTGCCCGCAGATCGGGACGGATGGCATCACGATGCGGCGTCGATACGACGGCCCCGAGATCCACGAAGGCGCACAAATATGGTGGCGAATTATCCCAAAGGTGTCACAGTAGATGCGAGCCGTGGAATGAACGTGGCAGTTTCACCGGGCATGAGGGACGACGGAGT
>NZ_CADDZT010000051.1:13104-14377 GCF_902812655.1 Candidatus Frankia meridionalis | reverse complement strand
TGGCATTCGTGACCGGCGCCGGATCCGGAATCGGCGCGGCCTGCGCCCGCCGGTTGTCCGCGGCCGGGGCGTACGTCGTCCTGGCCGACCGTGACACCGTCACCGCCAAGGAGGTCGCCACCGAGATCGAGGCGGTTGGCGGCGGCGCCTTGGTGGTCGCGGTCGACGTCGCCGATCCCGGCTCGGTCACCGCGGCCGTCCGGGCGGCGGTCGAGGCCCGTGGCCGGCTCGACCTGGCGGTCAACAACGCGGGGATCGCCACCGACCGGGTGCCGCTGGAGGACATCCCCCTCGCCGACTGGGATCGGGTGCTCGCGGTGAACCTCTCCGGGGTCTTCTACAGCATGCGCGCGGAAATTCCGGCCATGCTCGCAGCAGGCGGTGGCTCCATCGTCAACATGGCCTCCGTGCTGGGCACGGTTGGTCTGCCGGGGACGTCGGCCTATGCCGCGGCCAAGCACGGCGTCGTCGGCCTGACCAAGGTGGCCGCGCTGGACAACGCGACTCGGGGCATCCGGGTCAACGCCGTGGCGCCAGGTTTCATCGACACCGTGATGATCAGCATGCAGCGCGGTGCGCGTTTCCTCCAACCGATGAACCGTCTGGGAACTCCCGAGGAAGTGGCCGAGGTCGTGCATTTCCTGCTCTCCGACCGGGCGTCGCTGGTGACCGGGAGCGTCTATTCCGCCGACGGTGGCTTCACCGCGCGCTGACAGCTGCCGGCACCTGCACATCTCCCGTCGTGCCGACGATCGCTCTACGGTTCCGGTCCAGCACTGTGGGTACACCTTCGTCCATGGCACAGGAGAGCGGGGGCGGGTGGCAGCAACGTGCGCTGCTGGGGTTCGGACTGGTCGGCCTGGTGGTACTCGTCGCGCTGTGGATCAAGGCCCCGGCCTTCTACGCGCAGGCTAAGGACCCGGGCGCCGCAGTCGCGACCACCCGGGCCGGGATCCTCACCGCGATCGCGGGGTTCGTCGCCTTCACCGGGGTGATGCTCAACGTTGCCGAGACCCGCCGGGCCACCGAGCTCACCCGCGTTCGTGATGAGCAGGCCCGGGCGCGCGACCGGCTGACGCATAAGCGGGAGCTGGCCGCGCAGCTGGCGGACCGGTACACCGCCGCCGTCACCCAGCTCGGCTCGGACACCCTCGACGTCCGGCTCGGCGGCCTGTACGCGCTGAAACGCATCGCGGTCGACTCGTCCGCCGACCACCGCACCGTCGTGGACGTGCTGTCGGCGTTCGTCCGCGAGCACACCATCCCCGGCCGG
>NZ_CADDZT010000051.1:11055-12589 GCF_902812655.1 Candidatus Frankia meridionalis | reverse complement strand
GGGGCGGATCTGGCCGGCGCCGACCTGCGCAAGACGGTGGGGCTGACCCAGAGGCAGCTGAACGCCGCCCGGGGGAACGTGCACACGGTGCTGCCGGACGGGCTGGTGCGGCCGGCGTCCTGGTTGAAAAAAGCCCCGGTCCGACCGCCTGGTTTGTCCTAGTTCCAGGGCCTGGGAATAGCAATTCCCAGGCCCTGGATCGGGGATCCGGGAGTGCCGGTCGTCAGCGGAGAGCGATGCGGCTTGCTGTCGTCAGCCGCTGACATTCGCCTGTCGCTCAACACCGGCGGGCCCCACCCCAGCGGACGAGTCGGGGACCGTTACCGGCGGCGCTCCAACGCCCATCAGAAACTGATGACCTCGACCTCGACCTTGGTCGTCGTCTGCGTGGCCCCGCTGGGAAGAGTAGTGGTGGTCCTTTCGACCTTCACCCCACAGCCGAGCCCCTGAGTCGCCGCATCGCGCCGGCGCGGTTCGACCTTGACCACGACCTGTTCGCCCTTCTCCAGGGAGTTCGCAATCGGCCCGGCCACCTTCTCGCTGAACCACTCGTCATCGAACTTCGCCAGACCAGTCTGTTGCGTACGATCGAGTTGAAGCAGGTCGCCCACCGTCTTCTTCGGGTTCTCCCTCAGCCCTCGCACCGCACCTGCGGTTAGAGCGGCACTGGCCTGTACCGTGGCCAGAATACTGTCCAGTCCCTGCTGGCTTAGCGGTTGCTTGCCGAGACTAGCAAGCGTCTCTGGCATGGTTTCTGACATCATTTTTCTCTCCTTCGTTCGTTGGCCCGCGCCGGTCGAAAAGATCGATAGTCGCGATACGCCGATGTCCCGTCGTCACCGCGGACCGGCGTCATGGGGTACTTCGCAGCACAGGACTCATACGGATTACAGGTGTCGCCGTCCTGACACATATATCCGATATTCTGTCCATTTCCACCGCGTGATCAAGGTGGCCTAGCGTTATTCGATCACTGGACCGGGTTGCCCGCTCCTGCCCAGGGCTCTGACCGAGATACGTCCTGGGCAGGTGTCGTATGCGGCTTTCCTGTCAGTTTTCGCTGGCCGGTGGTGTGGTCTTCTTCGCCGTCGCCGTGCGCCGGCGCGGTGCCGGTTTCGCCGTGGGGGCCGGTGGTGCTGCCTCGGCGCGTTCGGCGCGGGCCCGGTCGGCGGCGGCCTGGGCCCGTAGCCCGGCCAGTTCCTCGTGGAGCGCGGCTAGGCCGCGTGATTCCACTGTTTTTACTTTCCATTGTTGTCGACAAGTTTCTTGATGTTGGTCTGGACAAGCTGGACTTTGGCGAGGATCTCGTCCGCGGTCGCCGTCCACGTGAATGGCTTCGGACTGGTGTTCCAGTGGGCGATGTAGTCCCGGATCTGCTGGATGAGAAGCTTCACGGAGGTGAAGGTGCCGCGGCGGATCGACTGATGGGTGATGATACCGAACCACGTTTCGATCTGATTGATCCACGACGATCCGACCGGGGTGAAGTGGAAATGCACGTGCGGGTTCTTCTCCAGCCATGCCTGTGGCCGCG
>NZ_CADDZT010000051.1:7564-10940 GCF_902812655.1 Candidatus Frankia meridionalis | reverse complement strand
GGGTCCTTGATCTTGTCGAAGTCGCTGCGGCGCCGTAACGGGTCCACGACCAGCAGGCCCAGCATCAGGGCCCGGGCCACGTCGTCGACCCGGCCGGCGACCATCGTGAACAGCGCGCCGTTCACCTCGGCGCGCACGGTCGCGGCCATCGCGTCCAACGTCGTGTAGCCCGGCAGCTCGCAGCGGGCCTTGACCAGCTGCTCCAACGCGGCGTTGATCAGGTCGGCCGGGTTGTCCTTGCCCTGCGCCGCTTCCCGGAACGCGGCCTCGGCGACCTGGCGGATCGTCGCCGGCTCGTAGGTCACCCCCAGCTGGTCCCGCACCAGGCCGCGGTGCCACTTCGCCATACGCGCCGCGTCATGCTCGGCAGCCACCGACTCCGCCAACCCCACCCGGTCCCGCACATGCGCCACGACGGTGGCTGGAACCGCAGCCAGACTCGGGAAGTACCCCAGCCGCTGGTAGCACTTCAACAGCACCAGCAGCGCCAGCCGGTGCTGATCGGTAGTGGTCCGCTCCGCCGCCCACTCGACCTCATCCGCGGTCGGTGTGAACGCCTCCTCCAGCTCCCGCGACGAGATCGTCCGCCGGAACCGCGGATACGCAGTCCGCTCGATCGAAGCCACCGGCCACCCACCCTGCCCACCTCAACGTGACCGGGACGCTACCGACCATCCTAAAACGGACGATCACCGGGGGACCCGGAAGCCCGTTGCCCATTTCTGGCGTATCTCGGTGGCCCCCCTGAGGGGCCGCGTCTGGCGATGTTCCTTCGGCGGGCGTGACGCCAAGGCGGCAGTTGAAGGCGAGGGTGAACCCCGCGCCCAGGAGCGCGTCGCGTAGTGCGGTGAAGAACCGCCACGCTTCGTTGGGATCGGCGGAGGCCTGCCGGATGATGGCCTCGACCCGGATTACTTCTGACCGGTGGGTGATGCTCCATCCGTACTCGACTGGGTCGTGGTCTTCGGCAAAGAAATCCGCGTACCCGATGGCGTCACACTTAAGGATCTTGACGATGTCGTCGGTAGAACTCATACCGATCAGACTGTGACCGACCCCGGTAGATGGCAGGGTTCCAGCCGCGTTGTTTGGCAGGGTCGATGATCGAGTGGCCTACCGCTCCGCCGTTGCTGGGGCGTGCTGGCCGATGATCCTGCGATCGTCTTCGGTGGCTGGGTGCTGAGGGGCAGGGGGTGTGGCTGGGTGGGTATGGTGATCGGCCATGGCCGAGCCTGCCCCGAGCTATCTGGCTACTGTCGCGGCGCGTACGACGGCGTGGCCGAGGTCTATGCCGAGCGTTTCGCTGACGTTCTCGACCGCCAGCCGTTGGAGCGTGCGCTGCTGGTCGCGTTCGCCGACATCGTGCGCGATCTTGCCGGCCCGGTCGCGGACCTTGGCTGTGGGCCCGGCTATGCAACGGCCTACCTGCACAGGTTGGGGCTGGACGTGTTCGGTGTGGATCTGTCGGCGGCGATGGTCGCCCTGGCCCGAAGCTCCTATCCGGGGTTGCGGTTCGATGTGGGCACGATGACCGCGCTGGATCTGCCGGACCGCACGCTCGGCGGTGTCCTCTGCCGCTACTCGCTCATCCACACCGCGCCCGCCGACATCCCCGCCGTCCTCGCCGAGGTCCATCGCGTCCTGGCGCCTGGCGGCCACCTGTTGCTTGGTTTCCTGGCCACAGACGAGTCCGCGGCCGGGGTGCATGCCTACGACCATCGGGTGACACGCGCCTACCGCTGGCCGCCTGACCACCTCGCGGGGTTGGTGAGGCAGGCGGGGCTTGTCAAGGTCGCCCAGCTGGTGCGAGCACCGGTGGACGAAGAACGCGGCCGGCAGGCACAGCTCTTGGCCCGCCGTCCGTAGGAGACATAAGGCTTTCACCGGACTACCTGCGGCTGGTTCGTGGAGGGCAGGCGGGGGTCAGGTTCCGATGACGAGGACTTCGCGGGCGGTACGTACGACGTCGACCGTGAGGGTGTCGAGGTTGTTGAGGCGGGTGATGCGTTCGGCTTGGGCGAGCAGGCGTAGGAGGCCAGGCCGGCGCTGGCGCAGGTCAGCGGGCGCGTAAGGGGTACCCGAGTCCTCCCAGACTGGTACGTGGATACCGCGTACCTCGCCGTCAGGGATGTTGAGCGTCGCCGGATCTGGCCACCCGTCAGTGATGGTGGCCGGTCGCTGGCCATGCGTCATCCGGTCTGGCCGGCGGGCCCGTCAGGAGAGTTGGCCGGTGCGTCAGTAGGGTTGGCCCACTTCGTGATCTAGGGGCCTGGTGGGTGGTGGGTGGTGGGTGTACCGGCGGCGTTGTCGTCCTCGGCGGCTGGTTTCGGGGTCAGGTTCGTCGACGCGGCGCGCGGCGAGCTGGAGCGCCCTTTGAGCGCGGTGGCGCGGTACCCGTTCGAGCTGGCTGGGCCAGTGCGGTCGTTCCCGTCGTTTCGGGGTCAGCGCAACAACACCGGCTTCTCCGGGGGTCGCTGATGTGTGGCAGGCTGTGGCCCCTGGCAGGCTGTTCGACCTGGTGAGCTGCGCGTTCTCTACCCGTGTCGGTTAGGTGGCTGTC
The DNA here is from genome assembly GCF_902812655.1 of Candidatus Frankia meridionalis. Taxonomy (GTDB): domain Bacteria; phylum Actinomycetota; class Actinomycetes; order Frankiales; family Frankiaceae; genus Protofrankia; species Protofrankia meridionalis. The sequence goes on along the minus strand of NZ_CADDZT010000051.1, from coordinate 8,380 downwards.
GTCGGGTCAGCTGGCAGGTCGGGCTTCATGGGCGTAGCTGCGGCAGGCGTGAACGGCTCAGGGTGTTCGCCGGAAGCGCCGTACCGGAGCAAGTTGCTGCGGCTACTCGTTTCGGGACTTGGTTCGCCGGGCCGGGTGTCGCCCGGCCTGGCGGTTGGCACTGCTGGTGGGTGACGTCGGGGTGGTCAGCTGATGACGCGGCGGCTGAAGAGGCGGGTGGACTGCCAGAGCAGGAGGGCTGTGGCGGCGGCCAGGACGGGGTAGACGACCAGCAGGCTGAGGTGGGGCTGGTTGGTGACGGCTGCGCGGAGTCCTTCGCTGGCGTAGGTGAGGGGGTCGGCGAGGGCGAGGCCCTGCACCCAGGGGATGACGTGCAGGGCGCTCCACGGGAAGAGCGTGCAGCCGAGCCACATCAGCGGGGTGATCAGGATGGCGAACAGGGCCATGGTCAGCCGGGGGTCCATCGCGGTGCCGAGGAAGAGCCCGAGGCTGGCGCACATGAGGGCGGCTAGGGGCGCCAGGGTGAGCAGTACGGCCCAGTGGATGTGCAGGTTCGGGGGCGCGGCCGGGATCAGGATCGCCAGGGGGAAGATGACCAGGGCGGCGAGCAGGCCCTGGATGGTCCCGAGAGTGATCTTCTCGACGGCGACGGCCCAGGTGGGCAGCGGGGCCAGTAGCCGGTCGTCGATCTCGCGGGTGTAGCCGAAGTCCTGCACGAGCGGCAGGGCCACGGCGAACAGGCCCTGGAAGAGGATCACGATCGAGAGCATCCCGGCCAGCAGGGTGGTGGCCGCCTGGGCGGCGCTGCCCGCCGCC
>NZ_CADDZT010000051.1:4021-6979 GCF_902812655.1 Candidatus Frankia meridionalis | reverse complement strand
GGGCGGCGGGCGCGGGAATGGTTGCGGCAGTCATGAGTCGCGCAGCTCCTTTCCGGTGAGCTGGATGAAGACGGTTTCCAGGGACGGAGGGTCGACGCGGACCTCGCGCAGCCGGGCGTGGCAGGCTTCGGCGGCGGTCAGGACGGCGGGCAGGACCGCCTGGCTGTCATCGACGGTGAGCAGGACGGCGTCGCCGAGCGGGTGGGCGTCGTGGGCGCCGGGCACGCCGGTGAGTGCTGCCGCGAGTTCGGTTGGGCCGGTGTCCTCGGCGGTGACGGTGACAACGGTGCCGCCCTGGACCGACCGCTTGAGCCCGGCCGGTGTGTCGAGGGCGAGCAGTCGGCCGTGGTCGATAATTGCGACCCGGTCGGCGAGGGCGTCGGCCTCGGTCATGTCGTGGGTGATGAGCAGGATCGTCTGCCCGGCGGCCTGCAGCCCGGCGATGATGTCGTGGACGGCGAGGCGGCTTTGGGGGTCCAGGCCGGTGGTGGGCTCGTCGAGGAACAGCACCTCGGGGTGGTGCATGATGGCGCGGGCGATCATCAGCCGTTGTGCCATCCCGCCCGACAGCTCATCGACCCGCCGGCTGGCCGCATCCGCCAGGCCCATCTGGTCGAGCAGCCGGTCGGCGGCGGCGCGGGCGGCGGCGGGCCGCATCCCGAAGTAGCGGCCGTGGAAGACGAGGTTGTCCCGGACGCTCAGGCGGCGGTCCAGGGTGGTGCGCTGCGGGACCACGCCGATGTGCCGGTGCACCCGGGCCGGCGCCGCGGCGACGTCGACGCCGGCCACCCAGGCCCGGCCGGAGGTCGGCCGCACGGTCGTGGTCAGCATCCCGACCGTGGTCGACTTCCCGGCGCCATTCGGGCCGAGCAGGCCCAGCACCTCCCCGCGGCGCACCGCCAGGTCCAGGCCGGCCACCGCCTCGGTCCCACCGGGGTAGGTCTTGCGCAGGTTTTCGGTGAGCACCGCCGCGTCGGCTGCAGCGGCGGGGGCGATCGCAGGGCCGGTCACTGCACCTATGGCGCGGGTCATGCGTCGCTCCGCTTAAGCGCCTGCTGGGTCCTAGCGGCCAGGTCGCCCTGGTTCACGCCGGCCAGCACCAGCGCCCGGGGCACGGTGCCGGCCTCGGCGGCGAGCACGCCGAGCAGCAGGTGACCGGGTTGGATCTGGCCTCGCCCGGCGGCGACCTTCAGCGCCCGTTCCAGCACCAGCTTCCCCGACGCCGCCATGCGCGCCCGGCGGTTCGGGTCGCGGCTGGCCGCCGGCAGGCCTCCGGGCGGCAGCGTGACCCCGGCGGCAGCCAGGCTCTGCCGGAACTCCCGGTCCAGGGCCGCGCGGATCGCGTCCCGGTTCAAGCCGGCCGAGGCGAGCACGTCCCGCGCCTCGGCCCCGCACTCCCCAGTCATCGCCAGCAGCAGGTGCTCAGCCCCGATCTGCGGCGAGCCGGTCTCCTCCGCCTCTTTCTCTGCCTGCCGAACGATCGCGCGGGCCTGCACGACGAAACGTATGGCCATTACCGCCTCCTCAGCGTGACGCCCGCGGCGATCAACCGTGCGGCGTGCTTCTTGTGAACCGCCTGCCGGGTGACGCCAAGCGCCTCGGCGACGTGGGGCCAGCCCCAGCCGGCCCGCATCGCCCGCTCCACTGCCACGTCCTCCAACTGGTCCGCCAGCCGCCGCAACGCCGCCACCGCCGCCAGCGCGTCAGCCGGGTCGGCGTCCGCCCGGATCTCCGTCACTTCCATATAAGCAACTCTAGTTGACAACGCGCTTTAGTCAACCCAAGTTGCTAACTGCCCCGGCCGCCGTAGGCCGGGCGCGCGATCTGTCTGGGAGCGTGCCGGGTCTGCCCGCGCGGGGTCACCGGTCGAAGGGCTGGTCGTCGCGGAGGTGCTGGGCGATGGCGGCGTATCGGCTGGCGGTCGTGTGCGACAGGTTGAAGACGAGGGCTAGGTGCAGGGGGTCGGGACCGATGGTCAGGGCCTCGTGGAGCACGCGGTCGGCGCGGATGCGGTCGAGGCGGACGCCGCGGCTGAGCAGGTGTTGGTGAAGGTAGTGGGGGCTGATGGGCCGGGTTCCCAGGGCGGTTCTCGCGTTGATCAGGACGTGCCGGTTGGGAGTGTGAGGCCAGGTGGCGCGTCTGTGCTCGAGCCAGGTCAGTAGGAGCTGGCGGGTAATTTCGCCGAGGTGCTGGGTGTGGCCGGCGAGGGTGATGCGCCGGTTGGGTAGGTCGAGGTCGTCGAGGGCCAGGTGCCGGATCGCTGCGGCGCGGGCGGCGTGGACGGCGGCCAGCGCGACGATCAGCCGTTGCGCTGGGGTGACGGCGGCCTGTTCGATGGCGCGGATCTCGATGTCGGTCAGCGGCAGCAGGCTCTGGCCGTCGGGGCGGGGGACGGCCAGGCGGGCGGTGGGGTCGGCGAAGATCAGGCCGCGTTTCTTGGCGAACCGGAACAGCGATCGCAACGCGACGATCGCGTTGCTGCGCCGCTCCCCGCGCAGCGAATCCAGCGCGGCCTTCACGTCGGCGGCGGTGACCTCGCGCAGGTGACCACGGGTCGCCGCCCAGCGCTGCAGGTGCGGGCGGACGCCGCCGAAGTAGACGTAGATGCTGGCGTGCGACCTGGGTCGGGTGCGGGCGTCGCCGTCGAGCAGCACCAGCAGCCAGGCCCGCACGATCACAGCGAACCCAGCGGGCAGGTCGCCGGTCCGGCGCTCGACCCAGGCGCGGATCGGCGGCGGGGTGTCGTCCTCGAGCAGTCCGAGGTCGGTGAGGACTTCGGCGACCCGCGCGCTGGAGGCCTGCCGGGGAAGGACGGCGCGGACCTCGGTAAGCCGGAGACGGTGGCCCGCGGGCGGGCAGTCCAGGACGACGGCCAGGCCGTCCATCGCGCACCGGGTGGTCGAGGGCGACCAGCCGTGTGCCTCGCCCAGTTCCCGGGCCCGCGTCGCGGCCGCCCGC
>NZ_CADDZT010000051.1:3489-3916 GCF_902812655.1 Candidatus Frankia meridionalis | reverse complement strand
CGGCCGGCGCCGCCGCGGGCACCTTCTCCGGCTCGGGCAGCAGCAACTCGTCGATCCCGCAGCCGAGCACCGCGCAGATGACGTCCAGCTCGTCGAGCCTGACGGCGTTGGGGTTGCCAGACCACAGCCCGGACATCTTCCCGGCGCTGATCACCATGCCACGCTCGGCGAGCATCCGGTGCAGCTCGCTGGCCTTCCATATGCCACGGTTCGCCGCGGCGAGCCGAAGGTTCCACTTCACGGTGCACCTCTCCTCTCCTGCAGGGTGGCGGTCACGGAGCGAGCCCCTTCCACCGCTCGGCGACCCGCTGCTGGCCGGCGACCCAGGCGTCCTCGACGTGGGTGCTGTGGACGTGGACATACCTGGCCGTCGTCCCAGTCCAGGAGTGACCGAGTAGCTCCTGGATCGCGAACAGGGTCATGCCGG
>NZ_CADDZT010000051.1:0-3216 GCF_902812655.1 Candidatus Frankia meridionalis | reverse complement strand
CCCGGTAGAGCTCGGAGGCGCAGTAGTGCCGCAGCACGTGCGGGGTCAGCCGTCCCGCCCAGGCCGGCAGATGCGCGGCGGCGGCCGCCGCCAACGAGCGGCGGAACACGTCGGCGCTCGCCCGGCCGCACGAGCCGTCCCGGTTCTTGCGCTCAGACGGGAACAGCGGCGCTCCCAGCCGGGTGTGGTCGCCGCCGAAGTGGCCCCAGACGTCCTCGATGAACCAGCGCACATTCCGATCCGCACCGTTGATCATCGGCACGATCCGCGCCTTCGGACCCTTCCGCCGCGAGCCCTTGCCGTGGCGGACGTTGAGCTTGCCGAACCGGCCCAGCTCCCAGCGGACGTCGTCGAGGTCGAGCATCCGGATCTCGTTGATGCGCAGCCCGACGTCGGCCGCCAGCCGCGCGGCGGCGTAGTTGCGAGCGGCCGGGGCGAACTTGCGGCACGTGGCGAGCTCCCGGCGCCACCCTGCGAACAGCTGCTCGATCTCGGCCTCGGTCGGCGGTACCCGCAGCTGCGGGTCGACGAAGGCCCGGGGACGGTTCACCTCGTCGAGCGGGCACTCGGCCACCAGCCCGGTCAGGTTGTAGATCTCGACCTTGTGGCGCAGCTCCAGGAACTCGAAGTACACCGCCAGCGCCGCCGCCCGCCCCGTCCGGGTCGACGGCTTCGCGTCGCGCAGCACCTTGCCGAAGTAGAGGTCGGCGTCGGCCGGCTGCATCTCCCACAGCGGCCGGGCGAACCAGGCCCGGATCAGCTCGAGGTGGTTGGTGTCGTTGCGGATCGTGCTGTCGGTCAGCCCCGCCGACGCCCGCGCGAGCACGAACCCGGACAGCACCTCCAGCTCGAAGCCGGCGACCTCCTCCTCACTCGCCGGCACGCGCCGCTCCCGGAGGTCACGCACCGCCGCAAGAGCCAACCCAACCCCCTGAACTTCAGCCACACTGAAGGAAGCTCACAACGAGCGAGATGCTCCCACAGAGGATGAAGAAGCCTCAGAGCGGGGCAATGGGGTGGAACGCGGCCGTAGTCCCTGGTCAGGGCATGCCCGGCTTACCGCCGAGCTGAGGAACCCGGCAACTGTTGCACTGCCGTAATAGCTGGCACGCGTCTCAACTGGGCGTGCGGCGCATCCCGGCCGGCTTGCGCGTGGACATCCTCCGTGGGCCGGCAAGCGTCCGCGCGGTCCGCGGCCGGACCGGCGCCGGTCGCCTCGGCGCACGCCACCAGCCACGCCGTCCCCCGGCAGCGCCCGGCACGTCGGGTTTGGCGGTGACGGGCCGAGCGGCCGCCAGTTCGACCCCGACAACCACCGGACACTCCGGTGCGGGCAGCGACGGCCGGTGAGCTGTGCGCAGGACGGCAACCAGCACAGCGCTCGTGGCGAGCACGCCGGCGGACAACGCCGCCTGAACCCACGTCCACCAACCGAGCGCATGATGCCCCGAGGACGGGCAGAGCACCGTCTCGACGACCATGCCGACACCCGCGGCCACACCGAACGCGGGGCTACGACGCGTGCCACGCCACAGCGCGACGACCGCGACGCAGATGGCGGCAATCGACGCACAATCGACCGCGGCGTGCCACCAGTGCATGACCGGGTCGGGACCGTTCGGGTCCGGCTCGACCGACGGGCACACCATGTAGGCGACCGCGAAGGCCACGGCGAGAAGCCGGCGTGTCGTCCGCGTGAGGGTCACGTCGCGACGGTACGTCCGCCGCGACCGGTTTTGCCGGCGCTCCACGGAACGGCATGCGCCTCAGTTGTGTGAGCGGGCTTCTCCGCTATGTTGCCAATACACCGTCATGTAATGCCTTGTGCGCGGATAGTGGAGGTGTGGCCCGAGGTTCGCCGGCTCCGCGACGCCGTCCGGGTAATCGTCGGCCCCCGACCCGTCGGATGCGACAGCGGTCCCGTCCGTTATCGATGACCGACCGGCTGCCTGCATGGCTGGGTGGTGTAGGTCTCGCCAGCCTGTTCCTGCTTGTTCTCGTCCTCGCTCTTATCAAGGCGTTGGGCTGGTGGACACTGCCGCTCTTTTTTCTCGCCGTGACAACGGCCGCTACGGTCTGGAGCGCGTTACGGGCACGCAGGACCCATCGGATCCGGCAGCTGACCGAGGTCGCCGTCATCGACACCATGAGCCCGGCCGGGTTCGAACGCCACATCGCAGACCTGCTCACCCGCGATGGCTGCCTGCGGGTCCAGGTCGTTGGGGGCCGTGGCGACGGAGGGGTGGACGTCCTCGCCCGCACCTCGCGCATGGCCCGGATCGCCGTGCAGTGCAAGCACTACCCCACCCGCGCGGTCGGTCCCGCTGCGGTCCGCGACTTCAACGGCTGCGCCTGGAGTGACCACCGCGCCGACATCGCCCTGTTCGTCACCTCCGGCCGGTTCACCACCGCCGCCCTCGAGTTCGGGCAACGCCACCGCATCCAGATGATCGATCGGGTGCTCCTGGCGCGCTGGATGGCTGGCGACCGCATCCTGCCCCGTGCCGCGCGTACTCCCGCCACGACCCGGCGCGGACGCGCCAGCGACTCGGCCACCCCGACTGCACCCGGAGAACCATCATGATCTTCTTGTTTGTGTGCGTCGTGGTCCTGCCGGTCGTCGGGGGCCTCTACTGGCTGTCCCGATGCGGCGCGGCCACCCGCACGACTGGCCGCCTGTGCTACCGGGCACGCAGGGGTTTGTTCAGCCGCTGCCACGACCATGGGTTTCAGCTGATCGCACGCGGCGATCTTCTTGCGGTCGGGTTCTTCGCCCTTGCGTACGGCGGACTGCACCTTTACAAGATCCTCAACTAGCTTGGGGTACGATCGGAGCATGTGCGAGGACTCATGCGATGTCTCGTACTTGTGAGGCTTGGCTCTGACGGTCAGCCGCGGTAGACGTCGCGGCGGTGGCCGACCTCCACGACCAAGACCACGAGCACGTCATCCCGCACCGTATAGATCATCCTGTAGTCGCCTACCCGGATACGCCAGTGACCCGGCCGGCCGACCACCGCCTTGCAGCCCACCGGACGGGGAGCGTGCTCCAACGTGAGGATGACCCGGGTCAGACGATTCTGAACGTCCCCGGGGAATTTCCGGAAGGCACGCTGGGCATGCGAGTCGATCTCAACCTTGTACGACTCGGCGCCCACAGCGCCTCATCTTGCCGTTTGGGTGCGACAGTCCTCAGTCCTCACACCTGGTCATCGT
>NZ_CADDZT010000050.1:4634-7065 GCF_902812655.1 Candidatus Frankia meridionalis | reverse complement strand
CTGCCGGGGCCGGCGGTCGCCAGCCGGAACCGCTCGCCGAAGTCCCGCGCCGCGGGCACGGTGCCGAAGGACTCAAGCCCGTCCGCAAATTCCTTCAGACGCAGGGCTACCCGTGTCGAGCCGATGGCTTCGCTCAGGGCCAGAGCGTCGGCCGCCGTCTGGCAGGCCTGCTCAACGTCGCACGCCTTCAGATGGCACTTCGCCAGCCGCGACAGGTAGTGCACCCGGTCTCGGACGCGGTGGGGTGCCTGCTGGGTAAGTAGGCCAATCGCCCGGGTCAGCGCCGACGCGGCTTCGCCGGTTTGGCCCAGTTCGAGGAGGCAGGCGCCTTCCTGGGCGGCCATTTCTACTTCGTCGACGTAGGACACCCACAGCGGCTCGTCCCGGTGGCCAGCACGCTCGAAGTCGGTGCGGGCGGCGTCGAGGGTGCGCCGGCAGCCTTCCTGATCGCCGACCCCGGCTTGGGCGCGGGCCAGCCGCGTGCCCAGCATCGTCTTCGTTAGCGGCGTGAGCCCGGCCGTCCCGGAAGCCAGCGCCGTTTGCGCGAGCGACAGCGCCGGCCCCCGCCGCCCCCGGTAAGTCTCCTGAAGGCTCATGTAGCCCAGGGCGCTGGCGGCCAGGCCTGGTTCGTCGCTCTCATGGGCCACGTAGATCGTGGTGGTGAAATAACGGCGGGCCTGCCCGTGGTGGTCTGCGTCCAGTGCCAGCCATCCCGTCATTTGGGCGAGCTGGCCGAAGGCGAGCAACCCGTCGCCGGGGTCCTGCTCCACCGTCACGGCCATCCGGGCCACGTACCGGGACAGCGGTAGGTACAGGCTGTCGCCGCCGAGTTCATCGTCAAGTTGCAAGAACAATTTCAACAGCAGTTCGGCGCTCTGGCCCGTGGTCATGCCCTCGAAGGCGGAAATCCCGATGGTGGGGCTACGCGTCTCGCCGGCGGCCAGCGGGAGGCGCCCGGCCGTCAGGCTGCCCAGCAGCGCGGGCAGGTCTGGCCCCGCGGATGCCGGCGGCGTCGGGGCTGTCGCGATGGGTGTGGTTCGCTGCTCGGGAAGCTGGAACCACAGCAGGTGAGCGGGGATGCGCAAGGTCCGGGCCCACATCATGAGCCGGTCCAAGTCCTTGATGGGCGGGCCGGACTCGATGCGGGATAGCTGCACCTGGGAGATGTCGGCCCAGCCGCCGACCAGTTCCTGCGACAGCACCCGGCCGTGCCAAGGGTTGCGCCGGTAGGCGGCGATCACCCGGCCGATGTGCCAGCTTGCCAGGGCGTCGCGTAGCTCGTCGGTCTGCCAGAAGTGATCGGGCACCACCGGGGCCTGAAGGCGAAGCTGCTCCTGTTTGCGCTGGCAAGGGGCACAGGACCCGGCTGCGTTGTCGCGGGCCAGGCGGCTCCCGCAGGAGCGGCAGTACCGGCCTGATGCCCCGTCCATGTCCCCCGACTGCCCCCGTTCGTGGTCGTCCCAGTGCGCTCGGCAGCAGTGTAAAGGGGCATTGGTTACGCCAGGTGGGGAACCGGCGGCGAAACGTATAGCCGTCATACATGGCCCGGCATGGCCGTATCCGTCCCGTCCGCTCACGCTGAGAACCCAGGCGCCCGGGGCCGGGCCTGAGGACCCCGCTCCCCGGCCTCGGGCGTCATCCACATCAGTGGATCTTTTCTGCCAGGATTGGAGGCACCGGTGGATGCAAACACCGGAAGGCAAGATTCCGGGGTGGGACCGCCGGGCAGCGCGGCGCTGCGGCTCATCGCCGAAGGGCTCGGTGCCGCGCTGGGACGGCTGGAAGCGGCCGGCGTCGTCCTCGCTTGCGACGCGGGCGACCTGCCTACCACCGCTGTGCAGCAGGCGGCCCTGGAAGAGCGAACCGAGGCCGTCACCGCGGAACTGCGCCGGTTGCACGGCGAGGTGCGGCGGATGCTGGCCCGGCAGCGCTGCACCCCTGCCGCCAGCCTGTCCCGCCGGGCCTTCCTCACCTGGCCAGGGTTCATTCCGAGCGGCCGGTCCGCCACCCGCTTCACCGCCTCATGAACGGCCGCCCGCCGTCATCGGCGGAGCGCCAGTCGGCGCGGACGGTGTACGGCTACATCAGCTCCGAACACGCCGACGAAGCCGAGATCGATCGCCTCTACGACCAGCTCACCGCCCACGCGCAGGCCGAGGGCCTGGCCCTGGCCCTGGCCGAAATTTTTGTCGACCGCTCCATACCGCCGGGGCGCATCGTCCGCCCAGGCCTCACGGTCCTGCTCGAAGCCGTCATGCGCTCGGAAGCCTGCGGGGTCCTGGTGGCAAATCTCGATCACCTCTCCCCGTTGCCCGCCGTCCGGCAGGCCATCGAAGTGGAGATAGAGGTGTTGGGCGCCCGGGTGCTCACCGTCTCGCCGGCCACCCCCTCCCCGAGGCCGGCATGAACCTCCCTGCCAGCACGGCACCCC
>NZ_CADDZT010000050.1:1968-4046 GCF_902812655.1 Candidatus Frankia meridionalis | reverse complement strand
CTGGAGGGTTGGGGCCTCGCGGATCTTACGGACACCACGGCCCTTCTGATTTCAGAACTCACTACCAATGCCGTCCGGGCCGCGGAAAGTTTGGGCGGTAGCTCAAGGTCTATTGTATCCATGCGCATCAGTTGGGCCGCGCGAAGCCTCATTATTGAAGTCTGGGATTGCAACCCGAAGCCGCCGGAGCTACAGGTTCAATATCTTGACGGTGAGAGCGGCCGGGGTCTTCATATCGTCGAAGCCTTGAGCCTTGCGGCAGCCTACTACCCGTCGCCCACCGGAGTCGGCAAAGTGACCTGGTGCCAGATTGAGGCACCGGGGCCGCCCGAAGCCGAGGAGCCGGGCCCACTACTACCGCACCGCCGGCCCACGGTTGCACGCGCCAATCCTGGGTTGGTTTTCGATGACATGGCCGTACTGAAACGGGTGCTCGATGGCCTGCGCGCCATGGACAGCCGCCTACCCCGGAGCGACGCCGTGAGATACTAGCATTTACGTTCTCGACCCATAATGCCGTACACCCGGAGTTTTCTCATGCCGTTTGCCGCAGACCGCTGGATGACTGAATATCCCGCCTGGCTTCCCGCAGGAGATGGGGTACGCCGGGTATTTGCCTTGTCCGGCGGGCCGGTCCTGGCGGAGGTTCACGGGGGCAACCTCACGCTCTCGGCACTGGGCGGCGACGCGGCGGAGCCCCCGGCGGATCTTTTCGGAATGCCGGACGGCGCGGCGGGCGAGGTGCCGCAGCTGGCGAAGGAGCTGGATGGCCTCGGGGTGGTGGGACGCTTCCGCAACCCATCCCTGTGGGAGGCATTGGCTACCGCGATCTTGCGTCAGGTCATCCGGGCAGGCCAGTCCAAGAAGCTCTACCGCGAGCTGTGCGCCGTCCACGGCGAGCAGGTGCCGCTGCCAGACGGCGATACCTACGGCCTGTTTCCGAGCCCAGAAAAAATCCTTGAGCTGGACGACGAGCAATACGGTGAGCTGGGGCTTGCCTTCAAGCGGGCAGCGCTGCGGGCCGCCGCCACGGCCTACCTGGCCCATGGCGAAAACTGGAAGCGCCTGTCCCTGCCGGCCCTCATCGACGAATTGCAAAGCGTCCAGCGCATTGGCCCCTGGACGGCCGGCGCCGCTGTTGCCGACTACACCAATACTTGGGACCTGTACCCCTACGCCGATCTAGCCGTACGCACCTGGGCGGGGCGGGCTGCCCCGGCTCACCACTGGTTTCACAATGAGCGTGCCTTCGGCGCCCAGTGGCGGCACTTGGCGGGGGAACACCTGTCGACTTTGACCCTCCTGACCCTTGCTTGGGGATCTCTAAATGGAGACATCGGATGACGGCGCCGTTCGCGGTGCCGACCTGAACCGCCCGCTCGACGCCGTTTTTATCAACGCCCCCTTGCGTGATTACGGCTTGCGCCCACGGGTTAACGACTTTACCCTGCCGGTGCTGGGCATGGCCTATATCGCGACCTTCGCTAGCGCCCAGGGCTTCAACGTCGGCGTACTTGACGCCGAAGCCTTGGGGCTTGGTATCAAAGAGACCTATCAACTAGTGAACCGGCTCGGGCCGCGCTGGGCCGGCTTCAACCTCCTGGCCCCCACCTACGAAGTGAGCGCCGAAATCGCCGCCGGCCTGGACCGGGACATCATGGTTATGGTCGGGGGCCACCAGGCCAAGGCCATGCCCGCCGCCATCATCACCGACCCCCGCTTCGGGGCACTGGAGGCCCTGGTGCTTGGCGAGGGCGAAACCCGTGTGGCAGAGCTCTTGCAGGACAAGCGCTCCCGGGCCGATCTGCCCGGCGTGATGTGGCTCGACCCAATCCTTCGCCAGCCCGTCACCGGCGGCCGTCCGGGCGCGGGCCACCACCTGGCCCCGGATGTGGATCGCTTGCCCTTCGTCGACCGCCGGTTTTTGGTGGGCGACCCGTACAAGGCGCCAGACGGCCGAGTCGAGGCCAACATGGTCGGTGCCCGCGGGTGCCCCTACGACTGCTCGTTCTGCGGCGCCGCCGTCAGCGCCAACCCGGACATCACCATCCGCACCCGCACGCCCGCCGGCATCATCG
>NZ_CADDZT010000050.1:0-1598 GCF_902812655.1 Candidatus Frankia meridionalis | reverse complement strand
CCGCCAGCTGTGGGAGGTGGCAGACAGCCAGCCGGGAAACTTCCGGGCCTCCGTCTTCGAGTTCCGCCCGTATCCGGGAACCCCGGAGTGGGACCGCATCGTGGCCACCGGCCGCTACCAGCCCGCGCAGCTGCTGGCCTACACCGCCGTCGATCTCACCGAAGGCGGGCTCGACGAGGCCATGCGCGGCCGGGACGAGTTCAACTTCTCCGTGAACCTTCAGTTCGGCGAAGCCACCGTGGACGAGGTGCGGGCCGCCTTGGTGGAGCTGTCCCGTGAGCAGCACGCCCGCTCCAGTGTCCGCCGATGACCACCGGCTTCTTCCTCGCCATCGACGGGCCAAGTGGCATCGGCAAGAGTACGGTTACGGCGGCCCTGGCCCGGCAACTCGCCGGAGCCGGGCTGCCGGTGCTGGCAACCAAGGAACCGACCGCCAGCCCCCTGGGCAGCCTGACCCGCTTCGGCACCGACGACTACCAGGGGATCACCCTGGCCTGCCTGGTGGCGGCCGACCGCTACCAGCATCTTGAGATGGAGATCCGCCCGGCGCTGGCGACCGGCACCGTCGTGGTGTGCGACCGCTATGTGGCGTCCTCCCTGGTGCTTCAGGGCCTCGACGGCGTGCCCGCCGATTTCCTGTGGACGCTGGCGGCGGCCGCCGACCGGCCCGATCTGACGGTCATCCTCACTGGCGACCCTGTCCGCTCCCGTGAGCGGGCGGCCCAGCGCGGCCTCTACAGCCGGTTCCACCGCGGCGGCCCCGAAGCCGGTGTAGCCGAAGCAGACGCATACCGCGCCATAGCCGCCGACCTTGAGGCCGCCGGCTACGCCGTTTTGTGCCACGACATCGGGACTCAGACGGGGGAGGAAGTGGCCGCCCTGCTGGCGGCGTCTGTGCTCTCCCGGCTGGAGGGCACCCGGACGGCTCCCCCCTGAGCAGCCCGTACCAAGGAGTCGTACGTCTCAGCGGTGCGTACGGCCTCAATCCCCAGCGACGCCACGAAGGCCGCCAGCTCGTCTTGGACGGCGGCGGCCGGCTCCTCGTCGGACACCATGCGCTCCAACTCCAGGAAGGTCCCGACCCCTTCCAGCTCATCCAGGCACAGCGACACTTCACCGCGCCGGCCGGTCCGCCGGGACTTCGCCACGCGCACCGTGGCCCAGTAGCCCATGCGCAAAATTGCTTCGTGCATTTGCTGGCGGTCAGCAACCTCCGTCTCGTACTCCAAGCAGTCCTGGGCATTGGCGTCCGGCTGCTTGAGGGCGAACCAGTGGCGGCCTTCCACTGTGCGCAGCCGCAGGAATGACACCCCGAGCTTGCTGTCCCCGAAGGCCCACCCGATCGGGGCAAAGGCCTGGTCATCCTGGTACACCGGCTCACCCAGGTGAATACCCGTCGTCCTGATAGCACAAAGCAGCGCCTCCAAGTCGGTTACGGAAAACTTGACTTCGACTTCGCGCACCTTAACCTCCCAGTCGGGGTCAACTCTGATCAGTTTAGTGGAACGCCGCCAGAAGGCCGTAAGCACGGTGCTCTTGGCGAAACAAGCCCCCCTGCGGCAAAGCCGAAGCCTTCATTCAGACGACCCATCCGGAGA